>NZ_NOYU01000014.1:0-58633 GCF_002258915.1 Rhodococcus sp. 05-340-2
CCCGGCACTCACCTGAGGTCGGTAGCCCGCCCGCGGCCGTATCGATATCCGCCGTCCATCACAGCTCGAGGGAAGCCACCTCGAAAGCGCAACAGCCCGAATCCCGCCGTTCGACGCGAATTGTGGACACTGAGCGCACCCGTGACCGATAGCCTGTCCGCATGGCAGCAACGGTTCTGCGAGTGTCCACGGTCCTCGAATCACGAGGCCCGGCAGCGGCCATTGTGCTCACGGACGAGCAGGTTGCGTCCCTCGGTTCCACCAAAACTCCGCCGGTTCGGTTCACGATCGGTGGTCAGACGGTGCGTGGTCGCATCGGCCGGATGGGCTGCGAGAATCTGCTCGGGCTCAACAAGAGTGTTCGCGCCACACTCGGCGTGGAGGCCGGCGACACCGTCGACGTGACCATCGAGTTGGACGACCAGCCGCAGGTGATCGAGGTGCCGCCGGCACTGGCGGCAGCCTTGGACGCGGACCCCGCTGTGCGAGCAGCGTTCGATGCGCTGGCACCGTCGACGCGCAAAGAGCACGCCCGATCCGTCGCGGATGCGAAACGCGACGACACTCGCGAGCGGCGTGTCACGGCAATCGTCCAGTCCCTCCGGCCCTGAGTGCTGCCGGCCCTGCGACGTCGCAAACGCGCGCGCATTCGTCAGATGCGCGCGATTCCGCTAGCGAACAGGTGACCAAATCGCGCGCGTTTCGCAAACGCGCGCGCGTTTGCGATCGACGTCGGGGCTCACACCACCGCAGCAGGCGTGCTCGACGCCACGGCCGGTGCCGGGGTGTTCTCTGACGACAGGCGAGCGAGAATCTCTACAGCCGAGGTGATTTCGGGCAGTGACCGCGTGAAGGGAATGCGTTGACGATCGTCGAAGGCGTAGCCCGTTCCGAAGCGCAGTCCGGGTGCCAGCAACAGGCCGTGAGAGTGAGCTTCCGCGACCAGCGCACTGGATCGGATGCCCTCGGGTAGGGAACACCACAGGGCCAATCCGCCGTCGGGAACTCGAAAGTGCCAATCCGGCAACTGGTCACGCATCAGTGCGACGGTGTGGTCGCGGGCAATTCTCGACGCCTCCGTGCGGACTCGTCGCACCTCGTCGTATCGACCCAACAACTCGATTGCCGCCAGTTGATCGATGATCGAGACCGAAAGTTGGCGTCGCGCATAGGTTGCGGCGACCCTCGCCAGCAGGCCGGCTTCGGCGCGAACCCACCCGACTCGCAGGCCACCCCACACAGTCTTGCTCGTCGACCCGATGGTCACCGTCGCCACGTCCGGGGTGGCGGCGCCGAAGGGTTCGATGTCCGGTGAACCGTCGACAGACAGATCGGCCGCCACCTCGTCGACGATGGTCAGTACGGCATGTCGGTGCATGGTGGCGGACAGCTGGCGACGGGTGCGGAGGGGGAGTCGCGCACCCGACGGATTGGAGAAGTCGGGCATGAAATATGCGAGAGTCGGCGCACTCTGCCGCGCAGCTCGGTCCGCTGATGCCACGAACTCGTCCGTGTTGTCGGGGTCGATGGGCACCGGGATGCATCGGCCACCGAGGGAGTGGACGAGTTCGACGACACCGGGATATGTCGGGTGCTCGACCAATACCCGGGCACCCGGCTCGGTGAACGTCGCCAACACAGCGTGGATGGAGTCGGTGGCACCGGAGGTGACGAGAATGTTCTCCGCGGTGGTCGGCATTCCCCGTCCTCGGTAGTACGCGGCAATCGACTCGCGGAGCTCGTACAGGCCGAGTGGGGCGTACCCGCCCAAGGGGAACCGGTCTCGAATCTTCTCGGACGCAACGCCGTACGCATCGGCCAGCAGGGGAGAAGCCGAGGGTGACGCGTTGACGAATTCGAGTGTCGCGGTGTCACGGTCGCCGGCGAGAGAACCCCAGGACGGCAAGGACCCTGTCGGTGAAACGTAGGTACCCGATCCTCGCTGCGCGCTGATCCACCCTCCCTCGCGAAGATGCTTGTAGGCCGACGCGACCGTGACCCGACTGACGTCGAGACTGATCGACAATGCCCGCTCGGCGGGAAGCCGCGTCTGCGCCGAGACCTCCCCGCTCTCGATCAACCGCCGCAACTCGTCGGCGATCTCGAGGTAGAGCGGGCCGCCGGATCTGTTCCGCAACGTCGACGGGTCGATCCGTGCTGCCAGCTCCGGGGCCGAGATCGCCGTTGCGTCGAAAGGATCCATACAGGCCACTCTCGCACACTGGACTGCACTATTCGACGAAAAACCAGTCCATTGTGGTCCCATGATCGCAATTGGAGCTGTTGTGGCCTTATCCGTCATCGGAGCAGGGTGGACCGTGGTCGCACTACGCGAGGGCGGGCGATGCGGGCCTGCCGGGCCGCCGCGGAGTCGTGTTCGGTCCGACTGACCGCGCGTTCTGGCTCAGCGAGTCGGTGCAGAGCCTCTGACGATGCAGCGGAAACCGATGTGGGACATCCCGGAGTCGACGGGTTGCGCCTGCCGAGCTGCGGGACGATAACGGCGGCAATAGTTCTCGGCGCAGAGGTGGGATCCGCCCTTGATGACCCGACGCGAGATGGTCCCGGCGGGATTGCTCGGATCGTGGCTGCCCTCGGCCGACGCGACCCGCGGATCGACTGCCGGTCCGCAGCAGGCATGGGTGGCGGTCTCGCTGTGATCGGTGCGGTAGAAGTCCGCCGTCCACTCCCATACGTTTCCGGTGACGTCGTACAGGCCGTAGCCGTTGGGCGGATACGAACGCACGGCCGTGGTCCTACGATCGGCGACCGGTTTGAGGTTCTGCCAGGGAAACTCCCCGAGCCAGTAGTTGGCCAACTGTGTACCTATCGGTGCCAGTTGGTCTCCCCATGCATAGGGCGCGCCGTTCAACCCGCCGCGCGCCGCGCGTTCCCACTCGGCCTCGGTGGGTAGTTCCTTGCCCGCCCACTGCGCGTAGGCGTGCACGTCCTCCCAGCTCACATGCGTGACCGGATGCAGTTCGCGCCCGTCTATACCGGACCCGGGGCCCTCAGGATGCGCCCAGTTCGCGCCCGGGATCAGCCGCCACCAGCCCTGCCAATTCGTCAGATCCACCGGGCCCTGCGTCGGGGTGAACACCAGCGAACTCGGCACCAGACGCGCCGGATCCGCATCCGGATAGTCCGCCGGATCCATCGGCCGCTCCGCCACCGTCACGTACCCGGTGGCTTTGACGAACCGTCTGAACTGGGTGACGGTCACCGGAGTCTCGTCCGCCCAGAAACCCTCGACGGTCACCTCGTGAACGGGCGCCTCCTCGGGATAGTCGGCCCAGTCCGACCCCATCCGAAACTGGCCGCCGGGCACCCACTGCATGCGAGGGAAAGGTGGGGCACTCATGGCGGTGATCGTACACATTGTCGGGGAAACCATTGTGCTGTCACGGAATTGACCGGGATCTGTCGACCTCGCGCGCGTGATCCTCGCTCGGCACTGCCCGATTGCGAGATCGGGACCCCGCCAGCGACACCCAGGCCCCGCCGGCAACGCCCAGCTCGCGGCCGTAGTACCCGCCAGTAGCGAAACGTGATGCTTGCCACTTCTCGAACCCGCTGTTATCTTGGAAACACATTCCATCAGATGGAATCGTTCATGGAATTCAGAGGAGTGGACAGTGGCATCTCGTTCCAACGAAGTACCCGTCGCGATCTCGGGTGCGGGGCCGGTGGGGATGGCGTTGGCCATCGATCTCGCCCTTCGCGGTATCCCGAGCGTGCTGTTCGAGAAGCGTTCGGAGGAGGAACGGATCGTCGCACGCGCCAACATGACCAACGTTCGCTCCATGGAGCACTTCCGGCGCTGGGGCATCGCAGATGCGTTGCGCGACAACGATCCTGTGAGCCCATTGGTCTACCGTGACGTGGCCTTCGTGACCCGCCTGACCGGTCACGAGGTCTTGAGGTTTCCCCGCGCGTACGAGTGGTCGGAGCGACTGCCCATCGCGTCCGAGGTCGCGGAATGGGCCCCGAACGAGGCGATCGAGAAGACGCTGCGGGACCGCGTGAAGGCCCTTCCTCTCATCGATCTGCGCTTCGAGAGCGAAGTGAAGAGATTCGAGCAGAACGACCACGGGGTGACCGTCACCGTCGCCACCCCGGACGGCGAACAGACGCTGCTGGCGCAGTACATGGTGGTCTCCGAGGGCAGTCGAAGCCGACTCCGTCGTGACGGCCTCAACGTCCGAATGGAAGGTCATCCCAACCTCGCACGCAGCTTCCTGTGGCACATCAAGGCTCCGGCACTGGCCGAACTGTGGAAGGCCACTCCGATGGCCTCGATGCTGCTGTTCTACAACGAGGACCGTGCCGGCGACAGTCTGGTGCCGCAGTCGGGCACCGATCACTGGGCCTACTTCTGCTCGCCCGTACCCGAGGACGTCGACGGTGACGACTGGGAAGCCTGCCGCGCCATGCTCTTTCGAGCAATCGGCGAGGAATTCGAGGTCGAGCCACTCGCGGGCGGTACCTTCATCACGCACTCGATCCAGGCACCTCGATTCGACTTCGGCCGCGTACTGCTGGCCGGCGACTCGGCGCACATGGTCTCGCCGATGGGCGGATTCGGCATGAACATCGGCATCGGTGACGCCGCCGACCTGGGTTGGAAACTCGCCGCGTTGATCGACGGTTGGGGCGGTCCCCTCATGCTCCCGAGCTACAGCATCGAACGCGGTGAAGCGGCGCGCTTCATCCTCGCCGGTTGCGAGAGCAATCAGGCCGTGGGCTCCCGCGAGCTGGTGCGCGACGGTATCGAGGACGACGGCCCCGTCGGTGAAGCGATCCGCGCCCAGGTGGCCGAGGACATCGCGATCCAGAAGGCCCGTCAGTTCAAGCGAATGGGCGGCCAACTCGGCTACCGCTACTCGTCGTCTCCCATCATCTACCGCGACGGAACCGACCAACCTGCACCGTCTTTCGAGGACTACGTTCCGTCGTCCTATCCCGGAAATCGTGCACCGCATCATTGGCTCGCGGACGGCTCGTCGCTGTACGACCACCTGGGGAACGGCTTCACGCTCCTTGTCCTCGGCGACGTCGAACACGGCGCTCTCACCGACGCCGCGGCAGAACGCAACGTGCCACTGCAGATCCTCACCGTCGAGGATCCCGACCTCACCGATCTGTGTGAATTGTATTCCGCCGGAGCGACATTGATCCGCTCGGATCACCATGTCGCGTGGCGCGGCGACGCGCTTCCCGACGATCTCGACCATCTGCTCGATGTCGTCACCGGATCGGTCTCGTTCATCTGAACTGCCAGGCCCTTCAATTCCCATCCACCACATCACCGAAAGGCTCACTCTCATGCCCAAAGTCACCCGTCTAGGCCACGTCGGACTGTTCGTCTCCGACCCCGAGATCATGATGGAGTTCTACTCGACATTCCTCGGAATGACCGTCACCGACCGCGACGAACGCCGCGTCTTTCTGAGTTCGCGGCCGTCGGAGGAGCACCACGAGATTCTGCTCGCGAAGAACCTCGAACGCCACACCGATCCGCAGCAGCTCTCGTTCGTCGTCGATTCGTTGGCCGACCTGCGTGCGTTCTATGCCCAGATCGTGGAGCGCAAGTACGACATCGACCACATCAGCAATCACGGCAATGCGCTCGGTTGCTACTTCCGCGACCCCGAGGGAAACCGAGTGGAGGTCTACTGGCACACCGGAATCGAATGGCCGCAGCCGTTCAGTGAGCCCATCGATCTCTCGCTGTCGGAGGAGGAGTTGCGCAGCCGCCTCGACGAGATGGTCGCGGCGTAGGAAACCCGGCCGGGACCGCGGAGGAGAAGAGCGTTGAAAGAAGGAATGATCGCCGAGGTGGTTGCGTTCAGCGGCCACAACGGCGACCGCATCGAGGGCTATTCGGCTCGCCCGACCGCTGCCGAGCCGGTGGGCAGCGTCGTCGTGCTGCACCACGCACCCGGGCTCGACTTCTGGTGCAAAGAGGTGGTCCGACGGTTCGCCGAGTGCGGATACGCGGCCCTCGCGCCGAATCTCTATCACCGCCGCGGTCCCGGGCACTGGGCCGAGGTCGCTGCGGCGGCCCGGGCCGAGGGATTGGGAAAGGCCATGCCCAACGACCAGGTGATGGGCGACATCGCCGGGGCCACCGACTACGTGAAGTCGCAGCCCGGATCCAACGGCAAGGCCGGGGTGATCGGATTCTGCTCCGGCGGACGGCAGGCCTTCCTCGCGGCGTGCGACGTACCGGAGTTGGACGCGGCCGTCGACTGCTGGGGCGGAAGCATCGTGCCGCAGGCTCCCGATCCGACGAAGCCGAACGCCCCCTCGCGGGGAGTCATTCATCGGGCTCCCGACATGTCGGCTCCGCTGTTGGGGATCTTCGGGAACGACGACACCAATCCGGATCCGACGCAGGTCGACGACATCGAACGTGAGCTGACCAGGCTCGGCAAGGATTTCGAGTTTCATCGTTACGACGGTGCGGGACATGGGTTCTTCGCTACCGACCATCCGCATTACCAGCAGGCACAGGCGGTGGACGGCTGGAAGAAGGTCTTCGCCTTCTTCGATGTGCATCTGCAGTCCGACGCATCCTGATCGACTGTCAGGCGAGGGTCGAAACGCACAGAAAACCCGAAGGTATTGAGGGTTGTGTGATGGCCCTCACATGGCTAGTCTCGATTCCGTACCTCGGAATCGCATTCCACGAAGGCCACGCGAGTAGTCCACGAGACCGCGTGAGCACCCCGCACGCGCTCTCGAAGGAAGAACCCCAATGTCTCTCACTCCCTCCCGTCCCACCAGGGCCGGGTCTAAGTCCGCGAAGTTGATGGTCATCGCGGCAACCATGTCGGCCGTGCTCGCCGGCTGCGCCGCCGAAGCGGCATCACCGACCGGTACCGCCACCGGCGGCTCGACGGCCGTGGCAACGGACCAGACCAACACCTCGGCTGTCACCGACCTGGTCGACTACACCGGAGGAACTGCAGGCGCAGCCGATCAGAGCCTCGAACCCGTCACCATCGGATGGGTCAATCAGCAGGGCGGTGCCCTCGGATTCCCGGCCGCCACCGACGGTGCCGAGGCTGCCGTGAAGTACGTGAACGAGAACCTCGGCGGTATCGACGGCCATCCGCTGAAGCTCGAGACGTGCTTCGTCGTCGAGAACGAGCAGGACGGCAACAGTTGCGGCCTGCAGCTGGTCAACGATCCGGACGTTCGGACCGTGCTGTTCGGCTCGACCATCACCGGCAATCAGTCGTTCCTGGCGGTCAACAAGGGGCAGAAGCCGATCCTGATGGCCAACTCCATCAGTTCCACCGACGCTCAGAGCGACAACGTCTTCATCTACAACGGCAACCCGTCGTCGATCTTCCGTGGACTGACGACCTACCTGGACACCGTCGTCGGCGCCAAGTCTGTGGCGCTGATCTACCCGCAGAACGCTCAAAGTGCGGACGGTGCAAAGGTTCTGCAGACTGCACTCGATTCGGTCGGCATCGAGGTCAAGGCGGTCGGTTTCGACCCGTCGACCACCAACCTCACCGCCGCAGCTGTGGCCTCGGGGGCATCGGACGCCGATGCCATCGTCCCGCTCGTCTCGACTCCGCCGACCTGCGTGGCCGCGGCCAAGGCCCTCGACACCCTGGCCGTGACGGCCCCCATCATCGGAGCCGGCTCCTTCTGCTTCACCGACCAGGTGGCGCAGGGACTCGGCGGTGACGCACCGAAGTGGCAGCAGATCTCGACCCAGACCAACGTCGCCGACATGAGCCAGCCCGACGTCCAGTCGTACATCGAGGCCTCGACGACCGCCGGACTGTCCGAGACGTCCCAGGCCACTCCCGACGCCGCCCTCGCATGGGGGTTGGTCGCCACAGCGACCCGATTCCTCAATGCCGCAGGCGGTTCCGAAGCAACCGCGCCGGCGATCGCCGAACAGGCGAAGTCCTTCACCGGCCCGCTGCTGTTGGGTAGCGCCACCGTCGCCTGCGGCGCGAACACCGCCGAGCCGGGCCTGTGCGGTGCCCAGACTCGAGTCTTCGAATACACCGGCAACGGCTCGTACACCGCGCTCACCGACTGGCTCGAACCATCGGGCTCCTGACACATCGATCTCCGACAGCCCCCACACTCTCGAGAAAGAAGACCATCATGACCGCTGTAGCCAACGACACCGTCGAACATTCCAGCCCCGCGTCGAGTCCGGAAGTCCTCATCGAACGAGCACGATCGTTCCGTGATCACCTGCTCGCAGAACAGGATTCGACGGACGCTCGCGGCACCTACTCGCCCGAGACGCACGAACTGTTCAAGGAGGCCGGCTTCTACCGCACCTTGCTCCCGCAGCGTTTCGGTGGGCTCGAGTACGACGTCACCTCGTTCGTCAGGATGATCATCGAAATCGCCCGCGGCTGCCCGGGTTCGGGCTGGTGCCTGTGCCTTGCCTCCGGTCACGGACTGCAGATCGGTGGATTGTTCGACGAGAAGGCGCAAGCCGAGGCGATCGGACCCGGCGGGGACTTCGCAGCCCCGATGCGTGGCGTGCCGATGGGCACCGCGACTCTGCAGGACGACGGTCGCTGGAGCGTCGACGGAACCTGGGACTACTGCTCGGGATCGCCCTACTCGACCCACGCGATTCTCGCGGTGCGGCTCGTCGAGGGCGGCGAGAAGACCGGCCAGGGATTGGCTCTCGTTCCGCGCAACGGCTGGATCCTGCAGGACGATTGGAAAGAGCGCGCGTTCGGTATGCGCGGCAGCGGCTCGAACAGCATCACCGTCGCCGGCACCGCGGTGCCGGAGGAGAACGTGGTGCGCGGCAGCCTGCTGCAGTTCCGCGGCGGACTGAAGACTCCCGGTTACGAGCTGCACGGCAATCCGATGTACGCAGGCCATCCCATGGGCTACCTGCAGCTCGAGATCACCTCGGTACTGGTGGGCTGCGCCTGGGCCGCGCTCGACGAATACGAGCGCATCCTGCGGACCAAGAAGACCATGGGCCCCAACCCACTTCCGCGCTTCACGTCCCCGGATTTCCAGCGCTACTGGGGCGTCGCGGCCGGCAAGATCCGTGCGGCCGAGGACATTCTGGTGAAGATGAGCCAGCACTACTCCGAGCTGTGCGCGTCGTCGGTACAGGACGGCGGCGAGTTCGAGCCCGAGGACCTGATGAACATCAACGCCAGCACCCACCACGCCGTCAACCTCGCCTGGGAAGCCGTCGAGTTGCTGTTCCGTACCTCGGGAACCAGCGAAGGCGGCCGCAACGGCTCACGCATGCAGCGTTACTACCGCGATATGTCCACGGCGCGAACCAATGTGGGCCTGCAGTGGGAGACCTTCGCGCAGATGTTCGCCCAGGAGCACTTCGATCTCTCGCCGGCACCGCTCGCGTGATGGCCGGGCCCACGATTCGACTCGGGCAGGCGTAGCGCATGGATACCGTCTTCCTGTTCGCTCTGCTCGGGTTGGGTACCGGCGCACTGATCGCGATGATCGCGGTCGGCGTCGTACTCAGCTGGCGCGGTAGCGGAACGATCAACATCGCGGCCGGTGCCGTGGTCATGGTCGCCGGCTACCTCTTCTGGTCCCTGCGCACCGGGTTCTTCGCCCCCGCATTGACCACTCCCGCAGCAATAGTCGTCACGCTGCTGGCAATGGCTCTGCTCGCCGTCATGGTCGAGTTCGCCGCCGTCAAACCGCTCAGATCCGCCTCGCCGCTCGCCAAACTCGTCGCGTCCATCGGCGTACTGCTATTGCTGCAAGCGGTGGTCCAGCTCGTGTTCGGCACCGCTCCGCTCAACAGTCCAGCGGTATTGACCGACTCGGTCGTCGAAGTCGGCGGCGTGACAGTGCCGGTGGCACAACTGATTCTGGCCGCAGTGGTCGTACTGATCTCGACGGCACTGGCGGCACTCTACCGCTTCACCCGCTTCGGAATCGCGACCCGCGCGGCGTCGGAGAGCGAGCGTTCGGCCGTACTGGCCGGGTTGTCGCCGTCGTCGATCTCGCTGGCCAACTCCGTACTCGCCTATGTCACGGCCGGCTTCGTCGGCATCCTGGCCGCCTCCATCGTCGGAGTCAGCGCCTCGACGCTGCCGCTGCTGGTGATCCCGGCCTTGGCCGCTGCGTTGTTCGCGGGGTTCAGCTCGATCGGAATTGCCTGCGCAGCAGGTCTTCTCATCGGCATGGCCGAGTCGCTGCTGTCCTACGCCTCGACCATGGCCTGGTTCCCGACGCAGGACGGAATCACCCCACCCGGGTTGCAGCAGCTCGCAGAGTTCCTGCTGATCGTTGTCGCACTGTGGTGGAAGGGTTCGACACTGCCGCAGCGCGGCGAATTCGTCGGACGCTCGCTTCCGGCGGTACCCCGTCAGGAGCACCTGCTGCGCCGCGTCGGCCCGGTCTTCGTCGTCGGAGCGATCGCACTGCTCGTCCTGCCCGCGGACCTACGCCAGGCCATCACCACCGGCTTGGTCGCGACCGTCCTGTGCCTGTCGTTCATCGTCATCATGGGATACGTCGGGCAGCTGTCGGTGGTGCAACTCGCGCTCGCCGGGTTCGCCGCGTTCGCGGTGTCGCGGCTCGGCACCGAATTCGGTCTCGGCTTCCCGGCCGCCCCGATCATCGCCGTTCTCGCGGCAACGGCACTGGGCGTGGGGATCGGAGCCGCGGCCCTGAGAGTGCGCGGAGTGACCCTGGTGGTGGTGACCCTCGCCGCCGCCGTGGCCATCGAACAATTCGTGTTCGCCAACTCCGAGTGGGGTGGAGGACAGACCGGGGCACCCGTGGCCTCACCCACGCTGTTCGGATTCAACTTCGGACCCGATTCCGGTCTGCGCGGACTGGACGGCGCACTACCGAGCCCGGTGTTCGGACTCGTCGCGCTGGTGGTCGCCACCCTCGCGTACATGGGCGTGGTCTACCTGCGCAACAGCGACCTCGGTCGTCAGATGTTGGCCATCCGCTCCAACGAACGTGCCGCAGCCGCAGCCGGAGTCAACGTGCGCACGGTCAAGATCGTCGCCTTCGGCATCACCTCGGCACTGGCCGGAGTGGCGGGAGTGATGTACGCCTACCAGTTCGGCACCGTTTCGGCGAACAGCTACGGGATCTCCGTCGCCCTGACACTGGTGGCGAGTGTCTACGTACTCGGCGTGACGCTGCCGCAGGGAGCCGTGCTGGCGGGCTTCGGAGCGATCGGCTCGGTGATACCGCTGATCCTGCAGAAATACGTGCTCCCCGCAGACCACATCTCCCTGTACGTGCAGCTGCTCATCGGCGGAGGTCTGCTGCTCCAACTGCGGTTCTTCCCGGACGGCCTGCTCGTGTCGAGGTCGATCAAGAAGGAACGCAAGACGACCGGCATCGACACCCTCGTGCCGGAACTGCCACGGATGAAGAGCGTACGAACATGACGACCAACGTTCTCGAAGCACACAACATCGAAGTACGGTTCGGCGGAGTCCATGCGTTGCGCGGCGTCGACCTGCAGGTACGCCCGGGCCAGATCGTCGGCCTGATCGGACCCAACGGAGCGGGCAAGACCACCTTCGTCGACGCCATCACCGGTTTCGTCCCGGCCGGTGGGTCCATCGAGATCGGTGGCCGCGACGTCAGCGGCCTGCGTCCCCATGCACGAGTGCGGGAAGGTCTGTGCCGTACCTGGCAGGCCGTCGAACTGTTCGACGACCTGACGGTGGCGGAGAATCTCGCCGTGGCGTCACGCCAGCCCACCGTGAGATCGACGATCGCCGGCATGTTCGGCCTCGGCGTCGACGATATCGCGGGTGCGACAAAGACTCTCGACGACGTCGGAATCGGCCACCTGGCCCAGGCGCTGCCCACCGAGCTCTCCGAGGGGCAACGCAAACTCGTCGGAATCGCCAGGGCGCTGGCGTCCAAGCCGGCCATTCTGTGCCTCGACGAGCCGGCCGCCGGCCTGGACACGACCGAAAGCTCCTTTCTCGGAAAGCAATTGCGCAACCTGGGTGATCACGGAACGCCGATGTTGCTGATCGACCACGACATCTCGTTCGTGTTCGGCACCTGCGACTACGTCGTCGTTCTCGAATTCGGTCAGGTGATCGCGCAGGGACTCCCGCATGTCGTGCGATCCGACCCCCGCGTCATCTCGGCCTATCTCGGTCACGACGTCGCCCCAGCAGGAAAGGATCTGACATGAGCGCGGTTCTGAGCGTCGATCATCTCTCGGCCGGCTACCAGCGATCGGTGGTCGTCCGAGACATCGGCATCGAGGTCGCTTCGGGCGAGGTCGTGGCTCTGCTCGGGCCCAACGGCGCAGGCAAGACCACCACTCTCAAAGCAGTCTCGGGGCTGGTTCGTTCGTTCGAGGGCGGAGTGAGCCTGCTGGGTGAGAACCTCGCGGCACTGTCGCCGACCAACCGGGCGCGCCGCGGCATCGCGCATGTGCCCGAAGACCGAGGACTGTTCTTCGGTCTGACCGTCGCCGAGCACTTCAAATTACGCAGGCGCGGTGAGACTCTCGATGCAGACCTCGCCTTCGACTACTTCCCGGCGCTCACGTCGCTGAGCAACCGGCTCGCAGGAGTTCTCTCGGGAGGCGAGCAGCAGATGTTGGCCGTGGGCCGGGCGCTCGCCCGCAAACCGGCGCTGCTGCTGCTCGACGAACTCAGCCTCGGGCTCGCGCCGGTCATCGTGCAGGCACTGCTGCCGGTCATCCGCCGGTTCGCCGACGACACCGGTTGCGGCGTCCTGCTCGTCGAGCAGCACGTGGAGCTCGCCCTCGGAATCTCGGACCGGGCCTACCTGATGGCCCACGGCGACATCTCGGCCGGACACGACGCCCACGTGCTGCTGCAGGACAAGGGGCTGGTCCGAGCCAGCTACCTGGGCGGGGACCAATGGGACGCAAGCGAAGCGGACCTGGCGACAACAACCACCACAGAAGGAGAGAAATGAAAATAGGAATCATCGGAGCCGGACGGATGGGTCAGGCATTGGCCGGACTGTTCACTCGGGCCGGACACGACGTCATCCTCAGCAACTCGCGCGGCCCGGAATCGTTGGCGGACATCGTCGACGAGTTCAACGGACACTGCTCCGCGGGAACGGTGCAGGAGGCAGTCGACAGCACCGACCTGGTCTTCCTCGCGACCCCGTGGGGCAAGACCGCCGCGGCCGTCTCGGTCGTCGAGAACTGGGACGGCAAGATCGTCGTCGACACGACGAACAACCGGACCGCCCCCGGACCGCAGGGCGTCATCGACATCGGCGGCCGGATCTCGAGCGAGGTGGTCGCCGAGTACATACCGGGCGCGCGAGTGGTCAAGGCGCTCAACGTCACTCCCATCCACATCATGGCGACCACACTGTCGGCCGGAGCCGATCCTCAGCACGCGGTCTACATGGCAGGCGACGACGACGACGCGAAGAAGCTGGTGACGGATCTTCTCGCGACGATCGGCGGTGTCGCCATCGACACGGGCGATCTGCACACCGGCGGAGCGCTCCAAGGGATGGGCGGTGCGCTGCCCGGCGACATGGAGATGCTCAGCGTCCCGGCCGCCGAGGCCAAACTCGCTGCAGCCAAGAGCTAGACCTACCAACACAATTCGAGGAGAACACCATGACCATCGTTCAGTTGAGCAAGACGACCACCCTCACCGCCAAGGCCGACGAGGTCTGGTCCTTCGTCAGCGACTTCGGCGGCTACGCCTCCTGGCAGCCGCACATCGACGCCGTGGAAATGCAGGCCGACGGTAGCCGCAAGGTCGACTTCTCCCGCGGCGACTCGGTCTTCGACCGCATCGCGGCCCAGGACGACGCCGCCCGATCGCTCACCTACGAGTTGGTGCCGGGCCAGCCCGGACCGATGCAGCACCTCGCCGCCACCTTCACCGTGCGCGAAGCGGGCGACGGCTCCGAGGTGGAATACGCCATCGAGGCCGACGTGCCCGAGGAGATGCAGGACGGTGCCCGCGTCGGTATCGGAGCGGACATCGACGGTGCACTCAGCGGCCTGAACAGCAAATTCGGTGGCTGACGACGCCCCCGTCGCACTGGTGACCGGAGGAGCGGGATTCATCGGATCGGCTGTTGTCGACCGACTCCGCGCCTCCGGCCACCACGTGGTGACGCTCGACCTGCACGGTGATCCGGCGGTCGACCTGTCCGACGAACACGCCGTGCGCGCAGCCGCACGGGCGGTGCTCGCCGAACACGGCCGCGTCGACGTCCTCGTCCACGCCGGGGTCTCGTTCCAGCGCGCGACTCTCGCCGATCTGGATGCCACCGTGCTGCGCAACGTCATGGCCGTCAACGTCGAAGCGCCGCTGTGGCTGGTCCAGGAACTCGAACCGGGCATGAGCGAGCGAGGATTCGGACGCGTGGTGTTCCTCGTGTCCGACACCTTCTTCAACCCACCGCCGGTGTCGGACATGCTGCCGTACATCACCAGCAAGGGCGCGCTCATCGGTGCGTCACGCTCGCTGGCACGCTCCCTCGGCGCGTCGGGCATCACGGTGAACTGCGTGGCACCGGGCCTGACGCCACCGCCGGTCGGCGGCATGGAACAGCACGTCAAGGACGACGTACTACGCCGGCAGGCACTTCCGCGTCCGCTGGTCCCCGACGACGTGGCCAACGTCGTCGCGTTCCTGGTGCAGCCGGAGAGTCAGGCCATCACCGGTCAGACGCTGTGTCCCGACGGTGGGCTGGTGCTGCTGTGACCTCGAATTCGGCCGTGCGGGCCGGTAAACGGATGTCGGCCGACGAGGCCGTCGCCGACATTCCTCACGGCGCGAGCATCGGCGTCGGTGGATTCGGCACCGCCGGAGTGCCGTGGGCGCTGGTGCGAGCACTGCGCGCCCAGGGTGCTTCCGGCCTGACCGTCGTGGCGAACAACTGCGGGGTCAACGGAGCCGGTCTGGCTCTGCTGTTGCACGACCGTCGCATCGACCGTGTGATCGCGTCGTACATCGGATCGAACGAAGAGTTCGCGCGGCAGTACATGAGCGGCGAGATCGAGGTGGAGCTGACACCGCAGGGGACTCTGGCCGAGCGGCTGCGGGCCGGCGGAGCGGGCATCGCTGCCTTCTTCACCCCGACCGGCGTCGGCACCCTCGTCTCCGACGGCGGTATGGCGCATCGGTACAACTCGGCCGGGGACGTGGTGAAAGCGTCTGCTCCCAAGGAGATTCGCCGATTCGGACTCGGTGGCCGCGAGCGTGAGTACGTGCTCGAAGAGGGCATCGTGACCGACTACGCGCTCGTTCGCGCTGCGGTGGCCGACACGGCGGGCAACGCGATATTCAGGGCCTCGGCGCAGAACTTCAACCCGGACGTGGCGATGGCCGGCCGCATCACCGTCGTCGAGGCCGAGCGCGTCGTCGAACCCGGCGAACTCGATCCCGACTCCGTTCAGCTCTCGGGCGTGTTCGTCCAGCGTGTGGTCGAAGTACCGGACGAGGTGGTCGCATGACCGGCCTCGGTTGGAACCGGGATGAGATGGCGCGGCGAGCCGCGCAGGAACTACGTCCCGGTCAGAGCGTCAACCTGGGCATCGGTCTACCCACCCGCGTGGCCAACCACCTGCCGTCCTCGCTGGGAGTGACCGTGCACAGCGAGAACGGAGTCCTGGCCGTGGGGCCGACGCCGCTGCCGGAATGCCTGGACACCGACCTGATCAATGCCGGAACCGAACCGATCACGGTGCTCCCCGGCGCATCGTTCGTGTCCTCGTCGACGTCGTTCGCCATGATCCGCGGCGGACACATAGACGTGACGGTGCTCGGTGCGATGGAGGTCTCGGCGACCGGCGACCTGGCCAACTGGATGATGCCCGGTCACATGGTGCGGGGGATGGGCGGGGCCATGGACCTCGTTGCGGGTGCAGGCCGCGTCATCGTCGTCATGGAACACGCGGGCAAGGACGGCACTCCCAAACTGGTGCAGCAGTGCGCGTTCCCGCTGACCGGACGCGCGGTGGTGGACCGCATCGTCACCAACCTCGGCGTTCTGGACGTCACGCCACGGGGTTTCGCGCTGCGTGAAGTGGCTCCAGGGGTGACGATCCACGATGTGCGCCGACTGACTGGGGCGTCCGTGATGACGTGATGAGCCCGGCCACAGGGGCGTTGAACGATGTGGCGACCGGGATGACTAGTAAGCTCACGTCCCATGGAGGCTTTGTGAACGAGCGCGAGAACCGAGACGCCGGCCATGTGCGTGCGGTGTCCCGGGCCACCCGCATCGTCACGGCGTTGGCCGAGCACCCGTACCCGCTGGGTATCGTCGAACTCGCCCAGTTCGTTCACCTGTCGCCGGCCAGCGTGCACCGCATCCTCGGCACTCTCGTCAGTGTCGGTTGGGTGGAACAGAATTCGCGTACCGCGAAGTACCGGCTCGGAATGCACGCCATCGGCATCGGCAGCGTCGGAATGGTCACCAATCCGGTACTGCACGACGCGCGGATGTACCTGTCGCGTCTGGCGGAATGGTCCGGCCACGATGCCGTTCTGAGCACCCTCGTCGGGGTCAAGGCCGTTCAGCTCTCGCGCGTAGCGGGAGCGCACACCGAGTTCATCGAATTCGAGCCCGGGCACCCGCAGCCCGCGTACGCCATGGCCGACGGCAAGCTTCTGTTGTCGTACATGCCGTACGAGCAACGTCGCAATCTCTACGAGAACGACGGACTGCGGCGGTTCACGCCCAACACGATCACCGACCCGGATGCCATGGAAGCGGAGTTCTCGCGCATCCAGGAACAGGGTTACGCCGTCGACAACTTCGAACGGTTCGATACCGGGCGCGGAATCGCGGCCCCGGTCCTCGACGCCGATCGACGGCCCATCGCAGCGATGCTGTGCCTGGGCAAGATCGAGCCCGATCGTGATGCGGAGATCATTCAGCAGCTGCTCTCGTTGGCACGGGAGATGTCGGAACGGCTGCGCGCCGCGGGAGATCTGCCGGCGTCCGCTCTCGATATCGCAATGCCCGAGACCGACTCGGGTCACTGATTTCCCCGAAACCTTTCTGACGCAAAGGCGTCCGCTGCACTCCGTCCTTCCCGAGGGTTGACGGCAGTGTTCGACGTCACGTAAAGTCGGTTGAAATAAGATTCCATTAGACGGAATCAAAACCCGAATGGACTGTCTCATGGCGACGTCGACCACCGAAACACCCGCCGCAGTGGATGCGGGAATGCTCTTCCGAAAAGTATTGGGCCACTTGCCTACCGGCGTTGTCGTCATTGCGTCGGATGGCCCATCCGGTCGGACCGGGATCGCGGTGAACTCGTTCACGGCGGTCTCACTCGACCCGGCACTCGTCTCGATCTGCGTAGCGCGCACCTCGACCACCTGGCCGGCCATCAGAGCGGCAGGCCGGTTCTGCATCAGCATTCTCGCCGACCATCACGAACAGGCGTCACGCCAGTTCTCGGCACGCAACACCGATCGTTTCGCAGGCACGAGCTGGCACGACCAGTCGGCTGGCCCGGCCCTGGACGACGCGGTGGCCTGGCTCAACTGCGAGATGTACGCCGAATACGCGGCAGGCGATCACACGATCGTCGTGGCCCGAGTACACAGTCTCAGCGCGGCCGAGGACGGCAGCGCTCTGGTCTTCTTCCGCGGCCGGTACGGACGTTTCGTCCCCAACCCCCAACCCCCAACGAAAGGTGCAACACCATGAAGCTTCTCTTCTTCGACGATTTCAAACTCGGAGCCCTCCACGGCGGCAACGTGATCGACCTCAGTGGCGAAGTCAAGGACATCCCGGCGGCGCATCCGCAGGACGTCATCCGCGGCGTCATCGAGGGCTGGGCCACCTACCGCGAACGCCTCGAAGCCGCAGTGGCCGCAGGTGACGGAATTCCGTTGAGCGCAGTACGCATTCGTCCGCCGATCCCTCGGCCGTCGAACATCGACTGCATGGCGCGCAACTACATGGAGAACGGCACCCTGCCCGAGCGGCCACCGATCAACGGATTCGCGAAGTCTCCCAACTCGATCATCGGACACGGCGACACCATGGTGTTGCCCGACGTCGCAGCAACGATCTTCGAGGGCGAGGCGGAGCTGGCCATCATCATCGGCAAGCGCGCGCACAACGTCTCGGCAGCCGATGCATACGACCACATCTTCGGCTACACCAACCTGATCGACGGATCTGCACGCGGAATCCCGCCGCGGGAGAACGCTTTCTACCAGATGAAGTCGCGGGAGACCTTCTGCCCGATCGGCCCGTACCTGGTGACCGCCGACGAGGTGCCGAACCCGCAGAACATGCCGGTCACGCTGTGGAACAACGAAGAGATCAAGCAGGAGTTCGACACCGACGACATGGCGTACAGCATCGCCGAGTCCGTCGAGTTCGTCTCGCACATGCACGCCCTCGAACCCGGCGACATCATCGCCACCGGAACCAATCACCGTGGACTGCATGCCTTTCAGGACGGCGACCGCATCGACTTGCAAGTGGGCGACCTCGGCCGGCTCAGTGTCACCATCAGCGACGAGCTGCATCGCACCTGGGGACGTCAGACGCGCCAGGAATGGACCGAAGCGGGAAACAAGGGTCGGACTCCGCCTCAGCTGAGCGGACGCTACGCCCCCACCGCCGAATGACCGCCCGATGAAAGTGCTTCGCGTGCACGAGACTCTCGGCGATTCCGACACGTACGGAGGAATCGACGCGGGCGATGCCTTCCTTCCGCACCGCGACTCACGCGTCAAGGGTCCGGCGAATGTCGTTCCGGCAACGGCCTTCTGGCTCACCCGAGCCCGGATGGCCGACGTCCCCGCCCCCACCTCGCTCGGGTCGCACGCCGTTGTGGTGCTCTCGGGCGAGGTGCGGATGGACGTACGCGACCGCAGCCCGGCTGTGCTGACCGCCGGAGACCTGGTGTTCGCGAACGTCGCCAGTCCCGAGACCCTGACGATGACCTGGGACGGCTTCGCGTGGTTGCTCTACCTCGCGCTGGACGACTGGCTGCCCGAAGCAGGCGACAACGAAGCCCGACCCGACCCGGCGATCCGACAGGGCCGGCCGTCGCTGACGTGGATCTACGACGACGGCGGAACCTCACGGACCGAGCCGCTGCGCTGGCCGAGCGATCTGGCTCCGGTACCGCCGGTCGAACAGTGGCCCCGCTCGCTCGGAGCATTCGTCACCCGCCGCGATTACGGCGAGGACGGGTACGTTCCCGGCGTGTGGCACAACGGCCCGCGACCGCAGTTGGGCGTCACGCTCAACGGCAGGGCCGAGAACGAGACCGGGGACGGAACGGTGACCTCGCCGGTGGCAGGCGACATCGCCTACATCGACGACGTGACCGGAGCAGGCCACGTCACGCGCGGTCTCGGTGATCGGTGGATGCTGTTCGTTACAGTCGATCCGGAACACCTGCGTTTCGTACCGGAGAAGTAAGTCCCTCGCCGAGGAGGAGGCCCGACGTGCCGATCGCTGCGTCACCCGTGAAGTTCTCCACCGTCGGGCTTCCCTCCGTCGAGCGAATACAACGGTGGGAGGGACACAACTCCGAGGTGCTCATCGGACTGAGATGCCGCAGCCTCGAAGGCGGGTCCCTCGAGGCCACCGAAACCAACGTCCAGGTCGGATCGGTCGGCCTGGCCCGCGTCGTCGGAACCTCCCATGTCGTCGAGCGAGATGCCGAGCTGATTCGGCGGCGGCCGTCGGACTCGGTGGTCCTGTACTTCAGCCTGGTCGGCGATGCGTTCTTCTACTCGGAGGACGGAGTGCGCACTGTCGGCCCCGGCCAGGTACTGCTGTGCGACGCCGACAGAGCCTTCATGCGCGGGTTCTCGCACGGCCTCGAGGAACTCGTCGTCAAGATCCCGCGCGGCATCTACTCCGACGTCACCGGCGAGGACTCGCTCGCGGCCCCGAGGGTCTTCGACTTCTCGGCGAACGGCAACGTGCACGCCGCCGCCCTCGCAGCTCGGGTCAGCCGGGCAATTCGCGCAGACGGGCCCACACCACTGGACGAGCGAACCATCCTCGAACTGGTCTCCGTCCTGACCGGTGGAACGCGCAGCGACGTCGGTGCGGCGCATCGCGCGTCTGCCCGCTCCTACATCGAGCGCCGTCTGACCGACGCGTCGTTGTCTGCCACCGACGTGTCCGACGCCATCGGCATCAGCGCCCGGCACCTGTCCCGAGTCTTCGCCGCCGACGGCACCAGCGTGCCCAAGTACATCCTCGAGCGACGCCTCGCCCGTGCACACACGGTGCTCACCTCGCCGTCGGGACGCTCGACGTCGATTGCCGAGATCGCCGCCTCCTGCGGATTCTCCTCTGCCGCTTACTTTTCCAGTGCCTTCTCGGCGCGGTTCGGAGCCAGAGCATCGGACGTTCGACGCGACGCCGTGGTGCTGCGGTCGGGGCACTAGTTTCGCAATTGCGCCACCGTTGTCGATTTGCGCCGAGATGACCGCGATCGATGGCCACCCCCGGTGTGATGCAGGACACTGGGTTGCAAGACCCGAGATCAACGTCGGGCGCAACGAAGGGTGTGTTCCATGCCGGTGTTCGACGACGGCCAGAAGGCCACAGAGCTGCCCGATTCCTCGGTGGTCGAGACCGACGTTCTCATCGTCGGCTCGGGGCCGGCCGGTGGATCCGCAGCACTGCTGCTGTCCACTCTCGGAATCCCCAACATCATGATCACCAAGTACCGCTGGACGGCCAACACTCCACGCGCTCACATCACCAACCAGCGCACCATGGAGGTCTTCCGCGACGTCGGTATCGCAGACCAGGTGCTGGCCGACGCCACCGAGCACGGGCTCGTCGGAGACACCGTGTTCTGCACCTCGATCGCGGGCGAGGAGATCGGTCGCATCCGCACGTGGGGTACCGGGGCCGACCGCGAAGCGGACTACCAGCTCGCCTCGCCGTGCCTGACCGTCGACATTCCCCAGACGTACCTCGAGCCCATCCTGGTGAAGAACGCGACGATGCGGGGAACCCAGGCCCAGTTCTCCACCGAATACCTCTCGCACGTCCAGGATGCCGACGGGGTCAGCGTCTCGGTGGTCGATCGACTCACCGGACACCGCTACACGATCCGTGCCAAGTACCTGATCGGCGCGGACGGGGCGCGTTCCAAGGTGGCCGCGGACATCGACCTTCCGCTCGAGGGCGCGATGGACATCGCCGGGTCGATGAACATCACCTTCAAGGCCGACATCGCCGAGTACGTCGGACACCGACCGTCGGTGCTGTACTGGGTGATTCAGCCCGGATCCAACGTCGGCGGTATCGGTGCCGGTTTGGTTCGCATGGTCCGGCCGTGGAACGAGTGGCTCGTGGTCTGGGGATTCGATATCGCACAGCCACCGCCGGTGGTAAACGAGGCGGCCGCCATCGAGATCGTTCGCAGCCTGCTTGGCATGCCGGAGCTCGACGTCGAGATCACCGGAACATCGTTGTGGGGCAACAACGAAATGTACGCCACGCACCTGCAGAAGGGCCGGGTGTTCTGCGCGGGCGACGCCATCCACCGACATCCGCCGAGCAACGGTCTCGGCTCGAACACCTCGATCCAGGACTCCTACAATCTCGCGTGGAAGATCGCCGCGGTGCTGAAGGGTCAGGCAGGCGAAGCGTTGCTCGATACCTACACCGCCGAGCGTGCCCCGGTGGCCGAGCGAATCGTCAAGCGTGCCAACCGCTCCGGTCGTGAGTTCGCAGACCTGTTCCACGCCCTCGGGGTCACCGACGCCAAGACCGAGGAGGAGATGGTCGAACGCATCGAAGAGCGTAAGGCCAACACGCCTGCGGGCGCGGCGAAGCGGGCCGCGCTGGTGAAGGCGATGGAGATCAAGAACTACGAGTTCAACGCCCATGGAGTCGAATTGGGGCAGTTCTACACGTCCTCGGCCGTCGTGTCCGACGGGGTTCTGCCCGAGGCGGTACGAGACCCGGACCTGTACTACCAGGTCTCCACAGTGCCGGGATCGCACCTGCCGCACGCCTGGGTGGGTGACAACATGCACAAGTTCGCGATGATGGATCTCGCGCCCTACGACCGCTTCACGCTCATCACAGGAGTGGCCGGATCGGATTGGGAGTCGGCGGCGGACAAGATCGGTCACGAACTGGGTGTGGCCGTCGAGGTCGTTGTCATCGGGCCCGGACGCGATGTCACCGACCTGTACTTCGACTGGTCTCGGCTCCGTGAGGTGACCGAGAGCGGTGCATTGTTGGTGCGCCCCGACAAGCACATCTGCTGGCGTGCACACGAACTCGCGGCAGACCCCGAGGACGCCCTGCGGCAGGCATTGACGGCGGTCCTGTCGCGATGACCTACGACTTCGCCTACGAGGCGAACCCGATGCGGGTGCGATTCGGCGCGGGCTCGCTGTCGGCTCTGGCCGACGAGCTCGATCACCTCGGTCTGCGGCGCGTCCTCGTTCTCTGCTCGCCGAGCCAGAAGGGCACAGCCGAACGTATTGCCTCGATGCTCGGAGACCGATGTGTGGGCGTGCGGGCCGACGCCGTGATGCACGTGCCGTCGGAGGTGGCGAAAAGATCCAGCGCCGAAGCCCTTTCCCTCGGGGCCGACGGCTGCATCACCGTCGGCGGCGGCTCCTCGATCGGCCTCGGCAAGGCCATCGCCCTCGTACACGGGCTGCCGATCGTCGCGGTTCCCACCACGTACGCCGGATCGGAGATGACCCCGGTGTGGGGTCTGACGACCGACGGACGCAAGGAAACAGGTCGCGACATCAGGGTGCTGCCGCGCAGCGTCGTCTACGACCCCGAGCTGACGACCGGCCTTCCGGTCGACATCTCCGTCACGAGTGGAATCAACGCCGTGGCGCACGCCGTCGAAGCGTTGTATGCACCCGACATCAGCCCCATCGCCGCGCTGATGGCCGAGGACGGGGTGCGCGCGCTCGCATCGGCGCTCCCCGCGATCGTGGCCGATCACCTCGATCCACAGGCGCGCAGCGACGCCCTCTACGGTGCCTGGTTGTGCGGTGCCACTCTCGGTGCCACCACGATGTCGTTGCACCACAAGCTGTGTCACTCTCTCGGCGGTACCTTGAACCTGCCGCACGCTCCGACCCACACCGTGGTGTTGCCGCACGTGTTGGCCTTCAATCAGTCGGCTGCACCGGGCGCAGTGACGGCGCTCTCGCGTGCGCTTCCCGGTTCCGGGGACCCGGCAACCCGGTTGTGGGAGCTCTGTCGCGGACTCGGAGCGCCACGCTCTCTGGCCGAATTGGGTATGAAGGAGAGGGACATCGACCGAATCGCCGACGACGTGACGAGCAGATCGTACGGAAACCCGCGGCCCGTCACCCGTGAGGCCGCCACCGCCATTCTGCACGCAGCGTGGGCCGGCGACCCGCCGACCGACATCGGACAGTGAGAGAGACCATGACCGAGCAGACCATGACCGGACAAGCGCAGGATGCCGTCGAAGAGCGGTTGGTGGAGAACGTACTTCGATCGTTCGACGACTGCACCGACCCCCGGTTGAAGCAGGTGATGACCTCGCTGGTGCACCACCTGCACGGGTTCATCCGCGATGTGCGACTGACCGAACAGGAATGGAACACCGCCATCGGCTTCCTGACCGAGGTCGGTCACATCACCGACGACCGCCGTCAGGAGTTCATTCTGCTCTCCGACGTCCTCGGGGCGTCGATGCAGACGATCAACGTGAACAACCCCGCCTACGAGGACGCGACCGAGGCGACCGTGTTCGGCCCGTTCTTCGTCGACGACGCGCCGCGTATCGAGAACGGTGGTGATGCATCGGGAGGTGCTGCAGGACAACCGTGCTGGGTCGAGGGAACCGTGCGCGACACCGCAGGCACACCGATCCCCGGAGCGCGCCTCGAAATCTGGGAAGCCGACGAGGACGGGTTCTACGACGTTCAGTACGACGACGCACGCGTCGGCGGTCGAGCGCATCTCTACAGCGACGACGACGGGAACTATCGATTCTGGGCGCTGACTCCGACTCCGTATCCGATTCCGCACGACGGGCCGGTCGGACGAATGCTCACCGCGACCGGTCGCTCACCGATGCGGGCATCGCACCTGCACTTCATGGTGACGGCACCGGGGATGCGCACGTTGGTGACACACATCTTCGTCAGCGGCGACGAACTGCTGGGCAGCGACACCGTGTTCGGAGTGAAGGAATCCCTGATCAAGGACTTCGTCGAGCAGCCGTCGGGAACACCGACTCCGGACGGTCGCGACGTCGGCGACAAGACCTGGGCCAGAGCCGACTTCGACATCGTGCTCGCACCGGCCGACGTCTGAGGGTGCCGGTTGGCTCAGGTCCGGCCTGAGGTGATCGAATCGACGAACGGCGTCAGCAGCAGCGCAAAATCATCTGCAGCAGCCGCAATGTCGTGCGGGGGCTCGGGGATGTAGCTCAATGCCAGACGCACGATCGCCCTGCTGATGACGTCTGCCTGCCGTGGGCTCGCACCGACCCATCCGCGTTGGAAGGTGTTCGCGAGTCGGTCTCCCGCGCGCTCGATCAGTACGGCACTGTCGGTGGTGATCAGGCGGAGCAGATCCTCGGGGGCGTCGCCACCGTGCAGTGATCGCACGAGAGGATCCAGTGCGCTCAGCTGGAAGAACGACGAGAAACCCTGGCGCAGGGCAGCGCCGGCATCGTCGGGATGCTCGTACAGCGCGGTTTCGCACAGGTCGACGAATATGTCCGTCAATCTGATGGCGTAGCCCTGTGCGACGCCGCGTCGTGAACCGAACTCGTTGTACAGGCTCTGTCTGCTCAGGCCTGCCGCCTTCGCGATGTGACTCATCGTGACGTTGCGCCAGTTGCGCTCGTGCAACAACTCGCGCAACGCATCGAGCGCGGTATCGCGCGCAAGAGTGGACGCGGCTTCACGGTATCGACCGGGGGTCGACGTCTGTTCGGCTGCGGGCATGAACACGACTCTATCGAACGACCGCATGGGGTTGATCCAGCCAATCCTCTCCGAGGAGATCCCGATCGATGGGGTCTCCGCTCGCGATGAGGGATCTGATCTGCCTGATGTCCTTCGGGAAACCCACGCCGATGGCCCCGACGAGCTTCTCGTCACGCAGCGCACATGCCGTGAAGCGGCGGTCGGCGATGGTGCCGCGAACCACGACGTACTCGTCGTCGACGCCGGTCCACCCAGCGAACTGCAGGTTGACGCCGTGCTGAGTCGACCACCCCCACGGCACATCGAGATTGCCGACATCGAGACCGAGAATGGACCGTGCCGCCCGAGTTGCCTGATCGACGGCACCGTTCCAGTGCTCACTCCGATAGGTGCCGCCGAGAATCGTGTTGGGGACCTCCGCGACGTCGCCCGCGGCGTAGATGTTCGGTGTCGAGGTACGCATCTCCGCGTCGACCAGGACTCCGGAACGAATGTCGAGGCCGTGTTCGGCTGCCAGCTCGACATTGGGTACCGAACCTGCCGACACCAGGACGGTGCCGGCCGACCAACTGCGTCCGTCCTGTGCGACGGCACGAAGGGTGCCGTCGTTCTGCTTGTCGAGACTCGTCACGGTGACGTCGGTGTGCATCGTTATACCGTTGTCTGCGTGTAGGTCTCGGTACATCTGCGAGATCTCCGCCGGAGCGATGCGACTCAGCGGAGCCGATGCTGCCTCCAGCACCGTCACCTCGGCCCCGAGCGACCGCGCAGCCGCAGCCGCAGCCGCCTCGCATCCGATCAATCCGCCGCCGATCACCAGCAGCGATCCGGTGCGGAGGATGTCGGCATGCAGTGGTGCGACATCGGCGGAGGTGCGCAGGGTGAACACGTGCGCAGTACCCGGCAGATCGAGTTGCCGAGCCCGAGAACCCGTTGCCAACAGCAAGGCGTCGTACGGGACCGAGTCACCGTCGTCGAGCAGCACGGCTGAGTCGGTGATGGCGACAGCTGTGACGCCCGTCCGGACGTCGACACCCTCGATGGCTGCACCCAACCGGACCTGATCGACCGATTTGGTGCCCAGCAGCAGCTCCTTGGAGACCGCCGGGCGACGGTAGGTGGCCTCCTGCTCGCTTCCGATCTGCGTGATGGATCCCGTGAAGCCCTCGGCGCGTAGCACTTTGGCGGCGGTGTACCCGGTGGCGCCGGTGCCGACGATCACGACGTCAGCGGGTTGCCGAGCAGTCACCCGCGCTCGACCTCGACCATCTCGAAATCGGCCTTGGCAGCACCACAATCGGGGCACGACCAGTCGTCGGGGATGTCGTCCCAGCGCGTGCCCGGCTCGATCCCGTCCTCGGGCCAGCCCAGTTCCTCGTCGTACTCGAATCCACATTGAACGCAGCGGTAGAGCTTCATGCCTTACTCCTGAAGTCGATTTTCTCGCGGACACCGCAGTCGGGGCACGGCCAGTCGTCGGGTACCTCGGACCATGCGGTGCCGGCCGGAAAGCCCTCGCGTGGAGCGCCGTTGGTCTCGTCGTAGACGAACTCGCACACCGGGCACTCGAAGGCGGCCATCACTTGGCTCCGTGTGCGGCGAGGATCTTCTCTCGCTTGGACGGCTGGATGTTGACCTTCGTGATGTCACCGTCGTAGTGATCGAGAACGCGGTGGTCCATCACCTTGCGCCACACCGGCGGGAAGTACGCCAGCGAAATCATGCTCGCGTATCCACTCGGCAGATTGGGCGCACCGTCCATGCTGCGCAGGGTCTGGTAGCGGCGGGTGGGGTTGGCATGGTGATCACTGTGTCGCTGAAGGTGATACAGGAAGATGTTGGTGACGATGTGATCGGAGTTCCAGCTGTGCTCGGGAGTGCAGCGCTCGTAGCGGCCGTTCTCCTTCTTCTGACGCTGCAGGCCGTAGTGCTCGAGGTAGTTGACCGTCTCGAGCAGCGAGAATCCGTAGATGGCCTGAATCACCAGGAACGGCAGCACGATCGGACCGAACACTGCGACCAGCGCCGCGTAGAGGACGACGGACATCAGCCAGGCGTTGAGTACGTCGTTCTGAATGCTCCACGTGCTCTTGCCCAATCGCTCCATGCGCGTCTTCTCCAGCTCCCACGACGACTTCAGGCTGCCCCAGACGCTGCGGGGGAGGAAGGCCCAGAAGCTCTCGCCGAACTTCGAGCTCGCCGGATCCTCGGGGGTGGCGACGCGGACATGGTGGCCGCGGTTGTGCTCGATGTAGAAGTGGCCGTAGAAGGTCTGTGCCAGAGTGATTTTCGACAGCCAGCGCTCCAGGCTGTCCTTCTTGTGGCCGAGCTCGTGTGCAGTGTTGATGCCGACGCCGCCCATCACGCCGATGCTGATGGCGAGACCGATCTTCGAGATCAGGCCGAGCCCGCCGTCGATGCCGAGCCACGACAGGTTGTTCGCCGACCAGAGGTAGCAGGCGAACACCAGACTGGCGAGCTGGAACGGAATGTAGGCGTAGGTGCAGTAGCGGTAGTACTTGTCTTCCTCGAGTGCCTTCATCGCCTCGTCGGGAGGGTTGTCCCCGTCGGGCCCGAAGAACCGATCGAGAATCGGGAGCAATCCGTAGACCAGCAGCGCGCCGATCCACCACCAGACCGGAGCCACTGCGTTCCAGCCGAGCTGATTGAAAGCCCACACCAGGCCGGTCGCCAGGAACACCGCCGTCGGCGGAATCAGGCCCATCAGCCAGAGGTATCGCTTGCGGTCGTGCCACGCGTCGACCGGGGCCTGCGCCTGGTCGTCGACATTCGATGCGGTCATCGTCACTCCTCGTGTAAGGCCGATCACTGTGGATTGGACAATACACAAGATTTGTCAGGCTGTTGTACAAAATCAGAAATTTGTACAAACAATGTCTGGGACTGTGGCTGCGCCCACAGCACCACCGTTCGGACAGATCCAGCTGCTACCTTCCGACTCGTTGTGGCCGGTCACAAACGGCCGCAGCGCTCGCAGGTCCGTCTGTATCCCGTCGGGGGTACTTCACAACAGGAGTAGTTATGGACGCATTCATCGCCAAGATCATCGTCGACGTCATCCTCGGGCTCATCGGCAGCGGAAGCGCCGAGAGCGGCAGCACTGCAGTGAGTGCACTCATCGGATCCTGACGTCGAACGGCTGCGCCGGTGCAACACCGGCGCAGCCTGCCCGAGAGTCGTGTCGCGGTGAGAGGACGTCGTTTGTAGTCTTAGCCGCAACGAAAGGGCACCCATCCAGCCATGAGCTACGACAACGACTACCCGTACGGCGACCATCGCAGCTCTCGTAGTCGCAGCAGGCGTCGTCGTTCCAAGAAGAGAACCGGTCGACGCATCCTGCTCGGTTTCGGTGTGTTCGTCGTCGTAGCGCTCGGACTCGGTGCCTGGCTCGCCTACACCGCCAACACCGCGTACACCTACCTCGAGCAGGCTCGCGACTACGCCCAGTCGGCGAAAACCGCACTGCTGGCGGGGGATACGCAGAAGGCCGAGACCTCCGTGGACGACGCGGTGCGTACCTCGACCCACGCGAAGGACGCCACCGATTCGCTGATCTGGAAGGCAGCCGCAGCGATTCCGTACGTGGGTCAACCGCTGGATGTCGTCTCGCAGATCACCGACGTCGTCAACGGGCTGACCGTGGATGTGCTGACGCCGTCGGTCGAGGTGGGGGCCACACTCGATCCGAGTCAGCTCCGGGGACCCGACGGTGCCATCGACATCGCCGCCCTGCGCGACGCCTCGCCCGCGCTGTCTCAGGCGTCCGCCGCGGCCGACGTGCTCAACGCACAATCCCAGGCGATCGAAGAGCCGACGTTCGTCGCGCAGATCGGCGACGCTCGAATTCAGTTGCAGGATCAGACGCACGAGCTGACGACACTGTTGACCAACACCGACATCGCCGCGAAAGTGCTCCCCGCGATGCTCGGGGCCGACGGCCCACGCAGCTACTTCATGGCCTTCCAGACGCTGTCGGAATCTCGCGGAACCGGTGGCCTGATAGGCGGACTCGGCATCGTGCGTGCCGTCGACGGCAAGGTCGCGGTCGACTCGCTGGCCAGCAATGCCGAGCTCCGAATTCCCTACGACCCGATCGATCTCGGTCCGGACTTCTTCAACTTCTACGAGAGTCGCTTTCAGCCCACTCAGAATTGGCAGAACAGCAACGTCAGTCCGCACTTCCCGTACGCGGGGCAGATCTGGCAGTCGATGTGGGAGCAGGAAACTGGCGAACGTGTCGACGGCGCTCTGGCCACCGATCCCGTTGCCCTCGGCTACATCCTCGACGTCGTCGGCCCCATCACGATGGGCGACGGTGAGGTGATCGACGGATCGAACGTCGTCCAGATCACGCAGTCCGATGCGTACTTCCGCTTCGAGGACGACAACACCGCGCGCAAGGCGTACCTGCAGGACATCGCAGCCCGCGTGGTCGCAAAGATGCAGGGCAACATCGGATCTCCCAGCGCGCTGCTCGAAGCACTCGGCAAAGCGACCAGTGAAGGCCACATCGCCGTGTGGAGCGCCGACCCGGCTCTGCAATCGATCCTGGGACCGACCAAGATCGGCCACGAAGTTCCCGAGAGCCCCGACCCGTACGCCGCGGTGGTGGTGAACAACGGTGCTGGCGGCAAACTCGACTACTACCTGCAGCGCAAGGTCACCTACTCCGCACAGTCCTGCGACGGCCCGACGCGGACCACCCGCGTCGTCGCCGAGATCACCAACAACGCTCCGCAGCAGGACTACACCACCTACATCGCCGGCAGGCAGAACGAATCGACCCGATACGACGGACCTCCGGGAACCAACCGATCGGTGGTGGCGCTGTACGCAACTCAGGGCGCAACGTTGACCGATGCCACCATCAACGGAACCCCTCTGTTTCTGCTGACTGCTGCCGAACGGGGCCATCCGGTGTTCTACGTGCCCGTCGTCATCGAGCCGGGACAGACCAAGACCATCGAGTACAACCTCGTCGAACCGACCGTTGCAGGTGAGGCGCAGGCACCGGTGCAGCCGCAGTCGGTTCCGGCACCGACCGAGGTGGATTTCCCCGCCTGCAACTGATGCACCGTCGCCCATGAGGCAAAATCCCCGGCGTGCGAAGAACTCGACTGTGGATCGCCGGTGCACTCGGGTTGGCGCTCGCCGCCGCGCTCGTGGCAGGACCACTGAAGAAGCCGGCGCTCACGGTCCGCAACGCGCACTGCTTCGGGTGGAGCGTCAACGACACCGGCCCACGGTTGGTGACGCTGGGAGACTCGATGGCGCAGGGTAATTCACGCGTCGACTGGGGAATTCACGGCAACACGGCGTGGTATTCGTACCTCGTGTGCGGGGACGACGCTCCCGCGGCCGACGGTGGCAACCTGGGAATCAACGGCGCGACGACGACGCAGATCCTCGCCCGAACCGACGACGCACTGGCAGCGAACCCGGACATCCTCGTTGTCAACGGCGGCACCAACGACCTCGCCCGGTCGGTTCCGCTACCCCGGATCATCGACAACCTGCGCACGATCCTGGACCGGGCACGCGACGTCGACACGGTCGTGATCGCCACGGTGCCGTCGTCGCGCAAGGTCAGTGCCGACGACCTGAACGGCGAGATTCGAGCACTGGCCGCCGAGCGCGGCATACCCGTCGCAGAATTCGCGCCACTGCTCGATCGACCCGGAGCCACCTTCGACGGCGTGCACCCCACCGCGAGCACGGCTGCCGAGATGGCGGCCGAGGTTGCCGGAGCGGTCGGAGTTCGAAAGACGTAACCGCCGTCGTGCCGGATGCGCGGGCCTGAACGTTCGGAACCGTGTCCAGGACGCGGAATACCGCCGATCGGAGTCGATAGTGAACGCCGAGGTGCGCGCTCAGAGGCGGCCCTGTTGGACCGCGACGATGACGAGGGCGATCACAGCAATCGTGAGGATTGCTAAGAGCGCCAAGTGAATTGGATCGGTTGAGCCTGGCGGCCGAACCCCGTTCGGACCCCTTTTCTGGAGCATGTCACAGACTGTAGGTCACTTTCTCGGATTGTGCACAGGATAGGTGGTACAAACCGAGGCCGAACTGTCTCGCGGACTCGCACATGTGTTCGATAAAGCGTAGAGTCGTGCTCGGCGGAGTTGGGAGGGAAGCCCGGCTCCGCCGCCCAATCGTGGAAGGCCCAGTGAGGTGGACGGTGATCCGATGGACGACGTGCTGCGCAAGGTCGAGGAACTGAAGGCGTTGGTCGTCGAGCTCGAGGCTCTGGATCGACAACGCGTCGGACTGGGGGATCGGCTGGTGGATCTGGAGCATTTCTTTCGCAGAGCCGGATGTCCCGAACTGTCGCAGCAAGCCCTCGATGCGTTCATGGTGACCTATGCGGGCCGAGTGTTCGAGTTGGCCGACGGTATGCGGGGATAGGCGCAGGTTTTCCACTTTGCGGACCAGGTGGTTTCGTCTGTGGTTGACTTGTCCATCCACGTCGTGACACTAGGAAAGCTGCTCGAGACCTGTGAACAGTCTTCGCCAATGGTGGTCGCTCCCGGTCGACTACGGGTGGAACGTTGCGTATGCACGGTCCCAGCAAGCGCTGCACGTCACCAGGATCCTCATCGGGATCTTCTGCTTCGTCTACGCGGCTGCTGCGGTGATCGCCCTGACGATCCCGGGTCTCGGAGACAGCGGCCCGGGGCAATGGGCGCTGTGGTCGACCATCGTCACGACTCCTCCGCTGGGGTTGGCCTGGCTGATCGGCGGTTGGCCGAGCTGGCGCATGTCGATCGCATTCGTGCTTTACGCCGACATCGTGCTCGCCGCAGTGCTCCTCACCATCGACGAGCCGTCCGAGATGCTGCCGATGGCGGCGCTGTTCACGGTGATGGGCAGCTACGTCGTGGGCTTCCACGGCCCCAAGTTGTTCACCGCGCATCACCTCTTCGCCTTCGTCACCGTTGCGGCCCTCTACGTCTCGGCCATGGTCGGCGACCCGGCGCAGCGGCTGCAGACCAATCTCTACCTGGTGATGCTGATCCTGGTGATGTTCTCGGCGCCGCTGATCTGTCACTCCTTCCTGATGCTGTTGCGCCGCGACGCCACCGGCGCGTTCTACGACCCGCTCACCGGACTGCAGAACCGCCGGGGATTCGACGCGGCGATCGGCAACCTCGACCTTCGATCCGGGATCGACACGACGGTGGCCGCCGTGGTGATCGACATCGACAACTTCAAGGCCGTCAACGATCGATTCGGCCACGAGTACGGAGACACGGTCATTCGTCTCACCGCGAGCCGCATTCTCGATGTCTTCCCGGCACCGGCCGTGACGGTTCGACTCGGAGGCGAAGAATTCGCGATCGTCTGCCTCGACGGCGTCGACTCGGTGATCGATCGATCCGAGGAATTGCGAATCCGCCTGTGCGACGCGACCGACCGGTCCCCTCTGACGGCATCGATAGGCGTCGCCCACACTGTTGTCGAGGCACGGGACATCGTCGGGGACGTCGATGTGCTGCTCGGCCGAGCCGATCGAGCGATGTACCGGGCCAAGCGGATCGGCGGCAACCGCGTCACGGTGTACCAACACGAGGAGCCGTCCATCCATCCGGTCGACGAACGGCAGTGAACGACGGCGTCGACCGGGTTCCGCAAGGGAACCGGTCGACGCCGCCGATCGAGGTGCGAACCGCTATGCCACCTCTGCCGCAATCGCGGACCGGGTGCCGACGTCGAAGACCGGATCGGTCAGGTGCACGTCGAGAGTGTTGCCCGGACCGGCGATGATCGCGTTCAGCACCGACGTGAACGCGCCACAGTTCTGGAACTGCGGAATCGTGTACGTGCCCTTCACGTGTGCATCGGCCTGGTTGTTCTGAATCAGGTCGATCGCATCGAGCGAACCGGAGAGGTTGGCGGTGGTCTCGGCGGTGACGCAGTTGCTACCCGCAGGGATCAGGTCGACCGCGGCCGATCCGGCCGATCCGGTGTCGATGCCCAACGGCTTCACCGAATCGATGCGAATCTTGAAGCTCTGTGCGACGTCGAGGTCCAACGTCGGTGCCTCGTCCGGTCCGCCGCGGACGATGGTGCCGGACACCGGCGTCGCGTCGACGATCGAGATCGTGAAGTTCGCCAGCGTCGCGGGTCCGAGTTTCAGGTCGGCCGACGCCTGTGGGAGTGCAAGTGTTCCGGTCACCGTGCCGTTGACCAGATCGACGTCCGTGGCGAGGTCGGTGGTGGGAAACACCACCGGCTGACCGGTCTTGGCGATGATCGTCGTCGTGTCGGCCTGGAACGTGATCGGGAGCGTGTCGGCAGCGTTCGCCGGGGCGGCGACGAGCGTGCCCAAGGCGATGCTCGACGCCAATGCCGTCATCGTGACGACAGTCTTGTTGCGAATCTTCACGTGGTCTCCTTCTCGAGAATGGTTGATGCGGAACGAGGTGGGACGGGAGGAGTCAGGACAGGGTGAAGGCGGGGTCGGGCTGGACCGAAAGGCTGTTGACGGTGCAGTTGCCGGACATCGGCTGGTCGGTCGCGGTGAGCGTGTTGGTCATGTTGTCGAAGGACCCGGCCAGCGTGGCGGGCCCGCAGTTGTAACCGACCAACGAGAAGCCCACGTTGGACACCTCACCGGTGGTGGCGCTGGTGGGGGTCAGAGTCCAGGGCAGGTTCTTCAGCTGGGGCAGGCCGCACAGACGGTTCGAACCGCTGATCTTGGCGTCGGTGATCGATGCCGAGGAACCGTCGGCACTGGTGGTGCCGGACAGTGAGATGGAACAACTCACGGGCACCCCGAACGAAGCCGGCGTGCTCACGACGATCGTGCCGGGTGCCGTGAAAGCGGTGCTTGCCGGGGAGATTGTTGCGGCGCCGGCGTTGGCGGCACCGACTGTCGCTCCGGCGATGGCAACAGCGGCCACGGCGGCGGCGAGCGTGCGAGAGCGGGTCGGCGGGTTGAGCGTCATCGATCGAACCTCCAAGTCCAGAACGGCTCCGGACCCCCGCGAGGGTCCGACGGTGCCGGTGTTCCGGCAGCCGGGAGGGACGTTAGGTCGACGAAACTTCTGCAGAAATTGCTTTACGGCAAGTCTGTGAGAAGTCACAATCCGGTCGGTATGTTTGTTGTATGCAGTGGTAATGAAATTCGGCGGAAGTCTCGAAAGCGCACTGCAACTTCGGCTTTCGGCCCGATTTCGGGGCCGCGAAGGGCTCCCGATTCCGCGTGCCCGCTCTCGCGCGACGCCGTTACCAACGCGTTATACAACGTTACCGAAACGAGATAGTTCCGACTGCGTCGATGACATCTCCGACACCGACCATGAGGGAAGCGAAGAAAAGCATGCTCCACAGGTTTGAAAACGGATGAGCCCCCGCGTGACGGGGGTCGTTTTTTCGTGTCAAACTGTGGGTGTGACGTTCGCGCTGGCCGAAGCAGGATCTGCAGTCGACACGGACACGGGAGAGCTGACGGTGCATCCGTATTTCGCCCCGGTCTGTCGGCTGGACAACGGCGCGCTCGCAGCGATCGAAGTTCAGTTGCGGGGCCCCGAGAACGGTCCGCTCGCGTCGGCCGACGCGCTCAAGCGCGCGGCCAGAGCAATGGACGCCAAGCGTGAACTCGACGCGCTCGCGTGGGGAGTGGCTCGAATCAACCAGTCTGTGCGGTTGCCGATGCTCGTCTCCATGGACGTCGACTCTCTTGCCGCGCTCGATTCCGCCACCGAAGAACAATTGCGCCGCGACATCGTGGTCGTCACCGAAGCGGCACTCGTGGACAGTCCGGCCCGCACCCTCGCCGCGATCGACAAGGCCAGGCGCGACGGCAAGGTGGTGGCCGTCGACGATGTCGGCCGTCGGCCGCAGTCGATGACTCTGCTGCCGCTGATCGAACCCGACGTGATCATCCTCGCCGGGTCGATGGTGTCCCGACGCCCCGATCTGGCCACCGCACGCACCGCCCACGCCGTCTCGGCTCAGGTGGAACGCACCGGCGCGGTGGTGGTGGCAAGCGGAGTCGACACCGCATTGCATCGCACCCGCGCACTCGGACTCGGAGCGACCTACGGGGTGGGCGAGTTGTATCCGGCGGCGGAGACGACCGAGGAGCTTCCTGCCGACGCTGCCGAGGTGATGCCCCCGTTCCCGACCTGGAGCACACCTGCTGTCGCCGCGGCATCGCCGTACGCCATCGCGTCCGACGGTAAGACGGCCACCCGCAGCACCAAGCGTCTGCTGGTGGCGATGAGTACGTCCCTCGAGATGCAGGCTGCCGCAGCGGGGCCGGAAACGTTGGTACTCGGCACTTTTCAGCGGGCGGAGCACTTCACCTCGACCACCCGTGGGCGTTGGGTCTCGATGGCCGAGCAGATCTCGTACGCCGGCGTGTACGGCGTGGGCATGGGTTACGTGCAAGAGGGTGGCATCATGCATGCGCCCCTCGATCCGACGGATCCGCTCGTGGAGGAGTGGAACGTCGTGGTGCTCGGACCGCACTTCTGCGGAGTGCTCGCAGCGATCGATCTGCACCGCGGGGAGGTCGACGCCGATCGCGAGTTCGATTACGTGATGTCGTACGACCGCGCGACCGTAGTGCGTTGTGCGCGTGCAATTCTCGCGCGTTTTTGACCCACCGATGACCGCGTTCCCGGAACGGATGTTTCGGGCAGCCATGGTAGGGCATACGGCACAGCAGGTAATGAAGTAGTCCGGACTGCCGCATTGCTCAGGCCCCGTGCGTTGAACACACAGCGCACGGGGTCGCCTGACACATCACCGCTCGGTCGAGGCCCGGTCCACCAGTTCCTGTGCGATGTCGCGAAGCTTACGATTGGTGCCTTGCGATCGGTCGACGAGCAGTCCGAATGCCGCGTCGGCGCTGATGCGATGTATTGCCATCAACATTCCCTTGGCCTGTTCTATCGGTGCTCGCTGCGAGAGTGCCCTCTGAACGTCGTCCGGCAGCCCCGAGTGGGTTCCGTTCGCTGCGGTCATGCAGACATTGTTGCGCGTCTTGTTCCGACGCAGGTCAGACCCGGGAAGACGCGCCGAAGACGCGTCGAACAGAGCTGTTGGCGTGACCTTTTTCGTAGCGATCCGTTATTGTTCCGTGATCAGGCGGCAGGATTGGACAGTGGGCGCCCGATGAGAAATTCGAGTGTGCGGTATGCGTCCGTGCGGCGGCCGTTACTCGCATTGTCGTGATAGGCGGCACCGGCGACGACCACGCCGACCGGAATGCGACCCGACTCGATATCGCGAGCCGTCTGCTCGGCGCAGTTACGCAACACCGGGCAGTCGGCGCACAGGCGCCATGCCTTTTCTGCGCGCTTGCGACCGTGTCGAGGAAGTTGCTGCGAGTCGTAGGCATCCATGTCTTCGATGCACGCACCCTTGAGGCGCCAGACCTGGTCATCCGTCATCGTCGTGATCCGTTTCGCGTCGTGCCGATCGTTCCACGACCTTTGTTCCCCGTCCGGATCAACTCGAAACACCCAAATGCCTTGCGCCGCCCCGGGCCCGCCGGGGTCAGGCCGGACGACGAGCGGCGACCCGCGATGCTGCGGCCGCCGCCGCGATGGTCACCAGTGCGCCGAGCACGATGGCGGGGCCCTCACCGGGAGCCAGCACGCCGCTCTGCGTGCCGAGTGTCACGGCCGAGACCGGAACACCCATCTGGGCTGCCGCGAGTATCCCGAGCCCGGCGGGCTGGCCCGTCAGACGCATCGCACCGTGCGCGGCGATGGCTCCGAACCCCAACACGAGTCCCAGCGCGATCATGTTCGGGTGACTGCCGAGGGCGCGCAGATCGAGGGATGCGCCGAGCCAGACGAAATACAGTGGCCCCAGGAAACCTTCGGTGATGGCGAACAGTTGTTTCGCAAGGCGTCGCGGTTCTCCGATGGCAGCGACGGCCAGCCCGAAGCCGAAGCCGGCCAGCATCACCGATGCATGGGTGTGGACCGCGAGGGCCGCGAGGGCGAACAACAGAATCAGGTTGAGGCGCAGTTCGAGCGCGAGTTTGCGTTGGGCAGACACATGATGCACGCGACGGCGCAGTCCCGAGGCGTCGAAGTGGCGCAGGACGACAAAGATCACGGCGGCGGCGATCAGGACCGTCGCCGATCCGAGTGCGGCGGGACCGGCCTGCCGTGGATCGATCACGAGAGGCAGCGCGACGATACAGACCGCGTCCGCCAGCGCGATCTGCGGCAGGAGGGCCATCAGACCGGGTGCGGTCATCGTGGTGAACTCGACGATCGGCATGATGACAGCGGCCGAGGACGATGCCATCAACACCGCGTACAGGCCGAGGTGAGGTGGATCGAACGCGGCGGAGACGGCCCAGCCGAGCACGGTTGCCAGCAGCCCGACGGTCACCGCCCGCGCAGTACCGACCCCGAGACCGATGCGCAGTCGCGGGTCGCGAATCGGTATCTGACTGCCGGCCACGAACATGACGAGCGCAAACCCCACCTGCGCCAGGAAGCTCAGCGTCTGCTCGCTGGGGTCGACGATGCCGAAGCCTGTGTGGCCGAGAGCAATTCCGGCGACGAGTTCGCCGACGACGACGGGTATCCGAAGCCCGCGCGGAAGCGCCAGCAGTGGGCCGAGCAATCCCACTGCGGCACACAGGGCGAGCGTCTCGAAGGTCATACGCCCGCTCCGACGTCAAGCCGAGTTCAGAATGGGTCGTCGACTCGACGGCAGTGCCGACGCCACGAGGTCGCGAGGGTGCAGCGCGCCCTGCTCGTCCATCATCACCTGTATTCGAAGATCGACCACGCGTAATTGTGCAGCCAACGGGCTGCACATGAGCGCACGCTCGTAGTCCGCACTGCCGGAACAGAATTCGGTGCCGATACCGATCATGTCATCGCCTCCTCGAACGTGGGAGCTTCGTGTCGACGAGTGCAAGGACGACAGTCCTGAGCGTACGACTACACACGCGATGTGCCATCGGCACAAAGGCCCTTTTTTCGAGGACGCTCGGCCCTCCTCGTGGTGACCGGCCGCGTCGCCGGGCTTCGACGGCGCTACCGCGAGCGATGGTCGCGGGCCTGTAGAAAGTGTTGCCAATCTCTGTCCCACTGCCGCATTCGTGAACGTTCGCCGGCTTTGGTGGTGAGGTAGACCAGACCGCCGATGACGAGGGCACCGAGGAACCATACGAACACGGCCGTGGCAGCTCCGTTGACGACGGCACCGGCAGCAGTGTCGGGAGCGCGCACCAGATTCCCGTCCGCATCACGCCAGATCGGAGTCGTGTCATCGACCCGCAATGCCGACGGTACGTCGGTTGCCCCGGAGCGCAGCGAGCCGTCCGGCGCGCTCCACTGCACGGTCGCGGTACCGGCCACGGTCGTGACGCCGTCGGTATCGGACCGAGCGGATTTCGTGGCGTCGATGACACGGGCGTCGACTCGAACATAGTCTGCGCGTTGCTGTTGCGAGCGCAGCGACAGGTCGCTGTAGGTCACCGAACCGATCGTCGCTGCCACAGGGATGAGCAACAGAAGCACCGCGATCCCGACGGCGACTGCCGCTCGTTCGATCCTGCCCGGTAGCCGCATCAGTGGATTGGAAATCCATGGACTGTGTCGCCACGATCGGTGCGCGAGTTTCGAGAACATGGCCGCCACCTACTCCCACCCGAAGTGCATTCGTCTCCTACGAGTGTCCGGCGTCGAGCAGTGGATCCGTAAGGGCACAAGGTCCCGATGAGGCGGGGGTCGTCGGCTGATCGAGGGCTCAACGCACCACGAGAATCGGACAGCACGATGCGTGCACGAGAGACTGTCCGACCGACCCGGTACGCGGACCCGTCCGTGGTCCGTGGGTGCGGCTGCCGATCACGAGAAGGTGTGCGGTAGCCGATGCGCGTCGTAGCTCGTGCTGCGCCGATGCGTCGAGCAGGTGCAGATGCACGTCTACGGTGGAATGCGCGGACGCAGCAGCATCGACGCGACCTTCCAGCCACTCCAGCCCTCGGATCTGTTGCAGCTCGATGTCGTTCGTGACGGGCCGACTGTGGGGCGATCCGACGTGCAGCGCGGTGAGGGGGACTTCGAGCGCGTCGGCGAACCAGAAGGCCGCCTCGATCGCCCGGGTGCAGGAGTCCGAGTGATCCACGCCGACGACAACCGGAGAGGTCGGCGTGAGGTCTGCGTGCTGGGGGCGCCACACCAGGACGGGGCACATCGATTCTGCAACGATACGAGTTGCGTTGCGGCCGAACAGGACATCACGGATCGGACCCGATTCACGGCCTCCGATGACAATCAGGTCGGCGGTGTGCGACAGCGCGCCGAGAACGGGGGCGATCGGGTCGTCCGTCAGAATGGAATCGATTGCGATGCGGGGATCGAGACCGACGAGTTCACGGCGAGCCGATCGAAGAAGGCGTCGACCGTGCAGTCGCTCCAACGACCGGGTCGATTCGCGGGGTGTGAGTGCGTGCACGAGCCGAATGCGTGCCCCGGTGACCGAGGCCAGACCCGCTGCCCAGGACAGTGCGTCGCGGGACGTCGGGGTGCCGTCGAGCGCGACGACGATGTCACCCCAGTCTTTCTTCGCCCAGAAGCCGGGAGCGACCGGGGTTCGTGTGGGCTGGGGTCGCGGCTCCGCGCTCACCATGATCGCTCTGCCATGGGCGGCAGGGTGCGGCGAATCGCGGCCGCGACGACCGCGTGGCTCAGATTGGGGAACCTCGCGGCGAGCGTGGACGCGATCGATCTCAGTTCGTCGTTCACCAGCCGGGTGGTCGGTCCTGCGTCGGTGATGGTCATGAAGATCGGCTCCCTCGCGGTCGTGGAGAAGGGGTGCTCCTGCCTCGAGGGTGCCCGGCGCGGCTCGTGCGATATAGGGCCTTTCGACCCACAGTTCCGGCCCGACATGGGGCCGGACAATAGCGAGATCAGCTCAGGAAGGCCGCGTCGATGACGACGTACCCGGCCACTGCGAACACCAGGTAGGCGAACAGGCGTTGCAGCCGTGCGGTATCGACCCGGGTTCCGAAGTGCGCGGCCAGGAGGGAGCCGACAATTGCGGTGCCTGCGAACGCAAGGGTGATCGACCAGTCGATGGTCGTGCCGCTCAGATGTGAGAACAGACCGGCGACGGAGTTGGCGACGATGATGACCAACGAGGTGCCGACCGCGACCGACATCTCTATCCCGAGCATCAGCACCAGCACCGGAATGATGAGGAAACCGCCTCCGACGCCGAACAGCCCGGTCATGAATCCGACAGCAAGGCCTGCCGGAATCGAACGTGGAGCGCAGTGTCTCCAGTTGATGCCCGATGCCGATGTCTTGCAGGCTGTTCCTGTATCTCCTCGCTCGGCGAGCATCCGGGCTCCTGCGGCAACCATCACGGCGGCGAAGCCGAGCAGCAGGATCCTCTCGGGAAGCAGCCGGCCGAGTGCGCTGCCGGCGAAGGTCGCTGGAATGCCGGTCGCAGCGAACACCGCCGCCAGTCGCCATTCGACGCGGCGGGCTCGCAGCTTCGGTATCACTCCCACCGCCGAGGCGGTGCCGACGACGATCAGCGAGACGGGGATCGCTTCCTCCACGCCGAGGCCAAGGGCGAACACCAACACCGGGACCGCAAGAATGGATCCGCCTCCACCGAGTAGGCCGAGGAGAATTCCGATCACAGCGCCGAATCCGAGCGCCAGCCCCAATGTCATCGTGTGTTCACTCCAATCTATGGTGCCACGGTATACCCCAGGGGGTACTTGACATACCCTAGGGGGTATTGCACACTGTGTCTACCACCTCGCGAAACTCGCCCGGAGACGTCTCAGACGGAGGAACCCATGATCCTCGAGCAGTACTACCTCGAATGTCTTTCCCACGCTTCGTATCTGATCGGAGATCAGAGGACGGGACGCGCGATCGTCGTCGATCCGCGTCGCGACATCGCGGAGTATCTCGACGACGCCGAGAAGTACGGACTCGTCATCGAAGGGGTCGTCAACACTCACTTCCACGCGGACTTCGTCTCGGGCCACCTCGAACTGGTCGACGCGACCGGTGCCTGGATCGGCTTCGGCGAGGCTGCCGAGACCGACTATCCGATCCGCCGACTGCGCGACGGGGAGCGGTTGTCCCTCGGCGACGTCGAACTCGAGATCCTGTCCACTCCCGGTCACACCTGGGAGTCGATCTCGGTGCTGGTTCGCGAGCATCCCGGGGCCACCCCTACGGCCGTGCTCACCGGTGACTCCCTCTTCATCGGCGATGTCGGACGACCGGACCTGGTGAATCTCGGGGACGGCTCGACCACGGACCTGGCCCGTGCGATGTATTCGACGATCCACGACAAGCTGCTGACGCTGCCCGACGACGTCATCGTCATGCCCGCTCACGGTGCCGGCTCGTCGTGTGGAAAGAACCTCTCCACCGAGCTCACCTCCACCATCGGTGAGCAGCGCGCGAGCAACCCGTCGGTGCAGCCGATGACCGAGGACGCCTTCGTTGTGCTCGTCACCGACGGCCAACCGGCGGCGCCGTCGTACTTCTCCGCCGACGCAGCCATGAACAAGCAGGTGCACCCACTGCTGTCTCCTGGCCGCATCATCCCTGCGCTGACACCCGAGGCCGTGAGGGTCGAGCTGGTTTCCGGCACACGAGTGCTCGACGCACGAAGTGTGGACGATTTCGCTGCCGGTCATCTGCGCGGATCGATCAACGTGGGGTTCGACGGTCGCTTCGCCGAGACCGGCGGCATGGTCGCGGAGGTCGGTGGTCGCATCGTGCTGATCGCCTATCCGGGCGAAGAGCAGGAGGCAGCACTGCGGTTGGCCCGAATCGGATCCGACAACGTGACCGGATACCTCAGAATCGGCAGTGACGGTGCGTTTCCAGCCGAGCTGGCGACATTGGTCGAGACGGCACCGCGCACCACGGTCGAGCAGCTCGATGTGATGCTCGCCGCGGACGAGGTGACGCTCATCGACATTCGCAACCCGGGTGAGCGCGACTTCGGCACGATACCGGGAGCGATCCCGATCCCGCTGGCGCAGTTGCGAACTCGCCTCGACCAGGTGCCGACCGGTAAACCTATCGTGATGCACTGCGCCGGAGGATGGCGCTCGAGCGTGGCGGCGTCGCTGCTGCGCGCTCAGGGATTCGAGGACGTCTCGGATCTGCTGGGCGGTTACAACGCCTGGGCCGACGCCCACGTCCCGGCCTGACTTTCGACCGACTCGTACCAGGAGGATTCTCATGTGTTACCCCGTCACCTGCAAGAAATGCCACAAGACCGGCTGGGGCGGTTGCGGCAGACATGTCGACTCCGTCATGCGTACGGTTGCCGCAGCCGACCGCTGCACCTGCAACGAGGATTCGAGCCCGCCCGTGAAGGAGCGTCGAAGCATGCGGTCGTGGTTCGGCCGCTGAGACCTGATTCAGGTAGTCGAGCGGCAAGTACTTTGTGCTCTAGCGCAATTGATCTCTTGCCGCACAGACTGGAACGATGACATCGACAACGCGAGTGGCAACCGAGCGCAACCGGCGATCGCCGTGGCTCGGCGCAGTCTGCGGAGGGGTATCGATCAACGCGTTCGGTGCTGCGATCGGATTGGCCTCGGGTGCAATCGATCCGAGTTCCTACGTCGAGGCGAAAGTGTCTGTGACACTGACAGCACTGTCGCTGATGTTGGTCGTCGGCGTTCCCATGGGGCTCGCTGCGGCGTCTGCCTTCGCAGGCGGCGGACGGTCGGGTCCGATGGCTCATATCGCCGGCGTGCTCCTGGTTGCCTGGATCATCGTGCACTCGGCGGTGACCGGTGAGACGAGTTGGCTGCTGGGATCGTTCGGAGTACTGGGGTTCGTCATTGCGGTCCACGGATGGCGGATGACGGTGGCGGCGGGCAAATCCGCATACCTCCTGTCGGACGAGACATGAAAATACTCGTCTCCACCGCAGGTCGACATGGAGCGACCCACAGTCTGGGCCAGGAAATGGGTCGAGTCTTCGAGCACTGTGGTGTCGACGTCGATGTGCGGGCACCGGAATCCGTGGTCCGCGTAGACGGCTACGACGCTCTGGTCATCGGGAGCGCTGTCTACTCGGATCGCTGGGTTCCAGCCGCGAAGGCTCTGGTCGACAGGGTGTCGAGGTCCGAACATCCACCTGTGTGGCTGTTCTCCTGTGGGCCGCTGCACTCGAGCGACAGGCCGGTCAACGTCACTTCCGACGCGGCACACGCAGTATCGGTAATGCATGCGACCGCACACCGAACGTTTCCCGGGAAGCTGGTGCCAGACCGACTTTCGGCGGGAGAGCGTCAGATTTTCGAGAACTCCGGAGCAGTCGCAGGAGACTTCCGCGACTGGGTACTCGTGTGCAATTGGGCCCGAGAGATACTCGCGTGGCTCAATGCAGAGAAGCGTGGTTCGTGACCTGTTTCGCCGGTGATGTCTCTGCACTCGTGCGGTGCGCCGACGGACAGACGTGCGTGTGAATCTCGGCCGCCAGCTGCGCCACCGATTCCGTCAAGACGGTATTGGCCTCGATCATGTCCTGGAGTAGGGCGGTGTTCGAAAGTGTGTGTACGGCAACCTCACTGCTCACCGAGTCCGCGCGTTTCGCCGAGATCAGCAGAATCGCTCCCTGGAGTCCCGCGATCATCGACAGGAACAGGTTGAGCAGGATGAACGGGTACGGGTCGAATCCGTCGCTCTGGTTGTAGGCGGCCCACAGCGCCATGGTGCCCAGAAACAGGAACACGAACGGCCACGAGCCCATCCCGTTTCGGACGTAGTCCGCCGCTCGCTCACCGACGGTCAGGGCATCACCGGTCCGGACACCCGGGTGTCTTCGCCACAGGTTCATCGCTCGCAGGTCTTCGATCGGGAGTGTGCAGCAGAATCCATGCTGCCGAGTGTGGTCCGGGTCGTCGACGAGCGTCAGGGGCGAAATCCCCTGCTTCTCGGGCCTTTCTGCTCCCGAGCTGCCGGTTCGGTATACGTCCCGAACCGGCGGTGACTTCCGGCCCTACATGCCGAGTGTCGCAGCGCCGACCATCGACAGTGTGCATTGCTCGATGGTCGAGAACGGCATTGGTTTCGATAGTTGGAGGAAATCCACGATGAAAGCTGCTGTTGTCACCGAGTTCGGCGGACCCCTGGTCGTCAAGGACATCCCTATCCCGACACCCGCCCCGGAGCAGGTGCTGGTGAAGATGGAGACGTGCGGAGTCTGTCACACCGATATTCATGCAGCGCAGGGGGATTGGCCGGCCAAGCCGACCCTGCCGTTCGTTCCCGGGCACGAGGGAATCGGCGTGATCGAGGCCGTGGGATCGCAGGTCGACACGAGTCGAATCGGCGAACGCGTGGCGATCGCGTGGCTCGGTTCGGCATGCGGCGAATGCGATCACTGCGTGTCCGGATGGGAGACGCTGTGCGAGACACAGCAGAACAGTGGCTACTCGATAGACGGGGCCTACGCCGAATACGCTGTGGCCCATGCGAAATACGTCGTCCGCGTTCCCGACGGCATCTCCTCGTTCGATGCAGCTCCGCTGACGTGTGCCGGCGTCACCACCTACAAGGCAGTCAAGGTCGGCGGTGTTACACCGGCTCAGCGCGTGGCCATCTTCGGCGTCGGCGGATTGGGCCACATGGCGGTGCAGTACGCCAAGATCGCGGGCGGATTCGTCACCGCAGTCGACATCGAGGAAGAGAAGCTCGAACTTGCACGTGAACTCGGTGCCGATCACACGGTCGACTCGTCGAAGGTCGACCCCGTCGAGGAGATCAAGGCGCTCGGCGGAGCCGATGTGGCCATCGTGTTGGCCGTCATCCCGAGCGTGTTCGATCAGGCCTTCCGTTCGCTTCGCCGCGGCGGTCGACTGGTGTGTGTCTCGATGCCCGCTCACGGTGTGTTCCCGGTCCCGATCTTCGAGACGGTCGTCGGCGGAATCTCCGTCCTCGGTTCGATCGTCGGTACGCGAAAGGACCTACGTGAAGTATTCGCACTGCACGAGGCCGGGCGGACCACGGTATCGGCCGTATCGCGCAAGTTGGACGAAGTGAACGAGTGCTTCGACGACCTCATGGGTGGCCGCGTCACCGCTCGCCAGGTGTTCGAGTTCTGATGTGGACCTCGTCGGTCGCAGTGGACCGATCCCGGTGTTCCTTCGTCCGTGCGACTCGGCTGTCGGTGAAGCCGTAAGGTCGGGGTGGGCAGGCGCATGCCCGAAAGGCATGTGTGCCCACAACGGAGTGAGCAGTGATGAACGCAGGGGAACACGAAGACGACCTCCGGTCGAGTCTGGTCGACCTCAGCAAACTGCCGGTGACCGATCTGTCTCTGTCCGACACCCTCTCTCACGTGGCGCAACTTGCAGTTCGGGCCGTTCCCGGCGCGGACGGTGCCGGATTGACGCTCCTGCATCCTGACCGCCCCGACACGATTGTCGCGAGCGCGGAATTCGTCCGTGCCGTCGACGACATCCAGTACGGACTCGGCCAAGGCCCCTCCATCACCGCAGCTGCCGAGGGCATCACCGTTCGATCCGGTTCACTCGAATCCGACCCTCAGTGGCCGGAATTCGGTCCGAAGGTCGGTCGAATGGGAGTGCACAGCGTGTTGTCTCTGCCGCTGATCACCGCAGGCGGTGTGCTCGGCGCGATGAATGTCTACGCGCGCCGGCCCGACGCGTTCGATGCTCGCGCTGCAGAGTTGGGCGAACTGTTCGCGGTACCGGCTGCGGTCTCGGTGCAGAACGCGCGGGCGCTGTCGAGTGCCGCCCGGCTCACCGAGCAGCTCGAGATGGCACTGAGCAATCGCTCCGTTATCGACCAGGCGATCGGGGTGCTGATCAGCCGAAGCGGATGCACCGGAGCCCAGGGGTACGACAAGCTCCGATCGTTGAGCCAGAGCGAGCACAAGAAAGTCGCAGTGGTCGCTGAGGCCATGGTGGGCGAGGCGATGAAGACGGCCCGCTCCCGTTCCCGCACGTAAGGGCGTAGCGTTCGAGCCGCGAGCGCATTCCGAGGCATCGAGTCCGACTTTTCCTCGCGCTCGCATACCCGCCCGGCAGGATGCCGCGGGTATATCGGACGAATCGAATCGGCGATCGGGCCGCACCTGGATTCTCGATGAAACTTCCGCCTCGATTGCTGGACGATCTTGCGACGCTGACCGAATCACTGGACAACTCGTCCGTCGATCTCGCGCGCTTGGCCGGGCAGTTGGCGGCCGACATCGATGTGGCCGTCTCGGATGTCGGCTCGATCACCCTGACGTCGATCGTCGACGGTGAACGGTTCGACGTGGTGATAGGGACCAGAGATCCGGTCCGCGGCGGAACCGATTCCGGGGCTTCCGAGCCGCGATCTCTTGCCGATGTGAGTGAGGTGAACCAGGCAATCGGTGTTCTTGTTGCCAGTGGCCGCACGGTTGCCGAAGCGCGTGCAGAATTACGCAGAGTCGCCGAGCGCTGGAACCGATCGACAGTCGACGAGGCCGGCCGCACCCTGCGTGACGCTCGGGGTTGGTTTCCACCCGCTCGGCCGTAGGTCCCGGAGCCGAGCACCCAGGTGGACGAGGGAGTCCGCGGTCACTCGTCTTCGGCGTTCAATTGAGCCGAGAGGCCTCATCGGCCCGGAGCACAAAAGGTGTGAGATGGGAGGCGATGACCACCGCCCACGACATGACCTCTGCTCGTGATCTGCTGTCACCATCGGAGGCACCGATCAGTCGCACGACGGCACGCTCGAACAGTGACAACCGCGAGTTCGTCAGCTTGCCACCGAACACGCGATGCTCGATCACCCAGTCGGCCTCGGTCTCTTTCGGCCGAGCTTTCGGCGGAGTGCTGTCGTCCACCGGGCCACTCGAGAAGAGCCACACAGGAATTGCCTCCAGTTCGGCCTGTTCCCTGGTGACCAGCGCGCGTGCGTCTCGTAGCCATCGGCCCATGTACACGCCACTGCCGATTATCGCGGCGTCGTACTCGGCAATGCTGTCCACGTCGCGGGCATCACGAACATCGACTGTCGTCGTGCTGTCGATGCTGGACAGTTCCCGCAGAATCGACGAGCCCAGCCACTGTCCGATTTCCCGGGTGGCGCCGTGGCGGCTTGCTGTTGCGATCAGTATGCGCATGTGGATGTCCTGTCGGTTCGGCTTCGGTTCAATTGCAGTGCAAAATGATTCATGTCCGTCAGGTGCTGCAGTCGATCCGGATCGGCGCACGCATGTCGAGGGTCGAACAGTTCTTCCGCAGTTTTCACAGGTACTCCTTCGTCGCAGGCGTTCTGTTGCGCGCGGCACTGGGCACAACGGTGACCGGACACGATGCGCGTGCCATCACCGAGCGGCTGGTCGAGCCGAGCATCATTCCGGCGAATCCTCCGCGACCGTGACTGCCCAGCACCACCAGTTGGGCGCTCTGCGCGTGGTCCAGCAGTGCGTGGACCGGTCGGTCTCTGACCGCCACCTGTCGTAGTGTCACCGTCGGATGCCGACGCGCGCAATCATCGACGGCCCTTGCCAACACGCCGTCGGCTTCGGGTCGATGGTCCGCCCAATCGAGGCCGGGAACCGACATCCCTATCGACAGATCCGAATCGGCCCACGCGTGCAGTGCGGTGAGTGGAGCGCTTCGGACTTCTGCCTCCTCGAACGCCCGCTCCACCGCGGCCATGGCGGCCGAGGTTCCATCGACGCCGACCACGACCGCCTCGAACCCCGTGTAGCCGCTCATCGGCCATGCATGTACGACCGTGACCGGGCAGTGTGCATGCGTACTCAGCGCGACGCTGACCGAACCCAACGACGTGCGTTGTGCCGCACCGAGTCCGCGTGTCCCGATGACAACCATCCGAGACGTCTCGGACATCTCGAGTAGAGCTGCAGCGGCGGGGCGGTCCGACAGAACCACGTCGACGGCGATGGTGGACACGGCCGACCCCGTCGGCCGGGCTATCGACATCGCCTCGTCCAGAATGCGGTTCGTCTCGAACCTCAGATGCGCGGATGTCCGTTCGGGTAGGGCATCGAGGCCCGTGAGAACCGTCGGGACGGCCGAGACGATCGTCAGGTCGGAGCCGTGCAGTTCGGCATCGAGCACGGCCCACCGGACAGCGTCCAGAGACGCGGCTGAACCGTCGACTCCGACGACGGTGTGGGATCTGCCCATCTGATGAGTCCCTTCGAGGTGGTGCCAGAGCTCCATCAGACGCTTCGGCTCGGCATCCGCGCGCCAGGACAACTACACCGAGATCAGGGACTTTCGGCCCCACTTTCGATGACCAAAGGTCGAGCTCTCCCGTGTGCGGGTCCGTAGTGTTGGGAAAGATGCGCCCACCGAGGACGCGGGTGAGGGGTTGGACGTGGTCACAGTGTTCTTGGTCGACGACCACGAGATCGTGCGTCGAGGTCTGATCGATCTCATCGATTCCGATCCCGATCTTTCCGTGATCGGTGAAGCCGGAAGTTGCGCACAGGCACTCGCTCGGATTCCCGCGTTGAGGCCGGACGTCGCCGTTCTCGACGTTCGACTGCCCGACGGCAACGGCATCGAGCTCTGCCGCGAATTGCTCGACCGACTGCCCGATCTCAAGACCATGATGCTGACCTCGTTCACCGAAGACCAGGCCATGCTCGACGCGATCCTCGCCGGCGCGAGCGGCTACGTCGTCAAGGACATCACCGGTATGGAGCTGACTCGCGCGATCAAGGATGTCGGCTCCGGTCGGTCGCTGTTGGACAATCGCGCAGCGGCCGCGCTGATGGACAAGCTGCGGGCGGGCACGGCCGCTCCCGGACCGATCGATCACCTCACCGGGCAGGAACGGACATTGCTCGACCTCCTGGGGGAGGGGCTGACGAATCGGCAGATCGCCGCTCGAATGTTCCTGGCGGAGAAGACCGTCAAGAACTACGTCTCCCGGCTGCTGGCCAAGCTCGGGATGGAGCGCCGCACCCAGGCAGCGGTGTACGCGTCGAGGCTGGCCGAAACGCATCCGCGAACGCAATCCGGGCCGTCGGATGGATGATCACCGCGGACCGGGTCTTCCGCAGCTCCGCCTCGGTGAACTGCTGGCCGAGGTGCAGGACCGAATCGGGCGCATCGCGGATGCACGAGTGCAGGCGGACGGTCTGCTCGATGCGATGTTCGTCATCACCTCGGGCCTCGACCTGGAGGTGACGTTGCGGTCGATCGTGGAGTCGGCCGTCAACCTCGTCGGTGCCCGGTACGGTGCACTCGGCGTGCGCGGCGAGGGTCACGAGCTGAAGGCGTTCATCCATCACGGCATGGAAGAGCAGGTGCGCGAGGCGATCGGCCCACTTCCCACCGGACGAGGTGTGCTGGGTCTGCTCATCGACCAACCCCATGTGCTCAGACTCGACGACCTGTCGTCGCATCCGGAGGCAGTAGGTTTCCCTCCCAACCATCCGCCGATGAAATCGTTCCTCGGCGTGCCCATTCGGGTGCGTGACGAGGTGTTCGGAAACCTGTACCTCACCGAGAAGAAGGACGGAGCCCAGTTCACCGAGGACGACGAGGTGGTCACCCGGGCTCTCGCCTCGGCGGCCGGAATCGCGATCGAGAACGCCCACCTGTACGAGGAGTCGCGGATCCGGCAATCGTGGATGGAAGCGATGCGGGACATCGGTACCGAACTGTTGGCCGGGAGCGACATCGACGAAGTGCTGCACATGGTGTCGAGGCGGGCACTGCATCTGACCGGGGCCGACAGTGCGTTCATCGCTGTTCCCGCCGACGCGGCTCCGAACTCGGACACGGTCTCCCGGTTGGTCATCTCGGTCGCCGAGGGGCACGACGCAGACGCTCTGGTGGGTTCGCTCATCCCGATCGAGGGATCGAGTTCCGGTGCGGCATATCGCCTTCGGACCGCTACCCGCAAGGAGGAGCTGGACTACCGACCCAACGCGCATGTGGCGAACACCTTCGGCCCGGCCCTGATCTCGCCGCTTCGGGTAGCCGACGGCGTGCGAGGCGTCCTGGTGACGCTGCGCCGAAAGGGCGGACCGGTCTTCAGCGACTCTCAACTCGATCTCATTTCCAGCTTCGCCGACCAGGCCGCACTCGTGATGGAGATGGCCGACACCACGCGGCGCATGCACGAGCTCGACGTTCTCGCGGACCGTGATCGGATCGCCCGGGACCTTCACGATCACGTCATCCAACGGATCTTCGCGGCCGGATTGTCGCTGCAGAGCACGTTGCAGAAGACCGAGCTCGACGACATTCGTCAACGTCTGACTCGCACCATCGACGACCTGCAGGACACCGTGCAGGACATTCGTACGACGATCTTCGACCTGCAGAGCTCGACACACTCGACCACGCGTCTGCGGCAGCGCGTCAACGGAGCCGTCCTCGAACTCACCGAAAGCGTTCCCATTCGCGCCGTGGTTCGCATGTTCGGGCCCCTGTCGGTCATCGACAGTACCCTCGCCGACCACGCCGTCGCCGTCATTCGTGAAGCGGTGAGCAACGTCGTCCACCATGCTCGGGCCCAGACCGTCAACGTCACCCTGGCGGTCGGGGACGATCTCCGCATCGAGGTCTCCGACGACGGAATCGGACTGGACGAGAACATCACTCGCAGTGGACTGGCGAACCTCGAGGCGCGGGCAGTCGACTGCGGCGGCACGATGACCTTCGGGTCGTCCGCGGCCGACGCAGGTGGCACCGAGCTGATCTGGTCGGTGCCGCTGCCCTGACGGCGGACGACCTAGGTCACTTGTTCCGATGACCTCGGACTGCTGTGCCAGGTGTGCCTGCGCTCGTAGCGTTCTCGTCGTAGACGCGCACCATCGAGAGGCATCTGATGAACACTTCACATTCCACCGGACCGGTCGTGGTCGGAATCGACGGATCGGAGACCGCACTCGATGCGGTTCGGTTCGCCGTGCAGGAGGCACGCGGGCGGGGCACGTCACTTCGGTTGATCCACGTGATCGACAGACACGCGGTGCCCGAAACCGTCTACGGCGCTCCGGATGTCGACGGTGACTATGCCCGCACGGCATTGAGTCGCGCAACGGATGCGGCCGCGGCGATCGATCCGTCGGTTCTCGTGGAATCGGTCGTTCTGCAGGGGCGGCCCGAATCGGTGATGTCGACCGAGGCCGGATCTGCGTCTCTGCTGGTACTGGGGACCACCACCGGCAGTGCGGTGGCCGCCTGGGTACTCGGATCGATGGTCGGCGCCGTGGTCGAAGCATCGCCCCACCCCGTGGCGATCGTCCGTCATTTCGACGCCGAACGCCGCGGCCCGGTCGTTGCAGCCCTGGGTGACGCCGACGTCTCGCAAGCCGATGTCGTGGTGGCTCAGGCATTTCACGAGGCATCGATCAGGGCGGCCAGCGTCTTGGCGGTGCACACTCAGGCTGTCTCCTCCATTCTCGCGTCCGCTCTCAGCGGCCCGGGCGACGGGCTACACCCCGAATCGGCAATGGACGTTCGGCTCGAACCCTTCGGCGCGGACTATCCCGACATTCGTGTGGCGTCGGTGTATGCCGAGGCCGACTCGGGATCGGAACTGGTGGCGGTCTCCGAGACGGCCCAGCTGATGGTGGTCGGTCACGAGCGAGACCGAGTGCCGGGACGAACACTGACCGCCGTACTGCGGCATGCCCATTGCCCCGTCCTCGTCGTCCCGCACGCATGAGTACCTCGAGGCAGTCTCCGATCGTCGTCGGTGTCGACGGTTCCGGCTCGTCGCTCGACGCAGTCGGATGGGCCGCGCATGCGGCCGAGTTGCGTGGGGTACCGGTGAAGCTGGTGTCCGCCTACCAGGTCAAGGCTCTGTACACCAGCTTCGTCGCGTTGCCGTCGCACATCGGCTCCGAGGAGCACACGGCCGCAGAGTCGATCCTCGCCTGGGCGTCGCTGGTCGCTCGACGTTCGGTGAACAACCCGGACGCGCTCGTCATCACGAGCGAATCGATTGTGGGACCGACGATTCAGGCCATGCTGGAGCAGTCCTCGAGTGCCTCGATGATGGTGGTCGGTTCTCGTGGCAACGGCGAATACTTCGCCGAACTGCTCGGCTCGGTGAGCACCGCAGTGGCCGTTCAAGCGCACTGCCCTGTGGTCATCGTGCCGGGAAGCGTGGAGCTGCACTCGTCGGGAGGCCCTGTTGTCCTCGGAATCGACGGGTCGCCGCACAACCAGAACGCTGTTCGGTTGGCCTTCGACGAAGCCTCACTCCGGGGAGCGGAACTGGTTGCAGTCCACGTGTCGACGGACGAACTGATCTCGGCGCCCGACGCGTCCGCCACCGACAGGTCCGATGCGATCCTTTCGAACGGTCGAACCGTGTTGGCAGAGAGCCTGTCCGGCTGGAGCGAACAGTACCCGGACGTCGTGGTACAGCAGAAGATATTGCGCGGCAACGTGGTCGAGAAGATCCTCGAGGTATCACCGCGGGCGCGGGCCGTCGTCGTCGGTTCGAGCGGCCGCAACGGTTTCAGCGACCGACTTCTCGGATCCACCGTCCGGTCGCTGGCCCACCGCGTCGACTGTCCGCTGATCATCGCCCGCGGGTAGTCACCTCGCGGTCACGACCACCGCCATTGTCGAATCTCGGGAAGATCCTCGAAATGTTCCCGGATGTAGGCATCGTGCCGAACGAGTTGGTCCTGGCAGTGCTGCCGCAGTCGTTCGGCACCGGCCGGCGCAGTGCCCGCTCGGTCGAGTGCTGCGAGCGCGAGGTGATAGCGACTGATCTTGTTGAGCACCACCATGTCGAACGGTGTTGTCGTGGTGCCCTGTTCGATGAATCCGCGAACATGGAACCGCTGGGCGTCGGGTCGGCCGTGCATCAGTTGGTGCACGGCGCGGGGATAGCCGTGGAACGCGAAGACCACATCGACAGAGGCGGTGAACAGATCCACGAACTGCTCGTCGGAGAATCCGTGCGGATGATCGACGACGGGAAGCAGTGCCATCAGATCGATGACGTTGACCACGCGGACCCTGAGCTCGGGAGTCCACGTGCGCAACAACTGTGCGGCAGCCAGGGTTTCCTCGGTCGGCACGTCGCCGGCACACGCCAGAACGATCTCGGGATCTTCCTCGGTATCGGTCTCCTCGGTGCCGGCCCAGTCCCAGCGGGACGCACCCGCCGCTGCATGCGCCCGTGCCTCGGGAAGCGTCAGATACTGCGGGTGACTCTGCTTGTCCACCACCAGGACGTTGACGTGACCTCGACTGCGGAAGCAATGATCGGCAACGGCGAGGAGGGTATTGGAATCCGGTGGTAGCCATACGCGCACGACGTCCGGTGCCAGAGGGATCACCGCGTCGATCAGTCCGGGACCCTGATGGCTGAATCCGTTGTGGTCGTTGCGCCAACACGTGCTGGTGAGCAGCACGTTGAGTGACGCCACCGGTGCTCGCCATGCGAGTGTGGCGGCGTGCTGAAGCCACTTGGTGTGCTGGATCAGCATCGACACACTCACCATGGCGAAGGCCTCGTAGCTCGCGAACAGGCCGTGTCGACCCGACAGCAGGTACGCCTCGAGCCAGCCCTCGCAGAGGTGCTCACTGAGCACCTCCATCACGCGGCCGTCGGGACCTAGACCGTCGTCGAACTCGGTGGTCGGCAGCTGCCAGCATCTGTCGGTGGCCTCGAACACGGCCTGCAGGCGGTTGCTCGCGGTCTCGTCGGGACAGAACAGACGAAAGTTGCCGCCACCGTGGGGCTGTGCGTTGTCGAGGTAGATATCGCGCATCATCTCCCCGAGCACGGTGGTCGTCTCGTGCGACGTGCGCCCCGGGGACTCGACCGTGAGCGCGTAGTTCTCGAGATCGCGAATAACGAGGGGCTGCAACAGAAGACCGCCGTTCGCATACGGAGTGGCACCGAGGCGTTCGGTGCCGGACGGAGCGAGTTCGCGGATGGAGTCGACCGGAGCACCGTTGTCGTCGAACAACGACCGGGGATCGTAGGAGAGGAGCCACTTCTCGAGCAGTGCAAGATGCGCTGGGTTCTCGCGGACTCCCGACAGCGGCACCTGGTGCGCCCAATGTGTGCCTTCGATGAGCTTGCCGTCCACCTCGTGCGGCCCGGTCCAGCCCTTGGGGGTGCGTAGAACGACAGCGGGCCATGCGATGTCGTGTTGCGGTTCTCCGTTGCGGGCGGCGTGCTGGATTCTCTCGATCGCGTCGTGCGCTCGGGTGAGGGCGCTTTCGAGGGCCGGGAACACTTCTCGTGGGTCGTCGCCTTCGACGAACAGTGGTGCCCACCCCTGGCCGCTCAGGTAGTCCGCGATCGATTGGTCGGTACTGCGTCCGAGAACCGTTGGTCCGGAGATCTTTCCGTCGTTCAGATGCAGGATGGGCAACACGGCACCATCGCGAATCGGGTTGAGAAAGGCCGGAATCTTCCAGGAACCGGACAGCGGCCCGGTCTCGGCTTCACCGTCCCCGACGACGCAGGCGACGATCAGATCGGGATTGTCGAACGCGGCACCGGCGGCGTGGACGAGGGCGTAACCCAGCTCGCCGCCCTCGTGGATGCTGCCCGGAGTCTGGACGCTGACGTGGCTCGGAATGCCTCCAGGAGTGGAGAATTGCCGACACAGACGTCGGACGCCCTCGTCGTCGAGCGAAATTTTCGGGTAGATCTCGCTGTAGGTTCCCTCGAGGTAGGTGTTGGCCACCAATGCCGGACCGCCGTGGCCCGGACCGGTGACGTACAGCCAGTCCGAATGGGTTCGACGAATCATGCGATTGAGGAGGGTGTAGATCATCGACAGTCCGGGACTCGTGCCCCAGTGCCCGAGCAGTCTCGGCTTGATGTGCTCGGATTCCAGGGGTCGACGCAGCAACACGTTGTCCTGCAGATAGATCTGCGCCACCGTGAGGTAGTTCGCCGCAGCCCAGTAGCGCAGGTCTGCGTCGAGGTCATCGGAGCTGTAACCGGTTTCGGTGGTGGGCGCGGTCATCGGTTCGTGGGGACGACGACGACGGGAACATCCACCGAATGCAACACCGCACGCGAGGTGGAACCGAGAAGCATCGATGTGAATCCACCCCGGCCGCGGCTTCCCACCACGATCAACTGCGCCGACTCGGATGCACGGACCAGCTCACGAACCGGCCTGTCCTGAACCACCACACGGTGGACGGTGACGTCCGGGTAGTCCTCCGACCAGCCGGCAAGGCTCTCCGCCAACGACGTCTTCTCGGCGAGTTCGGAATCGACCCACGGACCTTCGTCGTCGCGCGTCAACACACTGCCGAGCTCGAGGTCGCTCCAGGCGTGCACGGCGACGAGGTCGACGCCTCGAAGTGACGCTTCCTTCAGTGCGAATCCGATGGCAGGTTGGCTGTTGGCGGTGCAATCCACCCCGACGACGACCGGACCGTCGCTGACGGCATTCGATTTGATCACTGCAACAGGGCATTTCGCATGCGTGACAACTGCGGTACTGACCGACCCGATCAACCCGCCGGTGAACTCGCCGAGACCCCTCGACCCGACGACGATCATGGCGGGCGCGACGTCGAAGTGCGTCAGGTTCCGTGCAGCAGAGCCGTGTTCGAGGCGGGTGTCGAGAATCAGTGAATTGCCTGCTGCGGCCTTGTGCGCAACATCGACCGCGGTGGTCAGCACACGCTTGGCCTCGACATCCGGGTCGGAGAACGCACCGATCCGAAGGCTGATGGCATCCCCGTAGGTTCCCGGCGCGAACAGAGACGACGTGACCAACTCGAGCGGAGCGTGGCGTCGAACAGCCTCGCGTGTTGCCCAGCGGACCGCGTCGAGAGATGTTGCAGATCCGTCCACTCCGACGACTACCCGGCTCGATGCATTCATGACGAATTCCCGTCCATTGCCCCACGTGTGCAGATACATGACGAGCATGGCCCGGATGGGACCGTCGCCGACAGAGGCGGAAGTCCTTCGGTGCGGGGCGGAAGTCCCCGCTGACTACCCCTAGGGGGTATGTCTTGCTATCGTCGACGACATGCATTCAGTGATCCGACGCAGTCGCCCGGGCATTGCCTCGGCGACCGGATTGCTGATCGCACTGACCGTCTTCGGGGTGCTGCTGATGCACTCGGCGACACCGAGCACGTCGATGAGCAGCGAACACTCGGCCATGGCGTCGGCGGCCCACCACGATGATCCGGTACAGGTGGCGGCCGGTGACCACGACGGCCCGTCGGCACATCAGATGATGCATCCGTGCGCGGGAGCAACGGTGTCGTGGGCTGCACTGTCGGTCCCATCGGCGAGCGTCGGTTGCGTCCACTCGCCGATGTCGGAGGACGGTATCGGAGGGCGCACCGACTCCGTCTCGGAGCGTGCGCCGCCGTGGACCCTCTGGGAGCTGGACAGATCGGTGACCTTGCGAGTGTGACAGGGAGCCCGGTGGATGCACGACCACCGGCGGATCGGCATACCAAGATCCCTGTATTTCGCACTTGTTCAAGGAGATTCACATGCGTACAACACTCGTCGCGTCGCTGGCTGCCGCCACCGTGAGCGTATTCCTCGTCGCCGGCTGCAGCAGCGACACTTCCGACATGCCGATGGACGGCCATTCGATGAGCGCGTCGAATTCGTCGTCGGTGCCATCTACCCAGGCCGACGCATCCGCTCAGTTCGATGATGCGGACGTGATGTTCGCTCGGATGATGTACCCACATCATGCACAGGCAATCGAGATGGCGGCAATGGTCGTGGGCCGCACCGACAATCCGGACGTTATGGCATTGGCGTCGGCGATCGAAGCCGCGCAGCAACCGGAAATGGAGCGGATGACCGCCTGGCTCGCCGAATGGGGTCAGCCCGCACCCTCGTCCGACATGGGCGAGATGGACCACGGCTCGGGCACAGGCATGATGACCCAACAGGACATGGACGCGTTGACTGCGGCCACCGGTCCCGAGTTCGACCGCCGATGGTTGACGATGATGATCGAGCACCACGAAGGCGCGATCGAGATGGCGAACATCGAGATCGCCGACGGCTCGAACCCCGACGCGCAGGAGATGGCTCGCACCATCGTGGCCACGCAGCAACAGGAAATCGACACCATGCGGGCGTTGCTCGGCTGATCTGCATCGACGTCGAGTGCCGTACCCCCTGACCGGGGGTGCGGCACTCGAGTAGGCTCGAATATCGGAGAATCCATCTCCGCAGTTCGGTCCGAGGGAGAGCGTTCACATGGCACGTCCACGGGTTTTGGTCCTCGGCGGCGGATTCGGCGGACTTCATGCGGCCCGACGTCTGCGCAACGAGGACGTCGATGTGACCGTGCTCGAACGAGGCACCTCTCACGTCTTCCAGCCACTGCTCTATCAGTGCGCCACCGGTCTGGTGTCCGAGGGCTCGATCGCCAGTCCACTGCGACACCTGCTGCGCAAGCAGAAGAACGTGCACGTGGCATTGGGTGAAGCGACCTCGGTGACCGCAGTGGGCGACGGCTCGGCCGGCGACGGCGGAGTGGTGACCGCGAGTCGGTTCGACGGCTCGACGTTCGAGCTGCCCTACGACTATCTCGTCGTTGCCGTCGGAATGCAGCAGGCCTATCACGGCCACGACGAATACGTGCAGTGGGCACCGGGGATGAAGACCCTCGACGATGCCCTCGCGATCAGGCGAAAGCTGATCTCCGCCTTCGAGATGGCCGAATCCCTGCCCACCGCCGACGAACGTCGACCCTGGCTCACGTTCGCCGTGGCGGGAGGAGGTCCGACCGGAGTCGAATTGGCCGGTCAGATAAGGGAACTCGCCTCCCGCGCGCTGGCGAAGGAGTTCGACTCGATCCACCCGTCGGAAGCGCGGGTGCTGCTCTTCCACGGCGGTGACCGCGTCCTCGAATCGTTCCCCGACTCGTTGACGAAGAAGGCGCAGCGCACCCTCGACACCGTGGGTGTGGAGACGCATCTCGGGGTGCACGTCACCGATGTCACGGCCACCGACGTCGAAGTGACGGCCAAGGCCGAGCCGAAGACGGTCACTCGCTACGACACTCACACGGTGCTGTGGACCGCAGGCGTCGAAGCCGTTCCGTTCGTGAAGCAACTCGCCGACGCGATGGGCGTCGAACAGGACCGATCCGGGCGCATTGCCGTGCAACCGGATCTGTCGATCCCGGGACACCGCAACGTCTTCGTCGTCGGAGACATCATGTCGCTGAACAAGCTTGCGGGCGTCGCCGAAGTGGCGATGCAGGGCGGCCGAGCAGCGGGCGCGGCAATCGCAGCAGACCTGTCCGGTTCTGCGCGAAAGGATTTCGAGTACCGAGACCTCGGGACCGCGGCCTACATCGCCCGAGGTCATGCACTGGTGCAGGCCGGGCCGCTACGCATGTCCGGATTCCTCGGCTGGGTGTCGTGGGGCGTCATCCACATCGCGTTCCTGGCCGGCAACCGCAACCGCATCGGGACGCTCATCAACTGGGCCGCAACCTTGGCCACCGGCACCCGACGCGAACGGGCCATCACGTACGGCGACCCGGAAACGGCGCGTAAGCCGTACAACTGACGTGAGCGTCCACTATTTTCACCCTCACACGGAATCCGGGCTGTTGCGATTTGAGCCTTGTTGATTTTGCTGCGTGTTGTGCTGTAGCGGGTGGTGGTGGGCTGGGAGAATGTGCTGGTGGCCAAAGGTTATCGCCCGGTGGATCGGGATCAGCAGTTCTTGTTGCCGGTGGATATGCGTGAGTGGTTACCGGTGTCGGATCCGGTGTTCACCGTCATCGATGTGGTC
>NZ_NOYU01000010.1:0-686415 GCF_002258915.1 Rhodococcus sp. 05-340-2
AACCGATGGTCGGTAAGAAGAAGGCCCGCCCACCCCTGAAGCAGGGGGAGCCGGACGGGCCTTCTTCTTACCGACCATCGGTTACCTCCGTTTCGCGAGGTGCTGCGTTCGTCATCGACCGGTGGTGACGAACGCAGCGATGGCTGCACTCGCAGCCTCGGGCCGGCCGTTGTTCTGCTTCTCGGCCGCGGTGACGACGTCGTAGTGTCGATAACCGGGAATGTACTCGGCGTTGGCCGGAACCAGGCCACCGTACTTGGTGTTCTGCACCGGTGAATCACCGGACAGCAACGTCAGGATCGGCACCGTCGACGGCGTGCTCTGCCAACGCTTTCCGTGTAGGAGGTGCTCGAGAATCCCGCCCTCACGGTTCTGCAGACCGGCGAGTTCACCGTTGCGAATGCCGCCGAGCGCGAATGCGGTGTCGGTGATCAATCGAAGCGGGGTGAACCGCTCGAAGAAATCGACCGGCGCGATACCCGGGGTCATGGCCCGAGCCAGCTGATTCATGTCGGTCACTTCGTGATCCGCGTCGGTCGGGGTGCCGTTGGGCGAACCCGGGAGCTCGATCGACGACGGCCACACCTCGTCGTAATTGCGCCACCCGCACACCGTGTTCGGATCGGCGGGAGTGTAGTTCTGGCCGAAGCCCACACGGTGGGGAATGACCAGCAGCTGGCCGATGATGGGGATCGACGTCAGGCCGTTCGGAACCGGGTACGTCTTGCCGACCACGTCGCAATCGTAGAAGCCCGTACCCGCCTGCAGGACGTACTCCGATGAGTTCTGATCGAAGTACATTCCCAGCGCGGCCTGGTTGGTCAGCCGCTGCTGATCCGGTAATGATTGCGGCACAACCAGATCGATGTAGTCACGGGCATAGAAGAGGCGCATCCAGGCTTCGGTCGTCAGATCGCGTGGTGCAACCTGCGGCAGGTCGCTCTCGGCCTCGGGGTCCTGATGCGCTGCCATCGCAGCCAAGCTGTAGGTGTTCAGAATATTCGCAGCACTGAGAATCGGTGTTTCCGCCGCGGGCAGCAGATCGGTCACGGCCCCGGCGACGTCGCGTAGACCGCCGAGGGTGTCGGAGAGCAGATCGTCGATCAGACCGGTGCCGGCAAAGCCGACGGGGTCCGTCATGGCCAAACCGTCCAGTGCGATACCGCCACCGCCGCAGAGCGAGAACCCGGCGTCGTCGACCGTGCTGGAGTCGGTGTCGAAATCCCACGCCAGCATCGGCCCCACCATGAACGCGCCGAGGGAGTGCCCACCGCAGTAGGACTTGCTGCGCGACGCAGGATCGGGCAGCACCTGCTCGATCACCGCCCGCCAGTCGTCCATCGCCAGTGCCAGGCCGAATTCTCTTAGGTAGGAAAGGGATTGCGGAGTCGGCTTCTCGTACCGCTTGCCGTCGAGCTCCTGATTCTGGAAGTAGTACTCGGCTGCGCGGTGGTAGTCACCGTCGCGAGCTGCGGCATCCCAACCGGAGTTGTCCTCTGCGCAGTTGGCCCGGCGGTCCAGAGAGATGTACTCGACGAACTTTCCTCGTTCTGCGGCCTTGCGCACCACCTGCGGTGCTTGCGGTGCCATGTTGGTTGCGCCCGAGAACGTGCCGGGCTGGACGGTGATGACAGCGTCGGCGTCGGCACTGTTCTGTGGACCGTCCTTGTGCCGATATCGCAGATAGCTCAACCACTCACACTCCGGCGGAACGTCGGTGCCGGCGAGGTAGGGACTCCGATAGTGGACTCGCACATAGGTTTCCTCTATGTCCGAGCCCAGAGCCGGGTCGCCGACGACGGGTTCGGTCACGACTTCGGTGACGCCGGTAGCAGGCAGGGCGATCGGCTGCGCGGGAGCGACAGCGGAGTTCGTCAACACGACACCGAGTACCGAACCGCAGACAACAGTCGATCGGGCCAAGCGTCGCAGTGTCGTGTTCGTAGTCGGCATCATTCGACACCCGCAGTGAGAGCAGTCATGACGCGGCGGTCGATCTTGCCCGTGGTGGTGCGAGGGAGGTGGTCGACGAACACCACGTCGCGCGGAGCCTTGAAGCGGGCGAGTTCGGTTCGGATGTACATTCGTACGGTCTCCGCAGTCAGAGTCGGATTCGATCGCACGATGACCGCAGACAAGCGCTGCCCGAACTCTTCGTCGGGTACGCCTGTCACGGCCGCTTCTTCGATGTCGGGATGCGCGTACAACGTTGCTTCGATTTCGCCGGGAAACACGTTCTCGCCGCCGGAGACGATCATGTCGTCGTCCCTGCCGTCGACGAACAACAGGCCGGTCGAATCCCAATGTCCTACATCGCCGGTCGACATCAGACCATGCGCGAAATTTTTGCTTCCACCGGACGAGTAACCGTGGAACGAGATGGAATTTCCGACGTGGATCGTGCCTCGGCGGCCTGGCTCGGATACCAGTTCACCATCGCTGTCCACCAATTTCACGACGATGCCGAGGGGTGGACGGCCCACGGTTCCAGGACCCGCCAGCCAATCTGCCGGAGTGGCGACAGTTGCCGTTCCGGTCTCGGTACAGCCGTAGTAGTTGTAGATGACGGGGCCGAACTTCTCGATGGCGCGGTTGCCCAGACTCGGAGCGAGAGCTGCTCCTGCAGTGAAAATGATGCGCACGCTCGAGGTGTCGTGAGTGTCGATGTCGGGGGAGCGGAGAATGCGGTGCAGCATCGTCGGCACCAGGACGACGGCCTCACATCGGTGAGATTCGATCTGGCGCAGAGCCTTCGCGGCATCGAAACGCCCGTGAAGTACTACGGTGCATCCCAAATTGATGGCAATGATGAACTGAGACAAAGCAGTTCCATGGAAGAGGGGAGCGCACAGGAGCACGGTCTGACCGGTCTCGAGGGGTACTCGGTCGAGAAACTGCGCCGAGGCGAAGGCCGAGCCGACCTCACGCGGTGCGCCCTTGGGGGTTCCCGTCGTACCGCCGGTCAGCAGGACGAACTGCCCTTGGCGTGTGGGCAACGGTAGTGCAGTGTCCACCCCGCCTTGGTCGAGACCGTCGAGGGCGCTTCCGAGTCTGGTGATGTGCGGTGCCAGTTCGCCCGCGAGATCATCGAATTCCTCGTCGTTCACCACGGCAGAAACACGTTCTCGCACTGCGACATCGGCAAACTGCCGAGCGCTGAATCCGGTGTTCATCAGCACCAGCCTGGCTCCGAGTTTGGCTGCCGCAATCATCGCCAGCACCAGTCCACGGTGATCACGGCACAGCACGGCAATGGTCGATTCTTCTCTCAGGCCACATGCATGCCAGTTGTGGGCGATGGCGTTCGTGGCTCGGTCGACCTCCCGATAGGTCAACGGACCGGCATCGTCGACGATCGCGACGTGGTCTGCGTGCCACGCGGCACCGGTGGCGATCCCACTGGCGATCGGTCCGAGAGTGCTTACGGCTCTGGACTTCTGCCGAACGCGCAGCGGACGCTTCAGGTCGATCATTCCGCTGCGCTGCATCACTGCGATCTGTCGAGCGCGCAGCACTGCGGACTCGAAGGCTGGGTATGTGGACATCGAAACGTGAGCCCCCTCGGTGTTCCCGTCGCATCGACGAGACGGGTGAAATCGGTGTGCTACCGATCACACAGCAGCTCGAACCGTCCGCACAGTGACGATCCGACGATGTTGAACATCCACTGTTGTGCACATTGCCAATGGGTGGAAGTGTGAACGGATGGACGGCGATTCGGTGCCAGGTTCGGAGTCGACAGTCAGCGAGCGCGTTGCGGCAGTCATCGGTTGGTACGCAAGCCAAGGCGGACCGTCGTATCGTCGTGTGCCCAGTGAGCTGGTGGCACACGAATTCTTCGACGGAATCGAGCTGAACGTCAAAGCACTGTTGGCGTTCATCGAGAGCGGAAAGATGCCGACCGCGCACGAGCTTCGGCCGGTGACCGAACTCGCTATGGCGCGCATGGCCAACGGGGCAAGTCTGCAGGAGGTGATCGGGTCCTACCAAGTGGTGTCCGCCGACCTCTGGCGTCGGTTCATCTCCGAATCCGACCCGTCCGAGCGCGAAGGCCTGCTCGAACTGATGCCGAAGGTCACCGACTACATCTTCAACGTCGTCACCCTCATCGCCACCGAAGCTGCGCACCGGTCGGCCGATCCTCGCTCCGAGGCACGCGAGCGGGACCGCGCGGCCGTCGATGCTCTGCTCGCCACCGGTGAGGCGACGGGGCCATTCGAAATCGATCACCCGTGCTTCGTGATCGCCGTGTTCACGCTCGCAGGTTCACCGGGTGCCGGCTCGTCGGTCGCTGCACTCAAGTCCGGAATCGAATCGATTCCCGACGTACGAATTCGACTCGACCTCAACGGATGGGTGGTGGTCCACTGGTCGGCGCAGGGACGTGAGTCTGCCACAGTCGATTTCAGGAACGCGCTCGAACTCGCGCACGACGCCGCGGCAGTGCGGTGCTGGGCAGGTATCGCAGCGTCGACCACCGCCCACGGTGTGCCCGACGCGTACCGCGTGGCGCGAGGCCTTTCCGGCGCGGCACACAAACTGGACAGGCCCGAATTCGTCGCCGATCTGGCGCACCTGACCGTCGAATATCTGGGTGCCGCATCGGGGCCCGATCTTCCTGCCGTCGCAGAACTCGTGGAGCCACTGGCGAATGCAGATCCGATTTTCGAGCAGACTCTGCGAATCTTCCTGGACGAGAACTGCAACCAACTCGCCACGGCCCGTCGCATGCACGTGCACCGGAACTCGGTCACCTATCGGTTGGGCAAAGTGCAGACCTTGACCGGCTTGAACCCGATGATGTTCACCGAGGCAGCGTCACTGCATGCAGCCCTCGTCGCTCGCGGCATGCTCTGACCTCGTTGTCGAAGTGCACAACAAGCCGATGCCAGACCGTACGCTTTGCCCCTGGACCCTCTGATCGACCCGTGTTGCACTGATCACATCGGGGCGCGTCGAGTCATCCGCAATCGGATCGCACAGTTCTGCCATACATGCGCATCGCACCCCCGAAATACTCACGAGCACACAGGGGAACGATGTCAACCTTCATTCGAGCCATGACGATTGCGACCGTGGCAACTGCCCTCGCCCTCGGCACGGCTCCGTACGCGACGGCCGATCCGGCACCGGTCACGTCCGCGACCGACCGCCAGGAAACCCCGATTCGGGAGAGTGGCGGGATAGCGGTTTCCTATGTGTCCCTGTCGCTCCCGTTGACGGTGCAGGGAGTTCCGTATCCGGCTGCGTGTGATCGCGTGGGATATTGGCGGTACCGACCCGTGGACGGTCCGACGGACTCCTCGGCCGCAGACGCCGTGGTGGTGCAGCAGCAGGGACTCGGTGCAGGCGCCGTCCATTCCGAACCGGTGGCCCGCAACACCGTGCTCTCGGCCCTGGACGAGGGCAGGCACATCGAGTTCTGGTCGCTCGCCCGCCGCGCAACATGCCTCGACGAAACGACCGGCTTCGACGAGGCATTGCGCACCGGAAACTACCTCGATGCCGTCGACTACTACTTCGGCAACAAGGCGATCGACGGCAAGACCTTCCCAGGAGTTCGCAGCGGCGAGAATCTGCGCGTACTCGACGCCATGGGGCTACCGCGGGTGGTGCGCGACCAATACGAGGTGATGTTGCACGAGCTGCCCGATCAGAAAGTCCGGCAGAGCAAGGCGATCTGCACCGGAATCTCGTTGGGCGGACTCGTCACCGGGCTGTTCTCGGACTGGGACTTCGACGGAGATGCGCGGACCTCGGCCGATGCAGGCTACAACCAGTGCCAGTCCTTTGCGGCACAGGATTCGCTGATCAGCTCGGATCCCGCTGCGCTGCAGAACACTCCCGTGCTCGCCGGCCTGACAAATCTGGTCACCGGTAGTGCCGCAGCCGTACTCGACGCCGGGCTGACGGCCGGTGTCATCCCTCGCACCTTCGGAGATGCACCCATACTCGGGACCGAGACGTTCCTGTTGCTTCGCTTGGCAGGCTTGGCCGCGCACCTGGATCCGGACGGTGAAAGTCAGCTGCTGCAACATATTCCGCGAGACGCGGGATTGGAGCTCTCGCTCAACTTTCTGTTCGCCCCCAACGCGGCCGACTTCGCGCAGGATCTGGTGACCCAGCCGTCGATTCGCGACTTTAGATTCACCAACGAGGCACTGCTCGGAACGCTTCTCGACGACAACTCGGTCAACTTCGCGCTGTTCCAGCTGAGCCTGGGGACGATCACCGGCGGCCCGGTTCAGGAGAAGACGTTCCCCATCCCCGGCTCGACCACCCAGGTGCCGATCCTGGGCGGGTTCCTCGAGTTGGCGGCGGGCAAGCAGACACGTGTCGCGCCCGTGGACCCGTCCGTGCTCTACACCTGGCTCGACTATCGAAGCGTCGCCGGAGTGCCGTACACGTCGCCCGAACGCGAGGTGACCGACATCGATCAGCTGGCGCAGCTCCTGTCGACGGGTAGTCCGAACGGCTACTGGGAGACCTACTTCCCGTTGGAACTGCTCAAAGACATCGGCGGTGCCTACGGCGGATCACGGATGGGAGAACTGTCGAACCTGGCCACGGCCGGCATGAGCCGAACCAAACCGAATTTCGTCGCGTTCGCCGGTGACAGTCCGGTCCGGAAATCAGCGGGAACATTCTTCCCCGCCCCTTCCCTCACCGATGAACGACTGCTGCCCGGCTACACGCACGCAGACACCATCGGGGCAGCGGAAATACAGAACGACGGTCACCGGGACTACAGCGGACAATATCTGGCCGAATTCGTTGCGCGTCAGACAGCCGGCTGACGTTGCGAAGCGACTGAAAGAGCAGGGTTTTCATGGATATCGCAGGAACGACAGCAGTGGTGACAGGGGCGGCGTCGGGACTCGGTGCGGCGGTTGCTCGCCGGCTCGTCGACGGCGGAGCACAGGTGCTGGGGCTCGATGTGCCCTACTCGATCGAACGCGCCGGAGACCGCGTGCCCGACGGCATCACCTTGGTCGCAGCAGACGTCACCAGTGAGGCGGAGGTGCAGGCGGCGCTGAGCGTGCTGACCGGTTCTGCCCCTCCGCTACGGGTGGTGGTCAATTGTGCGGGAGTGGGGTGGGCCGGTCGCATCGTGTCGAAGAACGGGCCCCACGATCTCGAGATCTTTCGCACGGTGATGACGGTCAATCTGCTCGGGACCTTCAACGTCATGCGGCTGACAGCGGATCGGATGCAGTCACTCGACCCCGTGAACGACGACGGACAGCGAGGACTGATCGTCAACACTGCCTCGGTCGCTGCATTCGAGGGACAGGTAGGTCAGATCGCGTACGCCGCATCCAAGGGCGGCATCCATGCAATGACCGTCGTGGCGGCACGTGATCTGGCGCAGTTCGGTATTCGTGTCAACACCATCGCCCCCGGCACCGTCGACACACCGATGCTCGCGAGTATGGACGCCGGTTATCGAGCCGCGTTGGAGGCAAGCGTGCCGTTCCCCTCACGACTGGGGCGACCGGAAGAGTTCGCACAGCTGGTGCAGATGTTGGTCGAGCACGACTACATCAACGGGGAGACGACTCGAATGGACGGTGCGATCCGAATGGCACCCAGGTGAGGGCGGTCAGTCGGGCAGCGTGATGTTTCGCGCGAGGGCGGCGGCCGCGACCTCGTTGGGCAGTATGTTTCGGAAGAGGAAGAGATCTCGGCCCAGTATCCAGTCGGGAGCCAGTGTGGCCGAGTATCTTTCGAAGTAGCCCAGTTGTTTGCCGAACAAGACCAACTCTTCCGGCGTCGCGACGCCCCAGCGCCTACCGGTCTCGACGAGCGACCCCACGAGCCTGCTCAGATCCAGTCGGCCGGCACCTCGGCCGAGAACCGGCTCGAACAGCTTTCGCAACTGGAGGCCGATCAGTTTGTCGCCCAACGTCGTTCCCTCGGTGATGCCCAGCATGCGGATGCGTCGCGCAGCCTCGGTGTAATTACCGTCGAACAGAGATGCACGGAACATTTCGCGCAACACGTCGCGCCACTCTTCGGGCAACTCACCGACGATCCCGAAGTCGAGGAACCCGACCCGTCCGTCGTCCAGCTCCCACAGATTGCCCGCGTGCACATCTCCGTGGAACGGCCCGTGCAGCACAACGGCTTCCAGCCAGACCTTCACGCCACGACGAAGCTGTAGCTCCGAGTCGACCGTGGCCAGACCGTCCGACATGATGCGGCCGACCGGAGTGCCGCGAACTCGCTCCATACAGATCACCCGAGGTCCGCAATGGCTCCAGAAGATCTCCGGAACCATCACGTGGGAATTGTCCCCGAACACGTACAGATTGTCGCGAAAACGTTCCTGGCGCAGCGCTTCTGCTGCGCTGTTGAGTTCCTGGGCCGTCAGGTCGTTGAGGTCGCGGACGACGGCCGTCGCATTCGTTATACGGAAGAACTCGAAGAATCTCTCCAGCAACGCGGCTCCGGTGTATGCGACCCGGAGATCGACCCGCATGCGACGTCGAATTTCCGGCCGTTGCACCTTCACCACCGCCTCGCGGCCGTCGGGTAGCACGCAGGCGTGTACCTGCGCCACAGATGCAGCCGAGAGAGGTACGTCGTCGAACGACCGAAACAGCTCAGCAATGCTGCCGCCCAGGTCGCGCTCGACCGCGCGGCGAGCCTTGTGCGCCGGGACGGGTGGGACACCGTCGAGCAGTCGTAGACATGCATCGGCCAGAACCGGGGGAAACACGCCGGGTGACGAGGCCATGAACTGGCCCAGTTTGACGAACGTCGGCCCCAGCGCCTCGAACCCCTTCACCACACCTTCGGCGAGAGCAACCGTGAAGCGACGGCGTTTGGCGAGCCAGGACACCGGCCATCGGATGACGGCTATGGCAGCGGCCGCGACGAGGACCACGGTGATCCAGGCGGCGCGGCCCAACTCCTCGAGTCCGAAATGCGTGAGGTCCGGGTATTCGATGTCGAGGGCTTCGGGAGGCGGGCCGTCCGAGTACGGTCCCGTGGAGAACGCGTCGCCCGAACTACTGCGCGGAGCTGGGATTGGCGACGTCACTGGTCAACCACCTACCGTCTTCCTGCTTTTCGAGCGTCATGACCACTGCATTCACCGCCTCACGGGGTTCGGTGACCGTGGCGTTCGAGGCCGTCTGATCGATGATCACCAATACTTCAACCCGGTCGACCGCCGTGGACTTCGCAGCGATGTCGAGGACCTGCGCCGTCGATGTGGCACCGGCCTCCACCAGAGTCGCCTGCAAATCGCTGCTGGTCTCGGTAAACGTATCAGCCAATGACCCAGTGGCACCAGATAATACGTCGTCGACGTAGGTGTCGAACGTATCTGCACTGTAGGTGAACAAGGTGATCGCGAAGGTACGAGCGGTATCGACGGCCTCGGCGCGGGAGGTGTCGAGCGAGCGTCGGTGTTCGAGCTGGTACGCGAAGACGCCCGCACAGGCGATCGCGGCGATCAACGTCAGCGCCAGAGCAGACACCACTGCCGACGGCCGCCGACGTGCGCGAGCCTGCACCGCGGGCTCCTCGGGGGTCTCGTCCAGTTTTTCGTCGGGTATCGGGTCGTCGGTTCTCAGGTCGGTCATGTGTACTCCTTCGTTGGGAAGACGGTCGAGGGGTCGGTCAGCCGCCCGTCCGCTCCTGCCCGGTAGCGCCGGCGGGGGGACCGCCGGAGTCGTCGCCTGGTGGACGAGGAACGTTCTGCGCGCCCCGAACCTGCAGCCCCGGGTCGGTGCTGTTGCAGTACATGTACTTCAGCGGCGGAGTCATCGCGGCGATGGACGGCGAGACAGTGGGGTTGAGGTAGTCGCAGGTGGGTCTCGGATACGGGTCGGCGACGACATTGAGTTGGTTGTCGTGGCCGGCGAGTCCGAACGCGCCTGCGCCGGCCGACATCGCCGGGAACAGGGCCTCGATCGCGGGTGTGTGCAGGCGAGCGGCCCTGGCGATGCGGGCGAGGTTCTTCAGAAGATCCCCGCCGGCATCGCGATTCTCCCCGATGACCGCCTTGGCGGAATCGAGTCGAGCAGGGGTGTCGTCGAGCAGAGCGCGGATCTCGGCATCCGACGCAGACAACTGCTCTGCCAACGCCGTGCCGCCGATCGAGAGTCGGGTCAGATCGGGTTCGATGTCGCCGACGGTCTGCAGCAGCGTCCGACCGGTGCGAATCAGGGTGATCGTTTCGGGAAGAACGGAATCCAGACCGGTGAGCAGTGCGCCGCCGCCGTCGATGATCGCTTGCAGTTCCGCGGGCCCACCCGCCGTCGCAGCATCGAGCTCGTCGATGATCGAGGACAGCTGCGCGGGGTCGATCTGGCTCACCAGATCGGTGACACTCACGAGCATCGTGGCGAAGGGGACCGGGGTGTCCGTTCGATCCTGTTCGACCACGTCGCCGTCGGCCAGGTACGGAGCATCGTCGGAATCGGGGCGGAAGTCGATGTACTGCTCGCCCGCAGCGGACAGCGCTGCCACCACGACGGTGCCGTCGGCCGGAACGCGGTGCCCGGCCGAGATGTCCAGTTGCGCTTCGACACCGTCGACGGTGATGTCGACAGCAGCTACTCGCCCGATTCGTTGCCCGCGCACGGAGACATCTCCGTTCGCCTGCACCCCACCGGATCCGTCGAGCCGCACGGTGACGCGGTAATCGTCCGAGAGCGGATCGATGCGCAGCGCTCCGACGGTCAGGTATGCCGCCCCCACGAGAAGGACGAGCGCGAGTGCTGTGTTCGAGACGAGTACAGGATGCCGAGTCACCCAGTGGCGCAGTGTCATCGGCCGGCCCCCGTGTCGTCGGGAGACGGGGTGCCGGTGGGGGTCGGCAGTTCGACGGTCGGCGCGGGAGTGAGTCCCTGTCCGGTCACCCGACCGTACACACGGTTCAACGTGTCGGTGAGGCTGCCGACGAAGTCCTCGCCGTCCTGGGCCCCCGGCCAATGGCTCTCCGGATCGTCCAGCACAGCCAGGCTCAGCCAGGAGAGCCGAACATAGATCGCAACGGAATTACCCTTGGTGTTCGAGGCCAGTTTCGGTGCGAGCTGCTCGAGTTGCTTCATGGCCACGTCGAGGTCGTCGCCGATCGCAGCGACCGACGAGAGCGTCTGCTCGGTGCCGACCAACAGATCACGCAGCGCCGGACCTGTTTCGTCGGTGAAGGTTGCGAGCTTGCCTGCCGCACCTCCCGCGGCGGCGATGACGTCGGTGATGCCTTTGCTGTTGTCGGCCAGCGTCTGGGTGAGTTCGGGTAGCTGCTGTGCGATCGCGTCTATCGCGTCGGTTCTGGCACCGAGAATCGAACTGAGCTCCTGCGTTCGGTCCAGCATCGAATCGATGCGATCGGTGCGCTCGTTCAGGTCCGTCACTGTGGCGGTGAGCTCGGTGAGAATGTTCGACGCGTCGGCGCTCCGACCGTCGATCGCCGTGTCCAGTTCTGCGATGATGGTCTGCAGTCTGCTGACCCCACCGCCGTTGACGACGAGCGACGCCGAGGCGAGCAGTTCCTCGACACTGGCACCCGCGGAGGTGGAGGTGATATCGATGGTCGAATCGGGTTGCAGCCGAGGGGTATCGGGTCCTGTGCCGGGCGACGACAGAGAGACGAAGACATCTCCCAGCGGAGTCGCCTGGCGCAGTTCTGCCCGTACGTCGCTCGGAAGGTTCACGCCCGACCGAATGGCCATCTGTACCCGCGCCGTGTAGTTCTCGGCGTCGATCTCCTGGACCTGACCGATGTCGACCCCGCCGAGTTTGACCTTCGCCTGCTGAGGCAGGTTGAGTGCATCGGTGAAAACGGCGTCGATGCGGTACGAGTCGGCGCCGACCCCTGGGCTCGGCAGCGGCAGGTCCTCGAGGGTGGTACTGCAGCCGGTGAGAACCGCCGTCGCCGAGATCGCTGCGATCGGCATCGTCCAGTACTTCACGGCTGACTCAGCCCCAGCAGCGCCGCCGAGATGCCGAAGTCCGGTCCGAAGTCGTACACGCGGCCGGTACGGCAACCCTCCGACTTCGACTGGATTCGCTGGCAGAACTCGTTGACCAGTTCGGTATCGAACAGCGTTCTGTCGGTGAGGAAGTGGACGCGCAGAGCTCTGGAGACCGGATCGGTGGCGTTCTCGAGATTGCGGAACAGCGTCGGTGCCGTGTCGATCGTCTCCGACAGTTCACGGCTGTGGTCGGTCAGCCCCGCGACCGTGGTCTCCAAGTTGGCGAACAGTGCAGGGAAGGACTCTCGGTTCGCGTCGATCAGGCCCGTCAGTCGACTCGTCAGCCGATTGATCTGTGCGACGGTATCTCCGAGCGCGGCCGACTGATCACCTGCTTCACCGATCACCTGCGCCATGTCCGTCGAGAAACCACGAATCTGCGTATCGTTCTCTGCCGCAACGCGGGTCAGCTCACTGACCGAGGTGATCAGGCGGGTCAAGGAGTCCTTGTTGTCCACCCCGACCGCCAACGCTGCGGACAGATCGTCGAGAGTGGACCGGATCTTGGCCCCGTTTCCCGTCAATCCCTCGTTCGTCACCGCCAGTAGATCTGCGATCGGCCGATTGCCGTCGCCGCTGTCCGCGAGAGTGGCCGACAGCTCGGTGACGGCGTCGAGCACCCTGTCGATCTCGACGGGTACGTGCGTTCGGGAGAGGGGCACATGCGCCCCGTCCTCGAGAACCGGCCCGTCTCCCGAATACGGTGGCGTCAACTCGACATGCCGATCGGTCACCACCGACGTCGAGATGGTCGCCACGTCCAGATCGGCTGGTAGCTGCACCGATTCGTCGACCGTCATGCTGATGCGTACGTGCGAACCCTGCGCCTCGATGCTGTCGACTGTTCCGACCGACATGCCCAACACCGCAACCTCGTTTCCCTCGTAGAGTCCGGCCGCGTTCTCCAGATCGGCGGTGATGGTGATGGTCGAACCGGTCGCCGAGGAGAGCGGTCGAGGCATGCCGCAGCCGGTGCTCGTCAGCAGCACAGCCGACGCGCATACGGCCGTGGCGACCCGAATCCCGGCTCTCATCGGCAACCCTGAACCACGTGGGCCGAACACAACCAGTTGTCCGGCAGCAGCGACCACGGAGTGGCGATGTCGACGTAGGGACCGTTGCCGAAGGCGTTCGTCATCTGCCGCACGGTGACCGGCAGACTTTCGTACACCCGCCGCAGCGTGTCGTCGTTGTTGGCCAGACCCTGACTCAGCGCAGTCAATTGCCCGATCAACGGGTCTATCGCAGCACGGTTCTCGGCGAACACGGTGTCGAGCTGGGCGGTGAGCGCATCGGTCGAGGCAAGCAAGTTCGCCACCGCGCCCCGCTGCGCGGCGATGGTGTTTGCGAGAGCCGCACCTTGGCCCAGCATCGACATCAGGGCGGCACTGTTGTCCGACAATCGCGCCGTCACCCGATCTGCATCGTCGAGCAGCGCCGCTATCTGATCCTCTCGATCGGCGATCACCCTCGACAGGGCCGAGATGCTGTCCAGTGCCTGACCGGTCAGTTCGGGAGTGCCTTCGAGTTGATCGGCGACCGTGGTCAGTGACTCGCGCATCGTTCTCGCATCGATCTGCTCGATCACCGGTGTACCGGTCTGGATCGCCTTCTGCAGATCGAAGGGAACTGTGCTGTGCGACAGCTCGATCGGACGATCACCCAGCGGGGCGTCGCCGTCCGGTGTGAGTGAGACGTAGCGCGACCCCAGAATGGTGGACAATTTGATCTCGGCTTTCGTCTCGGAACCCAACTCGACGGAGTCGTCCACATCGAGCACGACGTGAACGTGATCGCCTGCCAGCGCCAGAGAATCGACCTTCCCGGCGGAGACTCCGGCGATGCGGACGTCGTCACCGCTCCGCAGCCCGGCGGACTGAGCGAAGAGAACGTCGACGGTCCGATCGCCGATGCCTGCATGCTGATAGCCGAGCACCGCACCGAAGATCAGGACGATTGCCACGCATCCGGCGATACCGCGCCAGAAGTCACGGGGCATCGCCCGGGTCGAGGCTCGAACGCGAGCCGATAGCGACGTCATTCGAGGCAGACCTCCGACTGTGCGGTGCCGCCGACTCGACTGAAAACACCTGGTGGGAAAAGAAGTCCGGCGAAACTGACGTCCAGATTGCAGACGTACATGTTGATGAAGCTTCCGTTCTCGGTGATGCGCGAGAACGACGAGAGCACCGAGGGCAGCATCCCGATGGACGTGCTCAGTTGCGCGCCGTCGCGGTTCACCAGATCGGTGGTCGCACCGAGTCGATCGATGGTGCCCGAGAGCGTCGGCCGTACGTCGTCCACCATCTCGGCGACGGGACCGGCGGAATCTCCGATCGTGCGCACCGCGGTGGCCAGAGGTTCTGCTTGCGCATTGAGATCGGTCACCAATCTCTGCGTGGATTCGATGAGAGCCGTCGTATCGTCACCGCGATCGGCCACCTCGGCCAGTACCTCGCCCAGGTTGGCTACGATCAGACCGAGTATTTCGTCCTTCTCCGCGAATTCTGCTGCCAGCGAGGCACTTTGCACCACCAGAGTGCTGATCGAGACGCCGTCTCCCTGCAGGGTGGCAACGATGGACTCGGACAACGAGTTGACCTGCTGGGGGTCGAGCACGCTGAACAGTGGTTGGAAGCCGTTGAGGAGAGCGGAGACGTCGAACGACGGCTCGGTGCGCTCGATCCCGATGGTTGCACCCGGCTCGACCGTACCGGTGGATTGCCCGGTGGTGTCGAGGGCGAGGTAGCGCTGACCGATCAGATTCTGGTACTTGATCGAGATCGCCGTGTTCTCGTACACGGTCTGGCCGCGCTCGAGGACGAATTGCGCTCGTGCGGTGTTTCCGTCGAGCGACACATCCTCCACTTTGCCCACGCGCACACCGGCGATCCGGACGTCGTCGCCGCTCTGTAGGCCTGATGCATCCTCGAAAAGCGCAGCGTACGTCTCGGTTTCACCTGCCACCGAACGGCCGAGGGTGGTCCAGATCAGCGTGGTCACCGCGATGGCCAAGACCATGAAGATGCCGAATCCGATGAGGGGCCTGCGAATCGACGTCATGGTGCACCGACCGGATCGGCGTTGTCGATCGCGATGGTCTGCCCGCGCAGCAGCGGCCCGAGGAGAATGATCGAGGTGGGATCGGCCGGCCTACCGAGCACATCGCCGATTGCGGCCTTCGGCTCGTCGCTGCCGACGGATCCGATGTTGCCCGGCGAGTACGAGATTCCCTGCGCCGGAACAGTCGTGCCGCCCAGCGCGTCGCCGCCCGAGGCTCGCGACGGCGGTGCAGTGGAGCAGCTGGCTCCGGCCATGTCGCCGTAGCGGGGGCAATCTTCCCGGGTGTACGGGGTGAATGGGGTGGCGGTGATGTCGATCGACCAGATCAGTCGCCCGTTGGGGCCGGTGAAGGCGCGGTTGAAGCCTTCCAACGTTCGGCCGAACTCCCGCACACCGGCAGGAAGGTCGTCTCCGTTGACGGCCAGAGCTCCCATGACCGGGTCCAGGTCTCGAACCAACGAAATCGCCCCGGACAGGTTGGGTGCCAGCGCCGCGTCGAGACTCGACGTGGAACCGGCCGCGCTGGTCAGGAATTGCGTCAGCTGATCGCGCTTCTCCGCAATGGTCGCCGCGGGAATCAGCGAACTTTCCAAGGTGTCCAACAACAGCGGTGCCGTTCTGCTCAGGCTGCCGATCGAGGTGTCGAGCAGGTCGATATCGGAGGTGAGATCCGGCATTTCGGCTCGGAGTGTGGTCAGGTACTCACTGGCTGTCGAGATGGTGGAGCCGATCGATTCACCGCGGCCGTCCAGAGCGTCGGCGAGCGTGGACAGCACCGAACTCGACTTCTCGGGGTCGACTGCGGTCAGCACGTTGCGCAGACTCGTCATCGCGGTCTGCAGTTCCAGCGTTTCCTGTGAGGCGTCGCCAGGAATGGTTGCGCCCGCCTCGATGCTCCGTCCGCCGCCGGTGTCCACCAGTTCGATCGAGGAAACGGCGAAGATGTTGCTGGGCACGACCCGTGCGGTGACGGTGTCCGGGATCGTCTTGGCGCGTGCGGGATTCAACCGAATTTCCACGGTGCTGTTGCCGGTGGGATCGCTGTCCACCCCGGCAACCGCGCCGACCAGAACTCCGCGGAACTTGACGTCCGCATTCTGCGGCAGACCGTCTCCGAGTGTGGACATCGACGCGACGACGTCGACGGTGTTGCGCCAGACACCCGTGTAGCGCGCCAGCAGAAGCCCTGCGATGGTGCTGAACAGCAGGAACACGCACAGGCCCCGGATCACGAGCGCGGACATCGACGGTGCGCGCCCTCCCACATCGAACATCCCGGCCCCTATCCCGAGATCCTGATGCCGGGATCGGATCCCCACATCGCAAGGGTCATCAACGTATTGACGAAGATGACGACGATGATGCTGGTGCGAATCGCCTTGCCTGCCGCCACCCCGACTCCTTCGGGGCCGCCGGACGCGTAGTACCCGTAGTAGCACTGGATTATCGTCGTGAGAAGAACGAAGACAACAGCTTTGGTCACCGAGTACAGGACGTCCTGGACGGACAGGAACGAATGGAAGTAGTGCAGGTACGTGCCCGCGGATTGGCCGCTCTGCACCCCGACCACGATTTGAGCCGTGAGGTAGCTCGCGCTCAGTCCGAGAACGTACAGCGGCAGAATTGCGATGACGGCGGCCATCATTCGGGTGCTGACCAGATACGCCAAGGGGTCGATCGCGAGTGACTCGAGCGCGTCGATCTCCTCACCGATTCGCATCGAACCCAGTTGTGCGGTGAAGCGACAACCGGCCTGGGCGGCGAACCCGATGGCAGCGATCAGAGGAGCAAGTTCTCGGGTGGTGCCGAACGCGGACACTGCCCCGGTCAACGGGCCCATGCCCAGAAGATTCAGTGCGGTGTAGCCCTCGATGCCGACGGTGGCTCCGGCGAAGGCTCCGAGGAGAACGATCACTCCGATGGTGCCGCCACCGACGACGATGGCACCGTTTCCCCAGCTCACGTCCGAGAGCAGACGCCACAGCTCGGGCCGGTACCGCCGCACCGTGTAGGGCATCGATCCAACGGATCGGCTCAGGAAGGTCGCCTGGTGGCCCAACGTGGCCAGGGCGCGCGTCGGTGCGGCGACCGCGGCGTTCGCCGCGCCGACGAGGGGGCGTAGCAGCGGCGGTGTGTAGCGAGTGGCCATGTCAGATCAACCGAGCCGGGAACACGATGGTGTAGAGCTGGGTGAACAGGACGTTGACAGCGAAGAGCAGGATCACCGAACTGACCACGGCCGCGTTGACCGAGTTGGCCACACCACCGGGTCCACCGCGAGTGGTCAACCCCTTGTCGCAGGCCACTATTGCCACGATCGCGCCGAAGACGACGGACTTGATCAGAGCCAGCACCAGATCACCGATGGTGGCGAAGGCCGCGAAAGTACCCAGATAGCTACCCGGTGTACCGGACTGAACGAACACGTTGAACATGTAGCCGGTGATGAATCCGACGAAGCAGACGCTGCCGCAGAGCAACACACTGACCAGCATTGCGGCGGCCAATCGTGGCACGACGAGTCGTTGCAGCGGCGAGATGGCCATGACTTCCATCGCGTCGATCTCGTCCCTGATCGTGCGAGAACCCAGGTCCGCGCACACCGCCGACCCGACCGCCCCGGCCATCAGCAGCGCGGTCACCAACGGCGCGCCCTGACGGATGATGCCGAGACCGTTCGCGGCACCGGCGAACGAGGTGGCACCGACCTGGCCTGCGATGGCACCGACCTGAACCGACACGATGACTCCGAAGGGGATCGCGACCAGCAAGGTCGGGATGACCGATGTGCTTGCCATGAACGCACATTGGCGGATGAATTCGGAGAAGGGAAACGTCCGGTGGACGATGTCCGAGGTCAGTGATCTCCCGGCCCTGACACCCATCCCCATCTGGCGGCCGAAAGTGGAGATCGCGACAACGGGGTGCTGCCGAAGGTAATTCGAGGCCATCCGGCCCATCGCGTTGGGCATCAGCGGTCGAACACCGCGCGGACCGTCTGGGACTCTGGCACGGACTGACATGCCAATCGCACCCCGTGTTCCATCTCGTGCTCGTCGAGCGTCTCGTTCGCGAGCATCGTCACGGTGCCTTCGGTGAGCGTGTACGCGCAGCCGCCGCAGGTTCCTTCGCGGCAGACGTACGGCGCGTCGAGACCGAGTTCGAGGAGGCGGTCGAGAAGCTTGGTGCCCGCACTCCAGGCGAACTCGGTCTCGGTCCCGTCGATCTCGACCCGAGCGGTGACGGAGTTCGCACCCGATTCGTGAGCAGTTGCGGTCCTGTCGTCCCGAAACGGGTTGGAGTCGAAGGAGGAAAAGACCTCTCGATGTGTTCTACGTGCGACCGTGCCGGTGCGGGCGAGCCATTCCTCGGCGACGTTCATGTACTGCGGGGGACCGCACAGGAAGGCCTCGCAGTCGGCCGGAACGGTCGCGCCCGTCGAGGCCAGTCCTGCAGCGGTGGGCAACCCCGATTCCGAGGTGTACCAGTGGTGTACCTCGAGTCGTTCGGGAAAGCGAGACTGCAGTTCGGTCAGTTGCTCCGCGAAGATCACCGAGTCGCGGTTCTGATTGGCATAGACGAGGGTGATCCGGTTCTCGTGCCGCAACAGGGCGGTCTTGATGATCGACATCATCGGGGTGATTCCGCTGCCTGCGGCCAGAAGGACGAAGTCGACGTCCCAGTTCTCGGGTCCGAACATGCCCGACGGCTTCAATGCCTTGAGCCGCATCCCGCGAACAGCATTGTCGTGCAACCAGTGTGACGCTACCCCGTCCTGGATTCGCTTCACGGTCACGGTGGGGTACGGGTCGCGTACCGGGGAGCTGGAGAAGGAATAGCAGCGGGCAACCGAGCCGCCGTCGGTGCACGGAATCTCGAGGGTGAGAAATTGCCCGGGCTCGTACCGAAAGTGCGGTTCCCGGTGCGCGGGAACCGCAAAGCCGAGGGAGATCGCATCCTCGGTTTCGTGGGTCACCTCGGCGATCTCCAACTCGAAGATTCTGTCCTCGTGACCGACGGCAGACGCATCGAGGTCTGCCGGTGCTGCGTTCCCGAACATCGTCACGTACTCCCTCCTTCCGGCTTGCTTTGTTGTGTCGGTCGTCACTCTTGCACACTGGACCACTAATTAATAGGCCATTGACAAATGGCGAATAGCCAGTGAAGGTGACGAGGTGACTTCCACCACAAACCACGACTACCTGCCTCGCGGTGCCTTCGCGGCGGGTTCCCGACGAACTCGGCTGGCTGCCTTGACGACTCGGCTGACTCTGCGTCCGATCACCAACCTGCTGCCGACGTCCCGAGGCGGCATAGAGTTCTCCCGACGCCTCGTCGCCACCTCGATGAACCTCTTCGGTCCCGTTCCGAAGGGAACGAGAGTGGACCTCGTCGCCGACGGCCCGGTGCGCGGGGAATGGGTACGCGCGCCCGGACTGGCCCCGGGACCCCGGGTGATTCTCTACATCCACGGCAGTGCATACGTCATCTGTTCGGCACGGACCCATCGTGGCCTGACCGCGCGATTGTCCAGCTCGACCGGCCTGCCCGTGTTCACGGTCGACTACCGGTTGGCCCCGGAACACCCGTTTCCCGCCGCCGCCGACGACCTCGAAGCCGCCTACCGCTGGCTGCTCGGCCAGGGGTACGACGCGGCGAACATCGTCATCGCCGGGGACTCCGCCGGCGGTCACCTCGCCGCCGACCTGCTCATCGAGAACGACCGGACCGGAACGCCGCAGCCCGGCGCGATGGTGTTGTTCTCGCCGCTGGTGGATCTCGACTTCGAGCTCTCGGCGCGGATGGAGCGCACGCGCAAGGATCCGATGATCTCGGCGAAGGCAGCGCGAGGACTCGTGGCGCTCTACACGGACGGTCACGACTCGAGCCTCCCGCGGTTACGGCTCGATCTCGCCCGCATGCGCGATCTGCCACCCACGCTCATCCAGGTGGGCGGAACCGAGATGCTGCGAGGCGATGCGCGGCACCTGCACACGATGATCGAGGCGGCGGGCGGACAAAGCGAACTCGAGATCTGGCCCGACCAGATGCACGTGTTCCAAGCTCTCCCGCGGCTGATCCCCGAGGCCGCTCACGCGCTCGAGCATGCAGCCGAGTTCATCGCCCACACACTCGACAACCAAGTAGTGCACCATGATTCGAAGGAACAGGTAGGTCGATGAGAAGCAAGACCGGAAAACCCTCGTACGGGTCGAGAGCGGTAGTGACCGGCGCAGGCAGCGGCATCGGCCGGGCCTTCGCCCTCGAGCTGGCTCGACGCGGAGGAGCCGTCATGTGCGCCGATATCTCGTTGCCGCGCGCACAGGAGACGGTAGCGATGGTGAACGCCCTCGGTGCCACCGGATACGCCGTCGAGTGCGATGTGTCGGTACGCGAGAACGTCGAGGAACTGGCGCTTCGTGCCGGCGTCGAATTCGACGGACCCACCACGGTGCTCATCAACAACGCAGGCGTCGGAATCGGCGGAAAGCCCGTCGGAGACATCGGTTTCGAAGATTGGAACTGGGCTCTGGGGATCAACCTGTGGGGCGTGATCCACGGCTGCGAGGTGTTCACGCCTGCGCTGCGGGCAGCCGGTGAGGGCGGAATCATCAACGTCGCCTCCGCCGCAGGCTTTGCCGCCGCGCCGCTGATGGGTCCCTACAACGTCGGCAAATCCGCGGTGATGTCGCTGTCGGAGACAATGGCAGCGGAATTGTCGGGTACCGGTGTGCGGATATCGGTTCTGTGCCCCACGTTCGTCAAGACCAACGTTGCCGTCGACGGCCGGATCACCGCGAGTTCGTCCCGGCTGGCCGAGTTCGCGATGCGCTGGACCGGACGCTCACCGGACAAGATCGCTGCCCGAACACTCGATGCCTTCGACAAGGGTCGGCTCTACGTCGTTCCCCAGTTCGACGCCAAGGCCGTCTGGCGATTCAAGAGACTGCTGCCCGCGGTGTACGTGCGTTTTCTCGGGTTGCTCAATCGTGTGATGCCCGCCGAGCAGGAGCCGGCGAAGAACGAATCCCTCACCTCGACAACCACAGGAGCCTGACATGGCAATGGATTTCGAAGACATGTTGACCAAGATCAAGGACCGTCAATGGGCGCTGGCCGACATCGACTGGGACGGTCCGGGTGCGGAGACCATCAGTCCGGAACTGCACGCCAAGCTCAAGCCCTTCATGTCCGATCTGATGTGGATCGAGAACGTCGGCGCTCGGGGCTTCGCGGCCATGGCGCTCAAGGCCCCGAACGAGACGCTGGCAGAGATCTACCGCTACTTCCACGCCGAAGAACAGAAGCACGCCAATGCCGAGCTCGCTCTCATGCGACGCTGGGGCATGCTCGACGGTGACGAGATGCCCGAGCCCAACATCAACGTCAAGCTCGTCATCGACTGGCTCGACAAGCACTCGGACGGGTTGTCTCTGGCCGTGCTGGGAACCGTGATTCCCATGCTCGAGGTCGCGCTGGACGGTGCATTGGTCAAGTTCATCATGGACGAGATCGACGATCCGGTGTGTCAGGCAGTCTTCAAGAAGATCAACTCCGACGAATCACGACATCTGGCAGTCGATTTCGCCGTGATCGAGCTTCTCGGGCATTCGCGGATGCGCAAGATTCTGGTCGACACCGTCGGCGCATGGATGAACCCGGCCCTCATCGTCGGCACGCTGCGGTACATCCCGCTGCTGAACAAGATGCGCGACAACATCGTCGAGATGGGCGTCGACGAGGAGCGCCTGTACACCGCGATGAAGCGATTCCGCAGTGTCGGGCAGCGTAGCCCCGAGGCACTGCGTGTGCCGATGTACCGAATAGTGCAGTGGCACGGCAGCATCGTCATCAATCGCAAGCACCCGTATCACCTCCTGGCGGACGGCCTGGTGAAGCTCACTCGCCGGTACCCGAGCAAGACTCTCAATTCCGAGCCGACCTGGGCCAAGGAACTGACCTACGAGCCCGTCGCATGAGCGAGCTCGATGCGCGCGAAGGTGTCCTCGACGCGGTGATCGTCGGTGCAGGCTTCGCCGGAATAGGTTCCGCTATCCGACTGCGCAACAAAGGTATCGACAACTTCGTCATCCTCGAACGCGGTAGTGCGGTCGGGGGGACCTGGCGCGACAACACCTATCCGGGCGCAGCCTGCGACATCCCGTCCAGGTTGTACTCGTACAGCTTCGCGCCGAATCCGAACTGGTCGCACACCTACTCCGGTAGCGGTGAGATTCTCGACTACATCCACACGATGGTGGACGAGTTCGACATCGAGTCGCGTATTCGATTCGGGCACAATGTGGTCGACATCATCTGGAACGAGGCGGCCGGGCATTGGCACCTGAGCATCGACGGGTACCCCGATGTTCGAGCGCGCACGGTGGTGATGGCGTCGGGGCCGCTCGCCAATGCCAGCCTGCCGAACATCCGGGGCATCGACACCTACGAGGGGCACAAGATCCACAGTGCTCGGTGGGATCACGACTACGACTTCGAGGGTAAGAAGGTCGCCGTGGTCGGAACCGGGGCGAGCGCGGTGCAGATCGTTCCGGAACTGGTGAAGATCGCCGACACGGTCAAGGTGTTCCAGCGCACGCCCGGTTGGACGCTGCCGAGAGTGAACCGAAAGACACAGGGCGGCACCAAGCGTCGGTACGCTCGGTATCCGCAGGCCCAGACCATGGCGCGTTCGCTGTGGTTCTGGGGCCACGAGTCCGTCGCCCTCGGTGTCGTCTGGAAGACCCCGTTGACCCGCATCGTCGAACTGGTCGGTCGCGCCCATCTGCGGCGTCAGGTTCGCGATCCATGGCTGCGGCGTCAGCTGACTCCGCGGTTCAGGGCCGGCTGCAAGCGACTGTTGATGACCAGCGATTACTACCCGGCGTTGCAGAAGCCGAACTGCACGCTGGTCACGTGGCCGATCGCAACGCTCTCGCCCAAGGGCATTCGCACCGTGGAAGGCATCGAGCATCAGTTCGACGCCATCGTGTTCGCCACCGGATTCGACGTGTCCAACACCGGGACGCCGATCCCGATCACCGGGCGCGACGGTCGGGTGCTGGCCGACGAGTGGAGCGCAGGGGCCAAGGCGTACAAGAGCATCGCTGTGTCGGGCTACCCGAACATGTACTTCACCTTCGGCCCGAACTCCGGACCGGGGCACAGCTCTGCCCTGGTGTACATGGAGGCCCAGATCGACTACCTCGTCGAGGCGATCTCCTTGGTTCTCGACGGCAATCTGCACAGCGCCGACGTGCGCCAGGACGTTCAGGATGCGTACAACGAGGAGATGCAGCGCAAGCTGGCCAAGACGACCTGGAATTCGGGTTGCAGCAGTTGGTATCTCACCGAGGACGGCTTCAACGCAACCATGTTCCCCGGTTTCGCCACCCAGTACGTCAACCAGCTCAGAGGCGTCGAGCAGGACGATTTCACGATGGTCCCGCGCCGCGTCGAACGTCCGCGGGAACCGCTACGGGCCGCCGAGAGCATGCTCCCGTCGCGATGACGTTCGGGTTCGGGTCCACCTTCCGTCGCGTCGTCGACGTATATCCTGTGGGTCGACGCGCGGCGGAGGTAGGGAGATCGGTGGAGTATCGAATCGACGACTTGGCTCGAGAGGCCAAGACGACCACTCGTAACGTGCGGGCGTACCAGGAGCGTGGACTGCTTCCGCCGCCCACACTCCGCGGCCGAGTCGGTATCTACGGCGACGATCACCTGACGCGGCTGAAGGTGATCGATTCGCTGCTGCAGAGAGGTTTCACCTCGGTGCACATCGCCGATTTCCTCTCGGGCTGGGAGCAGGGCAAGGACCTCGGTGAGATCCTGGGCCTCCAGGAGATCGTGACCCGCAAATGGTCGTCGGAAGAGACCACGGTCATTCCCCTCGAACTGATCGCCCAATTTCTCGGCGAGGACAACGACGCCATCGTTGCCCGACTGATCGAGGCGAAACTGATCAGGATCGACGGCGACCAGTGCGAGATTCTCGACCCCACTCTCCTCGAAGTCTTCGTCGATCTGAGCCAGTACGGCTTCACGCTGGAGCAACTGCTCGATCAACACGAGAGGACCGCGTCCAAGATGAACGCCATCGCCGAGTCGATGGTGGGGAGCGTGACCGACCACTTGATCGCGCAACACGGCCCGGGTTGGCTCCCCAAGTCGGGGGAGGTGGCCGAGACCACCGAGATGTTCGAGAAGATGCGCAGCCTGGCGATGAAATCTGCGCAGGCGGAGCTGGCCCGCGCCCTCGATCGCGTCCAGGAACAGGCGCTCAGTGACTATCTGTCGCAGACTCTGTCCAGGCAGAACGACCAATGATGGTTTGAAGACTGCAACAATCGGACATACCTGGCTCCCGACAGCCGAACGGCGGCTGACCGATCGAGGGGGCACCATGAGGTTCGTAACGTTGATCGTTCTCGTCTGGCTGATCATCGGCGCATTCGCGTCGTACCAGCGCGGAGACTTCGAGAGCGCACCCGAGAACTGCGCCGGAGCGGGCACCATCGCCCTCACCGTCGTCGCAGGACCGCTCAACTACTTCGGAGTCAACCCGGAGGTCACGGACTGCAACGTCAACGTGCCGCAGCCGAGTGAGTGATTCGAGTCTCTGACCGCGCGCCCGCGGTACACCTTCCCTAACCTGGTGAGGTGTTCCGCGGACGCTTACTGCTGTTTCTGGCCTTCGCGATCCCCGTTGTCCTGGTGTCCGCGATCGGTGTCGGTGGCTATGTCGCATTCACCAAGGCCCGCGTCGATCCGCTGACCACGGCCGACGCCATCGTCGTACTGGGCGGCGAACACGACGGCCGCGAGGCCTACGGAATCTCGCTCGCCGAGCAGGGTCTGGCGAAGACGGTGGTGCTCTCCGATCCCTACGGGTCCGGTGACTCGACGATGAAGAAGGCGTGCGCCACATCGTCACAGAAGTTCGAGGTGCTGTGCATTCCGCCGGTGCCGTCGACCACGCGTGGAGAGGCGATCTTCACCCAGAAACTCGCCCGCGAACGCGGCTGGAACCACGTCATCGTCGTCACGTGGCGCTATCACCTACCGCGCGCCCGCTACATCTTCGATCAATGCTTCGACGGAACCGTCACCATGCGTCCGACGCCACGCACCTACGACTTCTCCCTCGTCGAATGGGAATTCACCTACCTCTATCAGATCGCGGGATTCGTCAAGGCCGGAGTGCAGGGGCCGTGCGAGGACTCGGCGAGCGACTGACGGAGCCGAGTCAGAAAATCTTGTGATAGAGCGTGATGCCGGATTTCCACGCCAGGAATCCGAACATCACCGCGGCGATACCGCCCACCACGTTCGCAGCGAAGAACGTTGCTGCGCTGCGGTACTGCTGGTTCCGAGTGAGCCGAAGCGTAGCCAGCACGACCGTGGCCAACGGAGCCACCGAGGCCAGAAATCCGATGCCTACGAGCGAACGAAACCGGTCCGGTGGATCGAGAGCGAACACCAACCCCAACGCCGCGCACGCCACCAGGTTGAGCGCGGACAACCGTCGCCGAGACCTGATCGCGTGCGAGAACACGAACTGCCCGAGCGCAGCGAGTCCGCCTCCGGCGGCCACCAGGAGCATGGTCGTCATCGAGCGCTGCTCGATCTCGGCGTGGTGATCGCCGCGCCGAGTGCCATGGCGATCAACGCGATCACCGGCGTTCCCACCAGATACATCACCGAATTCCAGGCACCGCGATGCGTCACGGCCTGGAACGCGTACAGGCCGAACGTGGTGAAACCGCACGCCAGCCCGAAGAGTCCGGCGCGGGCAACCGGGGCGTGCCGTCCCCACAGGTAGCCCAGGGCAGCGCCGACGACAAGACAACCGAACACATTGACGCCGAATGTGCTCATCAACAGCCACCTCGGCGAAGCCCGCCACGTCCAGACCTCGTACCGCAACGCCGCACCGACAGCGCCGCCGACCGTGACCGCGACGTATTCGCCGACCGAACGACGACGGTCCGCTTGCTGCAGTCCCTCGATCACCGGAGCGAGCCTAGTGGGAGTCGAGCAACTCGGCCGAGTGGAAGAAAGGCGGCCGGGGTGGGCCGGGGTAAAGTCGGCATGTGACTGCGGACGACACGGGCCTCGGGCCCCAGCACTTCGATGTGATTGTGGAATGGCGTGATCAGGACGTGGTTCTGGCGGTGTCCGGTGAACTGGATCTGGTGACTGCTCCCGATCTGTCCGAGTCGGTTGCTCTCGTCCTCGAGAAATCGCCTTCGGCTGTGGTGATCGACCTCAGTGATGTGGGATTTCTCGCCTCCGCCGGCATGTCTCTGTTGGCGTCGACACATCAGCAACTCGGCGGCGACGCCGGGTTTGCGGTGGTCGCGGATGGTCCGGCCACCGGTCGTCCCCTCACTCTCGTCGGTCTGGACGAGGTGTTCGGAATCTATGCAACGGTCGACGAAGCATTCGTTGCACTTCGTAAGGGTAGATCCTGAACTTTTGGGTAGACGGGATTCATGATGGCGACTCTCTTCGGAGGTGACGACTCACGTACCGACAGTTCGATCTCGACGGCAGGTGCGCGAATGGAAGAACTGCTGTTCACCGGCGAACCTGCCGACGCCGATCGAGCGTCGGAGCTTCGTCGTGAGCTCGGTGACTGGTTGGGCAAAGTGGGCGTCGACCCCGATCGTGCGTACGACGTGGTGTTGGCCACGTACGAGGCAATAGCGAACAGCGTCGAACATGCGTACCGAGACCACACCGATCGCGGAACACTCGACATCCGGGTCTCGCGTGCCGCGGAGGGTCGATTAGAGGTGAAGGTGACCGATCGCGGGGATTGGGCGTCGCACAACTCCGACCCCAACCGCGGTCGGGGTGTGCCTCTGATGCGGGCGCTTGCCGACAGCGCCGCAGTGACCTCGGACCAGAACGGTACGACCGTGCACATGATCTGGGACGCGACCTAGAACGACCGCCCTGACCTCCCTGTCCGGCACACTGGTGCCATGGTCGACGTGCAGATCGCTACAGCGGAGAAGAAGAAGATAACTGTCCCGAATCTGCGCGTGCTGTGGCAGTTCGTCCGGCCGCACCGTCGGACACTGTCGCTGGGGCTGACACTCGGCCTGATCGGAACCGGAGCTGCTCTGGCTACTCCGATGGTGGCCAAAGGAGTGCTCGACGGCCTAGGAACCGACGCGTCACTGATACAGCCGGTGCTGATCCTGGTGAGTCTGCTCGTGGTGGGTTCGCTGGTTCTGTATCTGCAGTGGATCGTGCTGGGGGTGCTGGCCGAACGTGTGGTCCTGGACGCCCGCAAATTGATAGTGCGCAAGTATTTCGGTGCCACGGTGGGAAGTCTCGGCACTCGGCCCACCGGAGAACTCGTCACCCGGGTCACCTCCGACACCGTGCTGCTGCGCGAGGCCACGTCGAATGCGTTGGTGGCCACAGTCAACAGTGTCGTCGGCCTCGTCGGTGCACTGATTCTCATGGCCGTGCTCGATCTGGTGCTGCTCGGCGCGATCGCCTCGGCCATCATCGCGATCGCGGTGTTGTTCGCGCGACTGATGCCTCCTATCGCCGTCGCACAGCGGCAATCCCAGGAAGCGGTGGGCCGCCTCGGCGGAATTCTCGACGGCACGCTGCGAGCGATTCGCACCGTCAAGTCCAGCAGAGCCGAGGCCCGCGAATCGGAGCGAGTCATCGCCGAGGCGCGAATCTCCGCCCAGCACAGCGTCAGGGCGGTCAAGATCTCCGCGCTGGCATGGACGTTCGCCGGGGGCGGAGTGCAGTTGGCGATCATCGGCATCCTCGGTCTCGGCGGCTACCGCGTCAGTACCGGGGCATTGGCCGTGTCCAGCCTGATCGCGTTTCTGCTGTACGCATTCCAGGTGATGGGGCCGGTGTCCACGCTGGCCACGAACATCACCGCACTGCAGGCCGGAATGGCGGCGGCTGCCCGTATTCGCCAGATCGACGACCTGGTCACCGAAAAAGGCGAGACGGGTCCCACGCGTTCGGTGAAGACCGAAGCGCCCGCTCCGGCTCTCGAATTCCGCAGCGTCACAGCCCGATACGCGCCGGGCAGGGAGCCGGCCGTGCGCGGTATGGACCTCGAGGTGCCCGCGCGTGGGCACACCGCGATCGTCGGCCCGTCGGGAGCAGGCAAAACCAGCGTCTTCTCGTTGATCCTGCGTTTCCTGACGCCCGAGGCCGGCGAGATCCGGCTCGGCGGCACTCCATACGACGAGCTGACCATCGACGAGGTGCGAGCCCGGTTGTCGTACGTGGAGCAGGAGACGCCGGTGCTCCCCGGATCGATCCGCGAGAACCTACTGTTCAGCCATCCCGATGCCAGCGAAGACGACATCTGGTCGGCGCTCGAGTCGGTACATCTGGACTCGGCGATCCGCGCCCTGGACGAAGGGTTGGACACCGACCTGATCGGATCGACCGTCTCCGGTGGGCAGCGTCAACGAATTGCGTTGGCCAGGGCGATCGTTCGTCGTCCGGAGATCCTTCTGCTCGACGAGGCCACGGCTCAGGTCGACGGCCGAACCGAGGCGGCAATCCACGAGGTGATCCGATCGATCGCGACCGACTCCGCCGTCGTGACCATCGCGCACAGGTTGTCCACCGTGCTCGACGCCGACACGATCCTCGTGATGGAGGACGGAGTGGTCCGCGCCAGGGGTACGCACTCCGAACTCATGAACACCGACTCGCTCTACCGAGAGCTGGTGGCCGCGTTGCGAATCGGGGACAACACGACACTGACGAAGTCCGGCTGAGAACAAGAACGCCCGGTCGGTGTCTAACGCCCGGAGTCGGATTCGGACTCGGTGGTGGTGCTCTCGTCGTCCGAATCGTTCTCGGCGGTGGTGGTGGTCGTCCGGTCCGAGGACGGGGTTCGGCGCGGGCTTCGCGTCGTGGTCTCGGGGCGATCCGGAGTGGTCGTCGTGGGGCGAGCGGTGGTGGGTACTGCGACCTGCCAGGTGGGCGACGGCGGGACGATGACGATCGTCGAGGTCGGCGTCGCCTCGACCGAACTCAGGCTGTCCGACTTCAGGGCGGGAGGGCGAACGGTCTGGCTCGTGTCGTCGAACGCGCCGCCGAGAGCGCCGATGGTCAAGCCGACTGCGACTGCCACTCCGGCGCTCGCCACTGCTGCCGACGCGATGACCTTGTCGCGCATGCACAGACCCTAACGCCGTGGCCGGACCCGGATGGTCGGCAATGATGCGAGAACGTTACCTCAGGGAGCGACACGGTGAGAGGTGGACGTTCACTGCGTCGACAACCGCAGAACATGGGGCAGTGTCTGCGCGATCAACTCCCCGGCCTGCTCGTACACCGAGTGATCGCGCCGATACGGATCGCCGATGTCGAGGGTGTCGACCCGGTGCACCGCCCGTGCGTCGGCCAGGGTCGCGATGGACTGCGCACCCGACGCGGCCGCGAGACCGGACGCCTCGAGCAGCGTGAAGGTGCGACGCATCTGCCGCGGCGCAAGTGCCAGGACGGCATCGCGATGGGCCGCCGTCATCGTCAGAACCAGGTCGGCGTCGGCAGCGATCGCAGGCGTGAGGCGTCGGGCAACAAAACCGTCCGGATCGCCGCCGAGCTGCGTCAGCACCGTCGCGGCCGTCGGGTCCATGGCGTGTCCGGTCAAGCCCTGCGTTCCGGCGCTGCTCGCGGTCAGCTCGAAGCCACCCTCGCGCGCGAATGCGGCCGCAAGTCGCTCGGCTGTGGGCGATCGACAGATGTTCCCGGTGCAGACGAACAGAACGCGCATGCCCGCAACCTTAGTGCTGTGGTCGGGTCCCGCACTGTGCACCGCGGGACGCGCTACAGTGAGCCATTGGTAGGGGGGATCGAGACTCGTTCGTGACATCGAGTCTCGGCGTGTGTTCACGGGGAAGTCGACCGAAGGCGGGTAATGACCGAAGTTCTCGGTGTGTCGGTGGGGGCCAGTGCCGTGCGCATGGCTCGTCCCGACGCGCGCCCTCAGGATTCGGGTCGCCTCGATTTCCACCACGACACCGTCGACGCCTACTGGGACCGCGCGGAGGAATTGGCCGCCGAATCGATCGGCGTCGTGCTCTCGCAGCCGGGCGACGGCGGACCGGTGCAAGCGACAGGCGTCGCGTATCGGGACCAGCAGCAGTTCGGCGAGATCCAGCAGGCGATGGCGAGTCAGCGCCTCTACAACTACCGACTGGTTCCCGAGGCGCGCGCGGCCTTGCAGTACCTCGAGGCGTCGGGCGAGCTGGGGCACTTCGGCACCATCGCTCTCTACGATCTCGGCAGCTCCGGATTGACGATCAGCGTGATCGATCGCGGTACCGGGCAGGTTCTGCTCGCCGAGCGCACCATCGACATCAGCGGCGACGACTTCGATCGGCTCATCTCGGACAATCAGCTCGCCAAGCAGGGCGTCGACATTGCCGACAACCAGGAACTGAGCGAGTTCACCGCGCGGTGCCGCGTGGCCAAGGAACAGCTCTCGACCAGCGGCGCGGTGTGCCTGCCCGGTGACGGCGGCGTGATCCTGATCTCGCGTGAGTCGTTCGAGTCTCTGGTGACCGTTCCCATCGAGTACTCGGCTCGGTTGGTACGTGACGTGATCGGTCGTTCACCCAAGCATGTCGACGCCCTCTTCCTCATCGGCGGCGGGGCACGCATCCCACTGGTGGAGTCGATTCTCAGTGCGTGGATCGGCCTTCCCGTCGTCACCCCGGCGAACCCGGAATCGGTGGCCGCACGCGGTGCGGCGCTGCTCGCGACTCCGGTGGCCGACGCACCGCGTCGACCGAGCCAACAACCGGGCGTTCGGCAGTCTCCGTCCGACCCCGCATCGCTGACCGGGGCTCCCGATTGGTTGAGCCCGGAGCCCGCTGCCGACAAGCCTGCCGACTCCAAGCGCAAGGTCCGCGGCGCAGTGCTCGTCGCAGGTGGCCTCGTCGCCATCGCTGCACTCGGGTTGTCCCTCGGGTACGGCGGCAGTTCGACGGAACCGACGAGTGCACCGGCCGAGACGAGCGCACCTGCCACTGCAGTGCCCACGACGCCGAGGACGACCGCGCCACCCACCACAGCGCCGCCGACCACCACCGTGCCGCCGACCACCGAGGCCGCTCAGGCCCCGGCTCGCACCTACTCCGAGCCGGAATACGTGCCGCCCGCTGAACCCGCGCCTGCTCCCGCCCCGGTGCCGCTGATCCCCGGCCTGCCGCAGATTCAGCTGCCGCAGATCCAACTGCCTCCGGCGCCGGTGATCGAGTTGCCGCGCTTCTAGCTCGCGTCGGTGCCCGCCCGGATCAGGGCAGCTGCAACTCCGCGAGAACCGCCAGGTGATCGCTGTCCGGGATCGCCAACGGCTCGACCGACCGAGCGCGGACGTTCTCGCTCGTCACCACATGGTCCAGCCGCGCGAGCGGACGCTCCGACGGGAACGTGCGGAACAGGCCCGCGCCTGCCCCGTCTGCCGCGTCGGAGAACGGGGACGATGCCAAGGTGCGGAACTGCCGGTGGTCGTTGGTGGCGTTGAAGTCGCCCGCGACGAGCACCGTGCCCTGATAGGTCTCCATGATGGACCGCATCCTGGCCAGGTCGGCGTCCCACTCGGTGGTGTGGCGCGGTGTGGCAGGCGACATCGCGTGGAAGGAGACGACGGTCAGATCCTGCCCGTCGACGGTGGTCTTCGCCTGGACCGGTACGAATCCGAAGTTGTCGAGGCGGGTGCCGTCGGTCAGCGGGGTGCGGCTCCACAGTCCGGTGCCATCGGCCACCGGTAGGGCAGCAGTGAAGGAGAACGGCAGGAGGTCGTCGATGCCCGCGGCCTGCAGATCGGTCACTTCTTCCGGGGTCAGTTCCTGGACCGCGAGAATGTCGACGTCGTGGGTGCGCACCGCGTCGACGATGGACGCTGCGTCGGCGTCGCCGTGTGCGACGTTGATCGTCAGGACCGACAATTCGGGTCCGGTGTTGTCCGGGCCGTCGGACAGGTACATCGGCACCTGAACGCCGACGACGGCGACGGTGATCAGTATTGCGACGGCCGACCCGATGCGGGAGCGCGCTGCGGCGAACAGGATCACGGCGGCGATCGAGGCGACACCGAGGTACGGAGCCCCGACGACGAACGCAACGAAAGTGATCTCCGTCACACCAACCTGGCGAACGAGGAACATTCCGAAGACGACGGCGAGCAGAGCCCAGCCGATGACCAGCGCTGCGCTGGATGCGAATCGGCGCATCGTGCTCGTGCCTCCTATTGCGTGCCCGAGTTGGGCGTGGATGTGTCAGGTGTTGTCTACACTCGGCATGTGCCCAGCTCAGAGCCAGTATGCAAGTGTCATCACGAACAGGCTGCGCACCAGCATTACCGGCGCGGAACCGACTGCTCGCTCTGTGACTGCCCCCGTTACCGGGGGCGGATGTCGCTGCTGTCGAGATGGTGGCCCTGGAAGTAGTTCGTGCGGGCAAAAACAATCCTACCGTCCGATCGAGTGCGAAGAACAAACCGATTCGTTAGGATTAGGGGCCTGGATACAGGCAATACGGACAAATGCGGCTCGGGGACCGTCCGACATTCGATCCGGTAGGAGAGGCTTCATGTCGAACGATGCAGTGCTGGACAGGCTCGGGACCAGCCTACGAGTCCTGGAACTCGACCCCATCAGTTACCGACCACACCCGATACACAATCACGACCGCATCTGGACCGAAACCAACTGTTACGTCGACCTGTGGATCGAAGTTCTGCACTCGTTCGGTGCAGATCCCACACCCGCTCTCGCCTTCGTGCTGAGCGCCGGCTGTGACGGGCGACAGTGGGACTTCGTGAAGATCGCGCCCGAGGACCTGCGCACCCTGTACGGCATCGGCGTCGCCGAGATGAACGTGTGGCGTCCTGTGCTCGAGCATGTCGTCGAAGGCCTGGAAGACGGCATCCACGTCACCGTGGAGGTCGACGGCTTCTGGCTGCCCGACACCGCGGGGACCAGCTACCGCAACCAGCACACCAAGACCACCATCGTGCCGAACCTCGTCGATCGCGACGGCAAGGTGATGGGCTACTTCCACAATCGCGGCTACTTCGAGCTCACCGGGGCCGATTTCGACGGGATCTTCAATCTCGCTCCGGAACCGCACGCCGAGGTGTTGCTGCCGTACGTCGAGCAGATCAAGGTGGACTCCACGGTTCTCGACGCCGGTTTCGGTGATCGTGACCTCGATGTCGCTCGCGCACACCTGGCACGCCGCGCTCCGGGCAACCCCGTCGACGCGCTGGCTCGCCGCATCATCGCCGACATCCCGCTCGTGCAGACCGCAGGGCCCGACGCATTCCACCTGTGGTCGTTCGGCCTGCTCCGGCAGTTCGGTGCCACGGCAGAACTGGCGGCGAACTACGTGCACTACCTCGAAGGTCGTGGCGTGACGGGAGCCGCCGCCGCAGCGCCGCACTTCCTCGACGCCGCCTCCGGTGCCAAGGCCGTTCAATTCCGGATGGCGCGCGCCGCACGTGGCCGGGATGTGGTGCTCGACGAGCCGCTGATCGAGATGAGCAAGAACTGGACGGCCGCCATGGACATCGTTGCAGGTGCATTGGGCGCGTGATCGATCTGCTCGACGGCGCTCGGTGGCGGCTGGCCCGAACCGACGCCGGTTCCGTTCTTCACCCCGAGGACCTACGCGAGGATCTCGACTGGGTCGACGCAGTGGTGCCGGGCACGGTTGCCGGCGCGCTCGGAGACTCACTCGCGGTGAATCCGGACGATCACGACTGGTGGTTCGTCGCCGACGTCCCCACCGGTGGCCATCGCCGGGTTCGAGTGAGATTCGATGGCATCGCGACCCGTGCGCAGATCTGGATCGATGGTGTCCAGCGCAGAACCGTGGCGTCGATGTTCGTTCCCGAGACTCTCGATCTGACGGACTGCGGTGACACCGTCGCTATCGCCGTCCACGTCGAATCGCTGGCAGCACATCTGAAGTCTCGACGCCCCCGCGGTCGGTGGCGATCGTCGCTGATCGCCGCGCAGGGGCTGCGACACGAACGGACGACGATGCTCGGTCGCGCACCCGTGTACGGGCCCCTTCCGGTACCCGTCGGGCCGTGGCGTCCGGTGTCCATGACGGTGATCCCGGACGTTCGTCGCGTCGACCTGAGGACGGCGGTATCGGGTACGGACGGCGTCGTCACACTGCGCGCCGACCTGGATGCTCCCGGGGTGGCTCGAATTCTGATCGACGACAGGGCCTTCGAGCTCGGAACCGTCGAGCGCATCGACCGGGCGGTGACGTTGCCCGGCGTCGAACTCTGGTGGCCGCACACGCACGGCCGACCGCGAACGTACCGCGTCGCACTCGAGGTGGACGGCATCGTCCATCCCATGGGATTCGTCGGGTTTCGCACGATCGAGCTGGACCGTACTGCAGGCGGCGCAGTGCTGACGGTCAACGGCGAGAACATCTTCTGCCGCGGAGGAACGTGGACCCCGCTGGACCCGGTGCGGCTGTGGTCGCCGGAGGCCGACCTGCGGGCTGCTCTCGAGCAGCTCCGATCGGCGGGCCTGAACATGGTGCGCATCGTCGGCACCCTGGTGTACGAGCAGCCCGAATTCTGGTCCCTGTGTGCAGAACTGGGCATCATGGTGTGGCAGGACGTCATGTTCGGCACCATCGACCCGCCCACCGACGACACGTACACCGCGGCAGTCACCCGCGAGCTCGACGCGTTCGCCGACATCGTCTCCGCCAACCCCGCCCTGATGGTCGTCAGCGGCGGAAGTGAGACTCAGCAGCAACCCACGATGTTGGGTCTCGCAGCCGAGGATCAACGAATGGAGATGCTGGACAGCATTGTTCCTGATTTTCTGGCAGATCGCCTGCCCGCTGTGGCGTATGTGACATCGAGCCCGTCCAGCGCTCAGGGGGAATTGCACACCCATGTGGGTGACGGCATCGCGCACTACTTCGGGGTGGGCGGATACCTGCGCCCACTGTCCGATATCCGAACTGCCGGAGTGCGTTTCGCGGCAGAGTGCCTGGCCTTTGCCGTTCCCCCGGAACGGGCGCAGGTGGAGAAGTTCTTCGGGTCCGCGGCCGTCGCCGGGCACCACCCGGACTGGAAGACCGCCGTCCCACGTGACCGTGGCTCGTCCTGGGACTTCGAAGACGTGCGAGATCACTACGTACGTACGATCTTCGGCGTCGATCCACACCTGATCCGGCGGGACGACGCCGAGCTGTACCTCGATTACGGTAGGGCGGCGATCGTCGAAGCATTCACCGAAGCGTTCGGCCACTGGCGTCGAGCATCCTCGGGGTGCGCCGGAGCCCTCGTGCTGACGTTACGAGACACCGTGCCCGGCGCAGGCTGGGGCATCGTCGACACCGGCGGCGTGCCCAAGGCACCCTTCTACGCGTTGGCGCGGTCCAGCGCCCCGGTGGCACTGCTGTTGTCCGACAACGGACTCGACGGCTACTCGGTGGAACTGGTCAACGACGGACCGGCGCGCTCGGGCAGTATTCGAGTGGTGTTGCACGCCTTGCGCGGCAGCCACGAGTTCGAGCGCACGGTGAACGCCCCGGCGAATGGATCCATCGCACTGACGGTGGATTCCATCGTCGGCACCTTCACCGACGTCAACCATGCCTACCGCTTCGGCAGCCGAACCTACTCCGCCGTCACCGTCCTGTTCCTGGACGACAACGGCGTCGAGGTGACGCGAACCACCGCACTCGTCGGCGCGCAGAGCCGTCAGAACACGGTGGGATTGACCGTGGATGTCGTCGAAACGGATTCTGGGACATGGGAACTGACCGTCCGGTCCGACTGGCCGGCGCAGTACGTCTGCGTCGACATCGACGGCTTCGAGGTGTCCGACTCGTGGTTCCACCTGGCACCGAACGAACCTCGTACGCTGACTCTCGTCAGTCGTGGCGCGAGTGCACCGCGGGGACATGTGCGCGCGCTGAACTCCATGGAGCGGGCCTCGGTGGCGCCGAAGGTCGTGAGCGGAAGCTCGTAGTGGACTACGAATTCAGTCCATGGCCCACGCCGTGCACGTGCCGCTAGCGGCTCGTGCTGAGTTTTCCTCGGGCATAGCCGATTCCGGCCGCGCCAACACTTGCCACCACGGCCATCGCGCCCCAGGCACGCACCGGGTTGCCGCGCGCAGCGGCGCTGGTCTCCCTGCCGACCGCGCGAGGCAGAATCTTGGCGGTGTAGGCCCGCTCCGAGGACAGTGCGTCCTCGGACCCGATCAACCGGGCGATGGCGGCCTTGGACACGCCCTCGGCGTAGCTGCGCGTGATGAGGTAGCGCGGACGAGTGCGGTCTGCACTGACCGTGTGATCGACGACGATCGAGGGATCGAACACGATCTGCGCATCGGGATGCGTCTGGCGCAGACGGATGCACAGCTCCGTCTCCTCGCAGCCGAGCGGGACGCGTCCGATCCGGCCGATGCCGGAGACGAATCCGCCGAGTGCGACGACGGGCTCACGGCGGAACGACATGTTCGCGCCCATGAGATTGCGGACCTGAGCGGTTTCCGTCGGCTGCCCGCGGTAGGTGCACCCGACGACCCAATCGAGTTCGCCGGGTTCACCCACTACCTCGGCCGGTAAGAAGGCCGGACGCTTGTCCGGCCATACCGGGTATGCAGAGCCCCCAACGGCGTACACGGCATCATCCGAGTAATGGGACAGAATGGCTCCGAGCCATTCCGTGGTGCGCGGTGAGGCGTCGTCGTCCAGGAAGACGACGATCTCACCGGTCGCGAGATCGAGCGAGGTGTTGCGCGCTCCGGAGAGGCCGCGAGGGTGGTTGTTCTCCACCACGTTCACGGTCCGGTGCAGCGGCGAGAACTCGTCGTGTGCCCGCTCCGCCAGTTGCGCGTTGTGATCGATGACGATGATCAGTTCGTCGGCAGGCACATCCTGGTCGAGGACGGCCGTCACGGCGGTCCGGAGTTCGGACCATCGAGCCAACGTGTATGCGCAGATGACTACCGAGGAAGTCGGCAGACTCACGCCGTCTTCTCGCGAAGTTCGAGAACCTCGTTGTACGACTCCAGAGCCTCGAACTCGAGGTCCATGTCGGTACGGGCGTCGATCGACTCCCGCAACGGGCGAACGATGGACTTGCGCTTGATCCTGCGGGCACGCATGCGTTCGGTCATCAGAGTGCGCAGCACCCGGAAGCCGTCGGAGAAGGTCCGCAGGTTGCTCTGGCCGTAGATGCGAGCCAACTCGACGCTCGGCACCTCTTCGATGCGCACGGACGCCTCGGCGAAGCGGCAGTTGATGATGGTCTCGATCTCGAAACCGTCGCCCCAGAGCATCATGCCCTCGGCACCCGGCTGATCGACGACGGGCAGGTCGAGGACCGGCACCAGATCGCGCCAGAAGGCGTTGTAGCCGTAGCAGAGATCCGAGAAGCGAGTTCCGAAGAGCGTGTTGGCCACGAGGTGCAGTCCACCGTTGCCTGCGCGGCGCAGCGGCGTGATGTCGTGGCTTCCGCCGCCTTCGCAGAACCGGCTGCCCTTGGCGAAGTCGGCACCGGCGATCAAGGCGTCGACGAAGCGCGGGATCTCGGCAGCATCGGCTGAGCCATCGGCGTCGAACATCACGATGATGTCGCCGGTAGCGGCCTCGAAGCCGCAGGCGAGCGCGTTGCCCTTGCCCTTGCGGGTCTGCTTGATGATGCGAATGTCACCGCGGATCTCGCGAGCGGCGTCGATGGTGCCGTCGACGGATCCACCATCGACCAGCACGAGCTCGTAGTCGTGTGAGAGCAGGGGGAGGACGTGACGAAGGTTCGCGGCCTCGTTGAGCGTCGGGATGACGACACTGACGCGGGGATTCTGACGATTCAACATATCCATTCCACATGGGTCGAGTGCGATGGGCAGATGTCTCCGAGCTCCGTGAAACGACCCCCGCCGCATCCACAGACAGTGCCTCGCGATCGTTCTGAAGCGCAAGAACCTGTTTCCTTTGACTGAAAGTAAGCTTAAAAGATGCGACTGGTTTGTCAAGCTGCAAACAAACCAACTGGGAGATTGTTTGGAGATTCACGTCATAGTTTGTGACGCGAATCAACGAGATCGGTACTGGTAGACGATCGTGTTGACGTCCTGATACCGCACCGACCACGCTGAATTGGTCGCGAGCCACTGGCGGAAACGAGCGACCGCATCGTCGGCGACGAACCCGTAGTACTGCATCGCCTCGAGCGACTGACGGGTGAGGACCATGTAGGTGGGTGTGTCGCTGATCGACGCGTTGTAGTCGATCTGGCCCAGCTTCTCGGGCGTCGGGAAGCCTTCCATGTACTCGGGGCCCAGCGCGTAGAGCGGTACGTCCCAGTACTCGTTCGCCTCGGTCAGCCGTCCGTAGTCCGACGTCGACCGGGCCGGGTAGCCCGAGGAGTACAGCATCGTGATCGAGGTGCCGGACGGCGACGCCGCGGCCACCGCTCGGGCGTCGTCGATCTGTTCGCGATGTTCGAGCACGATCGGCCACAGGCCGAAGTAGCTCTGCAGGCCCAGCACGGCGGAGCCGAGGGCCCCGGCCGTGGCGACCGCAACCGATGTCCGTGCGGTGAGCCTGCGGGCTCGGGACGGGCGATCCTGGGACGGTGTGCGATCGAACAGTGCGAGGAACATCGGCGTGATCAGCAGTACGCAGCCGGGGATCGCGTAGAGATACACCCGGAAGATCGCCTCGCCGCCGTAGCTCTGCCCTGCGAGCAGCATGATCGACCCGAACGCCATCACCATCGGTGCCCAGAACGTCTTCTTGGTGCGCCAGGCGTAGATCGCCGAGGCGAACGCCAACACGAACACCCCGCCGGACAGTGCGCGGCATACCAGTGACGTGATCTGTTTGCCGAGCACGCCCTCCGCCTCGACGTTGCTCGCGGCGTTCTGCACGGGGTCGAACCCCTGGAAAAGTCCGTACGGCGCCACGATCGGCAGTCGCGGATACAGGTATCCCAGCAAGATGATGCCGAGCGGAATCATCAACCACCACGGCTTGGCTCGTCGCGTCACCAGCAGTACGCCGGCGACGGCCATCAGCCAGTACGGCGTCAGCTGGTGCGTGGGGACCAGGGCCGCGAACGGAACGATCGACAGGAACGCCGCGGCTCGGGTGAGCGACGAGGACATCAGCAGCGCCAGGAAGCCCACGGCGAGCAGTAGGGCCCAGGCCTGCGGTGAGTAGTAGTCCTGGCCGACCCAGTTGATGACCTCGGCCAGCATCGCCGCCGTGATCGCTGCGCGTCTGTCGAACTTCATGACCCGCGCCAGTCCGTACACGGCTGCCGCGAGCACGACGTGGATCATCGGCGCGAACACGTGCGCCAGAGACAGCGTGTCGTATCCGGTGACGTGTTGGAACCAGGCCGAGACGAGGAAGAAACTGGGCCACTCGCTGTAGATGTCGACGCCGCTCGGAGCCAGCCGGTTCAGATCGAGCACGAACTCGGTGACGGCGACGTGCTTGTACGTCCAGTCGTAGATCGGAGCGGAGGTGACGAGGGTGACGGTGAATCGCTGTACCGCGATGGCCAGCCCGATGGCGACCAGCATGGTGCGCAGCTGATGACGTCGCAACGCGATCAGGAACGCCGCCATGATCAGAACCATGCACAGCACCAGTCCCGGGCCGGTTCCGGCGGTCAACAGTCCGAACTGCGAGTACGTCGCGCGCTCGAGACCCGGCAACAGCGGTAGCCACAGAAAGAACGCCAGCGCCAGAATCAGGCCGGCAACGTTGCGTCGCAACGTCTCGCGGTCGGTCAGGACGAATTTCACGGCGGCGAGGGCGGACGTTCGCGACGACGGTGAGACGACCTCACGGGCCCGCGAGAGCCACACCGGCAGGTCGGGACGGCCGTGCTTGCGGTACCACAACACCGACGAGCCGATCAGGGCCACACACAGCCACAACGTCCACATCCGGGGCGACCAGCGGTATCCCCACATCGCCACCGACACCATCAGTGTCACCACCGAGATGCTCAGGATCGGCAGGGCCGCAGGAACCGCGGTGCGCGGGATACGCACCCACGACAGGATCGCGGCACCGGGTCCGAAGAACAGCAGGACCGTCAGAAGCACGACGCGAACCAGCGTCGGCAGCGCGATCATCGAGGCCAGACCGGACAGGGCGGCGAGAACGCTGATGTCGGAGTAGCGCAATCGGCTACCCGCACGCCGCCGAGTGCCTGCAGCGGAGTCGGTGGTGCCGACGGGCCAGTCGACGGTCCAGTCGGACGGGACGAACAGCTTGTGCCGCAGATCCGCGATGGATCGGTATCCGGAATCAGTCGAGGACAGGTTCACGGCTCACCCCCGCCAGAGGAGTGCGCTCGCGCCCTTCGCGTCTGCTGCGCCGGATGGCCGCGGGGCCCTTGGCGATGGACAGCAGTTCCATCCGGCCGATGCCGTCGGGCAGGTCGGCAGCGAGATCGTCGGGAGGGGAGGCGACCTTGCTCATCTTGGCCGACAACCGAATTGCGCTGCCGAGTCGGCGGACGGCCACCGTGGCGGCCAGCGTCGCCGATCTGCGGTCGGTGGCGACCGTGTACAGCCACGCACCGAGCCCGAGCCCGTACCCGCGCGCCTGCACCGCCAACGCCTCGGAATCGGCGCGGTGACGGTGCCACACGATTGCCGCAGGTTCGTACACGAGCTTGTCGCCGGCCATCAGGACGCGGAAGAACATGTCGAGGTCCTCACCGCCGTTGGTCGGGGATCCCACTCCCAGTGCCTCGTCGAATCCTCCCAGATCGAACATCCGGCCGCGGTCGACCGCAAAATTGGCTCCGGTTCCGTACATCCCGACCTGGAACGGAAACAGCGGCACGTCGGCCGGAGGATTCTTCAAGTCGTAGACCCGAGGCGTCACCGAACTCGCCCACCCGACACGACGATCGAAATACGCCTGCGCCTGAGTTCTGATCTCCCCACTCGGCACGATGCCGGACACACACGTGACCCGATCGGCCCGCCCGAAGCCACGCGCGATGCTGCGCAACCACCTCGCGTCGACGGCGACGTCGTCGTCGGTGAAGGCGACGATGTCGTGTCGGGCCGCCCGCAACCCCGTGTTCCTCGCCCTGGACAGACCTGCCGTCGGCTCGGACACGACGCGAACACGGGGGTCGCCCAGCCCGCGAACGTACTGCTGTGTGGCATCGGTCGGGGATGCATTGTCGACGACGACCACCTCGAAGTCGGGGTAGTCCAGAGCGGACACCGACGCGAGCGCACCCTTCAGATGGCCGACTCGGTCGCGAGTGCAGATCACCACGGTGATCGGCGGCAGCGCCCGATCGGGGTCGGGCAGAGCGTCGGGCATCGGAACCTGGGCGAGCGACATGGCTGCCCGTCGCGCGTCTTCTGCCGCGATCGCGCCGTCGACGACATCGAGTTCGACGAAGCCCAGCGGGTCCAGTCCGCGTCGGATCAACAACCGGGCGCGGCGGTAACCGTCGGAATCGTCGAGGGCGAGAGACTCCGGCAGATCCTGCTCCAGGTCGATGTCACCGATCCACACGGCACCGTCCCATTCGGGAGACTGGAGTCTGGGGAGCGCGGGAGGTAACACGGGGAGGGTCCTTTCGGGGTGACACGTACGGGCAGGTGGAGCGGAGTCTCAGTCGGCGCGATACCGCACCCAGTCGACCGTCATGGTCGCCGGGAACGGCGTGGAGTTGTCGGTTGGACCGGGCCAGTCGCCGGCGACGGCGACGTTGAACAGCAGGAAGAACGGCTTGTCGAAGACCCAGTAGTCGTCGCCGCCGATCAGGTCGTCCGGAGTGACGGTGGCCAAGGTGGTGCCGTCGATACCGGTGGTCACGCGACCCGGTGAACGCTCGACCCAGTAGGTGTGGAAGTTCTCGGACAGCGGCTCCGGCGGGATTCCGCCCGCGTCGACCTTCTGACTCGTCAACGAATCGGGTTGGGGGGCATGGATTCCGGTGTGGTACTGATCGGCCTGGTTCAGCGTCTCCATGACGTCGATCTCGCCCGAGAGCGGCCAGCCGACGGAGTCCAGGTCGGTACCAAGCATCCAGAACGCCGGATGCAGGCCTGCTCCGGCGGGCATCTTGATCCGAGCTTCGATGCGGCCGTAGGTGAACTCGAACTTGTCCTTGGTGGTCACTCGGGCCGAGGTGTACCCATCACCGTTGCGCATGGCCTTGATGACCATGTTGCCGTCGCCGTCGAGAGACGAATTCTCGGTCGAATCGGTGTAGTCCTGCTTCTCGTTGTTGCCCCAACCGGTCTGTCCGACATCGTGACTCCACCGGTCGTCCGCCACCGCATCGCCCGCCGTCCCCGAGAAGTCGTCGTAGACGGTGAATCCGGGCTTGGTGGCTGCAGTGTTGGACGCCGACGTCGTGGAGGTGGCGTCGACTGTGCCCTGCGCAGTGCCGCCGGGATCGGAGCGGTGCGTCATCCCGTACACGGTGCCGGTCACAACCAATCCCAGGACGATGAGGAACGCCAGAACGGACGGCCAGCGCCGTCGTGGAGGCTCGACGATGAGCCCGGTTCCGGGTAGCCGCGAAACCTCGACGGTCCCCGCTCCGGACTCTCGGCTCGATGCGGCGTGACGACTCACGCGGTCTCGTCGACGTTCTTCGGTACTCGCGTCGCGTTGAACTGCGAGACCGACAGCACGACTATGCCCACGAGAAGGGCATAGGTGGCGATGCGTTCCATGGTGCCGATGCCGAGGCCGAATTCGTGACCGCTCATGTAGGCGAAGTATCCGGCCAGACCGACGGCACCGAGTGCGGTCACGACGGTGCGAATGCTGCGTCGCAGACTCCGATGCCCGCCGGCGATGACGAGGCCGAAGTTTCCGAAGACGAAGAACGCGGTGGCACCGAACGAATGGATCGGGTAGTTCACGCCCTGGTTGACGACGCCTGCGGTGATGGCACCCACGCCTGCGACGAGGAAGAACGACGCGGCTCTACCGTCGATCCGGCGGACGATGTACCAGGATGCGCCCACTGCCGCGATCGCCACACCGAACAGCACCATCGAGGCGTTGAGCAAGACGTAGAGCTGGCTGCACGGCCAGTTGCCGGTGGGACCGCAGAACGGGATTCCGAGTTCGCTGATGTAGTTGTTCCGGTAGCTGTAGAGCCCGCGCCACGTGGCCGAGACGATGTACTCGACGAGGACGAACTGCACCACCGACAACCCTGCCCAACGAGCGACATGGGCGACGAAGCCCGATCGCACCGGTGCCTGCGTGCTCGACGATGGCCGGTTCGCTTCGGGTTTCGTGGGGCGCTTCGCTTCGGTGGTCATGCAGTCTTCTCCTGAGGGGCCAGCAATGCGAGGGGGTTCGCTGCTACGAGATCGAGTGCGGATTGCACGGTGTGGCTGTCGAAAACATTGTCGTGGAACGACGCCGAGACGAACACGACCGAATCGATGGTCTCCATCGTGATCATCACCGACTCCGGTTGGCCCGGATCGGCGATCACGAAGAAGGCGCGGTCGGCGGGCTCGGCAACCCAGGAGATCTGCTCCAACTGCCTGACTCTACCGAGATCGGAGTACATGAGCTGGACCTTCGGATCCACCGGGACGCGGTCGCCGAACACCCCGGAGACGGCCTTGTGTTCGCGCTTGTACTTGATGGTGCTGATCGTCGCGGATGCGATCGGACGGCCCTTGGCGATGGCACCGGACAGTGCCCCGTGCACCTCCCCGGCCGAGGTGGGATCGATGTCCGAGAACCGGATCCCGGCAGCGAAGTTACCGAGCACGACCGCCGACAGCGGAAGGTAGCGGCGGCAGTCGAAGAGAAAAGCTGCGGAACGATCGAGCGAGAACGATGTGCGCGCGAACGCCGCGGCCACGGCCGCGCACATCACCGCGCTGACACTCGCGCCGGGCAGGTGGGATTCTCGCCACTGCCGGATCGCATCGGTGGTACCCGACGGCGTTACCACGGTGGCCACCGCAGCGGACGGTGCCCACGGCCGAAAAGCCGTCGGCGATGCGGTGTCGGGTGCGGCGGCCATGACCGTGGATTCGCGCTTCGAGCCGGGACGTACGCGGTCGTAGAGCGTGTCGACGACGTTCCTGGGATTTCGAATGATCCAGCGCAGCAGTGCTTTTCGAAGTGGGTGGCCGTCGACGGCACTGTCTGCCCACGTCGGAAGCGGTGCGTCGGGGCGTGCGTCGGCCAGGTACGCGAACAGATCGACCGGCAACAGAGCGTCGCCGAGACCGTGATTGAGATCGAGGAACAGGTAGCGGCCCGCCAGACGAAGTCGAAGAGGAATTTCGGGCACGGACGCGTGCGAGAACACGGTGAGTTCCTTGGCCAACTGCTCGTGACCGACGGCGGGTCCCTCGGCGATGTGCTCGAGTACCCGCTCCGGCTCGTAGACCCAGCCCGCCGAAGATTGGTCGGCGCGCAGACCCAGCCGCGTCGCAGGACCGATCGAGGCCAGGGCCAGTACCCGGCTCTGCACTCGTGCGAGATCGCCGAAGTCGGCGGGTCCCAGCACGGTCACGATGCGCGAATCGGACCGCAGCATGTCCAACGAACTGGCGCGATATGTCTGAGTCATGGTGCCGTCCTGTGCTGGGCGTGGACAGGGATACGACGCGGTGACGATTCGTCGAGGGGCGGCGGACCGTCCTGTGGCTCGCGGCGAGGCGGTTCACGGTGTCGAGGTTCGGCGTGTCGGGGCTCGCCGTGGCGGGGCTCTCGATGACGCGATCGAGGTGCACGGGCGTCGCTGTCGTCGATCGGCCCGCGGGGTCCGGGGGAGCCCGACGGGCCCTGGTCGTCACCGGACTCGCCGGAGCTGCCTGCGGACAGCTCGCGGATCCAGCGCACGAGCGGCACGATCAGCACGACGGCACCGAACGCCTCTGCGGCGAGGTACGCCCAGCCGACGGCCGCGATGCCCATCGACGACGACAGGCCGATCGATCCGCCGATGATGATCGAGGTGGCCACGACCTGCACGATCACGGCCAATCGCATGCGTCGACGGACCCGCGCCAAACCGTCGTAGAGGGAACCGACAACCGAGAGCGGGATGGTCAGCGCGGCCAGTTGCACGATTATGGTGCCCTGGTCGCGGTAGCCCTGGCCGATCAACCCCAGACCGAACGGTGCGAAGAAGGCCAGGAAGATCGACCCACCCACCGCGACGATGCACACCAGGGTCATGAACCGCTTGGTCAGGCGGTGGAACTGTTCGGGGTGGGCGGCGACCTCGGCCACGTACGGTCCGATCAACACGCTGATCAGAATGTACAGAGCGCTGACGATCGACCAGGTGAGCGAGAAGTAGGCGTTCTGCTCGGCGCCGAGGGTGGCGACGACGATCATCGGCACCAGCAGCGGAGCGAGCGATCCCAGCGCGGTGATGCCGTACGCCGAGCCGAAGTAGGCCCACATCTCACGCCGGGGCGGCAGATCCGGCTTGCCGGCGTACCGCTGTTCGGTGCGGACGTTCTTCATGATCGCGCGCAGGACGAAGATCGACGCCACGATCGCGGGGACCGCCCAGGCAGAAATGATCGAGGTACTGCGCTCGGTTGCGAAGAGCGCCAACAGCATGACGAACTTGAAGACGGCGTGGAAGACGTTCTTGGCAGCCGCCCAGCGAGCGACGCCCAGGCCGGACGACGTCTGATCCTGCAGCGCGAACACCGCGAGCACGGCGACGAAGAACGGGAACGAGACGATCTCCGCGGTGTTGGTGAACATCTCGTCTACCGGCGCAACCAGCAGGAAGCCGCCGCCGAGCACGAACGCGAACGCGGTGACGGTGAGGTAGCCGCGCACGATGAACGTCTTGGCCAACCGGCCCGAGATCGGCAGGAACCGCTCGTACATCGAACCGAGGCTCAGATTGGACAGCGTCGAGAGCATCACCGCGGAGGTGATGACCGCCGACGCGCTGCCCACCTCCGCCACGGGATAGAGCCGGCCGGCCGCAGCCCAGAACAGCAGGCCGAGTGCGCCGGTGATGGCCGTCGAGAGCATCAGGGCCATCGAATTGAGCGCGAGGTTGCGATCGGACGCCTTCGATCCCGGCCCCGTCTCGGGTGCCGGGTGCCGGGTGGCCTCCTCGGCGACCGGAGATACGTCGACCGAGTGCACGGCATCGTGCCGAGGCACGGTCTGCACCGGCATCGTCGGGCTGTTCATCAGACCCAGGTCGAACCGAGCCGGCTCGACCGGATACCACCGAAGCTGTTCGAGCTGTTCGTGCTTGGGCGGCAGGATCCTGGGAGCGCGGTGCTTCACAATCGAACCTTCCCCACCGGCACGGGAGGCGACGGTGCGGCGATCTCGATGTCGAAGGCAGCAGCAGTGGCCGCGAGAAGTTCGGCGCGCACGTTCTCTCGCAGATCGCGACCGTAGAGCGAGTGATCACCGGACTCGAAGGAGGTGACGGTGGGTACGGACGATCGGCGCTGGAGCCGGCGCATTCCCTCCGGGCCGCGGTTGGTCTCGAACCAGGCGGTGTCGCTGGGGGAGAGCAGAACTCGCGTCTGCACCTGACGGTCGCTGAGAATGCGCAGCGAGATCTCGGGAACCTGGATCAGTCCGCGTCGCCCGAGCCAGATCCACAGGGCATACGGAATCCGCGGCTGCAGTGCATTCTTGGTCGCCACACCCCAGTGGTGCAGACGATCGAGTGCGCGAGCCCGCAGTCCCGTCTCCTCTGTGTGCATCGACGAGCGCTTGACGAATTCGAGACGACGAGTGGTCCAGTCGAGGGTGTTGAGCAAGACCGCGGAACGAACCCCCAGTTCCCGGGCGGCGAAGCTGGAATACCAGGAGCCGGAGCACATTCCGGCCACCAGGACGTTGTCCGGGGTGGTTCCGGACTGTCGGACGGCAGTGAGAGCGTCCTCGTTGCCCTCGTCGCTGTAGAGCCGGGTCAACTCGCCGTCGCAGACGCTGCCGCTCTCGCCGGTGCCGCGTCGATCGAAACGCACCGTGGAGACCCCGAATCGAGGCAGGAGCCGGGCCAGTTCCACCCACATGCGCACCGGACCGACGCGGTGCTCGTTGGCGGTGGGGTACAGCACCACGGTCGGTCCACCGGCCCGGCATCGATCCGAGGTGGACCGAATCGCGAAAAGCTGTTGGTCGCCCAGATATTCGATGTTCTCGTGAATTCCGTCGACCACGAACCGCGACCGACGCTTCACCTCGAGCTCGGCGGCGGGTACCGCCGGGAACTTGGACGCCGTCCACGTCGCGAGGTGAGCGATGTCGGACGTCGGGATGATGACCTCGAAGTCGCTCGGCTCGAGAAAGTCGTCGTGCGCGGTCAGCGTGTGCTCCTGAGCCGAGAGAGCCTCGACGAGCTTGCGTACCGGCTTGGTATCGCCTCGCTCGGCGCGGGTGGCGACCAGCACCGGCGCATCCGTCTTCGTCTTCGCGGCATCGAGCGCGGAGAAGTCCGCGGCCGAATCCGGATGCAGCACAGCGCCGATGATCGACACCCTGGGATCTGCGTCGGAGTCGGTGGTCACGCTCACCGAATACAGTGCGCGCTGCTCGTGCAGATACGACCGTCCTTTGACGACCGGATCCCACAGCGTCATCGCGGTGAGCGGCCCGCACTCGGCGGCGACCGAACACGCCAACAAGGCACCGACGCGCAGACCGACGAGGCCGACCTCGGTCACCCCGCAACCGCGAACGTAGTCGACGGCCTCGACGATGCTCCGCTGCCAGTGTGCGACCGCGCCGGGCTGATCCTGATCGCCCCACGAATCACCGGTACCGCGGTAGTCGAACCGCAGCACCAGAAGTCCCTGCGCACAGAGCTTCTGCGCCAGCAGGGTCATGCCGCGATACGAGTCGACCTGCTCCTTGCCGAGCGGCGGGCACAGGACGACCCCGCCGCGTGCCCGACCGCCGGACGGCACGTGGACGGTGCCGAACAGCGGTGAGTCGGACGGGCCGAACCACATCGGGTACTTGCCGCCCGCCGTACGCGAAGAGGACTCGGCGGGAACTGAGCCGATGCGCCGGGGCGCGGTGCGGGAGAAGTTCACTTCAATGAGTCCTTCGTGTACGTACACGGGTAAAGCGGTGTCGGTCAGTTGCGCAGTGCGGCAGGCCAGCCCGACCGATCGAGTCCGTGGGTGCGGAGCATCGCCAGTGCGATGCGCTCCATACCGAAACCGACGCATGCGCTGTGGGCGGGTTCGCCGTCGGCGGTCTCGATGCCGAAGGTGTGCCCGAAGTGATCACGGTGGCAGTTGCACGAGACGACCGCGGTGCCCTCGTCGAGATCTCCGTAGAGCTTGACGACCAGCTCGGTCTTGAGATTCTCGTTGCGCTGGTTCGCCGCGAGCATGCGTCCGGCGCGACCGAAGAAGGGGTCGTTGGCGATGACCGCCTCGGCTTCCAGTCCCAGATCTGCCAGTACCTGGAGGCCGCGCGGTACCCAGCGTTCGCGGTGTGCGACCGCCTCGTCGGGAGTGCCGACTCGAACGAACTCGTGCATCCGAAATGCCTGCATCCGAGCCGGATCCACCGCGGGCTCGTGCCGGAAGCAGTAGCCGTAGATGTCCATCAGCGTGCCCTCTTCGGGCAGCGTGCCGGTGAGCATCGAGTACGACGGATGGCAGGCGGCCGAGACCAGCATGGTGCCCGCCGAATGCAGAAAGTGATCCCAGTCCTTTCCGTCGGACCTCTCCGCCAACAACGCTGCATGTTCCTTGTTGTCGCCCTCGAACGTGTTGATGGCACCGGTGAGGTTGGGGAACGACGCGATGTAGTCGGTGCGCTCGAACGCTTCCCGGGGGAAGACCGGAGCGAATCGGAACCGCGTGGCCTGACGGCCGTGCTCGGCGACCCCGGCCTCGGTGACGCGGGCGTCGACGAACTCGATGATGTCCTCGAATTCGCCACTGCGCCCGTACAAACCGGGGATCGAGCTGGGTACCAGCAAGCCGGCGTCGATCAGCTCGGCGCGAAAAGACGCTCGGGCGGAGTCGAGTTCGCTGATGTCTGTCTCCGGTGCGGAGTGTGTGGTGGTCATTATTTTCCCTTGTAGACGAGGGAGAGCTGGGCGTTGTGCCCCAGGATGCGTTCGTTGCTGACCATGATCGCGGACCCGTGCGCGTCCCGAAGATGACGGCCGATGCTCATCTCGCCGTCCTGTCGGTACCCGGAGATGCCGCAGATCTGCAGTGCCTTGCCGACGATGTCGATGACGAGCGTCGACGCGGTGACCTTGACGTTGTTGATCTTGAGCGCGAAGCCGATGGCTCCGAGCTCGGCCGGACTGTCGGCGACGGCCTCGAACTTGGCTGCGGCACCGAACACCGTGTCCACCAACTGCTCGTGCACCACCATCAGCTCCGCGAGGCGAAGCGCGCTCGGCGGCGGCGTTCCCGGAGTCTTGCGTGCGGCCTTCTGTACCGACTTGCGGGCCTTGGTGACCGCCGCGTCGGCAATGCCGAGCCACGCCGATCCCCACAGCACGTGCGCAACCGGAAGCATGGTCTGAGCGGAGATATCGCCGTAGTTGTCGCCCAGGATGTTCGACGTCGTGGTGCGTGCGTCCAGCATGAAGCCGGGGCTGCAGGTGCCACGGAAGCCGAGGGTGTCCCAGGTGCCGGTCTTGACGAGCGTCACGTCGGGCTTCTCGCACACCACGAGCACCTGATCGCTCGGCGGGCTGTCGACGCTGCGCCGCGCCGTCGCCAACACGATCTGTGCGTACTCGCCGTACGAGATGACCGGTGCGTTCTTGCTGAGCGTGATCTGCTCACCGTCGTACTCCACCGCACAGCTGCTCGAACGGACGTCGCCACCGATGTTGATCTCGGTGGTGGCCGACGCCACCAGTATGCGATCGGTCACAATGCGACGCTGCAGGTCTGCCATGGCGTCGGACTTGCCGTGGCGGACGATGCTGAGCACCTGCGACTGGTGCATCACGAAGATCATCGCCGTCGATGCGCACTCGGCACCGAGGGCGCGCGAGATCCGGGCGATGTCGGTCAGTGTTGCCCCGCCTCCGCCGAACTCCCGCGGAATTCCGACCCCGAGCAGGCCGGCGTCGCGCAGCGCATCCACCGATTCGGTGGGAAAACGGGCATCGCGGTCGACCTCGTCGGCATAGGTCCGCAGTACGGCCAGCACGTCGGTGATCGACTGGTCGATCGAGCTCTCGTAGACGGTGGTCATGGCCTCAGTCCGTCAGCTGGGCGATGGCCGCGGCGATCGCGCTGATGCTGCCGAACGTCGACTTCTGCAGCATGGTGTCGGGGAACTCGACGTCGAATTCGTCCTCGAGCGCGATCATGACGTTGACGCTGGCGTGCGAGGTGAGACCGCTGTCGTAGAGATCGGCGGCCTCGTCGATGCCCTCCACGGGAACCGGAAGCTTTCCGAATTTCTCCAGCACGGTTCGCACTCGAACCACGTCGTGAGCATTGAGCGTCTGCATCGAAACCTCCACCGATCGCGTTAACCACGAGACCGGACGGCCTCGTCGTCGACTCAGGGTCGGCTGGCTGTGCGCCTTTTCGACCCAAAGTCTCCCCAGACCCCTCCAAACAATATCGTAGATTGTTTAGTAGCGTTACCGGGATGCCCGCATCGGGCTTCTGGACCGCCGTACACTTCGAGTGGAGCGGGGGCTCGTACGGGCGCCGGATCGGGCGTCGAAACACAATCTGTGAAGGACTGTCTGGTCGATGGGTGGAGTCTGCGGGGTGTCAGTGGGTACCGGTGCCGTGCGCATCGCGTACATCGCCGACGGCCGCCGCCTCGAGGACTCCATCGATGCCGAGGGCGCACACGACCTGCTGCCCGGCAAGCTCGTCGACCTCGGGCCGTTCGAAGACATCGTGCTGGCCGGATGGGACACCGCAGCGGTGACGGCGTTGCTGGAGACCCTCGGCGACGGCACTGTTCCGAAAGCCCGCATGGTCGAGGAGTCCCGCGCCCTGCTCGCCTACGCCCGCACCGTTCCGGAACTGGCCGACAAGGACTACGTGCTGGTCGTTGACCTGGGCAAGAAGGGGCTCTCGGCAACCGCACTCGATGTCGCGGGCGAGTACGTCGAGTGGACCGCACGCACCGTCGACATCAGTGGCGACCGCTTCGACGAAGTGGTTCGAGGCATCGTGATGGCCAAGGGCATCCTCCCTGCTCCGGTCGGACCCGAGGGCGATCAGGAATATCAGGCCTTCTTCCGTGAGCTCAAAGAGTTGGTCAGCTCGTCGGTTGGCGTCCGGGCACCCAACCGCGGTCCGATGTTGCTCAGCCGTAAAGAATTCGAGCGAGAGATCACCCCGCTCGTCTCCGATGCATTGGACTGGGCCTCCAAGCAGGCCCCCGACGCAGTACTGCTGATCGGCGGCGGTGCAGGCATTCCCGCGGTGCGCACCATAATCGAAGACAAGTGGAACGTTCCCGTCCACGTGCCCGACGCGCCTGCGATGGCCGTCGCCAAGGGGGCGGCACTCGACGAAAGACCCGTCGAAGCCCCCCTCGACGCCGATGTGGGAATCATCACTGTCCCGGACGATGCGTCGGAACTGCTCGATGCGCCCGAGGTGCTCGCCGCACCAGACACCCTCGCCGCACCCGACACACTCGATGCACCGGAGACGACCGGCCTCGACACCGTCGAGGAGTGGATGGTCGACGGCCTGACCGTCGACCAGCTCGCGACCGAGGATCTGACGATCCCGTCGACCACCTTCGATACGGACCCGGCAGCCGTCGACCTCGACGAACCTGCACTCCTGCAGCCCGATGTTCTCGAACCCGCGGTTCTCGAACCCTCACCCGAGCCCGGTGTCGTCGCCGAGCCGGTTCGCCGCGGCTCACGCACCTGGTCGGTGCGTGATGCGTCCGTGCTCGCTGCCGTGAGCCTGTTGATCGTTGCGGTGGTGGGACTGGTGTTCACCAGGGGAAACACGCCGCCGCCCACTCCTTTGATCGAGCAGCAGGTTCCCGTGGATTCCACGTTCGCCGCGCAGCTCTCCGCCGCCGCCGGTCCGGCCGACGGGGCCGCTCCCGGTCCCGCCGAGTTGCCCGTCCTGGGGCCGGCCCGACTGTCCGACGCGGACCTGTACGAGCGGGTGTTCACCTACGACGGCGAGTTGTACTTACCGGCTGTCGATGCGGAGCTGCCGGAATAGACCGCGGGTTCGGTTCGTGCCGGCCCTATGGGGAGCGAGACGGGTTTCGTCACGTCCGGGTGCGCCCGCCTCCGGGGCGCGCGCCCCGCCGATTCGGCCGAAGCGGTAGCCTGGCGCTCTGGACGAGCTGTTTCGCGTCCCAAGACAACTGCCGATCGAAGTGAGGCCGAAGACCGTGACTGTGCTGCTTGGGGTGTCCATGGGGACCCGGGCCGTGCGCACGGCGCAGCCCCGAGCCGAGCAGTTCGGGGCACCCGTCGCCGACCCTTCGGGCCTGGTCACCGACATCGACCGGCCTCTGTTCTTCCGCAACGAACTCATCGACAGCGTCGGCGGAGACCTTCCGCATCTGGCCGCCGAATCGATCGGTGCTGCAGCCGAAACCGAGCCCGAACTCTCCACCGGCGTCGCGTACCGCGACCCCCGCCAGGCCGACGCGCTGCATGCTGCCCTCGCCGGGGCGCACCTGCACAACTACCACCTGGTCCACGAGGTGGAAGCTGTCGTCGAATACCTGGCCGCAACGGGCGAAGCGCGCAACTGCAGCTCCGTCGCCCTGTTCGACCTCGGAAGTTCCGGACTGACCGTCAGCGTCGTGGACCTGGTGCAACGCACCGTCATCGCCTCGCAGCGATCCGGTGAGTACAGCGGGGATCTGTTCGACGCCTACGTGCGCAACAATCAGCTCCAACGCCTCGGCAAGCAGTCGACCGACCCCGACATTTCCCTGTTCGAGAAGCGATGCCGAATCGCCAAGGAACGCCTGTCCACTCAGGACGCCGTGTGTCTGCCGGATGCGAGCGGCATGATCCTGCTCTCGCGTGAGAACTTCGAGCTGCTGATCACCGACCTGCTCGACGAGGCCGTCGAGTTCGCGCGCGAGGTGATGATCGGGGCCAACGTTCCCATCGACGCCGTCGTCCTGATCGGCGGCGGTGCCCGCATGCCGATCGTGCAGAAACGAGTCGGACCGCTGCTCGAACTGCCGTCGATCGTGCCGACCGAGCCCGAGACCGTCGCGGCACGTGGAGCGGCACTGGCCGCTCGGCCGCATTCGCGCACACGCACCGTGACGCGACGCGTACCGGACGCCGGTCGGCCGGTGGAGTCCACAACGTCGATCGCAGCCGAACCCGCATCGCGGGTGCGCTCGGAGCCGGTGTCCACTCCAGTGCCGCCTCCGCTACCCGCGCCGGTCCGACCGGTTCCGGCTCCCACGGCAGCGCGTCCTGTCCCCGCCCGGCCCTGGATCGCGGCGGCGCAGGTCGAGGCACCGCTCACCGAGGGCTCGCATTCTCGGGACACGGTTTCCGAGATGCCGGTCGAGCCCGCCGGTACGGCGGCAGGGTTCGCATCCTCCAGATTCACCGACTCCGCCGAATCCGTTGCAGTCGATTCGGTTCCGGACACGTCACCGGTAGTGGAAGATGTTCTCGACGACCACGTGCAGGGGGCGCGGGTCGACGGGGAGGTCGTTGCGGTGAGCGCGAACACGGGGGATCCGTCTGCCGAGGGCTCTGCTGCCCGGACCGAGGCAGAAGACGACGGCAAGCCGGTTCCGTTCCAGCTGAAGAACGTCTACTGGCTCGACGCCGATTACGACGACGACGACGGCGAGGACGATCGCACCCGGGCTCGGCGCAAGCTCCGCACCGGAGGCGTTCTCGCGCTCGGTCTCGCGCTGGTGGTGGGCGTCTCGGCGTTCATGCTCACCCAGCAGAACACACCGCAGGTGGTCGACACCTCGGTCAGTCGCAGTCAGACCCAAGCTCCTGCTGTCACCACCACGGCACCGCCCACGTCGGTCACACCCGCTCCTGTCCTGCCGCCGCCCGCGCCGGCACCGACCACTTCCGTCGAACCGACCACGGTGCCGCCGGAGACCGAGGTCTACCAGGAGCCGTGGACGCCGGAGCCGACCACGACGACGGCCGAGCCTGCTCCGCCGCCCGTCGAGAGCGTTCCTCCGACGACGCAGCAGCCGCCTCCTCTGATCCCGGGTTTCCCGGACTTCACGTTGCCGGTGTTCCCACCGGTCGCTCCTGCTGCACCCTGATCGAACTCACTTGTCCGCGTGTGTGTTTCGCGGTCGGATGTGCTCGAAGATCAGGATGGTCTCGGTGGCGGCCACAGCGGGGTCGGCGCTGAGATTCTCGACGACGAAATCACGAAGCGTGGCGGTGTCGACGGTCGCCACATGCACCAGGAAGTCGTCCGCACCGGCAATGAAGTAGATGTTCAGCGTTTCCTTCCGTGAGGCGATCTTCGATCCGAATTCGCTGATGCGTCGGCGAGCATCTGCTTGCAGCCGAACCGAGATCATGGCCTGGATGCCCTGGCCGAGTGCCTCGGGATCGATCTCGGCGTGGAAGCCGCGGATGACGCCGCGCTCGACGAGCCCGCGAACCCGCGCCAGTGCGGTCGACGGTGCAATACCGGCCGCAGCGGCGAGTGCGTTGTTGGGTGTGCGAGCGTCGCGACGGAGCTCGTCGAGCAGGATGTGGTCGATCCGGTCCAGTGGAATCGACCGAACATCGTTCGGCTGAGTGCCCGCTCCACCCGTCTCGAATGAACTATTGCTCGCCATTCGGCGATCGTACAGAATTTTGTTCACATCCGTTGCAGGTATTTCGTAGATAATTCATAGTTGGCCTACACGGATGGAGCCACGGCTTCACGTCACCCACCACCGAGGAGGCCGCCATGAAGATCGGAATTCCACGCGAGATCAAGAACCACGAATACCGGGTAGCCATCACCCCGGCGGGCGTGCACGAACTGGTCTCGCGAGGACACGAAGTGATCATCGAAACCGAAGCGGGAGCCGGTTCGTCGTTCACCGATACCGACTACAAGGCCGCCGGTGCGCAGATCCTCACCGATGCCGCCGAGGTCTGGGAATCGGCCGAGCTGCTGCTGAAGGTCAAAGAACCTATCGCCGAAGAGTATTCACGCCTGCGCAAGGGGCAGGTGCTGTTCACCTACCTGCATCTCGCGGCGTCCAAGGCGTGCACCGATGCGCTCCTGGAGTCGGGTACCACCGCCATCGCCTACGAGACCGTCACTGCGCCGGACGGTTCGCTGCCGCTGCTCGCGCCGATGAGTGAAGTCGCCGGACGACTCGCCCCGCAGGCCGGTGCCTACCACCTGATGTCCAGTGAGGGCGGCCGCGGAGTTCTGATGGGCGGAGTTCCCGGAGTGCGACCCGCCAACGTCGTGGTGATCGGAGCCGGAGTCTCCGGAAAGAACGCCACCGCAATCGCTTTCGGCATGCACGCCGACGTCACCGTGCTCGATCTCGACGTGAAGGCGCTGCGCGCCATCGACGATCAGTACCGCGGTGCCGTCAAGACTCTGGTGTCGAATGCGTACGAACTCGAACAGGCCGTTCTCGCAGCAGATCTCGTCATCGGCGCAGTGCTGGTGCCCGGAGCCAAGGCACCGAAACTCGTGTCCAACAGCCTGGTTCAGCGCATGAAGCCGGGTTCGGTTCTGGTCGACATCGCCATCGATCAAGGCGGCTGCTTCGAGGATTCGCACGCCACCACCCATGCCGATCCCACCTACAAGGTGCACGAGTCGGTGTTCTACTGCGTCGCCAACATGCCCGGTGCCGTACCGCGCACCTCCACCTACGCGCTCACCAACGCGACCCTGCCGTACGTCGTCGCACTCGCCGACAAGGGTTGGGAAGCTGCCTGCGAGGCGGACTCGGGTCTCAAAGCCGGGCTGAGCACGCACAACGGTGCGTTGCTCTCGGAGACCGTCGCCGCTGCCTTCGCCTGACGAGCGGCAGCGGCTCTACGCACTGTGGCGGCCGGAGCCCCGGGTCTTGCGGGTGGGTACCGCGGCCCGGCGCTCGGCGCGGTTCGAGGTTCCGGTCACGGTGATGGGGCGCGCCAGTAGCACCGCGATCGCCGTGGTCAGCGGAACCGACAACGCCAGCGCCACGCCGCCCACCGCGGAGCGGACGATCTCGATGGCCACCGAATCGCCGGTGAGCACGTCCTGGATGGACCGATCGGCGACGCTGAAGAGCAACAGCAGTGGGAGCGCACCACCGGCGTAGGCGAGCACGAGGGTGTAGACGGTGCTGGCGATGTGATCGCGCCCCACCCGCATCGTGGCGGTGAAGATCTCGCGTCTCGATGCAGTCGGGTCGACCGAGGCGAGCTCGAAGGCCGCCGACGCCTGGGTGATCGTCACGTCGTTGAGTACGCCGAGCGAGCCGATGATGAAGCCGGCCAACAACAGACCGGTGACGCTGACGTTGCCGATGTACGTCTGGACGGCGGTGTTCTGTTCCTCGGACAACCCGGTCAGGTGGGTCATGCGGATGGCGACATAGGACAGCACTGCCGCCACCGCCATCGAGGTCAGAGTGCCCAGTAGTGCCGAGCTGGTGCGCAGATTCACCCCGTGCGCCAGATACAGCACGGCGTAGAGGATCACCGCGCCGGCGACGAGGGCGACCGGAATGGCGGGTGCACCGTCGAGCAGTGCGGGCAGCATGAACACCACCAGCACGGCGAACGCGATGAGCAGACCGACCAGCGCGCGGAACCCTCGCCAGCGGGCGACGATGCAGATGACCACGGCGAACACACCGACGATCAACGCCAGCGGCAGGCCGCGGGAGTAGTCGTTGAAGGAGTAGCGGACACCACCGGACGGATCGGTCTGGAGGACCAGCCGGATGTCGTCGCCTGCGCTCAGAGTCGGTTGTCCGGGGCCCGGCGCGATCTCGAGTACCGTCCGTTTGCCTGCGTCCTCGCCAGTGGTGATGTCGACGATGCTGCGTTGACATTCGTACGAGTCGTTGACGGCGGGTGTCGGGTTGCCGGTGAACGCTCGACCGGCGTCGGGGCTGCCGCAGGTCCCTATGCTCTGCGAGGTGATGGTGCCTGCCTCGGTGGACACCGCACCTCCGCCGGAGGTCTGGAACGGCAGCGGGATATCGACGTTCTGCTGGCTGGGCCACAGAGCGATGGCACCGCCGATCACGGCAATGGCTATGGCGACCAACAGTCCGACGACGACCTTGGCTGCCACCGGTCCCAACGGCACCGGTGCGTCGCTGTGGCCGTGCCCATGACCGTGACCCACATGAGATCCGAGGCTCGGCCTACTGCCGTCGGGAGTATTGCCGGTTGATTCCACGGTGCCAGGCTAGTACGGGGCCGGGCCGTTGCCCGATGCGAGGAGCTCGGTGGCGGGGAGCAGGGGGGGCGTCCCCCGCCACCACCTGACCGACCCGGGGGGGAGGGGTACGACCAGGGCTCGCGGGCACCGAAGTGCCGTCCGCCAATGTACAGATCATTCGCCGTTCAGGCGTGAGCACCCCGATGTTTTGTGCATCACTTTCAACTACTTTGCGGTAACTTCGCGTCTCATTGCTTGTACGACGCGAGGAAGTTACCGAACCTCTCGATCGCCACGGCCAGGTCTCGGGCCCACGGCAGCGTGACGATGCGCAGGTGATCGTGGCCGGGCCAGTTGAAGCCGGTTCCCTGAACCACCAGGATTTTCTCCTGCAACAGCAGATCCTGGACGAGCTTCTCGTCGTCGTAGATCTCGTGGACTTCGGGATCGAGTCGTGGGAATGCGTAGAGCGCACCGCGCGGCTTGACGCACGAGACGCCGTGAATCGCGTTGAGCTTCTCCCACGCGACGTCGCGCTGCTCGAGCAGACGACCGCCGGGCAGGATCAGATCCTCGATGCTCTGATATCCGCCGAGTGCGACCTGAATGGCATGTTGCGCAGGCACATTGGGGCACAGCCGCGTCGACGCGAGAAGGTCGATACCCTCGATGAAACCTGCGGCGTGCGCCTTCGGTCCGGTGATCGCGAGCCATCCGGCGCGGTAACCGGCCACTCGATACGCCTTGGACAGTCCGTTGTACGTCAGGCAGAGCAGGTCGGGAGCCAGGCTCGCCAGCGAGGTGTGCTCCGCGTCGTCGTAGAGAATCCGGTCGTAGATCTCGTCCGCGAGCAACAGCAGCTGATGCTTGCGCGCCAGATCGACGATGCCCTGCAGCACCTCTTTCGAGTACACCGCGCCCGTCGGGTTGTTGGGGTTGATCACCAGCAGTGCGACGGTCTTCGGGGTGATCTTGGACTCGATGTCGGCCAGATCGGGATTCCACCCGTTCTCCTCGTCGCACAGGTAGTGCACGGCCTTGCCACCGGAAAGCGTCGTCATCGCCGTCCACAACGGGTAGTCAGGGGCCGGGATCAACACCTCGTCACCGTCGTCGAGCAACGCCTGCATCGTCATCGTGATGAGCTCGGACACTCCGTTGCCGAGGTAGATGTCGTCGACGTCGAGCTCCGGGAAGCCGGGTTCGAGCTCGTAGCGCGTCACGATGGCCCGACGAGCCGACAGGATGCCCTTGGACTCCGAGTACCCCTGGGCCACCGGCAGCGCCGCGATCATGTCCCGAACGATCACGTCGGGAGCCTCGAATCCGAACGGTGCCGGATTGCCGATGTTGAGCTTGAGGATGCGGTGGCCCTCTGCCTCGAGGCGCGCGGCATGGGCGTGTACCGGTCCGCGGATCTCGTACAGCACGTTCTGCAGCTTGGTGGACTGCTGCAACGTGCGGTAACGCGGCTGGGAGTGGATCTGCGGAGTGGTCACCCGTCACATCGTGCCAGGTGGGCGGTATCGGTTTCCACGAGGTTGTTTCGCGAGGTCGTTTCGCGCGGGGTTTGTTCGAGCGCGTTGTCGGTGGCGAGTGGAACAATCTCGTTCCATGTGCGGACGGTATGCCAGTACCCGGAGTGACAGTGACCTGCAGGCGGTGTTCGACATCGCCGAGACCGTCGGTGCGGAGGTGCCGCCGTCCTACAACGTGGCCCCCACCCAGACGGTGCGGACGGTGCTCGAACGAGCACCGAAGGACGAACCCGAGGCCGACGCCGTGCGACAACTGCGGTCGGTGCGTTGGGGCCTGATCCCGTCGTGGGCGAAGGACGCGAAGATCGGTTCCCGGCTGATCAACGCCAGGTCCGAGACCATCACCGAGAAGCCGTCGTTCAAGAAGGCGGCAAGTCGGCGACGATGCATCGTCCCCGCCGACGGGTACTACGAGTGGGAGAAACGCGACGGCGCGAAGGTGCCCTACTTCCTGCACGAGGGCTTGGATAATGGTCGTTCCGCGGGCTCCACTCCTGGAGTGCTCGCGATGGCCGGCCTGTACGAACTGTGGCGAGATCCCACCAAGGCCGAGGACGACGAGGCGCGTTGGGTCTGGTCGGTCACCGTGCTCACCTCGCCTGCTGCCGATGCGCTCGGGCACATTCACGATCGCTCGCCCGTCGTACTCCCACCGGATCTGCGCGCGAGCTGGCTCGATCCCGCGGTGACGGACCTCGGAGACGTTCGAGACCTGCTGGCCGCGATCCCCGAGCCACGGCTCGAGCCCTACGAGGTCAGCACCGCGGTGAACAGTGTGAAGAACAACAGCCCGGAGCTGTTGATGCCGGTGTAGCGGTGACTCAGGCGAGTCTCGTTCGGCAGATCTCGGCAATCGCGGCCCGCTCGTCCGGCGTCAGCTCCTCCGCGATCGGCGAATCGATGATGCGAGCCAGTCGCTCGAAGTAGGTACGCGCGTCGACGCCGAATGCCACGTAGATGTCCTCGTCGCTGCCACCGCCGTACCCACGCCAGGTTCGGCCGAATGTCAGAATCTCGTGGTCCACCGATTGGGTAGTGGTCCGGCGCATGGTGTCCCCCTAGTGCTACTTGTCTCCCATCATCCGGGTCACGGTTGAAGGGCCGGTGAACAACGCGTTACGTGCACGTCAGTTCACTAGGGTGGACGGCGTGACTGCCCTCGCATTCGGATCCTGGCCCTCGCCCATCACCGCAGCCGATCTGTCCTCGGCGGGCCACCCCGTCGAGGGTGGGTGCTTCGTCGGCAGCGAGATCTGGTGGTCGGAACTGCGGCCGGCCGAACAGGGCCGAACGGCCGTCTGCCGCCACGTCGACGGAGAAGTGCAGCCCGTTCTGCCCGCGCCGTTCAACGCCCGCACTCGCGTCCACGAATACGGCGGGGGAGCCTGGACTGCGACGGCAGACGGCGACCTGGTGTTCGCCGAGTTCTCCGATCAACGCGTCTACCGACTCACCCCCGGCGGCGCACCCGTCCCGCTGACTCCGAAACCGGCTGTGGCGTCGAGCATCCGGTACGCCGATCTCTCGGTGGTCGGCACCGACGTGATCGCAGTCCGCGAGATGCACGACGCAGGCGCGGTGTCACGAGACATCGTGGCCATCGATCTCGGCGGCGGCGGGGTGCGCTCGCTGGTGGCGGGCTCGGATTTCCTGGCGTTCCCGAGACTGTCACCCGACGGCACCCACATCGCTTGGATCGCGTGGAACCACCCCCAGATGCCCTGGGACGGAACGGAACTGCGTGTGGCTTCGCTGGCCGATCCTTCGTCCTGGACGGTGCTGCTGGGTTCGACCGAGGAATCGGTGATGCAGCCGGAATGGATCGACGACGGATCGCTGTATGCGATCGGTGACCGAAGTGGTTGGTGGAACCTGTATTCGGTCACCCTCGACGGTTCGGTCACCCCGCTGCTGACGCTCGACGCCGACTTCGGGGCTCCGCTGTGGCGGCTGGGATCGAGTTGGTACTCGCTGCTCGACGACGGAAAGCTGCTCACCGTGCGCACCGTCGGCACCGACACCCTCGCGGTACTCGATCCTGCGTCCGGCGCGCTGGAGGACATCGCGCTCGACGGTGTGACCTCGGTGGGGCTCGGTGGGCGCTCCGGGTCGACCGTGCTCCTCAAGGGTGGCGGAGCCCAGGTGGCAGGTGGATTGTTCGCCCTCGATCTGGAATCCGACGAACTGACCTCGGTACGTTCGGGTTTCGAGTCCGTACCCGACAGCGCATATCTGCCCGAGGGACGTCAGGTGACGTTCCAGGGGCCGAACCGTGAGGTGCACGCCATCACCTACGCGCCGCGCAACCCCGACCACGAGGGGTTGGACGGCGAACTCCCGCCATACGTGGCCTTCGTCCACGGCGGCCCGACAGCGCACGTGGCACCCGCTCTGAACCCGTTGTTCGCCTACTTCACCAGTCGCGGCATCGGCGTCGTCGATGTGAACTACGGCGGGTCGAGCGGATACGGCCGCGAATACCGCAACCGACTGCGTGGGCAGTGGGGAGTGGTCGACGTCGAAGACACCATCGCCGCGGTGCAGGGGCTGGCCGACAGCGGACTCGCCGACCCACGCCGGTTGGCCATCGAGGGTGGCTCCGCAGGTGGCTGGACGGTGTTGGCTGCGCTGACATTATCCGACGTGTTCGCTTGCGGCGCATCGTACTTCGGTGTCGCAGAACTGGAGTTGTTCGTCGCCGAGACCCACGATTTCGAGTCGCGCTACATCGACGGGCTGATCGGACCGTTGCCCGAGGCAATCGACCTGTACCGCACCCGCGCGCCGGTCAACAACGTCGACGGACTGTCCTGCCCGGTGCTGTTGCTGCAGGGGCTCGACGATCCGATCGTGCCGCCGTCCCAGGCCGAGCGGTTTCGAGACGCCATGGTGGAGAAAGGAATACCGCACGCCTACCTGGCATATGCGGGCGAGTCACACGGATTCCGCAAACTGGAAACACAGGTGAACGCACGAGAATCCGAACTGTCCTTCTACGGCCAGGTCATGGGCTTCACGCCGCCGGGAATCCCCGAGCTGCAGCTGTGGCGTCCCCCTAGCTGAGAGGTGGGTGCGCGCGCTTCGCTTCCAGAAACTCGAGCAGCGCGCTGGGGATGGCGCAGTACTTGCTGTTGCCCTCGGACAGCTTGCTGCCTGCCTCGAACGCTGCCTTCGACGGGCCGTCGTTCTCGAGGATGAGTGAACAGAGGCGCTCATCGGTGCGGCCGGACTCGCAACACGTCTCGACGTGCGCTCGGTCGTCCGGGGTCAACGCCGACCACCACTCGTCGTAGCGTCGCCAGAGCTTGTCCGCGTCGTCGGTCATGCCTGCTCCTACTTCTCGGGTACGCCGTGCGTTTCCGACCATACTCACGGCGCCCGATTCGTCCACGTCGCGGGGGTGGTCCGGGGGAGCCTCACACCGCTTCTGCAGGGTGCGCGTCTGTATTCGGGCGCGACGAGGGGCGCGCGGTCGATAGAACGGTCGCTCGGTTGCGTGGTCCCGCTCTGTGGGCGGCATCGCGGATCATCCGATCGACGAGCTCGGGGCGATCGAGATCCGACCAGGCGATTCGCACCACCTGACGGCCGGTTGCGCGAATGCGATCCTCGCGACGCTTCTCTTCCCACAACACATCGGCCGCCGACTTTCCCTCGGGCACGTAGCGTCCGTACTTCACCTTGCCGTCGAATTCGAGAACAGTCCCGATGTCGGGGAGGTCGAAATCCACCCGTCCGACGACTCCGCGGGAATCTGTGATCGTCACCTGCAGCTGCGGGGTGTAGCCCAGATGGTGCAGCAATACTCGGGCGCGTGATTCGCCGACACTCTCGGACCGACCGTCCATGAATTCTGCGACTCGACGCGCCATCCGATTGCCCGGATGATGCGGACATGAATCCAATGCTGCAACAACATCTTCGGCGGTGAGTCCGCGTGTTCTCGCAGCGAGGTCGGCGATACAGACAGCCGTCTCGAACGGGAGTGTGCGAGCGCAATCGGCAACAGTGCGCGCCAGACCTGTGACGCGCACTCCGTCGAAGTCCACGACTTCTTCGTCGGTGTACGGCGAGGTGTGTACTGCTCGAACGGCGCTGCCACGACCGCCGCCACGGGCGCGGTTGCGCGTGATGTGAACTCGGCCGAGGTCCGCATTCCATACGTCGAGACCATGGAATACTGCGGCGCTCACATGGCTGACAACGGCATCCGGGGCTGTGGTCGCGTCGAAGACGGCCTCGGCGACGACTCGATGCTTGTCTTCTCTCGACAGGGCATCGAACTCCTCTCTGCTGACGAACCGTCCGGGACGGAGTCGCCGCCACGCTCGCGTTCGGCAGTAGCGCTGCAACTCCGCGTCGGAAATTCCGCGGGAGAGTGCGTCGGATCGCGAGACGATGCGGGTCATGGAGAAATGCTCTCGGGCGCAGCCGATCTCGACAACCCCCACGCGGCCGATTGTGGATAACTCGGTGCCTGTGGATAACTCGTGGGAGTGGACCTCACACCCCTACTGACGACTGCGCGCCCCTGCTCTGAAGTGAGCGGGGGCGCGCAGTCGGTAAAAAGGGTGTGAGGTTACTTCCGGCGACCCGGAACCTTGGCACCCGGAGCGAATCCGAGTCCACCGGCCTTCGGCTTGGGCGGAGTCCGATCGTCCGATTCACCCGCAGTGTCCGACGCTTCTGCCTTCGGCGCCTCTGTCTCCGGTGCCTCGGCTGCCGGTGCGTCAGCGACCGATGTCTCGGCTTCCGGAGTCGGCTCGGCCTTCTCGGGCTCTGCTTTCTTCGGCTCGGCTGGTGTCGCTGCCGGTGCGGACGCTGCACCCGGCGTACGCGCACCCGGCTTCTTGAATCCGGACTTCACGGCCAGGCCCTTGGGCTGGACGGTCGGCTTGGATTCTGCTGCAGCCTCGGTGGCGGGTGCCTCCGTCGCCGTGGCCTCGGCAACCGGTGCCTCAGCAGTGGGTGCCTCGGCCTTGGGAGCCTCTGCCGCAGGTGCTTCGGAGACCGGCTCCTCGGCAGCAGGCTTACCCGGTGCCTTGGCTCCCGGCTTCTTGAATCCTGACTTCACGGCCAAGCCCTTGGGCTGGACGGTCGGCTTGGATTCGGTTGCAGCAGAAGCCGATTCCGCAGGTGCGTCAGGCGTTTCCGGGGCAGGTGCCGACGCCGTAGTGGCCTCGGCAGCAGGCTTACCCGGTGCCTTGGCTCCCGGCTTCTTGAATCCTGACTTCACAGCCAGACCCTTGGGCTTGACCGAGGGAGTCGACTCCGAGGCCTCTGCGGTGGCAGGTGCTTCGGTCGACGCGGGAGTGTCGGCAGGTGCAGGTGCAGGTGCAGGTGCAGGTGCAGCCGCCTTCGCGCCGGGTGCCTTGCCCTTCATCTGCAGACCCTTGCCGCCGGGTGCCTTGCCCCCGGCCATGCCGAGACCCTTGGGCTTGGCGGCGGGTTCTGCGTCGGCACTGTCGGCCGGTGCAGCGGAACCGGGTGCCTTCGCCCCTGGTGCCTTTGCCAGACCCTTCATCTTCAGACCGCCCCCGGCCTTGGGAGCCGGAGCTGCCGGAGCGGACTTCGCCTCGGCGGGCTCCTCGACGGGTGCGATGCGCTCGGCCTCTTCGACCTCGGCAGCGTTCTCGGTCGCCAGTTTCTCCTCGGGAGTGCGCTCGCGAGGAATGACCTTGATGTTCTCGCCCAGCACCGAGGACTCGACGCGGGTGATCGACTCGAGCATCAGCTGCGCGACGTCGACGACCTCGACGCCCTCGTGTGCGCCGCCTTCCTGACGTGCGGTCACACCGTCGGTGAGCATCACGCGGCAGAACGGGCAACCCGTGGCGATCTTCTTCGGGTTGGTCGCCAGTGCTTCGTCGACCCGGTCGATGTTGATGCGCTTGCCGATGTTCTCTTCCATCCACATGCGTGCGCCACCGGCGCCACAGCACATGGACCGCTCACCGTGGCGCGGCATCTCCTTGAGGTTGGAGCCCGACGCGGCCATGAGCTCACGCGGGGCGTCGTACACCTTGTTGTGACGGCCGAGGTAGCACGGGTCGTGGTACGTGATGTCCTGGCTGACCGAGGCCACCGGGATCAACTTCTTCTGTCGCACGAGGCGGTTGAGCAGCTGCGTGTGGTGGACCACCTCGTAGTCACCGCCGACCTGCGGGTACTCGTTGCCGAGCGCGTTGAAGCAGTGGGCGCAGGTGACGACGATCTTGCGCTTGCTCTGCTCGACGCCGTCGAACACGTTGTTCAGCGTCTCGATGTTCTGCATCGCGAGCTGCTGGAACAGGAACTCGTTGCCCGCGCGGCGAGCGGAGTCGCCGGTGCAGGTCTCGTCCGCACCCAGCACCATGAACTTCACGCCTGCAGTGGCGAGCAGCTCGGCGACGGCCTTGGTGGTCTTCTTCGCGCGGTCCTCGTAGGCACCGGCACAGCCGACCCAGAAGAGGTACTCGTAGTCCTGGAACGAATCGGCGTCCTGGCCGAAGACCGGGATGTCGAAGTCCATCTCGTTGATCCAGTTGAGGCGGTCCTTGGAGTTCTGGCCCCAGGGGTTGCCCTTGTTCTCGAGGTTCTTGAACAGACCTGCGAGCTCGGACGGGAACTCCGATTCGATCAGCACCTGGTAGCGGCGCATGTCGATGATGTGGTCGACGTGCTCGATGTCCACCGGGCACTGCTCGACGCAGGCACCACAGGTGGTGCAGCTCCACAGCACCTCGGGATCGATGATGCCGCCCTCGATGGCGTCGGCGACGAGCTTGCGGTCGGCTTCGTCGCGGGCGGCCTGCGGAATGGCGTCGAGCTTGGCCTGATCGACGTTGCCCTCGGAGTCGACGAGTCCGACCTCGTCGCCTGCCATGTCCTTCTTGCCGCCGGCCAGCAGGTACGGGGCCTTGGCGTGGCTGTGGTCGCGCAGCGACATGATCAGCAGCTTGGGGGAGAGGGGCTTGCCGGTGTTCCACGCGGGGCACTGCGACTGGCAGCGGCCACACTCGGTGCAGGTGGTGAAGTCGAGCCAGCCCTTCCAGCTGAAGTCCTCGATCTTTCCTGCGCCGAACGCGTCGACGTCGGGGTCGGCCTCTTCCATCTCGAGGACCTTGCCGCCGGACATCATCGGCTTGGCCGGGCCGAGAGCGACGGTGCCGTCGTCCATGCGCTTGAAGTAGATGTTGGGAAACGCGGTGAAGCGGTGCCACGCGATACCCCAGTTGATGCGCGAACCGACGATGTAGAGCCAGATCATGCCGGACATCAGCTTGACGAACGCGAACACCGCGACCATGTTCGAGTTGGCGGGCAGCAGTTCGGCCAAGCGCATCGTGAAGAAGTCGGTGTACGGGTTCGCATGTCCGTAGGTGGCGATCTTGCCTGCCTTGACGAACACCATGCCGAGGCCCTCGATGAGCACAACGGCTTCGACGAAGTAGGCGGCCTTGAACCCGGAGCCGGCGAAGCGCGACTGGCGCTCGGGCTTCCGTGGGTGGTTGAGCTGGCGAATGATGATCAGCGTGGTGATGCCGATGACCGTGCCGAGTCCGAGCAGCTCGTCGATGAGGTGGTAGGCCGCGGTGTTGCCGACGATGGGCCAGTGGAACTCGGGGTTGAACGTCTGCCCGTAGGCCTCGAACCAGACGATGGCACCGAGCATGAAGCCGATCATGACCAGCCAGTGCGCCCAGCCGACGGTGCGGAACTTGACCATCTTGGTGTGGGCCAGGAACTCGACGACCATCTGCTTGAAGCGAGGCACTATCGGTCGCCAGCGGTCGGGTGCCGGCTGGCCGAGTCGCACGATGTTGAACATCCGCAGGCCCCCGCGAATGAAGACGTACCAACATACGAGGCTGAGCAGAGCACCGACTGTGCCCAACGTGATCGTCAGGGCGTTCATGTCGCGGCCTTTCGTTCAGGTGGCAGCTGGGGGCTACCGCGGGTTCAGCCCGTCGAGCCGGCTGACGGGCTATGTTACTCCCCAGTAGCAGTTTCACCGTACTGATGGGTAACTTAGCATCGCCGGTTGAAGCGATGCTGGTGGGTGCGGAAATGAGGCCGTCCGACGGGTGGGCTGAACTCGTCAGTAGGTTGTCTCGCAGATCACCGTATGCGTAGGCCGTCGAGGTGCTGTCGGGAAGGCAGTCCTTACCTGCTCTGTGAACGCGGCGGGATGTCACCTGAAGGCCGGCCGAGGCCGGTGGGATCACGGGCCCGGTCTTCCTCGATCGGTCGAATGATCGACATCTCCGATCCCAGCATGACGTGACTCGGGCCGCTGTGCTGCGAATATCCAAAATGTTTGTGACAGTGGGTAACTGACAGGTGGCGGACCGGTCTCAAAAGGACAACGACCGGTCCGATTCGTACGCTACAATTCGGGCGCACCAAAAGTCGCAAAAGCGTCATCGGGGTGACTTTGCGTTTGACGGTTGCCTAGCGGTACTGCCAAGCATTCAATGCACAGAAACGGAACTGAACTCCACATGAAACTCAGCAAACTGGTCGTCACGTCGGCCCTCGTTGCAGTCGCGATGGGCCTGGCCAGCGGAACCGCGTATGCCCAGCCCGTCGATGAGACGGCTCCCGGTGACACCAACTACACCGTCGATCTCGAAGATCGCACCATCGTCACCACCATCGACGCGGGTGTCTTCAAGGTCGCCGACGACGGCAAGACGGTCGACGTCCTCGACGCCGCCGACAACACCCTCGTGACGCTCCCGCTGTCGTTCAACCTCGGCGGACTCAACTTCCCGTACGAGCAGAACGTCGACGACAACGGCAAGACCCTGCGTCTGGTTCCGAACCTCGACTTCACGAAGGCATCGGCCAACTCGCGCAGCATCGGCGCAACGACCGTCGCCTCGCCCGAAGAGAACCTCAAGGCGCAGCAGAACTTCTCGTCGCAGCTCGGTATCGCGACCGCGATCGGCGGGTTGACCGGAACGATCGTTGGGGCGGGTATCGGGCTGCTGGGCATCATCGGTGGCCCGACGGTTATTGCATCCGTCGTAACGGGCGCGGGCATCGGTGGCGTCGTCGGCACGATCATCGCCGGCGGACCCACGCTCGTCGTTGCCGGAATCGACTTGATCAACACGCTGAACGCGGCACCGGGCACCACGGTCTGGGCCAAGTAGCCTTCAGCTCATACGCCGAGCAGGGCCCGCACTCCACGAGAGTGCGGGCCCTGCTTCTTTCGAATCCGTCAGGCTCCGTGGATGGTGGCGAGCGAGAGGCCCCCGACGACGATGGTGTACGCGTAGCCGAAGAGTGTGAATCCGACGGACAGCAGTTCGTTCATGGAAGGTTCCGCCTCAGCGGTAGAAGGGTGCACTGTTCGAGCGCGACAATGCGGCCCGCAGCGATGGACGCGTCGGATCATACGGAGCGTGGGTGTGTTTGTCCGAGTGGACGCCTACGACGTCCGGATGGTCAGGCCGGGGTTCTCGGCGAGTATGTCGTTGATGGGGGTGGCGAACAGCTCGGGCCGCTGGCCTTGCAGCATGCTGACGACGGTCGCGACCTCGCAGGAGGGCTGATCGCCCACGTTCGATGCACTGGAGATGCCCACGGCGAGGGTGCCGCTGACGATGGGGCCACCACTGTCGCCGCGCAACGCGCAGATGGACGTGGAGAAGCTGCGATCGAAGACGTTCTCTCCCAATGCGACATGCTGACCCGTGGCAAGAATTGTGCCGCAACTGAATCCGGTTCTGGATCCGGATTTGCAGACCGGTGCTCCCACGATCGGATCCACTGTTCCGGTGACGTGCAGGGGAGCAGCCCAGGGGACTCGCACCGCGTTGCTCTCGAATTCGCCGACGTTGGCGTCGTCGATGTCGATCAAGGCGTAATCGTTGTGCGACCGGCTGGTTCGGTAGAACGTCCCGAATTTCGAGCCCACAAGACTGCCGTACATCGGATACGCGCCCGTCAGTGCCGCGGAACCGGTATCGGCGATATTTGGATTGCAGTGTCCCGCAGTGATATTGACGGACCCGTGCGTCGGGTCGACGGCATTGAACCCGAGTGAGCATCGCTGACCGAGGCCGGCAGGCGTGCCCGCGAGGTAGCTGTCGCCGCCGAGATACGAACTCGGGCGAATCGGGCCTGCCGTCGGTGACGGATCGAACGGGAGCAGGTCCACGAGAGGCTGGACGACATCGAGAATTGCCGGCGGGATCTCGATGGGTGATGCATCGACCTCGAAACCGCTGGCCGACGCGGCATCGGCCACGTCGGCGTGAGTCGGTCCGTCTGCCACCGCGACGACGGGACGCCCGTTCTCGTCGAGCCACGCGCTCGTGACGCCGCCGGAACCGATGGTGGCGGTGAACTCGGCCAACCGCCGAGCCGCGTCCGCTCGGTCGAGAAACTGCTGCGGATCGAGCCCGAGGTCGCGGGCCACGGCGTCGGCCAAGGCCGCGGGCAATACCGCTTCGGCCGCCGGATCTGCCTCTGCAGTGGGCGCGGACACGGCCAGCGTCACCAGAAGCGGAATTGCGACGATCGACAGCCGAAACGCACGGCGACGCATAGAAACCTCTCCCCCGGGCATCCGAAGATGTGATGCCGTTCACCCTGTTGTACGACTATAGGGGGTGAACGCCTCCCGAAGTAGCCACTACTCGGTGCGCAGTGTGGCTCCGGTCGCGCGCGTGACCTGATCGATGGGAATGCCCAGGCTTGCGGTGCCGCCGTACTGCGCCAGCGCCAGGTTGGCCTCGTTGCAATCGGGTGCGCCGCCGCTGTTGGATCCACTGGTGATTCCGAGCGCGAGTGTTCCGGTCACGATGGCACCGCCGCTGTCGCCGGCGAGAGTGCATGCGGTGCTGGCGAATCCGCGCACGGTGCGGGACGTGCCGTCCTCCATATAGAGCTGTGTCTCGACGCGATCGGCCGCAACCACTCCACAGGTGAACGACGAAGACTGACCGGACTTGCAGACCGGCGCTCCGATCACAGGAGCCGCGGTTCCGGTGACGGTGACGGTGCTGCCGTTCGCTCCACGGACGGTGGGGCGGTCGAGTCCGGACGCGACGCCGGTGTCGTTCAAGGCGATGACCGACCAGTCGAGGCCGTCCGCCGCACCCAGGCTGGACCGATCGAACGACCCGATCTGCGTGCTGCGCGAGATGTCGGCCGGATCGGGAAGGTAGACCGGTGCGCCGCCGGATCCGGTGGCCTTGTCGGGGTTGCAATGTCCCGCGCTGAGATTGACGGCGGCACCGGAGGGGTCGACGGCGTTGAAGCCGAACGAACAGATGCTGATGTCGGTGGCCGGAGCGTCGGCGATGGGTCCCGAGGTGGTGACGTAGGTGTCGCCGCCCATCGGAGTCGGGTCGACCGGCTTGTTTCCGCCGGGGGACAGGATGACCTTGATGTTCGCCAGCAGCGTCGGCAGATTCAGCGCGCTACCGATCGGACTGTTCACCAGATCGATGACGATCTGATTGTCGATGAAGTCGATGGCCGTGCCGTTGATCTGCTCGGAGATCTCGCGGGGGAGGCCTGCGATCCAACTGTTGAGGTCTGCCAGCGACTTCTCGAGTCCGTCTGCCGACACGGGCGACTGCGCGGTGGCGTATCCGTCCTTGGCGACGGCCTGTGCCGCAGCAGGCGAGGTGACGGCGACGACGGCATTGCCGTCGGGTCCGATCCAGGCACCGGCGAAATCTGCGGGACGGCTGGCCCGGAAGTCCGATGCGTAAGCAGACAGTTCCTGCGCGCGGGCAGCACGATCGAGGTACTCCTGCGGGGAGATCTTCAGATCTCGCTGCACGGCTTCGACGAGCTCGCGGGGAAGCTGATCGGCGGGTGACTGGACGACGGGTTCTGCTGCTGCTGTTCCGGAGAACGAAGCAAGAAGAACAAAAGCCGTCGAACACAGCACTGCGGCACGCAGCGCCCCGGTGTTACGCATGAAATCCCTTCATCGGGTGCTTGTCGTCAGCGACCCACCCTAGGCCATCGGGCGCAGAATCCGTGTTTGCGCAGCTCAGAGCTAAGCAGGGGGAGTCGGAGTCGGGGTCGTGGCCGCCGTCGTGGTGCTGGTGGTGGTCGTAGCCGGAGTCGTGGTCTCGACCGGGGTGGTCGTCACCGGAGTCGTGGTGACCACGGGCATCGTGGTGGGTACCACGGGCGCAGGGGCGGGCACCGGCGCGGGCGCGGGAGCAGGCAGGGGGGCAGGTTCGGGTGCGATGTACGGCTCGTCCGGCGTCTGTTCGACGACCTCGGGTACGAAGACGGGCTCGACGGGGGTGGCGGTGGTGGTCGCGGGTGCGCGCGTCGAGGTGACGATCGGCGAGCCGGCATCGGTGACGGTCGGAGGTGTCGCGGCCGGAGCATCACCGAACACTCCGCTCACTGCCGCGATCGCGAGGACGATGACCACGCCTGCCGCTGCACCGGCAACGATCGTGGCGATCGTTCGCGAACGCTCGCTGCGTTCCTTCTTCGCCCCGACCTGGGCGGCGGCGGCCGGAGCGACGGGTGCGTACGCCGTGGTCGACGCGTTCTCGTCGACCGGAACGATCGGTTCGGAGCGAAATTCCGAATGGTCGAACACCGGAGCGACCGCAGGAATTGCCTCGGAGAACGCGAGGGACGGCTCGGGTGCGACGACCGGGATGGCGTCGGTGTCGAGGGACTCCGTGCCGTCGTTGCGGGTGACGACCGGCGCGGCACCGGTCACCAGGGAGTTACCGTCGACATCCTCGACCTCGGCGAGCAGCAGAGCGCCGCGGGTCGCAGCGAGTGGCTCGACGATCGTTCGGCCCGACGATCGTTCGCCGATGCCGGTCGCCACCGACGGGAGTGCGGCGCTGCCGCCGGTGAGTATCACGGTGCCGGACCCCGGCACGTCGAGTCGGCGGAGCAACGGCGCGACGAGGTTCGCGAACTCGGCTCGTGTGACCGCAATGCTCTGCGAGTCCCCGGGAAGTTCGACCGAGATCGTGGCGACGTCGGCCGTGCTCAGGGTCTGCTTGGCCGCCTCGCACGAGGCGACGACGCCTGAGAGGGCCGCCAGGACTGCCGCGTCGGACAGGTCGATGTGCTCGCGATCGGTGACCACGTGATCGAAGAGTGCGTCGGTGAAGGCGTCTCCGCCGACGTCGGTGCTCCGTACCGTCCCGCCTCCGGGATAGGTGGAGATGTCGGTGCCGGTGGCTCCGATGTCGACCACCGTGACCGCAGCTCCCGGGCTCGGCTGCGCGAACGCGCTTACGGCTTTGGCGTCGGGAACCAGGGCAACCTCGGTGAGGCCGGTGTGATCGAGGGCGTCACGCAGCAGGGCGACGGCGGCGCGGGTCCACCGCGTCGGGTACGTCATGGTCGTGACGGGCATGTCGCCGGACACCCCGGCCTTCGCAGACACCATGGTGACGAGGCAGTTGGCGGCGTTGGCCATCAAGTCCTCGGCGCGGTAGGCGTCGGCGTCGGGCTCGAGATCCTCCTGCTGACCGACGAGATCGACGAACCGGGCGAACGGGGCCGTGTCGACGGGATCACCGAGGTGGGCTCGGCCTTCCTCGTCGAATCGCAGGGTCGTCGGCAGGACGACGATCGTCGGTTCGTCCTCGACCGATGCGCGGTAGGCCGCGACGGACCTGGTGTTGCCCACGGTGATTCCGAGATGCCCGACACCGCTCATGGAGTTGTCCCTGCCGATCGGTTGTTCAGCGCGGTCTGCTCGGATGCGGTCTGGCCGTCGTCCGAGCCGGTTTCGGGAGTCACGGTGGGCGGTTCTTCGGGCTCCTCGACCGGCGATTCCGACTCGACCGGGTCGACGACGATCGGAGGCTTCTCGCGGTCGTCGTCCTCGGGTGCCTCGTTCGCCGGGCGCGTCTCGATGTCGGTCTCGGTCGGTTCGATCCGCGGGCGGTCGGAGGTTTCGGGTGGGGTCGACTCTTCCGCGGTGGTGGTCGCAGGCAGCGGAGCGACGGGAGCGATCTCGGCGGCCGGCTCGACGACGACGGTCGGGAATTCGATCGGGCCACCCGAACCGGAGCCGATCGATGACGTGGGCACCACCACCTGGGCGTTGTCGATGGTGGGCACTTCGGTATCGGTGGACCCACCGAGTTGGAGCGCGACGAGCGCGGCACCGACGGTCAACGCCGCCGCGAACGCTGCCGCAGCGAAGAGTGGGCGACGGTCGGATCTCGTCGGTCCGACCACCGCGAACCGCTCGGTGACGGCGTCGACGGGGAACTGTGCAGCCAGAATCGCAGCACCGCGCGCGGCGGCGACGGCGGTGTCCTTCTTCTGCAAGGTCTGCAGGGCCGAGGCGTTCCACGCGGCGAGCGCGTCGGCTTCGGCGACCAGCGACACGTGTGCCAGCCCGTGCGTGTTCATCGCCGAACGCAGCGCGAACACCTGCTCGGCCGTCCACCCGGCGGGATAGGTCGCCGCCGCGGCGAGATCACCTGGCCGCAGACCGATGGACGACGCCACCTCGGTGAGCAGGCACAGCAGGGCCATCGACGTCAGTTGCTCGGCAGGGAAGACGGTGCCCTTGCTGCCGGTGACACCCACACCGTCGGCGAGCGAGTCGAGAAAATGTGTGTAGGCCTCGGAATCGTCGTCGGTCACATCACCGAGCGAGACGGTGCCGTCGGGATGAGTGTTGAGCACGGTCGAATGCAGCGACGCCAGGTGCAACGACGGTCCCGGCGCAATCGGCTGGGACACGGCGGCGACGGCGCGCTCGTCGTCCAGGTACAGGCCGACATCCGGCGCGCCGACTCTCGCACTGCCGGGCTGCTCGGTCATGGGGCTGCTACCTGTTCTCGATCGGGGACTGATGGTCGGTCGTTATGTCGCTCCCGGTCCTCGCACAGTTACATGGTCGACGCTTGCGCTGGTCGAGGCCCCGTACCCCATGGCCCGGAGCATCGAGATCAGCTCCGACCGCGACTCCGCCCCGAGCCTGCGCCGGATACGGGCCACATGATGCTCGACGGTTTTCGGGGAGATGTATAGCCGACTGCCGACCTCGCGATAGGTGACTCCGAGTACGAGCAGTTCGGCGACCTCGGCCTCGCGTTCGCTCAACGAGCCCGTCGGCTGCGGCGTCGATCTCGGACTGTCGCGCTGAGTCGAGCTGGGTTGGCGCAACGACCTGGCGATGTGCAGCAGCGAGGTCGCCGTCGCAGTGTCGGTGACGGTCAGGGCGGCCTCGCTCGCCAGTCGGGCTCCGTCCCAGGGCAGTCCGAAGGCGGTGAGGGTGCGTGCCGAATTCTCGACATCGGTCGCGTCGGGTCTGCCCTGCAACACCCCGAGCCAGGCGCGGCCGGCAGCGGCGAGCGCGGCGCTGTACGGGTGGGTAGGTGCGGCGGCGGCCAGAGCTCTGGCGTGCGGCACCAACGCGTCGGGGGTCTGGGCCACGATGGCCGCCTGAACCTGGTACCAGTGCAGCGCCGACGCCCAGACGGGTGGATCGCCGAGCGCCGCGAGTAGATCGGTGGCCTCCGCCACCAGATGCTCGACGCGGTCCACCTGGCCGAGTCGAGTTGCGGCCAAGAGCAATTCGCCCAGGGGTAGTAGCGCGAACAGGTCGGTGGAGTACTCGGCGACGACGTTCTGCGCCTGCGTCCATGCCGTGATCAGCGAGCCTGCATCACCGGACCTGCGAGCCAGGCCCACCCGAATCGCGTGCAGGAACAATTGATTGCGCACGTGCGACACCGGAACTCGCAGTGCCTCGATCGCGGCACCCGCATCGGCGGTATCCCCTCGCAGCATCGACGCCCACGCCCCGACGAGGCTCAGCCTGGTGTGGGCCTCGGAACCCGGACGGTGGTCGGGAAGTGCTCGCGCCACGATGGAATCGACACGGGGCAGGTCGCCACAGTGCACCGCGTGCAAGGCCGAGATGGCAGCGGGAGTGTCCGGGGTGCACGAGCGATCGGAAGCATTGCCTGTCAACGTCATTGCCCGCATCAGCGCATTCGCAGCGGCACTCGACGCTGCTGCGCTCCGCGAATCGATGGACCCGATCACTCCGGTGGCGAGCAGACTGCCCGACGCCGTACTCGACGTCGGCGGGAGAGCGGACACGGCCGCCATCGAACGGTCGGCGGCGCTGCGATCACCGGCGGCCGCCGCCGAGAGGGCAGCCCACACGGCGTCGGGTCCGAGCCGATCCTCGCCGAGCCAGGCGAACAATTGTGCACTGCGCGAGGTCATTCCGCGTTGCGCGGCAATCGACGCCGACAAGCGCACCGCTGTCCGCAGATCCATCGCATCGCACCCGGTAGCGCTGTCGAGAACCACATCGGCGTATCTCGCCGCCTCGTCCAGGTTTCCGGTGGCAGCCGCGACCTCGGACCGTCTCGCAGCCAACTTCGCCGAGTCGAATCCCGCGTCGACCGCCGCGTCGTACAGGGCACCTGCGGCATCTACGGGAGCCGAATCTGCCTGCTGAACAAGGAAATCGGCGAGTCCGGCATGAACGACGCCCCGCTCCGCCAACGCGCGTGCCGCGGTGGCGTCGAGCAGGCGGGATCGGGTGGCGACATCGGCGATGGACGAGAGCAGGACGCGGCAACGCCCGTCTCCGATCATCTCGATCAGTGGAGCCTCGGCGACCGGAATCAACGTGCCCGTGGTGTCGAGCATCCCGGAGCTGCAGGCCAGGTCGACGATCGACTCGACATCGGTCGCGCGCGGCACGATCTGCGCGGCCGATGCAGGGTCGGGCGTGACGCCGAATCGAGCTGCGAGCAGCAGTGCCCGCGTGTCGTCGGTGGTCTCGATCAGCATCCGACGGTGCTGTTCGGCAACGGATTCGGCGACCACACGCAGTGGAGTCGGATCGGAACGGTCGCCGCCGAGCGCGCCGAGGGCCGCGTCGACAGCGGCGAGAACTCCGCCGGTCGCCTTGGCGACGGCACCGGCGAGCGACGCCGAGATCGGCCGAACGGTCGCTGCTGCCCGCGCCGCGATGGCGACCTTGTCCAGCGGAACCAGAGTCAACCGGTTGGAACCGGCGGAGGCGATGAGCTTCTCGATGCGTGAATCGAAACTGCGCGGCGCGGTGGCGACGATCAGGGTGATGTCCGATCGTGTTGCAGCCGCTGCGATCTCGTCGAGACGCTGCTCCGACAGCAGGTGCGCGTCATCGACGAGAACGGTCGAGCCGGACGGCGCGTCGGCGATGGTGCCCGTGTACACGTCCACCGACGCGGCAACGGAGTCGAGAACCACGGATCGACCGGAGCCGTTCACTCCGACGATGATATGAAATCCGGTGGCGAGGAGGGCATCACGGACGAAGCGATCGGCGCGCTCGACGCCGAGGAGTCCGGAACGGGTACTGGTCACGGTCGACCTATCGGCCGGTCAGGCCGCCGAGGGCTCCGCCGAGTCCGTCACCGACGCCGCCGACGACACCGCCGAGCCCGTCACCGACGCCGCCGACGACTCCTCCGAGTCCGTTACCGACGCCTTGGCCGACATCGCCGAGGGTGGGACCCTGATAGCTGGGAACCTGCACGCTCGGTGCCTGCGGAACCTGTACGGCAGGCGGTTGGTAGCTGGGAACGGTCGGAGCAGCGACCGACGGGACGGTCGGCACCGTGGCCGCGCCGTTGTCGGCCGGAGCCGGGGATCCCGCGACCGGAGCACCGGTGGCGGGGTCGATCTGCGTCACCGTGCCGTCGGCGTTGACCACCGAGGTCGGTGCGCCCTCGGATCCGGTTGCGACGGCACCGTTCTCGCCGGTGGCAGGCGTCGTCGTTGCGGCATCCGCCACCGCTGCGGTGGTTCCCGGTGTCTCGGTGCTCGAGATCGAGGTTTCCGCGTTCGATTCGGCCGGAGTGGTGTTGTCGGAGGTCAACGCCGTTCCCACCGACAGGCCTCCGCCGGCGAGAAGCGCGAGGACGAGGACGGATCCGGCCACGACGCCCGCCTTCTTGCGACCGGACATGCCCGAGTCCGATTCGACGGCGGTGGGCGTCGGCGCGGGCCGGGGAGTGGGGCGAGGCATCGGCGCAGCTGCCGCAGCGGACGCGACGGCCGTGGTGGGTGCCGCAGCCAGAGCGGCGGCGTTGTCGGAGGCGGTCGCGTCGGCGATGTCGCTGCCGAGAATCGCGGCACCGATCGCGACGGTCAGTTCGGGCCGCGGTCCGGCCACCACTGGTGCGCGTAGTTCGGACGACATGAGCTCGGCGACCAGCGGGATGGCCGAGCTGCCACCGACGAGGACCACCTGGTCGATGTCGGTGACGTCGAGGCCCGCGGCCGTGACGGCGTCGCGTACAACCCCGATCGACCCCAGCAGTGATGCGCGGACCAGTTCCTCGAGCTCGGAACGGACGAGGCGCACCTCGGTGTGCAGGCCCGGCAGGTCGACCGTCAGTGACGTCGACGTGTCGTAGGAGAGCTGTTCCTTCGCCTCGCCGCAGCGGGCCCGCAGTTCCACCAGCGCGCCGACGGTGTCGGGATCGAAGGGATCGAACTCGAAGGACTGGCTTCCCGAGACGGTGTCGAGAACGTACTGCATGATCGCGTGATCGAACTGCGCTCCGCCGAACTCCTGCGAGTGAACTCCGGTGCCGACGGTGCCTGCCTCGGAGCCGGTGCGCATCAGCGTGACGTCGAGTGCGGTCGCACCGAGGTCGTAGACCACGGCCAGGCCGTCGGACTGCGGCCCGCGAGTGACTTCGAGCCACCGCATCGTGGCGACGGACTCCGGTACCAGCGTGACGTCGGCGAGCCCCGCGCGGTCCAGTGCCTCACCGAGGACCTCGGCGGTGTACGCGGTCCAGCGAGTGGGATGGGTGACGACGACGGTGGGAGCGGCATCGGTTCCGGCGGAGACCTCGGCGACGAGTGCGCGAGCAGCGGTGGCGTACAGGTCCTCGGCCCGGTGACTGCGGCCGTCGTCGTCGATCAGTTCCACCGGATCGCCGACGCGGTCGGCGAAACCGCTGATCAGGTTTCGCGTCGAACGGTCCCACAGTTCTGCCAGACGCGGGGCTTCGCCGGGACGGAGGTCGAGTGCCGAACGCTTGACCACCGAGGTGACAGGATCGGTGTCCAGTGCAGCCACTGCCGTCACCGAACCGATACGTATGCCGAGCCCTGCGTTCATTGTCGTGTCGCCGCCTTCGTCTCGCCCTGCCGTCAGCACTACTGCCGTCACTCGCACTGTCGGCAGTGGCCAAATATTCGTTACGTCTCACAGCAGGTTAGAGCGCATAACGAGTGAAATCCCCCAAAGCGCCCAGATCCCCTAATCGAAGTCCCCTGGCAACCCCCGGGGGAGTAGGGGGATCGGCCCCGTTGGGCAGGGGCTCTCCGATGCATAGCTTTGTGATCAACCACGAAGCACCACTCGTCAAGGAGACCCACGATGGCTACCAACGCCGTACTCGATTTCATCCTCAGCCTGCTGCGCGACGACCAGGCTGCAGCTGCATACTGCGCCAACCCCGAGATGACGCTGGCCGCCGCGGGACTCGGCGACGTCACCCACGCCGACATCGTCGCGGTGGCACCCCTGGTCGCCGAGTCGGGATTGTTCGCCGGTGCGGGCAGCCAGCTCTCGGCCATCCTGGGCGCAGACGGTTCCGCAGGCCTCGACGGCGCACTCGCCGGAGGTGCGAGCCTCGGCGGCGGACTGTCGGCCGGGCTCGGACTGGCAGCCGGTGCTGTCGCAGGCGGCGGACTCGCTGCAGGTGGCAGCCTGACCGGCGGAATCGACGTCACGGGTGAGATCGCTGCATCCCTGCAGGCTGCACTCGCTGCAGCGTTGGCCGTCGGAGGCCAGATCGGTCTCGAGCTCGGCACTGCCTTCGGCGGCGCACTCGACGCGCTGATCGGTGCAGGCGCAGGTATCGGCGGCGGTCTGGATCTCGATCTCGACGGTCTTCTCGGCGGAACGGTCGGACTCGGCGCTGCCTTGACCGGATTGATCGGCGCAGGCGCAGGTATCAGCGGCGAGATCAGTGGAGACATCGCGGCACAGCTGCAGGCAGCACTCGACGCCGCTCTCGGCGCAACCGGTGCCGTCGATCTCGGCGCACTGGCCGAGATCCAGGGCGGCCTGGCCGGCGCTCTCGGTGCAGTCTTCGGAGTCGGCGGAACCGTCGGAGCCGAGCTCGGTACGGCCCTCGGAGGAGTCTTCGACGCCGTACTCGGTGCCGGAGCCGGACTGGACATCGCGGGTGACCTCGGTGCCGCCCTGACCGCGGGAATCGGCGGCGCACTCGGCGGACTCGGAACCGTCGGAGCAGATCTGACCACCGACATCGGTGCTGCACTGGACGGAGCGCTCGGTGCCGGAGGCGCACTGGTCGGCGACCTCGCCGGTGGAGTCGGCGCGAGCCTCGGCGGTCTCTTCGCTGCAGACGGTGCCATCGCAGGATCCATCGGATCCGCACTCGGAGCCGTCCTCGACGCAGGTGCGCTCGCCGACCTCGATGTCGACGCCCTGTTGGCCGCGGGCGGCAACATCGGCGCAGTGGTCGGTGGCGCACTGGGAACCGCACTCGATCTCGACACCAGCGCAGTCGGCAGCCTCACCGCTGCTCTCGACGCCGCACTCGACGGCACGATCGGCGCAGGTGCCGGTATCGGCGGCGGGCTGGTCGGCGGACTCGAAGGCGGAGTTGCAGGCGGCCTCGAAGGCGTCCTCGGCACGGCATTCGGCGTCGGTGGAGCAGCCGGAGCTCAGCTCGGTACCGCCCTCGAATCGGTTCTCGACACCAGCGCTGCACTCGATCTCGGAGCCGCTCTCGGAGCCGGAGCCGACGTCAGCGCAGGACTCGTCGGAGCGATCGACACAGCGGTTGCCGCCGGAGCAGACCTCTCGGGAACCGTCGAAGCAGCACTCGCCGGAGTCGGCGGAGTGGGCGCAGGTCTGTCGGGCGGCCTGGCCGGACTCGGCGGAGTGGGCGCGGGCCTCACCGGAGGACTTGCGGGCCTCGGAAACGTCGGTGCTGATCTGACCGGCGGCCTGGGTGCTGTCGGAAACGTCGGTGCAGATCTGACCGGTGGCCTGGCGGCTGTCGGAAACGTGGGTGCCGATCTGGCCGGCGGACTCGGAGCTGTCGGAAACGTGGGTGCCGATGTGACCGGTGGCCTGGCGGCTGTCGGAAACGTGGGTGCCGATGTGGCCGGCGGTCTCGGGGCTGTTGGCAATGCAGGCGCAGGCCTGACCGGTGGTCTCGCAGGTCTCGGTGACGCAGGTGCAGGCCTCACCGGCGGACTCGCAGGTCTGGGCAGCCTCGGCGGCGGTATCGCGGGCGGGGTAGCAGGCGGTGTCGCAGGCGGCGTCGATGCTGCGGCTTCGGCCGGGGCCGGACTCGAAGGAGCCGTGTCCGGTGGCATCAGCACCGGAATCGATGCGGCAGCATCCGCAGGCGCAGGACTCGAAGGTGCCGCGGGCGCTGCAGGCTCGGTTGTCGGCGGCCTCGAAGGTGCGGCAGGCGGAGCGGTCGACGCCGGAACCTCGGTGGGCGGCGAGATCGCATCGAACGTCGGCGCGGGACTCGACACGGGTGCCTCGATCGGAGGCGACTTCGCGTCCACTGTGGGTGCGGGTTTGGATGCTGGTGCGGACGCTGCGGCTTCCGCGGGCGGCGGGTTTGATTCCGCTGCCGACATCGGTGGCCAGGCCGCGGGCAGCCTGACCGGTGGCCTGCAGTCGGGTGCCGAGGGGCTGGCAGACGCCGGCGGCAGCCTTTCCTCCGCTGCGTCGGGATCGTTCGATCACTCGAGCTCGTTCGATTCCTCGGCCACTGCGACCGGCACCGGCTGGTCGAGCGTCGACTCGGACGTCTTCGGTCAGGGCGAGACCGATTCGAGCCTGTTCAGCGATTCCGGCCTGCACGGTTCGGTGGATTCGGCAGCCGACTCTCTGGGACATGTGACCGTCGATCACGACATCGACCCGACGCAGCCCTGATCCTTTCGGCTGCGGGTAGGCAATGACATGACTCGGCCCCGAGTATTCGCCAGCACTCGGGGCCGAGTCGTCGCTAGAGTTCGTTCCTGGGCGTGAGTGGAGCCCGGGTACCGCGGAAGTCGACGAGAACGGTTGTGAACACGAGCGTATGGACGGGCAATCTACGGAGCTGGCCGAGCTGCTGAGCCGGACCGCGGCGGTGGCGACATCGGCGGGAAGATCCGACCTGGTGGATCGAGTCGAGGCGGCGCGCTCGCGAGTGTTGGATCCACGTCGACGCATCATCGTGGTCGGACCGCTCAAGCAGGGCAAGAGTCAGTTCGTGAATTCGCTGCTCAATCTGACGGTGTGCTCGGTCGGCGACGACGAGACCACCGCCATCCCGACCGTGGTGTCCAATGCCGAGAGCCTTTCCGCGCAGCTCGTACTCGCCGATCCGGGCAACGAACCGATCCGGGTCGACGTTCCGCCCGAGGAGATCACAACGGTCACCCCCGCCAGTCCGCTGGCCCAGGGCCGTGAGGTGTTGCGTCTGGACATCGGGGTGGCGAGTCCGTTGCTCGCCGACGGTTTGGTGCTGGTCGATACTCCCGGCGTCGGCGGGCACACGAATCCGCACGCTGCAGGCACATTGGGTCTCATTCCCTCGGCCGACGCGGTGCTCGTCGTGTCCGATGCGTCGCGTGAGTTCACCGAACCGGAACTGTCGTTTCTCCGACAGGTGCAGGGTCTGTGCCCGGCCGTGGCGGTGCTGATCACCAAGATCGATCTCTACCCGCACTGGCGGCAGATCGTCGAGGCCAATCGCGGACACCTGGACCGCGCGGGAATCGATGTGCAGATGTTGCCGGTGTCGTCTCTGTTGCGTTCGCACGCACTGCGTTTGAACGACGAGGAACTCAACGCCGAGTCCGGTTTCCAGAAGCTCTACGCATTTCTGCGCGACGACGTGGTGGCCCGGGCGGATGTGCTGGCACGCTCCTCGGTCTCGCTCGATGTCCGATCGGTCACCGAACATCTGACACTCGCGTTCGGCAGTGAGCTTGCGGCACTGAAGGATCCGGAGCGGGCAGCCGCGGCCGTCGCGGGGCTGCAGCGCGCCAAATCGGCCGCCGAGGAGCTGCACAAACGTTCGTCGCAGTGGCAGCAGACGCTCGGTGACGGAATCGCCGACCTCGCCTCCGACATCGATCACGATCTGCGCGACCGGTTGCGGCGCGTCACCCGGGAAGCGGAAGAGACCGTCGACGAGGGGGATCCGGGCAAGGACTGGCCGCAGCTCGGCGAGTGGCTCGAAGAGCAGATCGCCGCGTCGGTGGGCGACAACTTCGTCTGGGCTCACGAACGGGCACTGTGGCTTTCGGAGTTGGTGGCCGAACACTTCGCCTCGTCCGGGGCGGCAGCGCTGCCCGATCTCGATCTGGGCGATCTGGACAACGTCCTCGATCCCGTCTCGTCCCTGGCCGATCTGGAATCCGGCCGTGTCGGAATCACGCAGAAGGTTCTGGTGGGAATGCGTGGATCCTACGGCGGTGTGCTGATGTTCGGCCTGATCACCACGTTCGTCGGGTTGAGTCTGCTCAATCCGATTTCGATCGGTGCGGGCGTACTCCTGGGCACCAAGGCCTACAAGGAGGACAAGGAGAACCGCGTCAAAGCGCGGCGTTCCGAGGCCAAGATGGCGATCCGCCGCTTCACCGACGACGTCAGCTTCCAGGTGGGCAAGGAGTCGAAGGACCGGCTGCGCCAGATTCAGCGAGTGCTGCGTGATCACTTCACCTCGATCGCCGAGCAGACGCTGCGTTCGCTGAACGAGTCGCTGCGCTCGGCGCAGGAAGCCGCCGCGGCCGACAACACCGACCGTTCCGCCCGCATCGCTGCGCTGGAGAAGGACATGCGCGTGGTGGCCGAACTGAATTCTCGGGCAGTGTCTCTCGTCGAAGACGTCGCTGTATGAGCGTGGCGGCTCTGGCCCGAGCACGCGACCTCATATCGGCGGCACGATCGACGTACTCCGGTGATGCCGAAGCGTCCTGGATGCTCGACGAATGCCTGTACCGTCTCGACGAGCCGTTGCGGGTGGCGCTCGCGGGATCACTCAAGGCGGGCAAGTCCACACTGCTCAATTCTCTTGTCGGGCAGGACATTGCCCCGACCGACGCAACGGAGTGCACGAAGGTCGTCACGTGGTACCGCAACGGCGTCACCCCCGCCGTCACGGCCTGGTACGACGGCGACCGGGCTGCGAACGTGCCGGTGCAACGGCGCGACGGGCGACTGACCTTCGACCTCGGGTCGTTGACGGCCGCGCAGGTCGACCGACTGGACGTCGAATGGCCTGCAAGCGCTCTGGCGCAGACGACGATCATCGACACTCCCGGTACCTCGTCTCTCTCGCGAGACGTGTCGGCGCGCACGCTGGCGATGCTCACTCCCGAGAACTCGTCATCGGGCGCAGACGCCGTGGTGTATCTGCTGCGTACCCTCAATGCGACCGACGTGTCGTTTCTCGGGCAGATCGGTGCGCACGTCGGCGGCGATTCGGGACCGCTCGGTGTGATCGGTGTCGTCTCGCGGGCCGACGAGGTGGGTTCGGGGCGGATGGACGCGATGATGTCGGCCAAGGAAGTCGCTGCGCGCTTCGCGTCCGAACTCGAGGCCACCGGCCTGTGCCAGGCAGTTGTTCCGGTCGCGGGTTTGCTGGCGCTCGGCGCGGAAACGTTGCGGCAGAACGAGTTCGCTGCCTTCGAGATGTTGGCGACGGTGCCGACCGAGGATCTGCAGTTGGCGATGCTCTCGGCCGATCGTTTCGTGCGTGCACAGAGCACGCTACCTGTCGACGCATCGCTGCGCGCCAGCATCGTCGACCGCTTCGGTCTGTTCGGTATTCGGATGGCAGTGACGTTGATTCGGCTCGGGGTGCGCGATTCGCCCACGCTGGCTGCCGATCTGGTCGAGCGGAGCGGGCTGACCGAACTTCGCTCGGTGATCGACGTGCAATTCGGTCAGCGCGCCGATCAGCTCAAGTTGCACTCGGCTCTGGTTGCCCTGCAACGAATCCTGGAGTTCAGGCCGGAATCTCACGCGCTTCGCACCGAGGCCGGCCGAATGCTCGCCGACGTGCACGGCTTCGCCGAACTGCGGCTGCTCGGCCGATTGCGCTCCACCACACCGAAACTGCCCGACGGTGCTCTACTCGAACTGCAGCGCATCATCGGCGGCTTCGGCATCGCCGCCACCGAACGCCTCGATCTGCCTCCCGATGCCGGACGCGCTCAGCAGCGCGACACCGCGCTGGCTGCCGTGCACAAGTGGAGAGCATTGTCCGAGCACCCACTGCTGGACCGGTTCACCTCGACCTCGTGCGCCACGGCGGCCCGCAGCGCCGAAGGGATACTCGCCTCACTGGCGTGAGGATCCTCGGGGCAGGAGGGCCACTATGGTCGCGGCCGCCGCAGTGCCCGCCACGACGAACGGCCCCCACTGCAGAACGCCGCCGAGCAGCGCGGAGGCGTCGGACACGAAGGTCGAGAACGTGACCGCCGCGCCGATGGTCAGGATTCCGACCGCTCCCATCAGGACCTTGGACGACATCGCTGCGTTGCGCAGTAGATTCAGTGCGACGAATCCCAGTAGCACGAGCACCGCCGCTGCGGCCCCGCTGGACAGCAGCGTGGCCGAGGCGGTGTTGCGGACATCGGCCGCACTGGCCGTCGAATCCTGCTGTGACACCGCAGTTTCGACGCCCGAGAGTACCGACTCCCAGTTCAGGGCGATGGCGGCGGCCAACGCGAGGATCAGCGCTGCCGTCAGAGCCCACAGAGCAGTCGCGACCTTCGGCAGGACCGAGTGAGTGGGCTCCTGCCGTGGCCGCAGCGGTTCGACGGCAACATCCGGCCGCGGTGGTTGCGGACGGGCAGGCCGGGGCCTCCGTGATGTCGGGTCGTTCTGTTCTTCGGCCACGTGCAGGAGTCTATCCGTCGGCGGTGACGGGCCGCGGTCTCAGCGCAGCACCACCGGTACGCCCTCGTACGGACGCAGTGTCATGGGGAAGCTGTTCAGCTCGTCCACGGTCGCGATCTCGTTGTCGTCGAAGACGTCGATGGCGCACGTACCGGGCACCAGGTGCTTGGACTGAATGGTCGCGCTGATCTCCTCGGACGAGAAGTTGAGCACCGTGGCCTGGATGGTTCCCTGGCTGAGCTCGTGCACCATGACCAGCAGGCCCTTGTGCGAGACCGTCGGAATGTCGATCTGCTGAGCGGTGGCGATCCCGAACCGCTTGCGCAACTCGATGATTCGCGCCAACTGGCGGGCGAACGACTGCGGATCCGCCAGCTGCTCCGGGAGCGAGCCGTACAGGCTGCGCCCGCGAGGGATGCCCGACTCCGAGCGCACGGCCTCGGGGAAGTACCCCATCAGATCGTGTGCACCGCGGTTGATCCAGCGGGTGTCGCCTTCGCGGATGAGGTCGTCCACCTCGTCGGCCGCGATCGGCAGGATGCCCAGTAGATCCCAACCGGACAGTGCGAACACGCCCGGTTGCAGCGCGTTGTACATCGCAAGCAGCAGGTGGGCCCGCTTGACCGTCTCGATGTCCTGCTCGTCCATTCGGTCCAGATCGCGGATGCCGAGCGATGCGGTGATCACACTCGCTGTGGTGCAGGCGATTCCGTTGGTGGTGAACGTCCGGTTGTACGGTGCCCAGCGTCCGGTGAGTCGATCGGTCAGTTCACCGCGGATACGGTCGCCCAGATCGCTGCCCTTGACCGCCTCGCCGCCGTAGGTGAACTCGTCCTCGGCGTGCAGGGTGGCGAAGTGGATGAGCTCGAAGGTCATCTCGTCGTGGTTCTGCAACGCATGGACCAGGGATGCGGTGTCGACGCCGTGGTCGCGGGCCAAAGTCATGGTGAGCCTGAGGAATTCGGTGTTCCCCATGACGAGCGCATGCTGATACGCGGGCCGGTTGATGAAGTCGTACGACAGGTCGGCACCGTTGGTGCCCATGGCCTTGATGTCGTCGATCGTCAGGTTCAACTCCTGGAACGTGAACCCGCCCATCTTGCGCACCACGCTGGCGATCAGATGGTTCGCCGCCTCCGACAGGGGATGGCCCTCGGACCAGCCCGGTCCTTCGGCTCGACGCTCGACGCCGAGAAAACCGTTGGCGTCCAGGCGTAGTGCTCCTGCGCCCAGGTCGGCGATGGAGTGACACGCGTCGCCGATCACCAGTCGCATGCCGGCGAAGGAGGGATCGAGCCAGTTGATCGACGGCTGACCGGCCTTGAAGTAGTGCAGGTACACCCAGCGGCGTTCGACGCCGTCGATGCCGACGACGGGAGGCGTTGCGCTCCAGTTGGTTTCCTTCACACCGAGCTCGTAGAAGATCACGCGCTGCAGCTGACCGATGATGTAGCCGGCGCGGGCGAGATTGGCCTCGGCCTCGGCGTCGATGTTCTGTGAATCGGCACCGGCGCGCACCCGGGGGAGCAGATGCCAGTCCTGCGGCTCGATCTCGACCATGTGGTAGATGCCGGGGTAGTCGGCCACGGCCATCTCGGCGAGCCGGAAGTCCGCACCCTTGCCGGTGTGGCCGGGCACGATGTCGTCGATCACGATGCCGTCGTACGCCGAGGCCACCACGCAGAGGCGTCGGAACTCTTCTTCCGATCCGAACGCGGGGTCGATCTGCATGCCGATGCGGTCGAAGTGGCCGTCGACCGAGGGGGTCGGACGCCAACCGTGGATGCCGCCTGCCACCTTCACCGGGCCGGTATGCACTGCGGTGACACCGATTTCGGAGAAGGCCTGCCACAGCTTCTCGTCGCCGAGAGTGCTCAGGAAGCTCGTCTGCGGCGCGTTGATCACCGAGATGGGGTACGCGGTGAACCACACCGGAGCGCGCTCGACGGCCGCACGAGGATCGGGGTCGGCATACGGGTTCTGCCACATGCTGCCCTTGCCCGAGAGTTGCTCGGCGATCAGTTTGGCGTCGCGCAACATCGACTGCTCGGTGAGCCAGTCCACGTACTCGGGGTTCGATGCCACCGGCTCGCTGTCCGGGGTGGGACTGTTGCTCCGATTGGCGCGACGCACCGAAGGTCGAAGTGGTTTCGGCCGAGCCGGATAGAACTTCTCGTCGTAGGTGATCTCGCTCGGTTCGTGCTGCACTTCGGGATCCATGTGCCTCCGTAGCCTCGCTTTTCTTCAACCCTACGTAGGGCGCGGCCGATCCGCAGGGTTGTGGTTCCCCTGATCGACGACCGGTGAAACCTGGCTCGCCGACCGGTGAGAACGACACCGAACTACATCGATGTGATTCGTTGGGGGCCTTTTCCTTCGATATGCGAACGTCATCGAATCGATACCGCCTGGTGTGGAATGTCTGATTCCTTTAGGACATAGTGAAACAGGTACCAACTGTCCCATCAGTCACATCAGACTCATGAGTCACATCCCCTTCAGCTACAGGAGTTGTTCATGCGACGTCTTGCCCGCACATCGATCCTGGCCTCGACGGCCGCTCTGGCCGCCGCCATCGGTGCGGTTGCCCTCGCACCCGCCGCATCGGCCGAACCTGCCCCCGAGCCCGTCGGCCCGCTCGGCTCGGTGGTTCTCGAAAGCCCCGACCTGGTGGTGACCATGGCCGCCGTCTGCGACACCACGGTCGAGGACGCGCCGGAAGGTGGCGTCGTGGCACTGCAGGTCAAGGTCGACAACGTGGGCGCGGACGACGCGTCGAACGTCAACGTCAACTACGGCGCACTGCCGGGTGTGCAGGGTCAGAACACCGAGACGACCATCAAGGCCGGCGAAGCAGCGACGTACACCGTGCCTTCTGTCGACCGTGAATGGATGGCTCGCCCCGCAGGTGCGGCAGCGTTCGCCAGTGCGCTGGACGCGAACTTCCTCGACAACATCACCGGTGGACTGCTCACCCACAGCTGCATCCCCGCCCCGGTCGAGGAGCCTTCCGAGTAACTCCTTCACGAATACTTTCTCCCCGCTGCGCCGCGGCGATCCTCGTGATCGTCGCGGCGTACTGCTGTGTGTGCCCACGGCAGTGGGGAACAAATTCGCCACACCCTCCGTTGTGCAGGTCAGCAGCCTTGAGTGGATGAGGCTCAAGTTGGAAGTTGACGCGACAGATCGCGTTATGCAAACTTGAGTGGAGTTCGCTCACCCAGGGACTGAATCCACGCAATAACAGGAGGAAACATTATGGCTCGTGCGGTCGGTATCGACCTCGGGACCACCAACTCGGTCGTGTCCGTCCTCGAGGGCGGCGAACCGGTTGTCGTCGCCAACTCCGAGGGATCACGCACCACCCCGTCGATCGTCGCTTTCGCCAAGAACGGTGAAGTGCTGGTCGGCCAGCCCGCGAAGAACCAGGCGGTCACCAACGTCGACCGCACGATTCGTTCCGTGAAGCGCCACGTCGGCACGGACTGGACCGTGGAGATCGACGGTAAGAAGTACACCCCTCAGGAAATCTCCGCGCGCACGCTGCAGAAGCTCAAGCGCGACGCCGAGGCCTACCTGGGTGAGGAAATCACCGACGCGGTCATCACCGTTCCCGCGTACTTCGAGGATGCACAGCGTCAGGCCACGAAGGAAGCCGGCCAGATCGCCGGCCTCAACGTCCTGCGCATCGTCAACGAGCCCACCGCGGCAGCTCTCGCATACGGCCTGGACAAGGGCGACAGCGAGCAGACCATTCTCGTGTTCGACCTCGGTGGCGGCACGTTCGACGTCTCGCTGCTGGAAATCGGCGACGGCGTCGTCGAGGTTCGTGCGACGTCCGGCGACAACCACCTCGGTGGCGACGACTGGGACGAGCGCATCGTGACCTGGCTCGTCGACAAGTTCAAGGCTCAGAACGGCATCGATCTGACCAAGGACAAGATGGCGCTGCAGCGTCTGCGTGAGGCCGCCGAGAAGGCGAAGATCGAACTGTCCTCCGGGCAGAGCACCTCGATCAACCTCCCGTACATCACGGTCGACGGCGACAAGAACCCGCTGTTCCTCGACGAGCAGCTCAGCCGCTCGGAGTTCCAGAAGATCACCTCCGACCTGCTCGACCGCACCCGCGCGCCGTTCCAGGCAGTGGTCAAGGACTCCGGCATCGCAGTCAAGGACATCGACCACGTCGTGCTCGTCGGCGGTTCGACGCGTATGCCCGCCGTCTCCGAGCTGGTCAAGGAACTCTCCGGTGGACGCGAGCCCAACAAGGGCGTCAACCCGGACGAGGTCGTGGCCGTCGGTGCTGCACTGCAGGCCGGTGTCCTCAAGGGTGAGGTCAAGGACGTTCTGCTCCTCGACGTCACGCCGCTGTCCCTCGGTATCGAAACCAAGGGTGGCGTCATGACCAAGCTCATCGAGCGCAACACCACCATCCCGACGAAGCGATCCGAGACCTTCACCACCGCTGACGACAATCAGCCCTCGGTGCAGATCCAGGTCTTCCAGGGTGAGCGCGAGATCGCCTCGCACAACAAGCTCCTCGGCTCCTTCGAGCTGACCGAGCTGCCCCCGGCTCCTCGCGGCGTCCCGCAGATCGAGGTCACCTTCGACATCGACGCCAACGGCATCGTGCACGTCACGGCCAAGGACAAGGGCACCGGCAAGGAGAACACGATCAAGATCCAGGACGGCTCCGGCTTGTCCAAGGAAGAGATCGACCGCATGGTCGCCGACGCGGAAGCTCACGCAGACGAGGACAAGGCTCGTCGCGAAGAGGCCGAGGTCCGCAACCAGGCCGAGTCGCTCGTCCACCAGACGGAGAAGTTCGTCAAGGACAACGAGGACAAGGTCGACGCCGAGCTCAAGGGACGCGTCGAAACCGCCATCGCCGACGCCAAGACGGCTCTCGCGGGCAGCGACATCTCGGCAGTCAAGACCGCCGTGGAGAAGCTCTCGACCGAGTCGCAGGCTCTCGGCACCGCCATCTACGAGGCTCAGGCCAAGGAGCAGGGCGGCGCAGAGGGTGGCGCGCAGGCCGCTGACGACGGTGTCGTCGACGCAGAGGTTGTCGACGAGCCCGCCGACGACACGGACAAGAAGTGACGTCGGAGAACACCGAGCAAGAACCGGTCACTTTCGTGGACAAGCGAAAGATCGATCCCGAGACCGGTGAAGTACGGGAAGGTGACGCAGTTCCGGAGCCCCTGGTGGGCACCGGGGCTGCGCCCCAGCCCGACTCGGTGGACGAAGGGACCGTCGACGGTGACGTCGTGGAAGACCCGCGTGACACTCAGGTCGCAGAGCTCACCGCAGATCTGCAGCGCGTCTCGGCGGAGTACGCCAACTACCGGCGTCGCACCGACCGTGAGAAGCAGACCGGAGCGGAGAACGCCAAGGCGTCCGTCGTTTCGCAGCTTCTTCCGGTTCTCGACGACCTCGAGCGAGCTCGCCAGCACGGTGATCTCGAAACCGGACCGCTCAAGGCAGTGGCAGACAAGTTGGCAGGGGTGTTCTCGAACATCGGCCTGACCACTTTCGGGGCCGAGGGCGACGCCTTCGACCCGGCCATCCACGAGGCCGTCTCCCACGAGGGCGACGGCAGCAGCCCGGTCGTCGGAACGCTGATGCGCAAGGGCTACAAGCTCGGCGAGCGCGTCCTGCGTACCGCGATGGTCGGCGTGGTGGACGATGCAGCACAAGAATCGGATGCACCCGCGTCCGACGAGCAGTAAACAGAAATAGCGCGAGAGGAGGAAACGCCCGGTGAGCCAGCGGGAGTGGATCGAGAAGGACTTCTACAAGGAGCTGGGCGTTTCCTCCAGCGCGACTGCAGAAGAGATCAAGAAGGCGTACCGAAAGTTGGCCAGGGACAACCATCCCGACGCCAATCCCGGCAACGCCTCGGCCGAGAACAAGTTCAAGGCGGTCAGTGAGGCGCATGCCGTCCTCGCCGACCCGGCCAAGCGCAAGGAATACGACGAAGCACGACGGCTGTTCGCCTCGGGCGGGTTCGGTAACCGCGGCGGCGGTGGATTCTCGCCCGGCGCAGGCGGATTCGGCGGCGGCCAGACCTTCGATGTCGGCGACATCTTCGGTCAAGGCGGCGGCGACGGCGGAATCGGCGACCTGTTCGGTGGCCTGTTCAATCGCGGCGGCGCGCAGCAGCGCCCGCAGAACAATCGGCCCCGACGCGGCAGCGATGTCGAAACCGAGACCTCACTGCAGTTCCGTGAAGCGGCACAGGGCGTTACGGTCCCCTTGCGGTTGACCAGCCCGTCCTCGTGCACCACTTGCCACGGCAGCGGCGCGAAGCCCGGAACCAGCCCGCGGGTGTGCCCCAAATGCAACGGCCAGGGTGTCGTCAACAGAAACCAAGGCGCGTTCGGCTTCAGTGAGCCATGCGACGACTGCCGCGGTACCGGATCCATCATCGACGACCCGTGCGCCGACTGCCGCGGTACCGGAGTGCAGAACCGGACCCGCACCATCACCGTGCGCGTCCCGGCCGGTATCAGTGACGGACAGAAGGTCCGGCTCGCCGGTCAGGGCGAAGCCGGCCTCCGCGGAGCGCCGTCGGGCGATCTGTTCGTCACGGTTCGGGTCAAGCCCGACAAGGTGTTCGGCCGAACCGGCGACGACCTGACGGTGACCGTTCCGGTGAGCTACGGAGAACTGGTGCTCGGTACGACACTGTCGGTGCCCACCCTCGAGGGTCGCGTCGGAGTGAAGGTGCCACCGGGCACCGTCGACGGCCGAGTGCTGCGGGTGCGTGGACGCGGTATCCCGAAGAAGTCCGGTACCGGAGACCTGATGGTGACCGTCAAAGTTGCCGTCCCGCAGAAACTCGACGATGCTGCTACCGACGCTCTGAAGACCTATCTGGAAGCCGAGAAGGCCAGCGGATTCGACCCGCGGGCCGGGTGGGCACTGTGATGTCGGTCCCTCCCGAGGGTGGACCCGCGAAAGCCGGTGGCGGGCAAGCTGATCCCGACGCCCAGATCTTCGTGATCTCCGTCGCGGCTCAATTGGCGGGCATGCATGCGCAGACGCTGCGTACCTACGATCGACTCGGACTCGTCACCCCGCATCGCACCACCGGCGGCGGTCGACGCTACTCCCCGCGTGACGTCGCACTGCTCCGCGAAGTGCAGCGACTCTCGCAGGACGAGGGCGTCAACCTGGCCGGTATCAAGCGCATCATCGAGCTGACCAACCAGGTCGAGGCTCTGCAGTCGCGAATCAGCGAACTGGCTCAGGAGTTGGCGGCCGTGCACGCCAGCTATCGCCGCGACCTGGTGCCGATCCAACGCAACGCTCTGGTGGTCTGGAAGCCGAAGCACCAGCGCTGAATTCGAGGGTTCGCCCTTCACCGTTCGCCCTTCACTGTTTTGCAAACGCGCGCGCATTCGTCAGGTGCGCGCGGATTCGCCGGCGATCGGTCGCTATTCCGCGCGCATTCGGCAAACGCGCGCGCATTTGCGGCCTCGACCGGGGGCGTCGGCGGTGGCGAACCTGGCGTCGACTGGGCATCTGAAGTCGGGTCGGTCCGCGGGTGTTGAGCCCGGGTCTCTGCTGCACACGTCCTCGCAAACGCGCGCGCGTTCGTCAGGTGCGCGCGGATTCGCCGGCGATCGGTCACTATTCCGCGTGCGTTCGGCAAACGCGCGCGCATTTGCGGCGTCGACCGGGGCGGGGGCGCACCTCGCGCGCCTCGAGCGGGGCAGCGGTGCCGAACCTCACGCGCGTTTGCGAGACACCCCGCTTCGACCCCTATCCTGGTCGGCATGCAGGCGTGGAGTTCGACGGTCGTTCAGTATCACCGCCTTCGGAACGACCTCGCGGTCATCAGACTCGAAGGCGACGCTGTGCCGTTCGCGGCAGGCCAGTCGGTGTCGGTGACAGTGCCCCAGAGCGCTGCGCTGACACGGCGATACTCACCCGCGCTGCCGCCGTCGCGAGACGGAAAGTTGGAATTCCACGTTCGAGCCGTGCCGGCCGGGTGGGTGAGCGGCTCGATCGTCAACGAGACGCGGCCCGGTCACGTGTGGCAGATCAGCGATCCGCAGGGCGGTCTGCATGTCGACGATTCGGGGCGCGACGTCGTCATGATCGCGGGTGGCACCGGCCTCGCTCCGTTGCGCGCGATTCTGCTGGACCTCACTCGCCGCCAACATCCACCGAACGTGACGCTGTTCGTCGGCGGCAAGTCGCCTCGCGATCTGTACGCCGGGGACATGCTGTGGTTGATGGCGTCGGAGCTGCCGTGGTTGACCGTCGTTCCCGTCGTCGACCAACTGCACGAGCCGTGGGCGTCGGATCGATGGAACGATCGCATTCATGCCGAGATCGGTTCCAGCACAGCGTTCTTCGAGCCCGAGCATTGCTGGGAGGGCAGTGTGGCAGACGTCGTCGCCACGCAGGGGCCGTTCCCGGATCGCCAGATCCTGGTCTGCGGCTCGCCGGGAATGGAAGCGGCGACCGTGCGCGCGCTCGTCGAGATCGGCACACCGCTCGACGCCATCCGCCGCTGAAGCGAGTAATCAGGGCAGCTGCAGAATCCGTCGTAGATGTGCCAGGTCTTCGGCGGATACCGTCGTGAATTCCGGCGGCGGGGCGTCGGCGATCGCTCGGGCCTTCTCGGCGAGGAGGCGTCCGGATTCGGTGAGTCCGATGATGCGGCGTCGGCGATCGGTGGGATCTTCGGTGCGGATCACCAGTTCCCGTTTTTCCAGCTCGCGAACGTTGAGCGAGACGTACGGCGCATCGGAGGCGAGGATCTCGGCCAGTTCGGTGACCGTCCGATCGCCCGCGAGCAACTTGGTGAGCAGCTTGGCCCGCAGGAAACTCATCCCCGTGGCGTCGGCGACGGCTCGGCGGGTGTCGTGCTTCTCGAGCATCAGCGCACGCATCTCGCGCCAGACGAGTGCTGCCTCCGTCCCGGTCATACGAGCACCGGTTGGTCGATTCGATCGGCGGTCGCGCGGGCCCACCGGCCGGTGGTGACCACTGCGAGCGCGGTGACAACCACGCCTGCGCCTGCGATGACGTACCACGCGGGAACCGCGGCTGCGGTGAAGCCGTCGGAGATCTCGCCGACGATGCTCGCCGTGACGATGGATCCGACGACGGCCACGCCGAGCGATTGACCCACCTGTCTGCTCGTCGACGCGATGGCGGATGCCACTCCGGCCTGACTGCGCGGCATTCCGGACACCGCGGTGTTGGTGATCGGGGCGTTGACCATGCCGAAGGATATTCCGAAAATCACGTACGCGACGGCCAGCCACGCGAACGAGGTCGTCGGAGTCAGGCGGGTGAGCATCAGCGCCGAGGCCACGAAGCCGATACCGGCGACGAGCAGCGGAATGCGCGCTCCCAGTGTGCCGACGATGCGGCCCGAGATCGGCGCGAAGATCAGCGTCATCAACGCCATCGGCAGGGTGTAGAGACCGGCGTGCAGTGGCGAGTATCCGCGCACGTCCTGCAGATAGAGGGTGTTGAGGAACAGGAATCCGCCGAGGGACGCGAAAGCACACACCGCGATCACCGTCGCTCCGCTGAACGGCGCGCTGCGGAAGAACTTCAGTTGGATGAGCGGCTCCTCGATTCGCGACTCCACCACCAGTAGCCCGACGAGAGAGCCGACGGCGACGGCACCGGTGAACACGATCAGCGGCGACCCCCAACCCTTCGCGGGACCTTCGATGATGGTGAAGACCAGGGACGCGAGGAACGCGAAGATGAGGAACTGGCCGGCCGGATCGAACTTGCGCGAGTGTTCGGCTTTGGATTCCGGGACGAATTTCAGTGTCATCGCCAAGGCGAAGATCCCGACGGGGACGTTGATCCAGAAGATGGACTGCCAACCGGCACCGGTGACGAGGATGCCGCCGAGGGCCGGACCCGCAGACATGGAGATGCCGACGACGGCACCCCACATGCCGATGGCTCCTGCACGTTCTTTCGGGTCGGTGAAGGTGTTGGTGATGATCGACATCGCGACAGGGTTCATCATCGAGCCGCCGACGGCCTGCAGCATGCGGAAGGCGACGAGCCAGCCGAGCGACGGTGCGACGCTGCACAGCAGGGAGCCGAGGACGAACGTTCCGGTGCCGATCAGGAAGAAGCGCTTGCGGCCGTACTTGTCGGCCATCGAGCCGCCGAGCATCAGCAGTGACGCCACGACCAGCGTGTATGCATCGATGATCCACTGCAGACCCGATACCGAAGCGTTCAGATCTGCGCGCATCGACGGCAGCGCGACGTTGACGATCGTGTTGTCGGTGCTGACGAGAAACAGACTCAGGCAGCAGATGCCGAGCACGAGATACCGGTGTCGTCGAGTCAACTCGGCCACGTTCACCTCCGCGATAATGCTTGTATATCTACAACTATTACATGAGTACTCCTAATTTGTTCGACGAGCAAGTGAGAGGCACGCAGAGCACGCCCGATAGGGTGTGTGTCACAGACTTGCTCGACCCCGAAATGCTTGCTCGGTGAATGGAGAACAACAGTGGCTTCCGAGATCGCACCAGGCGACCTGGTTCAGGCGTCCGGGCACGCAGGCCCGTGGAAGGTGCTCGAGATCCGTCAGGGTCTGGCGTTGCTCGAACATCACGACGGTCATCGGTTGTCGGTACGCACCACCACGGTCGAGGTGGTGCGGAAGGCGTCGAGCAGTGAAGGTTCGGCCCGGCAGGCCGAGGCGGAGACCGACAGTCCCTCACTGTTCGACGAGAGCTGACCTACCTCCTTTTGCCGTCGACGGCGTATTTCTGGCGTAGCGACTTCGAGATCTGCTTGTACTCCCGCAGCTTCTCGCTGCGCGCTCGGGCGTCGTGCCTCGAGGTCGACCACGCGTTCTCCCGCAACAGTTTTCGGTAGTTGCCCAACCTCCTGTCGGTGAGCTGACCCGCATCGACGGCGGCGAGCACCGCACAGCCGGGTTCGTGTTCGTGCGCGCAGTCACCGAACCGACACGACGCGGCCAGCTCTTCGATGTCGGAAAAGGCGCTCGCCACAGCGTCTTCCGATCCCTGTACGCCCACGGAACGCAAACCCGGGGTGTCCAGCAGCACCAGGCTCGAGGAAGGGATCGGCACCAATTCCCGGTGCACCGTCGTGTGCCTGCCCTTGCCGTCGGCCGACCGGGTGGCACCGGTGGCGAGAACCGAACCGCCCAACAGGGCGTTGCCGAGTGTCGACTTTCCGGATCCCGACGGCCCGATCAGGGCGACCGTGCCGCGCAGATGTGCTGCCAACGAGTCGATTCCGCCGTCCGACACCGCACTGGTGCTGCACACGGTGACGCCCGGCGCGGCGGCCAGCAGTAGCTCTTCGGCGACGCTTCCGCTGTCGGTCTTGGTGATCGCGAGAACGGGAACAGCGCCGCTGCCCCAGGCGAGGGTGATGTAGCGCTCGACGCGACCGAGGTCGAGGGCCGTGTCCGACGCGACCGTGACGACGACGGTGTCGACGTTGGCTCCGAGAACCTGTATGTCGGAGGTGGATCCGGCGGAGGTGCGTTCGATGGATGTGCGGCGAGCAAGTGTGGCAACGAGCCTGAACGAGTCCAGTGTCACCCAATCGCCGGTGCAGATACCGGTGCCGGTGCATCGGACGATGCCGCTGTCGGTGACGGCGTCGAATTCACCGCGGTCGACGCGAACGACGCGGGCGAGAGTTGTTTTCTGAGAATGCTTTTCGAATTCCGTCAGCCAGTGCTGATCGAGGCCGTAATGCTCGAGTGGAGACATGCGAGATCCTTGGGGGAGGAGGAACGAGGGCTCAGGGGTGCAATCGTCCAGGTGGCCACGATGCCCACCTCCTCACGTGAAAACGCATGAACTCGATACAAAAAAACCGTCGACGGCAAAGTAGCAGCCGTCGACGGTGTCTGGAAAGCGAATTTATCGGGTGAGGTTGGTGCCCTCCGCCGGCGCTGCGAGCGCGGTCAGGAAGGAGCGGGCCCAGCGGTCGACGTCGTGGGCGAGAACCTGCCTGCGCATGGCGCGCATGTGTCGCTTGCCCGATTCCGGTTCCTGTTCGAGGGCTCCGATGATCGCGTCCTTGACGCTGTCCAGGTCGTGTGGGTTGCACAGGTACGCCTGGCGCAGTTCTGCTGCGGCACCGGTGAATTCGCTGAGCACCAACGCGCCACCGAGATCGCTGCGGCAGGCCACGTATTCCTTGGCGACGAGGTTCATACCGTCGCGCAAGGGGGTGACCAGCATGACGTCTGCGGCAACGAAGTAGGCCAGCAGATCGTCGCGGGGGATCGGCCGGTGCAGGTAGTGCACCACGGGGTGGCCCACCTGGCCGTACTCGCCGTTGATGCGGCCCACCTGCTGCTCGATTTCGCCGCGCATGGCGACGTAGCTGTCGACGCGTTCCCGGCTGGGCGTCGCCAACTGCACGATGACGTTCTCTGCCGGATCGACGCGGCCCTCTTCGAGCAGTTCGCGAAACGCGTTCAGTCGAACGTCGATTCCCTTGGTGTAGTCGAGGCGATCGACGCCGAGCATGATGCGCTTGGGATTCCCCAGATCTTTGCGCAGTTGCTTCGCGCGATCACGGACGGCCTTGGAGCGCGACTTGGTGTCGAGGTCACCGGAATCGATGGAGATCGGGAACGCGCCGACTCGCACGGTCCGAAAGCCGACCTGCACGACGCCGAGCTTGGACCGCACTCCGACGGTTCCGCGAGAGGTGGTTCCCCCGGCGAGGCGTCGGGCAAGGTAGAGGAAGTTCTGCGCGCCGCCGGACAGGTGGAAACCGATGAGGTCGGCTCCGAGCAGTCCTTCGACGATCTCGGTGCGCCACGGCATCTGCATGAACAGTTCGATCGGCGGGAACGGGATGTGCAGGAAGAACCCGATGGTCAGGTCGGGGCGCAGCATCCGCAGCATCTTCGGGACGAGCTGGAGCTGGTAGTCCTGGATCCAGACCGTCGCGCCCTGTGCTGCGGCCTCGGAGGTCTTCTCGGCGAAGCGGCGGTTGACCTCTACGTAGGCGTTCCACCAGTCGCGGTCGTACTCCGGCTTGACGATGACGTCGTGATAGAGCGGCCACAGCGTCGCGTTGGAGAAGCCCTCGTAGTACTGGGTGTATTCCTTCTCGCTGATCGTGACCGGACGCAGCTGGAGGCCGTCCTCGACGAACGGCTCGACGTCGACGTCCGAGACGCCGACCCACCCCACCCACGCACCCTTGTTGGCACGCAGAATCGGTTCGAGAGCGGTGACCAACCCGCCTGGGCTTCGCTTCCATCGTGTGCTTCCGTCCGGAAGCTTTTCCAGATCGACCGGCAACCGGTTGGCCACGACGACAAAATCCGAACCCTGCGAGGCGTCAGCCACAACTGTCCAATCCGCTTGTAGATCCCTGGGTAAACAGTCCTGCGAAAACCTGTCAGTCGGTCTTCGCTACGGGATCTATACCCAACATCGACAGCAACATGCGGCATTCGTCGGCATCGGTCGCGTAGGCCGCGACGACGCGCTGAGCCTGGCTGGCCGTCTCGTACTCGAGTGGGACGATGTCTTCGTCGGCGATGTCGTTGTCGGTCGAAGTCTTGGCAGGCATGGTGTTCTCCGTACTCTCTGCTGGGCTTACACGGTGTTCGTTGGACCCGACTCTATGTAAATGTGGCGCCCCATCGCCAGTTCCCGATGCCATAGGCTGCAGCAAATGACCGATTCTGTGCCGCTCCGCCATGCTCGGACAGTGGTGGAGGTGCCTTCTCCGGCCACCGGCTCCGCGATTCTCCGCCGCACCGTACGACGGCATCGCACCCGCCTGATCGTCTCGTCGCTGCTGTTCGGGGTGCATCAACTGTGCGAAACGATGGTCCCGGTGGCCATCGGACTGATCGTCTCGCGGGCCATCGACACCGGTGATGTGACCGCGATGATTCTGTCGTTGGTCGGTCTGGCGGCCTTGTTCGTCACCCTGTCGTACGCGTGGCGGGTCGGTGCCCGCATCATCGTGGTCGCCATCGAGCGGGAGGCGCATCTGGTGCGCGTCGAGGTCGCCGGCCGCGTCCTCGATCCGCGGGGTGTGCGTACCGAGCTGTCGGCGGGAGAGTTGCTGACGGTCTCGACGTCCGACGCCGAGAAGGAGTCCTGGATTCTCGATCTGATCGCCCGGGTCTTCGCGTCGGCCGTGGCGGTCGTCGCCTCGGCGGTGGCGTTGCTGATCATCGATATTCCTCTGGGCCTTGCGGTCGTCATCGGGACGCCGGTCATCCTGATCGCGCTGCAACGTCTCGCTCCGTTGCTCACCCGTGCTGCCACCGCACAGCAGGCCGAGGTGGCCGGTGTGTCGGGTATGGCCACCGATCTGGTCAGCGGAGTGCGGCCGCTGCGCGGAATCGGTGCCGAGAATGCCGCGACGCAACGATTCGTGACGTCGAGTCGAACAGCGTTGGCTGCGACTCTGAAGTTGGCTCGCGCGAACAACGTCTACCAGGGCTTGTCGGCGACGGTCAACGCGCTGCTGGCCGTCGGGATCGCCGGTACCGCCGGTTGGTTCGCGCTGCAGGGCCGCATTTCGGTCGGTGAGTTGATCACGGTCATCGGCCTCGCGCAGTTCGTCATCGAACCCCTGACCGGATTGGCGAGGATCCCCGGCGTCGTTGCGATGGTGCGCGGATCGGCCGACAGGCTCGCCCTCGTGCTCGGTGCGGAACACGTTCTGCCGCAGTCGGAATCCGCGGTGCCCGTAGGGGCCGATCTCGGTGTCGACAACGTCCGGTTCCGTTCCCTCGACGGACTCACCTTCCGTGCAGAACCGGGCGAGATGCTCGGCGTGGTCGCCTACCGGCCCCAGGACGGGGAAGCGCTGGCCACGCTGCTGTCCGGGCAGATCTCCGACGCCGACTACACCGGATCTGTTCGCATCGGCGGCATTGCGGCGGGAGAGATCGATCTTCGACGCGCCCGCGAGACGGTGCTCGTCGAGCCCCACATCACCGACCTGTTCGCGGGCACCGTCCGCAGCAACGTCACCGCCGGGCGGGAGCGGCCCGACGCCGAACTCGACCGAGTTCTCCAGGCATCCGCGGCCACCGACGTCGTCGAATTGCACGATGCCGGTCTCGATCACGCCGTCACCGACCGCGGAGCCAGCCTGTCCGGCGGCCAACGCCAGCGAGTGGCGTTGGCGCGAGCACTGTCGGTCGACGCCCCGGTCCTGGTACTGCACGACCCCACCACCGCTGTCGACGCGGTCACCGAGCACGCCATCGCTCGCGGCATCGCCGAACTCCGGCACACCGAAAGGACATCGCAGACAACGATCCTCATCACCACCAGCCCCGCGCTGCTGTCGGTGACCCATCGCGTTCTCGTCGTCGACGACGGTCGCGTCGTCGCCGAGGGAACGCACCACGATCTCGCGTCCTCGGACGCGCAGTACAAGGACGCGGTGCTGCGATGACCACCCCCGAACTCCTTCCGATCGCCACCGGAGCCCGCTCCGGGAAGTGGCTGCTCGAACAGCTGAAGCTACGACGGGCGCGTACGGCGGTCACGCTGCTCCTCGGCGCAATTGCGGCGGCGATGTCGTTGGTGCCCGTCTACGTGCTCGGTGTTCTGGTCGACCGAGTCCGCGACGGAGCCGACTCGTCGGCGATCATCGGGGTGGTCGTCGTCATCTCGGTGGCCGCGGTTGTCGGCGGCATCGTCACCGGGTTCAGCGGCTATCTCATCAGCAGTCTCGGTGAGGGCATTCTGGCGTCGCTGCGTGAGGCGGTCGTGCGCCGCGCGCTGCATCTGCCGGTGGCCACGCTGGAGCGAGTAGGCAAGGGAGACTTGCTCTCCCGGGTGGGCGACGACGTCGCGGTGATGGCCAAGTCGATCGGTGAGGTCATCCCGCAGCTCGTCGGCGCGTTCCTGCTCGTATGCCTGAGCATGATCACGATGCTCGGCATCGACTGGCGGCTCGGCCTGGCCGGGCTCGTCGCGCTGCCGATGTACGTCCTCGCTCTGCGCTGGTATCTGCCGCGCTCGGCCCCGAAGTACGCGGCCGAACGCGTGGCGATGGGCGAGCGTGCGCAGTCCTTCGTCAGCAGCATGCAGGGCGCGAAAACCGTTCGCGCGTACGGACTCGAGTCGGCGCATCTGAAAGAGATCGATCGGGCGTCGGCGAAGGCCCGCGACATCGGTGTCGACGTGTTCCGCCTGCTCACTCGATTCGCATCTCGGAACAATCGTGCCGAATGCGTCGGACTGTCGGTGATCCTGTTGGCCGGATTCCTGCTCGTGCGCGGCGATTACGTCACCGTCGGCGAGACGACGGCCGCAGCACTGCTGTTCCACCGACTGTTCAATCCGATCGGGACCCTGCTGTTCACGTTCGACGACATCCAGTCAGCCGGAGCGTCGTTGGCTCGACTGGTCGGTGTCATCGACATTCCCGACGAGCGACCCGTGGGCGACGGTTCCGCGCCCGCCGACGCCACCTTGGACGTCACCGATCTGCGACACGAGTACGAGTCCGGCCACGAGGTGCTGCACGGAGTGAACCTCCGGGTCGACGCCGGCGAGACCGTCGCACTCGTCGGTTCCACCGGCGCAGGCAAATCCACGATCGCATCCATCGCGGCCGGTTCGATGGCGTCGACGTCGGGGACGGTTCGTGTCGGCGGCGCATCACTGGATGCACTGGGCAGCGAAGGATTACGGCGGCACGTCGCGATCGTCAGCCAGGAAGTCCACGTGTTCGCCGGCCGGTTGGTCGACGACGTGCTGCTCGCCGCCCCGGATGCCGGTCGCGACGACGTGGAAGCCGCACTGCGCACCGTCGGAGCATGGGCGTGGGTCGAGGCGCTGGACAACGGCCTCGACACTGCCGTCGGCGAGGGTGGACATCAGTTGACCGCGGCTCAGTCGCAGCAGTTGGCCTTGGCGCGACTGGTTCTCGCCGACCCGGCCGTCGCCGTGCTGGACGAGGCCACTGCAGAAGCCGGCAGTTCCGGGGCACGAGACCTCGAAGCCGCGGCCGAGGCAGCGACCAGAGGGCGCAGCACGTTGATCGTCGCGCATCGGCTGACCCAGGCCGCTGCCGCGGACCGCGTGGTGGTCCTCGAACACGGCAGGATTCTGGAACAGGGTCCGCACGAGCAGCTGGTCGCCGCCGGTGGACGATACGCACAGTTGTGGAAGGCGTGGCAGGGCCGCTGATTGTTATAGCAATTTGCCTAATGCCCTTAGGTTTGGTTACGGTGTCCTCGAAAGAACGAGGAGGCCGGCATGGCACGTGCAGGATTGACCGCTCGACGCATCGTGGCGGCGGGAGCGGATCTGGCCGATGAGGTCGGCTTCGATCGCGTCACCGCCAGTGAGGTAGCCAGACGCTTCGACGTCAAGGTGGCAAGCCTGTATTCGCACCTGAAGAACGCGCACGAGTTGAACGTCGGGATAGCGCTGCTGGCGTTGGAGGAACTGGCCGATCGGGTGTCCGAGGCACTGGCGGGTCGAGCAGGAAAAGACGCTCTGGTTGCCGTCGCCAACGCGTATCTCGACTATTCGCGCGAACACCCCGGTCGCTATGCAGCGACGCAGTTTCCGCTCGATCACGAGACTGCTCTTGCAAGTGCGGGAGTGCGTCACTCGGCGATGATGAAAGCGATCCTCCGGGGGTACGACCTCGGTGAAGAGGATCAGGTACATGCAGTTCGATTGCTCGGCAGTGTGTTTCACGGCTACGCCAGCCTCGATGCGTCTGGCTCGTTCGGTCACAGTGCGCCCGACTCGCAGCAGTCCTGGGCTCGCATCCTCGACGGAATCGACACACTTTTACAGCACTGGAGGCAGTGACATGGAACCGATCTCCGAACGCGACATCAGGTCGTCGTTCGTCAATTCGTCCAAGGGCGACGCCAAGCGGCTCTCGCTTCCCGAGAACATCGACGACGTGCCGTGGGACGATCTCGACTTCTTCGGTTGGGTCGACCCCAAGCTCGCCGGCAGGAGTTATATCGTCGCTCCTTCGGGGGATCGCCTGTGTGGAATCGCGTTGCGCTACAAAGCTGGCGGGCCCAGGAAGGCGCAGATGTGCAGCATCTGCCTCACGACGCATGCCAACGGTGGAGTGTCGCTGATGGCCGCCGCGAAGGCCGGGGAATCCGGCAGGCGTGGCAATACTGTGGGCACCTACATCTGCTCGGACCTCGCGTGCTCGCTGTATGCGCGAAAGAAGAAGACCCCGGCATTGGGCCGACAGTTCAAGGAGGACTTCGACGTCGAGACACGCACCGCGGCAGTCGAAGACAACATCGAAGCGTTCCTCGCTCGCGTCCTCGATTGATCAACTGATCGTGTGTACTCGGATGCCGGTGTCCTCGGGTTCGATGTCATCGCGTAGTACGAATCGCCGGTCGTAGTCGCCGCCGTTTTGCGTGCGGTAGGGGATGGGCGCGTCCGTGGGCAGGCCCTTGACGCGTTGTAGGAGCTCTGATTCTGCTGCAGCGTAATCGGTTTCGGTCATCCGGTCGGCGCTGGCGATCAACACCGGCGGCAGTACGGACATGCCGGTGTAGAACAGGATGCCGTGCTGAATCGGGTACAGCATCTCGTGCAGGTCGCCGTTGATGCCGCGTGCTGACACCGTGTGTTCGCTGCCGCCCATGCTGACGACGACCATCGCACGCTTGCCGGCGAGCACGCCGTCGCCGTAACGCCTGGTGCGGCCGTCTGCACGCCTGATGCCGTATCCGAATCCCTCGACGAAGACTCGATCCACCCAGCCTTTCATGATCGCGGGCATCGAGAACCACCACAGCGGAAACTGCAGCACGACGGCATCGGCCCGCAGCAGCTTCTGTTGTTCCGCGGCGATCTCCGGGGCCTGGGTTCCTGCCGCGAGGGCCGATCTCGACGCGTTGGCCACCTGGAATCGCTCGGTCGGATCGTGGTCGTAGTCCTCTGGCCGGACCACTGGATTCCACTGCATCGCATACAGATCCGACTGCTCGACGGTATGGCCGTCGGCGCGAAGTTGTTCCAAGGCTGCGTCGCGCAGGGAACCGTTGAGGGAGCGGGCGTCTGGATGGGCATGGACCCATAGGATGTTCATGCTCTCGATCCTGGGCTACATCGCATTCCGGAACCAGTGGCGTGAAAGACAACATGTGAAAGAATTCGGCCATGACGCACCGCATTGCCGTCTACGTCCGTGACGGCCTGCTTGCCATGGAGTTGGGCATCGTGCATCGCCTGTTCGGGCAGGCTCGCTCCGACTCCGGCGATCCGCTGTACGAGGTGATCACCTGCACCGACGTACCCGGCCCGGTTCGCACCGACTCCGACGTTCGCATACTCGTCGAACGAGGGCTCGAGGCTGTGGCCGAGGCGGACACCGTCATCGTGCCCGCCTCCGACGTCGACTACGAGACCGGCCTCGACGCCGCCTCGCCCCTGTTCGACGCGGTGTCGAGTCAGAGGTTGGCGTCCATCTGCACGGGCGCTTTCGTCCTCGCTGCGGCGGGTCGGCTCGACGGCAAACGGGCCACCACGCACTGGAAGTCCGCCGCACGTTTTGCCGAACTGTATCCGCAGGTGCTGCTCGACCCCAACGTGCTCTACACCGAGGACGGCAACGTGTTGACCGCGGCAGGGGAGGCATCGGGAATCGATCTGTGTCTGCATATGATTCGACAGGACTTCGGTGCGGCTGTGGCCAATCGGGTGGCGCGCGGAACCGTCGTACCTCCCCACCGCAGCGGCGGGCAGGCGCAGTACATCGACACTCCGGTGCCGCGGACGCACAGCACGTCGACGGCCGATGCGCAGGAGTGGGCACTGCGCAATCTGGGGTCGGCTTTGTCGGTCGAGGTTTTGGCCCGGCACCAGGCGATGAGTGTGCGGACGTTCTCACGCAGGTTCGTCGCCGAAGTCGGTGTCTCTCCGGCTCGTTGGATCGTGGCGCAGCGCGTCCAGCGGGCGAGGGAGTTGCTCGAGAACACGGACCTGACCATCGAACGCATTGCCCACGACACCGGCTTCGGTACGGCTACCTCATTGCGAAACCAGCTTGCCGCGGAGTTGGGGGTCTCGCCGAGCGCATACCGGGCGACATTCAGGGTGGGCGGTTGACGCTTCTATCATGAGACACCGACAGGTTTTGGTCTACGAATAGTTATGTAGGGCAATAGTTTTCGATTGCACTATGGTTGTCAGTCGAATATTTGTTCGATACACTTGCTCGCATGACCACGGAGATCTGGCAACTGAGCGAGAGCGAACTCCTCGCCGATGCCGCCGCGGTCTCCCATCAGATCCAACTACTGGAAGCGCGGCGTATCGCCCTCGTCGCCGAGATCGACACCCGCGTGAGCCGGGAGAAGCTCGGCTTCCCCGGACCCGCCGGCTGGCTGACCTCCACCACACTGCTCTCACCGTCCAAGGCCACCAAGATCGTCGCGCTCGCCCGCGGCATGGCCGCATTTCCCGACATCGCCGACGCCGTGAACACCGGCGTCATGTCCATCGACCACGCCGCCCTGATCCTCACCTTCGCCGAAACACCCCCGGAGAACCTGCCGGAAGAGGGTCGCGATGCCGCACGTAAAGCTCTGATCAAGGCTGCGACAGGACCCGACGCTCGTACCGGCCGGATCCGTGCAGCGATCACCAGACTCGAAGACAGCTTCGGCACCAAGAAACCACCCGCCGAGAACACCGACCGCAACGAACTCTTCGCCTCCACAACCCTGAACGGGCGGCTGGTGTTGAAAGGTGATTTCGATGCTGTCACCGGCGAAAAGCTGCTCACCGCACTCTCGCCGTTGACCGAACCCCACCCCGCAGCCGACGGCAGCCAGACATCCAAAACCGGAGACGATCGCAGCCCCGCCAAACGCAGAGCCGACGCCTTCGGACACATCCTCGACCAATACCTCGCCTCGAGTGATCGCCCCATCGAAGGCGGTGAACGCCCGCACGTCAACCTGCACATCAGCCTGCGCGATCTCACCGACCTCCGCGACAGCGCCGACGACATCACCGACGACATCACCGACGACGAAACCTCACGCGCAGCAGCCGAATCCGACGACGCGACCCAACCCGCCACCGCGGATCGTGGCGCGTATCGCGACCTGTTCGGCGACGGCACCACTGTCGGCTGGCTGCCGTGGATGGGACCACTGTCCCGCAATACTTCCCGTCAGTTGGCGTGTGATTGTGTCCTCACCGCCATCGTCATGGACGAGAACGGCAACCCGTTGAACCTCGCCCGCACCGCCCGCACCGTCACCGCCAAACAACGCAGAGCCCTCACCGCCCGCGATCACGGTTGTGCGTTCCCCGGCTGCGGAAAACCTGCAGCCTGGACCGAAGGACACCACATCTGGCACTGGGGCGACGGCGGCCCCACCGACATGAACAATCTGGTTCTGCTCTGCGGATTCCACCACCGCCTCATGCACCACTCCGACTGGGAAGTGTTCATCGGTACCGACAACCACCCCTGGTTCGTACCACCGGCAACCGTCGACCCGTATCGACAACCGAGACAATCCCACGCCCGCGCCGGCCCTCATATCGCCTGAAATCCAGGAAGACTCCAGCCCCGCACCGAAACACCGGTGCGGGGCTGGAAGAGGTTGTCGCGAGGCCGATCAGAGTTGATCGAGTGCTGGATCACGAGCCGGCGCATCAGTCGGACCGGATCTCCCAGCAACCCGAGTCAACGTGTGGGCTACGGACGCCAGTTCGCCAGGCCGTAGTTGACGAGATCGACCATGGGGCTTCCGGCGGCGTACACGAGTCGCGTCGGGTCGAGACCGTCCTTCTCCGTTCCGCTCAGCACACCGACGGCATAGGGGTTGGCGGTGTGCTGCCAGAGCGGGCCACCGGACCAACCCGGTCCGAGGTCTGCGCGCAACGCGAATTCGAGCTCGCGGCCCGGACTGTCGTCGTCGATGTCGCGGATCCCCATGTCCAACTCGACGGCCGGTCGCTGACCGTAGCTGCCCGGATACCCCGACGAGACGTAACGCTTGTTGTAGTACTGATCTTCGCTGCCGAACGACGCAGTACCCATCCACCCGAGCGCGGAGCCCAGGGGCTTGAACAACTTGCAGATCGCGTAATCGTGCCCGGTCACATTGCCGTTCGTGTTGTAGCCACGGTATGTCTGGACGTACGAACTTCCGTACGGACGGTTGCCGTTTCGAAAAGCGGGGACGAACTCCATGCTCCACGAGCTCGCGCCCCACGGTGCGACGTGGCCGGCCGTCAGAAGCAAGTTCGGCCCCACGAGTACACCGCTACCCCGCTTGCCTGCGCTGGTGAACACGATCCCGACCGTGCACATCGGGTAGAGAAGAGGGTTGGGTTCCTCGTGCACCAGTGGTTCGAGGAACGTCTCTCCTTCCACGGAGAACGACTGCACGACAGTAGGATCGGCGTGCGTTGCCCATGTGGGGCAGTAGGGCTCGGTGGACGACGAGTGGGCTGATGCCGGTGCGTCGGCAGGGTCGAGTTCGACCTGGTGTTGTCCGGGAAGTACCTGTAGTAGCTCCAGGACGTCGTCGGGAATGCCGCTGCGATCGAGCATGTATCCAGTGGAACGGATGGTACTGGTCATGATGATCCTCCGAAAGGTGTGACACGAGCATGGGTGTGAGGGTGCGTATCGAAAGAAGGTGGAGCGAGTCAGGACTGCGGTGCCTGAACCAAACCCGCACCGACGTCGAGGGGATCGAAGCCCGGCGCGAGTGGGTCGCAGGTGGCGTCGCCGATGATCTTGGCCTGGAGTACGAGGGGACTCAGTTGCCCTTGCGTTCGGAGCTTTTCGGCCCAGAGAGCCGCCACGCCCGCGACGTGCGGTGTGGCCATACTGGTTCCGCTCATGGTGGTGGTGCCGCCGCCGAGCCCAGCACTCTCGATTCCCACGCCCGGAGCGGAAACCGTTGCTCGAGTGTTCGAGAACGGTGCGACGACGAATCCGTCCGCGCTGCTGTCGAGTGCGCCGACGGCGATGATGCCGGCCGCGGCGGCCGGTGGTGAGACGTTGATTTCGTACGGCGGGTTGGCATGCCGACCGCTTTCGTTGCCGGTGGCGGCAACGACGAGTGGTTGTCCGAGACCGGCGTTGAGGAACTCGGAGAGCTTCTCGAAGAGTCTGACGTTGGCGGTATAGGCCTGCAGGCCTACCGATGTGGCGACGTCGGTGCGGTAGCCGCGCTGTTGAATCAGGTAGTTCACGTAGCCGGGGAAGTCGATGCCGAGTGACATGGAGATGACGTGTGCTCCGTTGTCGCGGGCCCAGATCATGGCTTGGGTGAGGATGTCGGTGCCACCGCCGTCGGCTCCGAGTACTTTGCCGATCAGCGCGCGGTTCACACCGCTGGCAACACCGATGCGCTTCGAGTTCAGATCACGTCCGAAGATCGTTCCAGCGCAGTGTGTTCCGTGCCCATGCTTGTCGATGACGCTGCCGTCCCCGGTGAAGTCCCGGGTGATCAGCTCTACGCCGGAGAAGGCCCGATGAGTCGAGTCGATGCCGGTGTCGAGTACGGCGACGGTGATCCCGGACCCTGTGTACGGCGAGGTCGTTGCTCCGACCGCGTCGACACCCCACGTCGTGGCGGCGACACCTGATCGGTGGAGTCGTGGCGTCGGCACGGGCTCTATCAGTGTCATCGGCAGCGACGGGCAGAAGCCGACGACGGTGGGGTCGTTCGCGATCGTGCGCATCGTCGACTTGCTGACCTTGCTGTCGATGTCGATCGTGATGCCTGCGGTTGCTTCTGCCGACATCGCAACCGGACCGGCGTCGAGATCTCGCATGGCCGGTCGCGCTGGAGCGCGGAGGATTATCAGCCGCTCCTCCGTGAACGGGTCTGTCAGTGTGGTGGACATATCCACTCCTCGGTGATGGGCGTTCGGGTGTGTACGACCATCAGGAGCGCCGGACCACGTCGCTGATACATCACTCGATGATGTTGTTCACCAGGCATTTCCGTAACACAGTGCGGCGACACCCAGGTCCGGAGATTCCGGAGCACAACCGCGCAGCGTGGCCAGCGCATCGCCTGGGGTCTCGCCGCCCGCTATTCTTCGGTGCAGGGATGGGAAGAATTCAGCGGCACGTTCGTCGTCGATGTTCGCGGGAGCAGCGACAACGCATCGTGCACCGGCGTGCAGCCAGGCACGCGCCATGCCGAGCGCATCGAATTCACCGGCCGCACGACCCATTTCGCAGGCGGAGACAACCACGAGCGACGGCACCGACGCGAGCTGAGTGACGTCGTGGCCGAACCACGGGCCGTCGGTCAGGGCGATCGACGAGAACAGTGGATGTTCGCGCGAATAGCCCCCGTGTGCGCTGACGTGGAGGATGTTCGACGCTTCGGCGAGATCGGCCGCAGCAACGGTGGTGGCATCGGCGCCGGTGACGATCCGTGACCGACCCTCCCAGGCCTGCGCAACGTCTCTGGCCTCCCGTTCGCCGTGTTCTGTGCCCGGCCCGCACACCACGCCTACCGGTGCCCGTGTGCCGGTCTCGGACGAACTACCGATCCACCATTGCACCGACACCGCAACCGACAGAGAACGAGCCGCGAGGCCGGGGAGTAGGCCCCACGGAATACCGCCGAGCACACCGGGCACCGTCAACAGGATTCGGCGAGGCATCGAATCGGCCAGGACCGGCACGACCAACAGTCGATCGAGAGCAGTCAGCCGCCTGGTCAGTGACCTCTCGACGGACGTGCGCAGGCGAGAGCCCCGACGCGCGGCGGCCACGTCGAGATCTGCTGGGAGACCGGACAGTTCCCGGGCGATGTCGGTCCACGGTCCGAGGTCGAACGTGGCCGGGGTGCCCGCGGACACCACCATGGCGACCACCCTGTCGCCGAGCCACGAATACGTGATCAGCGCCGCGTCCGATTCCGTCAGTGCCCGCTGGGCATCGACGACACCGGGCCGCGACAGGGAGGTCGCCGAGGACGACGATCCACGCCAGCCGAGATCTCGCACCTGTTCGCGGAGTTCGACGCGACGCCGGTGGGCCTCGGCGTCGTCGGAGTCACGGAGCGAACGGATTTCGGCAAGTGCGCCGACCATCTCGTCGTCGCGGGGCGCTCGCACGGGATTCCAGGCGGCTGCTGCACCGCGGGCTCGTTCGGACCAGTCGAATATTCGCTCCGGATCCTGCGTCTCCCACGCCGCGTTGAGCCCCTGAAGGACTACGTCGGTGGCCACTCGCTGGGTTGCCACCTGCATTCCGAGATTGCCGAAGTGCGTTTGCCATTCGACGAATTCGTCCATCGCCTGTGCCGCATGGGTCAGGGCGTCGGCGGGTCGTCCGCGGGTGCGTTCGAGTGCCGACCGAACACGGGCAGCGAGTAGGCGGGTCGACACCGGCGCATCGGTGCGAACTTCGATGTCTGCGGTGTACCGTTCGGCCCGGTCGACGTCGGAGTCCAGAAAGCTCAGTGCTACATGCAGTTTCAGTTCGGTCGAGTGCGCAGTCAAGTGGCGCGCGTCGAGGCGATCCAGCAGTTCGAGGGTACTGGCGGGAACGCCGTTCGGGAGATCACCGTGCAGCCGAATTAGAGCGGCAACGGCATCTGCTCGGACGGCCGAGCCGTCACTTCCGTGTTCGCGAAAGTGTTGTGCTGCTGCGGCTGCGAGAGACGCGGCGCGGTCGAAGTCCTCGTCGGCGAGAATGCGAGCGAGCAGCAGTTCCGCCTCGGCGCGGGTGTGCCACTGTGTGGAATCCTCGACCAGTTTCAGTACTTGTTCCAGAGTGTCGACCGCGTCGCCGATCATTCCTGCGGCCTCGAGAACCTCGGCGCGGTCCAGGTCGCAGATTGCCCTGTGCGCGGACGAGAGATGGCGCAACGTCTCCCGGGCCGTGTTCATTCGATCGAGCGCACCCGCGAGGTCTCCGGCCAGTAGATCGACGTAGCCGCGATTGTGTGCCACCTTCGCTTGCTCGACGACATCTCCGACACGAGCGAACAACTCCATCGCTGCATCGAGGTCGACGGCAGCTTCGGGCAACTGTCGCCGTCGAAGGTGCAGGTAGCCGCGGTTGATCAGCACTCGGCCGCAGGCTGCGGGGTGATCGACCAATGCTTCGGCGGCAGTACCGAAGAGCGGCAGGGCTGCGTCGTCGTTGCCTGCCCGAACCTCGAGTGCCCCGAGGCGACCGAGCAGGATCGCCCTGCCGATCGGGCCGAGTCGGACGACGTCTGTTTCGTCGTCGCGCAGTGCGGATCGGCAGATGTCGAACCCGCCTGTCAGATCACCCGTTTCGCTCATCACCCACGCGGTGGCCGACACGACCTCGGCTCGCATCCGACCGTCGGGAAGGTGCTCGCGAGCCTGCGCCAGTACCTGCCGGGCCTCGTCGTGGCGTCCGGCGCTGATGAGCGACTGGGCTCGCTCCACCAACTCTCGTGGAGAGTTCACCGTGGGGTGTTTCGTCTCGATCGGATCGATTTGGCGTGGAGCGCATCGTTCTCGGCGGTGATCGCTGCTCGGACGCGGTCGACCGCGTCGCGGGCGGCGGCGATGCGGTCGTCGCCGGTGCGCAGGGAGACGGATTCGATGAGCGCCTCGGCGATTCGACCGGCGACGATCGGGGCCGCGAAGGACGTGCCACTCCACACGCCGAATCCGCCGAGGAAGTCGTCGGGGTCCAACGTTTCGCGTGCCTGCCGTCGTGCCAACGGTGTTGCTCCGGCGTCGAACTCCGGCATCGTGCTGACCACTGCGGCACCGCAGACCCATGTGTTCACCCAGTGACCGGTGTTGCTGAACAGCGCTTGGGTGCCGTTGGGGTTCTGCGCGCCCACCGAGATCATCGGGGCCCACGATTGTTCGTCCGGATCGAGGGAGAACGCCGCGGGGTAGCAGGGCCTGTTCGTTGCGTCGTTTCCGGCCGAGGCCACCACGACGACACCTGTTCGACGAAGCGCGGCAAGGACGTCGCGGATCGAGGACGTGAAGCCGGGCTCCTCCTCGTGATAGAAGCCGAGCGACAGATTGAGTACGTCGACGTGGTTGGCCTCGTCTGCTCGAACGTACTCGAGCAATGCGCTCAGAGCAGCGAGAACATCTGCCTCGTAGACGATTCCGTCCGCGTGGAGCACCCTGGCGGTGAGGATGTCCGCGTCCGGTGCCTCCTGATGGACGAGTCCGGTGATGAACGTGCCGTGACCGACGACCGGATCCATCTGCCCGTCCAACGGACCCAACAGATCCGGGTGGACCTCCGGGTCGGTGGCGGGATCGTCGATTCCGATGGTGGGGTTCTGATCGACACCCTTGGCGACGAAACCGAGCCAATCGTGGGCACCGCAGCCGGTGTCGAGTATCGCGACGCGGACTCGTCGACCGTCGATTCGATCGTCCGGATGTCGCACCGGTGCCGGGCCGACGTAGGCGACGGGCATCCGGCCGCCGGCTCCGGGGACCGCGTAGATTCCGGCGGGGGAGCCGCCGGACATGAAGGGAGACATGAACGGTGACATGAAGGGGCTCATGAACGGGCTCATGAACGGAGACATGAACGGGGCCAGCGAAGTTCCGATCGCGAGAACATGTTCGAGCTGCACGTCGACCGGGGCGTCGTCGGATCGGGTGGCTCGGAACGTGCGGACGAATGCCGCAGCGTCGACGGTCGGTGCCACCGAATCCCCGGTGGCCACGAGAAAGACGCGTTCGACGATCCGCTCGGACTCGGCGTCCTCGTCGTTGACATCCGGGTAGCGAACCGAGATCGGCAGCCGATCGTCACGCGAGCCTCTGTCGAGCAGCCAGCCGAAATGTCCGGCCACCTCGGCGAGAACGTCTGTGGGATCGCGGTTTTCGGTGGAACTGTACGACACCAGAACGGTGTCGCGCACGTACAGCGTCGGGCTCTGGGAACCGATGTCATCCGGGTTGCCCGGCATGCCGACCGCCACCCGAGGAATCCGCTTCCAGCTCTCCACCGGCTCGTCATTCGTCATTGTCGTCGGCCTTCCTACCACTGTCGATGAGGGGTCTGGATCAGCTGGGTGCTGTCGGAGAACGAAAACCGAAGCCGCCAAGGGCTTTCGCGGATGCCGGAGAACTCGAATCGGCCGGCGTCGTCGACGTGCGTCGTGCGGTCACCGTCGTCGGCGACGAGGGTGACGAACGTACCCGTGGGGATATCGGCGTCCTCGATCGTCAGCCAGCCGTCGATTCGTCCGGTCGTGGACGACTCCGGGGCGACCCGCACCAGCAGTGCGATGGCCCCCAGTTCGAACTCGAGGGTCTTGGCGTCCGAGGCTGCTCGGACCCCGGCAAGGTCGTCGGACATCACCAGGTGCATCTCCGCCCATTCGGACTCCACACCGGCCGCCGCGACGAACGCCACCAGATCGTCGGCGAGCCCCGGCGGTGGGGGATCGGCCTCCTGCCACATTCGGCCCAGCCGTTCGAGAATTGCCGAGTCGGCCGACCGAGGGCTGCTCTCTTCAGACACCGGTCACTCCCTGCTGTTCGAGGTCGGCACGCAAGGCGTCGAGGCACCGGCGGCGGATCACACCGACACTGCCGACCGCGAGTCCCAGGTCCGCGGCGAGCGACTTGTAGTCGGTCAGCTCGAGGCTGGCCGCAACGCGCGCCAGCCGTTGGCATCTGGCCGACAATCTGCTCACCGCCAGCCACAGCACCTGGGTATCGGACACCTGCAGAGCCTCGATTTCGGCAGAGGAACCTGGTTCGGGCTCGGGCACTCGGGCCGGGTCGAGCGCCACCGAACGTCTGTCGCGGCCCACCACACGCCACGATTCGCGACGCGCGGAGACCACGAGCCAGTGGCCGACGGCTCTGTTGTCACGCACCGAATCGGGACAACGGACGAGGGTCAGCCAGACCGTCTGCAGGACGTCCCGTGCTTGTTCTTCGTCGGTTCCTGCTGCTCGGACGACCTGCCAGAGGACCGGCGTGAGGAGTCGAACCAACTGCTCGAACCGGGCGGCATCGCCTCGGTCACTCCAGTCCCCGAACAGATCGCCTGCAGTGGCCCACAGCAGTCGATCGTCGGTCGGCTCGTCGTGTTCGGCGCTCGTCTCGGTCAGGGCAGCGCTGCACTCCATGGGACCCCCGTCCCTGGCTTCTACTACGGTCACATTGCACAGGAGTGCGATGGTGCTCTATTGATACACCTGTCCGCGGACCAGCGCTTGTTTTCGGTCGATCTCGAGAAGTGTTGTGAGAGAAGCAAATTAGAGGTGCTAACTGCGGACGTCGTCGGACAACGAAGATCGCCCCACCGAATCATCGATGGGGCGACCGTGGTGTCGATTCGGAAGCTGAGCGTCAGTCCTTGTTCTTCTCCGCGATGAACAGCTTCTCGATGCGCTCCGCCTCGTCCTTCTTGGCGGCGGCCTCGTCGGAACGCTCGGCGGCCTCGGCCAATTCGGCCTCGGACGGCGCGGCGGCCAGCTTCTCCTGCTTGTCGACCTGAGCCTGCTGGGCCTTCTTGCGATCCTCGGCGGCCTTCGCGGTGGCCGCGGCCTGCTCGTCGGCCTTCTTCTTGTCCGCAGCAGCCTTGCGCTCGGCTTCCTCCGCGGCTTCGCGTTTGCGTCGCTCGGCCTCCTGGCGGGCGTCACGTGCGGCTTCCTGGGCAGCGGCGTCGGCTGCGCGGCGATCCTTCTCGGCGGTCTCGCGAGCCACCTTCAGTTCGTCGTCGGCCGCGGTCTTCTTGGCCCGAGCCTCGGCGTCCAAGCGGGCTGCCTCGGCACGGTTCTCGGTGCTGTCGACGAGAGTCTCCCCGCGGTCGGCGAGGTTCTTGTCTCCCAACAGGTTTCCGACGGCACGGTCGAGTGATCCGAGCGTGTGCTCGTACACCAGCCGGGCGGGTGCTTCGGCATTCATCTTCTCGACCACATTGGTCTCGATGAGCTGCAACGGAATTCGAGCGATCTTGTACTGAATGCGAAGGATGGTCAGTGGTATGGCTAAAACGCTCATGTAGCGAAACTCCTGGTATGCGGTAGTGGGTCAGGCCTGATTGCGGAGCTCTTCGGCCTTCTTGCGATCGGCCTCGGCCTGCCGAAGTGCTTCCTGATGCTTCTGTGCGGCCACCATCTCGTCGGAGTCCGCGGCGGCCTGCTCGATGCGCCGGTCCTCGTCGGCCTCGATCTGCTCGGCGGTCGCGTCGACCTCCGCGGCAGCGCGCTCCTGTGCGACGGCCTCTCGCTTGTTCTGTTCGGCCGCGACCACCTGTGTCTCGCGAACTCGATCTGCCTGCGCCTCGGTCACCGCGGCATTTTCCTCCGCGGCCTCCCTGCGACTCTCGGCCGCAGTGCGCACGTCGGCCAGTTCCTCGGCGGCTTCGGTGGCCTGCGCCTCGGCGACCCGCTCCGTGGCCTGTGCTTCCTTGTGTTCACGGGCCTGAGCGGCCTGCAATTGGCCCTCGGCTGTCAACGAGTCGTTGCCGGTCACCGCGCCGACGACCTCTTTGGCCTTGCCCTTGATTCCGTCGAGCAATCCCTTGCGTGCTTCGCCCGCTACGTTCTCGTCAGTCATGTAACCCAGGTACCCACTGGCTGTTCGAGTAACCCCGCGCCCGGCCCGAACGATACGATCCCCGACGAACGCATCAGGAGTGAGGAGACGTATGCCTATCGCCAAGATCAACGGCATCGACGTGAACTACCAGGTCAAGGGCAGTGGAGACCTGGTAGTTCTGATCATGGGCACCGGCAGCCCCGGTCGCGTGTGGGAGCTGCATCAGGTGCCCGCTCTCACAGCAGCGGGTTACCGGGTGTGCACGTTCGACAATCGCGGCATCGCTCCGTCGTCGGAGAGCACGCACGGCATCACCATGGAAGACATGGTCGCCGACACCGCCGGCCTGATCGAGCTCGTCCGCAACGGCGACGAGAAGGCCTACGTCGTCGGAACGTCGATGGGCTCACGCGTCGCGCAGGAGCTTGCGCTGAGCAGACCCGACCTCGTGCGTAAAGCAGTGTTCCTCGCAGGCCACGCCCGCGTCGACGAGTTCCAGAAGACTCTCGCCCACGGCGAACGAGCGCTGTACGACAAGCGCGTCGAGCTTCCCGGCACCTACTCGGCTGCGGTGACTGCGGTGATGAACCTGTCGCCTGCAACGTTGCGTGACGCGCGCGGGGCACGCGACTGGCTGGACCTGTTCGAGTTCTCTGCCTCCTCGCCGTCCGCCGGAGTGCGCGCTCAGCTCGGCATGGAGGACGATTTCGATCGAACTGCGGCCTACCGCGGCGTGGCGGTGCCGTGCCTGTCGGTCGGGTTCGCCGACGATCGAATGATCCCGCCGTACTTGGGCAAGGAGTTGGCCGACGCCATTCCCGGTGCCCGGTACGTGGAGATAGCGGACGCCGGGCACTACGGATATCTCGAGCGTCCCGAGGCCGTCAATGCGGAACTGCTCGGCTTTCTCGAGGCCTGACGCCACCAAGGCCCGACCTGCGTTGCTAGGGTCGTGTGGCACCTCACGGTGCAGACTTACCAATCAAACGTTCGCGACGAGTGAGGCGAGATGAGTACCAACCCGTTCGATGACGAAGACGGACGCTTCTTCGTGCTGGTCAACGACGAAGACCAGCATTCGCTGTGGCCGACGTTCTCCGAGGTCCCCCAGGGATGGCGTGTCGTCTTCGGTGAAGACACCCGCGCCGCGTGCTTGGAGTACGTCGAGAAGAACTGGACCGACATGCGTCCGCGCAGCCTGCGTGAGGCCATGGAGGCCGACGCTGCTGCACGCGCATCCGCTGAGGGAACCCCCAGCACAGAGGCCTGAGTTCCGCCTTCTACGAAGGGCTCGTACCGCGCCGCCGACGAACAGTCGGTCGGCGCGGTTCTTCTGTGCGGCGAAGCGTCGGGCGCAGTAGTTCCTCGGTGCGCGCGATGATGCGTGGTCGACGCAAGGTGCGGGCACCCCACTCGCCCAGTGTCACTCCGGCAGCCAGGCCGCAGCCGACGCCGAACGCCGCGAACAACGAGCTGATGCCGAGTAGCAGCTGGTCGTTGAGGATCGCGTACAGACCGCGGTACAGCGCCAGGCCGGGGAGCAGAGGAGTGATGCCCGCGACGGCGACGATCAAGGGCGGAATCAGCGCACGACGAGCCAGCAGACCACCCGCGAATCCGACGACGGTGGCAGCGATGGCCGAGGCGATGATCGGTCCCACGTTGAGCGTCTGCGAGAGCAGGTACACCAGCGAGCCCGCGAAGCCGCCCATGAAGGCAGCCGTCAGGGCACGACGCTCGGCGTAGCAGGCCAGTGCATAGAACAGTGACGCTGCTGCGCCGGCGATCACCTTGGTGGGGACCTGCAGGATGTCCGGTGGCGCCAGGTTGCTGATCTGCGGCAGATCGCTGCCGATCAGCGCGGCCAACCGCAGAGATGTCGCGACGCCGGCGATGATGCCGCCGGTCATCATCAGTACCTCGAAGAATCTCGATACCGCGGTGATCGGGGCCCCGGTGATCGCGTCCTGCACCGAGCCGACGAGGGACAGGCCCGAGAGCAGCACGATCACCCCGGCCGCGATGATCTGAGACGGCGAGATGCTGATGTTCAGCTGGTCCTGGAAGTTGTAGAGCGTGATCGCCGGTGTCGCCGCCACGAAGCCGCCGACAACCTGCTGGAAGAAGAACGGCAGACCCGCGCGGTTGAGGACGCGTCCGATGCGGTCGATCACCATCGTTGTCAGGAAGCTGACCACAGCCACCAGCGCGCCACCGCCGAGCAGCACACTGATGGCCGCGGCCATGCCGGACCACGCGAGGGTGGCGATCCACCGGTTGTACGGGTGCGGAGCCTTGGTGATCTCGTCGAGCCGCTCGAGCGCTGCACTCGGCGGAACCATCTTGACGCGCACGGCACGAATGAGACGGTCGACCTCGGCCAGACGTGTGAAGTCCATCGAGCGGTAATGCACGATGCGCATCGTCGACGCCGGAGGACGCGTCGGGCCGCGGTGCGCACTGAGGGTGATCGAGTTGTACGTGACGTCCACATCGCAGCGTGCGAGGCCGTACGTCGCGGCGATGAACTGCACCTGGGTCGCCGTATCCATGGCCGCCGTGCCCGAGGCCAGTAGTACTTCGCCGACGCGAACCGCGAGGTCCAAGACCTCCGCAACCGACGCATCGTCGGTCAGATCGATCGGACGAAGAGGTGACGGTGCAGCGGTCGGCGTATCGATGGTGGCCCGACGCTCACCGGTGAGACGGCTCAGCGAAGCCGTCAGGTCTTGCAGGAAAGTCATGACCGTCTTTACACGTTGCTGGGGTGATCCACCGACAAGGTACCTGTTGACACTGAGCGTCCGATGAACGGATATGATTGCCTCGCTTCACTGCCTCCTTAGCTCAGCGGTAGAGCACTCGCCTTGTAAGCGAGCGGTCAACGGTTCAATCCCGTTAGGAGGCTCCACTGCTCCGATCCCGCTGCTGGGGTCGGGGTTTTTGTGTCTGTGGGGGCCGGTGTGGAGGGTTCGCGCGCACATACGCCCCTAGCGGGAATTCACGGCGCCTGCAGGCGGTGCGGATTCCGACGAGGGGCGTGGATGGCCGGCTACGCCTGCCGTTTCGGTCAGGACGTACGCGTAATTGCCAGTCGCCGCTGAGCGATGGCAACCACAGCCACGATCGCAACTCCGACGGCGAACAATCCCAAGGCAGCGGGCCATTCGTTGCCGACGGCCAGCAGCTCTCTGTTCTCGCCCTGCCACGGCCACAGCGCGCGCAACGACCCCAACAGCAGGCCGGCAGCGGCGACCATCGCGAGATCGTGGTAGTTCGCCAGCAACCACTCGAGCACTCGAACGAAGCTGACCAACCCCACCAGAGCGCCCAACGCGAAGACGGCCAGGTACGTCAGGTTCCGCTCGTCGACGGCCGTGAGCGTCGGCGCATACAGGCCGATGACCAGGAGAAAGAACGACCCCGACACGCCTGGCAGCACGAGCGCACATATGGCGATCGTCGCGGCGAAGAACACCAGAATCAACGACGGGCTCGACGGCTCGACCCCGGGTAACGACGTGAGAACAACGACTCCGGCAGCGAGAACGACGAACAGAAGTACGGCAGACAGTCGAGACCGGGTGGTGCAGAAAGCGCCACGCGTGATCTCCATGAACGGGATCGCCACCGACATCGCGATCATGCCCATGAACAATGCCTTGGAGTGGACGGGCTGATCCGTGACGAACGACGCCATGATTCCCGCCACCGAGAACACCATCAACAGCATGCCGACACCGACCGTGACGAGCAGCCACCAATCGACCTGACGGACCTCGGCGCGCACGTCGGACCTCGTCGCCACGGCCTTGGGGATGTCCGTCAGATGCTTCGCCGACGCGATGGCCCTGGTGTAGATGCCGGTGACCAGGGCGACCGTGCCGCCGGAGACCCCGGGAACCGTTTCCGCCAGACCGATCAGACCGCCGCGAACGACGTTCGCCGCCAATTCCGTCGCCGGCGGCCGTCCCCTGGGAACTTCATCGAGTCCGGGGCGCTGATCCAGGCTGGGTCGACTCTGCTCGTTGTCCCCATAGTCGGAGGGCGTCTGCCGGTTCGTCGTCATGCCCGAATCGTCCCAAATGCCGCTATGTCACCTGACACCGGCTCGATCAGCGCCGATCGTTCGGCGACGGTGCCTGGTTCCTGAACCCGGTTATGTACTGCAGGTCAACGGTTCGATCCTGTCAGGAGGTTCCACTGCTCCGATCCCGATCCCGGGGGTCGGAGTTCTTTCGTTCGCGCCCCGCGTTGGATCAGCTCCTCGCTTTCGGAAATCCGACGCCGATCGGAGTCGGGAATCCGAAACGGAGGAGCCGATTCGGGGGCGTACGTTACCCGCCCCCTGCGTGCTTGCTGAAGGTTAACCAGTCTGCCGACGCAGTTCGAGGGGTGACGGTGCCTCGAACATGTCAGGTAGGAAAACCCGGTAGATGAGGCGGTGCTGGTCAACGGTGACATCCGGATCGGGATTCGACACAATTTGCCGTAAGTACTGGATCGAAGCCGGCTTTCGATGTACTTCGAGCTGTTCAGCCGTTCCGGTTTCGTGATTGCGTTCCCGTGCGAGGTATCGTAAGTGAGCGGGTGTCAGCCGCGGGCACGGGTGAAGATGTTGATGCCTGAAAAGTTGCTGGATCGGACCGTCGCCCGTGCGAAATTTGCGACGAAGTGTTTAGATATCGATATGCCTGTGTCGGGAGGTAACACAAATAATTCGCGCGCTATCGGTGATGTCGTCGATGTAGTTCGACCTGAGAGCGGGGTCTGCGCCGGGACCATCGTCGAGGATTTCGTCGATGTGTTGTCGGCCTCGAACGACCTCGGTCGAGACTGGGCGCAACCGCGGCGATGGGCGGTCGCGCTCGAGACCGGTGTGCTCGTCTTCGTCGACGATGCAGATCTCGACGACGCGGATCTCGACGACGCAGATCTCGACGAGGGGGATACCGATGATGCCCCACGAAAACGATGACCGGATGGGAGATCGGTCTCTGTGTCGTGGGTGCGGCCGCCGTGAAGCGGAAAAGGTCCGACACACGATGAATGTGATGAAGTTCTGGGAGTCGTGGTTGCCCGGGAGGCGTAGAACTGCGCGAGTGCAGACCGCGGCGGTGGTGTCCCGAGCACGAAAAGCGTTTCTGCATCATCAGAAGCTGGCGCGTACTGCGCAGATTACCGGCAGCGCCGATGATCGGCATGCCGCAGATGTAGCGCGCAGGTATTGCCAGCATCGGTGGTTCGCGATCGGCGAGGCAATGCGGTCTCTACCCAAACGGGAGCAGGAGTTGGTGCGGGTGTGGGACCACGCTGCCGCGATGACGTGGTGGCACCGAACCGGTGATCGTCAGGGGTGGGCTCGCTTCGAAGCGGCTGCGGCGCAAGTGATTGCGGCATTGCCCGACGGTGTGAGTTCCGACGCTGTCGCTGCGGTGATCGAGACGAACGCACGTCGTTGCGAACTGGAGTTGCAGCGGTGGAGCGATATCGATCCCGATCCGTCGGTACCGGGTGGGCCGGAGCCGATCGACCAAAACGAATTGCTGAACCTGCTGCGCGAAAACCAGTTGCAGGTGCTCACCGACGAGTCGGGATCGGTGCGTGCGGATGAGGCGCTGCGGTATTTCGAGCCGTGGCTGTGTGAGTCGATCATGGAGTTGTCGCGCCCACAGTCCCAGGACAGGCTGCTCGAGATCGCCGATCGACGGCGCGCGCTGCGAGTGCGTTTCTCGGGGCACGTCGCCGGTCGGAGTGATCCGACACCCGCATGCCGAACCGCGTCCGGACAGCATCACGCGCACCCGCCTGTTCTGCGGCTTCGCGGGATGCCGCCCTGGCACCGGAAATCGCCGACTACGTAGATGATCGACCAGGCCGGCCGCAGATCTTGCCTGTCGACGACGCTGCTTCGCAAATAGTTCAGAAACCCAGTGCGGACGTCCTTCTTGGACCTTCCGGTGCTCGGTGATGGGGTGTCGTGTTTGCGAGTTCGGCGTGGATGTTCAGTGGGTGGGTGCTGTCGTTGTCGATCTTCGCTCCGCAGCGATGGTCATTTGCGTGCCAGCAACTCCCGTGCAGCCGACACGAGGGAATCGAGCCAGGCGTCGGTGCCGACCTCCTGGCGCAGTGGCTCGTTGGGAAGCTCGATGCTCACGGGGAGGTCGCCAGGTAGCGTCGCCCAGATTCCATCGAGGTCGATGCCGCCGCTGCCCGGGACGAGTCTCTCTTCGCGGGCGTGACGAATGAGTTCGGCCGTCTCGGTCGGCGCTGGGACACTTCCATCGCACAGCTGTGCGTAGTGCAGCCAGTCCCGTGGGATCTCGGCCAGTTCTGCCAGCGTTGTCGCCGAACGGTCCACGTGCAGTGCGTCGATGAGGATGCTCCGGCCGGGACCGTCGGCCTGCGAGACGACGTCGAGTGCAGCGCGGGCATCGGGTACCGCTGTCCAGGGCATGAATTCGAGGCTGGCAACCATCGAGTAGTCAGCGCACAGCGCCGCGAATTGCGCGTAGGAGTCGGTGAGCCGAGAGCGGTCGTGGTCATCGCCGCCGACCAATACGGCTTTGGCTCCGAGACGTGCACCGGCAGCCACGAAGCGTTCGTACTCGGACGACCGGAAATCCTCTCCCAGACGGACGATTTCGAGGTCGAAGACCGTGACCGAGGAGTCCGCCAGGCGTCGGGCCAGCTCGTCGAGATCCGCTTGGTTCTCGTGCAGCGGATAGGCCGTGGTCCCTGGGGAAGCGGGCAGCAGTCGGACGCCGATGGTGTCGAAGCCGTGCTTCTCGGCCAGCGCCACTTGCTCGAGTGGTGCACTGTCGAGCACAGTGAGCGCGGCGAGCCCCAGAGCTGGCGTCATGATGGTGTTCCTGTCTGTGTGGCGAGGCGACGGCCGGTGAGGTAGCCGAATGTCATTGCGGGTCCGAGGTTTATTCCGCCGGAGGGGTAGTGCCCACCCATCACACTGGCTTGATCGACGCCCACTGCGGAAAGACCGGCAATCGGCTCGTCGCCGGCATCGAGGACCCGAGACGATGCGTCGGTGATCAATCCCGCGAACGTGCCGAAGCTGCCCGGGATGACCTTCACTGCGTAGAACGGTCCCTTCTCGAGGGGAGCCAGTGAAGGATTCGGCCACGGGTTCGACGCATCCCCGGATGCTCGATTGAATGCGGTTGTTCCCCTATCGAACTCGAGATCGACGCCGTCTCGTGCCCCCTCGTTGAACGCAGCAACGGTTTTGTCGAGGCCGTCGGGATCCACTCCGATCTTCTCGGCAAGTTCTCGCACGGTCTTTCCGCGCTGCAAGTAGCCGGACCGCAGGTACGGCAAGGTGGGGATCGGAAAAGGCTTCGCCATTCCGAGAGGGAGGTAGCGAATGTACTGCTGGTCCGCGATCAGCCACGAACAGACTTCCTCGCCATCGGGAACCGTGTCCATCATCGCCAGGGTGTAATCGTGGTATCCCAGCGCCTCGTTGACGAATCGTCGCCCGTCGGCGAGGACGCCGATCACCCCAGGTTTACCGCGATCGAGGATGTGTGGGAATACGCCTTCTTTTCCGTTGCGATACTTGATGATCGAAACCGGGCAGTAGGCGACGGGCGAGGCGAGTGACGTATCCAGTCGTCCACCCACCGATTCGCCGAGCGAGATCCCCTCTCCCGTGGTCGTTTCCGGAGTCAATGTGCGATGTTCGGTGACGGATGGGCTGCGCGGGAACAACTCTCGACAACGATCGAGATCATGGGTGAATCCGCCGGTCGCCAGGACGACACCGCTGCGTGCGTGCACGCTGTAGGCACCATCAGGCCCGGTGAGACGAACGCCCACGACGCGGCCGCTCTCATCGGTGATCAGAGCTGTCGCTGCGGTGCGAACTCGGATATCGACATCGGAGTCGAGCGCGGACCGGAGCAAGCGACCGACCAGTGCTGTGCCGTTGACGAGATGCTGTCCTCGCCGCTTTGTCGCGAGATCGAACATGTGTCGGGTGACGCGTCGGGCGCAATGCGCGAATGCCGACACCGATCTGGTGCCGTGCAGGAATCCCTGCAGATCGGGTCCGGCCATGATTCCCATTCCGAGGAAGGAGGTTTCGTAGAGTTGCCGCCGCAGGAGGACTGCAACGTCGGGTCCGAGCGTGCGGAGGTCGACCGGTTTCGGAGCCACTGAGCGATTGCCGGTGCCGGCTCCGGGGGTGTCGCCGTGGATGTCGGCGACGTGTGTACCGGGGACGAACTGCAGCGCGGTGTTCTTCTCGAAGAATTCGACCATTTCCGGTGCACCGTCGAGTAGGGCGTCGACTTTGGCGGCGTCGAAGTTCTCGCCGAGTCTGTGTTCGAGGTAGGTGCGCGGGGTTTCGCGGTCTTCATGGAGCCCGGCGGCGTGGGCGAACCTGGTGCGCGGTGTCCACATCCATCCGCCGGACCATGCGGTGGCACCTCCGCAGACATCGGCTTTCTCGACGACGAGAACCGAGGCACCACCTCGAGCGGCCGCGATTGCGGTCGACAGACCACCCGCACCGGACCCGATGACGACGACGTCGTAGATATTGTCGGTGGGTGTCATGTCAAGATCCTTCCGAGACGAGTGTCGTTGTAGGAGTGAGGTCGACGACGCGGCCGGTCCGTGAGGACTCGTAGATTCCGGCCACTATCGCGAGCGAGGCCCGGGCGTCGCGTCCGGTCACGGCTGGGCGACTCCCGGTGAGGATCGCCTCGGCGAAGTCCTGAACCTGAAGAGTGTGAAAGTCGGCGAGTCCAGCGTTGACCTCGTCGACATCGAGGTTGGCATCGGTATCCGCGGAGAACACGGTGCCGAGCGATACCTCACCGGGAACGGTCCACAGCTCGTTCACGCCTTCGCTGCCCTCCGGAAATTCGAGAACGCTGGCTATGGCACCGGTACTGCCGACGACGGTCACCCGGTTGCCGAGGTTGAGGTTGGCACCGGTGGTGGCAGTGACAGTCGCCGTCCCGCCGGAAGCGAAGGAGATGACTGCGGAGGCGGAGTCTTCGGTCTCCATATGGTCACCGTGAGTGTGGGTGCGGATGAAACCGGCGACGGACACGGCCTCGCCCATGAACCATTGCAGCATGTCGATCTGGTGGATCGCTTGGGTCATGAGTACGCCTCCTCCGTCGGTGTCCCAACGGCCGCGCCATGCGTCCGCCGAGTAGTACGCCGAGGGCCGATGCAGAACGACCGAGGCTTCCCCGAGCATCGGAACTCCGAGTCGTCCGTCGTCGATGGCAGCTCTGATTCGCTGGGAAGCTGGCCAGAATCGTCGCTGGAAAAGTACGCCGAAGGTGACCCCCGCGCGGTCGGTCGCGTCGATCATTCGGTCGGCCGCGGCCAGGTCCACTGCTATCGGCTTCTCGCACAACACATGTAGACCCGCAGCGGCTGCGGTGAGTACGACCTGCTCGTGTACTGGATGCGGGGTGCAGACGGTTACCGCATCGAGCCCATGTGCGATCAACTCCTCGACACTGCGCACTCCGAAAGCAATGCCGTTGTCGACGGGAAACTTTCGAGCGCGATCGAGATCGGTGTCGCAGCATCCGACCACCTCGACGCTGTCGATCAGCCGCAGGGCTCGGGCGTGATTGCGCGCGATCCGTCCGCATCCGACGATGCCGATACGCAGTGCCATCAGTAGTGCTCCTCTTTCTCTGGATTTCGTGCGGCCGATTCGCCCCGGTCCAGATCAGCGAGTGCGGCGATATCGTCGTCGGCGAGCTGTATCCCGCGTGCTGCCAGGTTCTCTGCTTGTCTGGCCGGGTTCGCGGATCTCACGATCGGAACCACCCCGTTGTGCAGGTGCCAGGCCAGCGCGACCTGTGCAGGCGTGCACCCGAGGCGCGTTGCGATGGCGGCGACGACATCGGAGGCGACGACCTCTCCGCGACCCAAGGGGCTCCACGACTGGGTCACGACGCCGAGTTCGTCGTGTACCCGACGGATCGGGCGGCGTGCCAGTGTCGGATCCATCTGAATTTGGTTGACAGCCGGTGCTTCTCCGGTTGCAGCAGTTGTCCGCCGAAGATGTTTCTCGGTGAAGTTGGATACTCCCACGTATCGCACGAGCCCGGCGTCACGGCAGTCGAGCAGTGCTTCGAAGGCCGCTACGTACCTGTTGTGCTTGGGAAGTGGCCAATGAATCAGGAACAGATCCAGGTAGTCCAGGCCGAGTCGGTCGATACTGCGTTCGATCGCACCGCGAACATCACCGGAGACGTGGTCGGTACCGCGGAGTTTGGTGCAGACGAACAGCTCGCCTCGGGGAACCATGCACTCGGACAATGCTCTTCCCACTGCCTCCTCGTTCTCGTACACCGCTGCGGTGTCGATGGACCGGTATCCGGATTCGATTGCGGTCAGGACGGCATCGGTGGCGGGTCCACCGGTCAGTGGCCACGTGCCCAGCCCGATGGCGGGGATGGCCTCGCGGATATCGATGGTGGGCCGGGAGCGGGGCAGCGTCATGCGTCGACCTGTTCCTTCGAGACTGCAGCCGCGTCGACGGTGATGCGGGCAGCCACGTCGGCGGCAGTGACGAGTGCAGCGTGGATGGAACCACCGTCGCCGCTTGCATCACCGACGGTATGAACTCCCAAACGCGGCTCGAGGGATCTCGCGATGTCCAGCAAATCCGTACGGGGCTCGATGCCGTGGGATATGAGCAACTCGCCGGGTGCGTCGACCCAGCGGGTCTGTCCGTCGGTGCGGATCTCGACTCGGCCATGGTCGACGGCGGTGACGATCGACGACAGGTACGTGGTCAGACCGGCAGCCGCTGCGAGGCGAGGAAGGAGCACGATCTTGCCGCGCCGCCCTACGTCATGGGCGATCTGCTGCTGTGGCCCCACCATCACTACACGCGTTCCGCGTTGCAACAGGTCGTCGGCGACTGCTGCTGCTTCGCGGTCGGCACCGAAGATGGTGATCGCGGGCGGTGGTGATTCCGCTGCGAGTAGGAACTCTCGGACGTCTCGCACGCGGCGGGTATGTGAACCCGGAAGGTCGATCGTAGGTCCGCGCCCTCCGGTGGCGAGGACGATCGTATCGAAGTTCCCCTCGGCCAGCGCTCGCCCCTCGACGGTCTCGCCGAGGTGGGTGGTGACGTTCAGATCGGCCAGTTCGTCGAGATACCACTGCACGATCTGCCGGTACTCCGGGTACTCGTGCAGGCTCGATGCGAGCGCGAAATCACCTCCGAGAGTAGGCCTCTCGTCGAACAGGTCCACTCGATGGCCTGTGAGAGCGAGTTCACGCGCCACCGCCATGCCGGCGGGGCCACCGCCGACGACCGCTGCAGCGAACGCGTCGGACACACGCAGGCTCGGTTGGTCGATCTCCCGGCCGACCCATGGGTTGACCGAGCACGGAATCGGCCCCGCGGCAAGGGAGTCGATGCAGTAGTTGCACGCTATGCACGGGCGGTACCGCTCGCCGGCGAGGACGCGGTTCGGGAAGTCAGGATCAGCGTGCAGGGTTCGTGCCATGCTCACGAAATCTGCTTGGCCGGAGGAGATCACCGCGTCGGCGGCCTCGGGGCTGCTGATTCGTCCTGCGACACCGACGGGGATCTCGAAGTCACGGGTGTATTGCTCCGCATACGGCGCGAGAAGTCCGCGCTTCCACTCGCCGGGCTGGATGATCCATTGGCCAGCTTCGTAGTTTCCTGCCGAGACGTCGAGGAAGTCCAGGCGGTCGGTGTCGATGGCGTCGATTCTGGCGCGGGTGGTCTCGGCGTCGAGACCGTTGTCGATCCCCTCGAACGCAGAGAACCGAATTCCGAGAGCCACGTCCGGAGCTGCTGCGCGTACGGCGTCGATGACGCGGTTGACGAACAGTGTGGGCTCGGCCCATTTGTCGTCACGGAGATTGTAAGCGGGGGAGAGGAATTGGTGGATCAGGTAGCCGTGTCCCCCGTGCAGGGAGATGACATCGACTCCTGCTTGACGGCATCGACGGGCAGCTTCACCGAAGCATTCGATGATGTGCTCGATATCGTCCTCCTCGAGCTGTTCGGGCATCTCGCCGCCGACGACCGCGCAGGGAACGGGCGACGGGGCGACGGGGGTGAATCCGCTGACACTTCCTTGGGCAGTCCGGCCGCCGTGGTTGAGTTCGACGCCGACAAGTGCTCCGTGGGCATGAAGCGCATCGGCCATCTTTCTGATTCCGGGGATCCGTTCGTCGACGTCGACGCCCATCTGTCGGATGCGTCCCTTACCGTCGGCGCGGACGTAGCTGGCTTCGGTGAAGATCAGGGCCGCTCCGCCTGCGGCTCGGCGTTCGAGGTAGGCGATGTAGCGATCGGTCATGGTGCCGTCGATCTCGCAATAGTTGCGCTCCATCGGTGCGGAGACGAATCGGTTTCGGAGGGTGAGTGTGCCGATTCGAAGCGGCTGGGCGAACGAGGGAAGTGTACTCACTGTTGTTCCTCTCACGCTGCGATCGATTGCGCAGCAACGAGTTCGGTGAGATGTTGACGCATTCTTTCTCGATCGGGGGCCGCCCCGGTGAGGAGGGCGAACGTGTCTGCGGCCTGGGCGACGAGCATTCGTCCGCCATCGAGCACTGGGGATCCGGCGACGCGTGCGGCGGAGATGAGCTCGGTCTGCATCGGTCGGTAGACGATGTCCGCCACCCACATGGACGCGCGCAAAGCCGCCGTGTCGAACGGGGTGCCGGGATGGCCGGTCATTCCGATCGGAGAGGCGTTGACCACTCCGTGCGATGTCGCGAGAATCGATTCGATCGCGTCGGGTGTGAACGGTGTTGCCGTCGCTGTCGGTATGGACTGCGAGAGACGTGTGCTCAACTCCTGCGAGCGGTTGCGGTCGACATCACAGATACGGAGGTCCGTCACTCCTGCGGCCGCAAGAGCGAATGCGACGGCAGAGCCGGCCCCGCCTGCTCCGATCAGTGCCACGCGGCCCAGCTCGGCTCCGGGGAGTCCGGTGCGTAGCGCGGACATGAATCCTGTGTGGTCCGTGTTGAATCCGATGGATTTGCCGTCACGCACGGCAATGGTGTTGACGGCACCGAGCATCCGGGCATCGTCGGACAACTCGTCCAACGAATCGATGATCGTTTGCTTGAACGGGTGGGTGACGTTGAATCCGGTGTAGCCGGCCGAGATCGCCTCGTGCAGAGGGCGGCCCGGATCCGACTGCATGTCGAGTTCGATCAGTTCGTAGCAGTAGTCATCGAGGCCGAGACGGGAGGCCTCGCGGTTGTGCAGGTCGGGCGAGAGCGATGTCGAAATCGCGCTGCCGATCAGTCCGATGTGATGGTGCGTGTTCGTGGACACGGTGAGCCCTTCGATTGTGTCGAATCCGAAACTGCGCGAGAGGAATTCCGGGTCAGGCGGAGTTGTCCGCAAGCAGCTTGGCAGGCTTTCCGGCCTGCGCCTGCTCAGTGGCTTTCTCGCCGAGTTCCTCGGTGGGAGTGCGGAAGGTTTCGGGTCCGGTCAGAACCGCGACAGCAGCCAGAGCGGCGAAGCCCATGCACATCCAGGCGACCGGTCCCCAGTTGCTGGTGTCGCCGGAGGTGATCGACTGAGCGATGGCGGGGGTGAAGCCGGCGGCGAGAAGGCCGAGCATGAGGCTCACCGCCATACCGGTGTAGCGAACCTTGGCGGGAAACTGCTCGGGAAAGTATGCCGGGTAGATGCCGTTGGGCATGGCGTAGAAGACGCCGATCAGAACGATGCCCGCAGCGAAAACCATTGGTACGCTGCCGGTGCCGATGGCATGGAAGAATGCGAACACCATGGCACCTGCGCCGAGGACGCCGACGACGAAGACCGGTTTGCGTCCGATGCGGTCGGCAAGGATGCCGTAGAGCGGCTGGGTGAGGACGGCGACAAAATTTGCGGACGCGATGGCGAGCAGCATCGTGGTGCGCTCGAAACCGACGACGTTCACCGCGTAGGCGAGAGCGAAGACGTTGACGATCGTGTTGATCATCGCGAAGCTGGCGCTGAGGCTGATGCGGATGACCGTGCGCCAATGGGATCGGAACATCTCGACGACGGGAACACCCGCGGTCTCGTCCTGCTCTTTGAGTTCCTCGAAAACTTCGGGCTCGTCGAGGCTGCGTCGCAGCCAGATCGCGACGGCTGTGACGATGATGCTGAGCAGGAACGGTATACGCCATCCCCAGGAATAGAGGTCTTCGTCGGGTAGCGCTGCGACGGGGATGAACACCAGGCTCGAGATGACGATGCCGAACATGATGCCGCTCATCGTGAACGAGGTGAAGAATGCGCGACGGTGCGCTGGTGCGTGTTCGAGCGTCAATGCAGAGGACCCCGGTGACTCGCCGCCGGCGGACAGGCCCTGCAGCAGTCGCAGAATGACGAGGATGATCGGTGCAGCGATTCCGATGGTGTCGTATGTGGGGAGGCAGCCGACCAGAACCGTAGCGATGCCCATCATGAGCAGACAGCCCAGCAACGCGTTCTTTCGGCCGTAGCGATCACCGAGGTGGCCCCACAGAACCGCTCCGAGGGGCCGTGCGATGTAGGCGACACCGAGGGTTCCGATCGACAGCAGGGTGGCGGTCGGTCCGCCGCCGGTGAAGAAGATGGCGGGGAACACGAGCGCGGCGGCGGAGCCGTAGATGAAGAAGTCGTAGTACTCGAGTGCACTTCCGAGGAAGCCTGAGGCCGCCGCGCGCCGCGCATTCCTGTTCGGATGGGCGGTGGCAGAAGCGGATTTGCTTGCCATGACAGTTCCTTCTCTCTCGCGCTGCACGTGGCGGCGACGGTGACGGTCGGGGCTCGCTGGGACGTCGTTGGTATGACGTGCTTCACAACGGGCTACAGAAAACGAGAGTGTCACGCCCGACTATGCCGCGTCCAACACTAAAAAAATCTGAGATAAAGACTGGATCAGTCTTGAACCGGGGTAGGCAAGATTTCCTCTGCGATCCGGAGCGCGACCGCCATGGCGGGACTCGGCGGTGCGCTGGACCACGCAATCGCGTGTGGCATGTACACCGGCTCACCGGTCAGCGGGACGAACACAGTGCCTGGGGGAAGAATCTCCGCAATGCCGTCCGACATCAGAGCGACGCCCACTCCAGCGGCCACCAGCATCAAGATCATGTACGGGTCGGTGATCTCCTGAACGATCTGCGGACGGAACCCGGCGTCCAGGCAGGCCCGCATGGCAATTTCCTGCAGTGAAGATCCTGCGGAGATCGGTGTGGTGACGAACCCGTCGTCGGACAGGTCGCGCAGATCGATCTTCGCCTCGCCGGCCAGCCGGTGATCGGACGGCAGTACTGCGCCGAACGGTTCGCGTCGGATGAGTCGAGTGGTAACCGACGGCGACGTCACGGGCAAGCCGACGAAGGCCAGGTCGAGGGCTCCACTTTCGATCTGGTTCACTGCATCACGAGTCATGATCCGCCCGACGAGGGTCAGTTCGATATCTGGATGGCGCTGGCGAAGCGTTCGGGTGAGCGGCGGTAGCGCGCGATGGTTGAGAACGCCGGTGAAGCCGATCCTGATTCTTCCGTACACACCTCCCTCGGATGCACGGGTCGCGTGCCGAGCGGTTTCGATACCTTCGAGGACTCGGTGTGCGTGCGGGAGAAACGCATGGCCGGCCGCAGTCAGCTCCACACTTCGTGTGCTTCTGTCGAACAGGGTTGTCCCGAGATCTTTCTCGAGTTTGCGGATTGTCTGACTCAGCGGAGATTGAGCCATTCTTAGTCGTTGCGCGGCACGGCCGAAATGAAGTTCTTCGGCAACGGCTACGAATGATTCGAGCCAGCGAATTTCCACGAGATTTCTCCGGTCGTCAGGGTGGAGGTTGACTACTGTGCCCCACGTCATATAGTCCGTTGAGAATACAGTGAATCACATTTTATGTGCCATATGTACATAGAGAATGTGGTGCTGCCACTCGATCGAAGGAGCTCACGCCATGACTAGCTACCCCGCCGACGCCACTGCGCTGATCACGGGCGGTGCCAGCGGAATCGGGGCAGCCTGCGCGACACGATTGAGGGACTCGGGGGTACGGGTAATTACTGCCGATATTTTCGGCGGTGACGAATTCCTCGATGTGTCCGACGCACGCGCGGTGGATGACCTGCGAAGCAAGATCGGACAAGTGGACATCTTGATCAACAGTGCAGGTGTCGTGGGGCCGTCGGCCCCTCTCGTCGATGTGGAACTGGACGAGTGGCGTCGGACATTCCGAATCAATGTCGACGGCACCTTCCTGATGTGCAAGGCGTTCGTTCCGGCCATGGTGGACAACGGATGGGGCCGGATCGTCAACCTCGCCAGCATCGCAGCCAAGGACGGGAACCCGCTCCAAAGCGCCTACTCCGCGTCGAAGGCCGCTGTGATCGCACTGACGAAATCCTTGGGCAAGGAGATAGCCACCACCGGCGTGCTCGCCAATGTGGTTGCGCCTGCGGCGGTATCGAGTCCGATGAACGCGGGCACCGACCCAGCGATTCTCGCGCGGTCGCAAAGCCTGACCCCTATGGCTCGCATGGGACTACCCGCGGAGATTGCCGAACTCGTTGCGTGGTTGGCATCCGAGGAACTCAGCTTCTCGACCGGCGCTGTCTTCGACATCAGCGGTGGACGTGCGTCCTACTGACGGTACGAAGGGTCTGCCGGCCAAATCCATCCTCGCTGCGAGCATGCCTGGGATCGATGTTCACGCAAAGGTTGGTCGAAAAGTAACTACCTCTCGACCACTGGGGATTCGGTAGGCAGCCTGAGCTCCGCCTGCCGTTTCTCTTCCCATTCCCGTGGCGAATCAGCTCCCCGGTTTGGCATCCCCGACGCCGATCGAAGTCAGATATCCCGAACGGAGGAGCTGATCCGCTGGGGTGGCCGACGAATGAGACATCGTGAGTTGATGAGCGATCTCGAGTACCTCGCCACTTTGCTTACTGGACTGGAGGCTGAGATTGCGCGAGTCTCTGCTGCCGAATCGGGCTCCGATGAGCAGTCGTCTGCCGTCGATGACGCGGTCGATGCGGTTTTGCGGTTGCGCTCGAAGGTCAAGGCTGGTTACCCCGGCAAAAAGGCTTATATCTCTCAGCGGCACTAGGTCTCGCCGAAAAGTAGATCACAGCAGCGCACAGATCCGGACTGCCGAACGTGAATTTCGGGGACGCGACCTGGGCCTGCGTCAGCCGGACTTGTCAGTGGGAGCGACCGGGGCAATCTCGGCGGCGAATTCCGTAGCCATAGCGCGGGAGAGTGCCTGCGCCGCCGACAGCGGACGGACCATCACGGTGAAGTCGTCGATCAGGCCATCGGAATCGAGGTGCAGGATGTCGCAACCGTGGACGGTCACGTCGTCGATGCGGGCCTCGAAGAACATGACGTGGTCGCGGCCGCCGACGTCGTCGACGGTTCGGACGTAGTGGAAGTCGCGGAACACGCGTGTGACGGCGCGCAGGATCGCCGCGGTCGTCTGCTTGCCGTGGTACGGCTTGAAGGCGACGGGGGAGCTGAAGACGACGTCGTCAGCAAGGGTGGAGGCCATGGCGTCGTGGTCGTTCGCCTCGACGGCTTTTCGGAACAGCTGCACGCGTCATCTCCTTCAGTGAGGCCAGGACCTGGACGGCCCACGATCCGGATGTTACTCGCGAACCACGTTGACGTCGCAACGCTTTCTCGGCTACGGATTCGGAACGTCCCTGAGAAACAAGGGCGTCACCGCCCTGTTGTCGAACAGCCAGCGGCCGTCTTCATCTCTGACGTAGGTGTCGGAGTAGTCGGCCACGAGCACCGGATCGAGTCGAAGGGGAGGCGCACCCTGCTCGGCGTGCAAGGTCAGCACGCTGATTCCCGTGATGGCATCGTCGTTGGCTGTCAATCGAAGTCCGGTGAACAGATGTCGCGACGTTCGTGAGCCGCGAGCCCGACGGTCGTCGTAGAAGTGCTTGATGTCCTCTCGCCCGCTGATCATCCAGCCGGCGATGTCGTATACGCCGTGTTCGGTGAAGAGGTTCTCGACCCCCACGCCGTCGTTGTGGTCTACGCGCCAAGCGAATTCGGCGACCAAGTCGTGAATGGCGGAACGATGCTCCAGAGCGATGGGCATTGCCTTCAACTTTCTGTTCGAGCGTGTTCGGGGAGCGGACTCGACGGCACCGGCCATCACCCCCGCGGGTGCGAGCCTGACCGATTCCACTGAGCTACATACTGATTCGCGCCTCGAAAGGAGCAGTACCGCGGGGTGGCACTCAGGGATTGCTCGATCTGCAGATCGAGTTGTCCAGACGACCGAGAGTATCGATTTCGATCGACACGGTTCCGCCGAACTGTGACAGATCGATCGATCTGATGGTCGGGAACCGATCCGGTCGAGTGGGCCGAGCTGCCGTGCCGAAGTGCACGATGTCTCCGGGCAGGAGTGTCATGGATTGGGACAGGTGCGCCAATACTGTCTCGATGGAGAAGGTCAAGTTCGCGGTCGAATCCTCCAGTACCAGTTCGTCGTCGAGGTATCCCCGAACACCGAGCGCATTGGGGTCGGGTACCGAGTGCGCCAAGGTGATCCATGGTCCGATGGGCGCGAATGTATCGGTACCTTTCGAGCGAGCGTGATACGTGAGGTAGAGCGACGTGTCCTGGGGGCCACGCATGGTGCGCCACGGTTCGTTCACATCGAAGCCCTCGGGCATGACGAGTTCGACGCTGTCGTCCGCTTTCAAACCAGGAGACGTGACATCGTTGATGATGGTGTACCCGAATATCGCGTCCAGCACCTTCTCTGGTGCCACGTTCTTCATCTCGGTACCGATCACTGCTGCGAGTTCGGGCTCAGGATGTACCAGTCCCCATGCAGGATCGATGCGAATGGCGCCGCGGTGCCCGGTCATGGCCGTCGACGGGCTCAGAAAGTACATCGGGGCGTTCATCTTCCGCGACGCGAGATAGTTGAACACGTCGTTGTTCAGGGCCACACCGACGATCTTCGATGGGGTGAGTATCGGTGGTCGCCAGGTGATCTCGTCGATGCTCACCACTGCCTCGTGTGTGGCGTGGCGTACTCGATCCAGGAGATGCCCTCGGCTGGTCGGGTCCAACTCGATGAGCTCGCGCATGCTCAATTTTGGTTGTCTCGCAACGAACCCGACATCGACGAGATGGCCGTCGGTGTTCTGGGACAGCACAGTATCGCGGTCGCCGATGCGACCGGTAGCGAGCTTCATGATGGGAAACCTCCGTTGGTCACGGTGAGCACAGCTGCCGTTGCGAGAACAATCATCGCGGTGCCGAACAGCAGGACGTTCAAGTCGAGGCCGTACCTACGTCGACCGATCGGTATCGCCAACTGCGGGTAGCCGTTCGGATCCGCGAGTCGGCCGTCGTAGAGCGGCATCGCGAGGGCGGAGACGAAGAATCCCAAGAGGACGACGAATGTGAGGGACATGGCCGTCACAAGGCGTAGTTCGATGGATCCGAGCGGTACCCAGACCAGCACCAGCGCAACAACTCCCACCCCGATGTGAGTGAATACCTGCCACACCACATGAAATCGGGCATGGCCGCCCCACAGGGGGTTGGTGGCGTGGGTGCTGTTGAGGTCGGCCGCTGCGGCTACGGCGGCGTACGCGAGAATGCTGATGGTCACAAGCGATTGGATCGCAAACAGCATGGCTCACCTCCAGAAATAGTAATCGAGCGATCGATGCGGTATCCGGGCGCGTGGGCTCTCACTTCTCACCGCTCAGCGGCACCAGTCGAAGCGGAAGTTCCTCCCAGCGGTAGATGACGTTGTTGGACGCTCTCTTGCCAGGTCCGCGACGTTCGATGGACTCGACGTGGTCGAGCAACGCCTCGAGGATCGAACTGGTCTCCAACCGGCCGAGACCTTGTCCGGCGCAGGAATGTACGCCGTAGCCGAAGCCCACGTGACCTACCAGATCCCTCGTGATGTCGAATGCGTCGGCGTCGTCCCAGACTCGGTCGTCGCGGTTGGCAGAGGCGAAGAGCATGAGAAGTCGTGAGCCGGCGGCCAGATTCGTGCCCGCGACGACCGTGTCGTTGTTCACGCGACGCTGGAACGCTCTCAGAGGAGACGCGAGTCGGACGACCTCGTTGATTGCCTTGGGCATGAGCGATCGGTCGTTGCGCAGTGCGTTCCACTGATCAGGATTGTCGGCGAACAACTGCAGTGCGGCGGCAATGATGCTCGCTGTCGTGTCGATCGACGGTGCCAACAGGTCGATCAGCAGGGACGCGCACTCGGACTTGGAAAGAGTGCCGTCGTCTACCGCTGCCAGGAGTTCCTCTCCGGCACTATCGGGTGCGAAATCCCGACGGCGAACGACTTTTCCGACGAACATGCGCATAGCGATGACACGGGGCAGCGACTTGAAAAAGAGGCGGTTCGTGGGTCCGGCGAAGTCGAATCCCGCAATGCCCCAGTCCAACAGCTTCGCGCGCCCGTACTCGGGCCACCCGATCAAGTTGGGAACGACCGTCAGCGGCAGGGCGAGAGCCAGGTCCGCCACGCCGTCGATATCGCCACGGGACACGGCGGTCTGCACAAGCCCCTGTGCCAGGTCGGCGACTTCGGCCCGCAAGGGCCGCAAAGCTTTCGGAGTCAGTCGGCTGGTTACGAGCTTTCGGCGAGCAGCGTGCACATCGGCGTCGCTGACGAGAGCGGTCTTGCTTCCGAAGAAGCGCGCCAACTTGTTGAGTGCGATCGCATCTCCGGACCGGAACGTCGAATCGTCGGCCAGGACGTCATGAACCTCGGAATACCTGGAGACGGCGTACATGTCATGTTTCGAAAGCCACACGACCGGCCCGAGTTGCCGCAGTGCGCGGTAGTGGGTATAGGGATCGGCGATGGCATGCGCCGAGTACAGATCCACGTCGTAAGTCGGAACCGAATTCGACGACGATGAACGGTATCGCTCACGGCGAGTGGCTGGGTCCGCGTCAGCATGCTCGGTTCGAGGGCAAGTGGGGTGTTCGTACATAGCTACTTCCTGGTTCCTTCCCTCGCTGTGAATGTGCGGTTTCACGTCACGCGCCACCGACGGCACCGATGATCGCGACCAGCGTGTCGATCAGAGCGTCGCGACTGACTCCGGTGTCTTCCGTCAGCCACCACGAGAGGGTGCCGGTGAGCATCGCGAACTCTGCCCGAACGGTGACTCGTTGGTCAGGATCGACCGTGCTCGTGGTCGATGTTCGAGCGGCGACGAGTTCGAGTCGTCGCTGTTCCAGCAGGGCGTCGAACGGGTCGGCACCCGCGAGTAGCGAGGATGCGCGCATCGCGCCGACGAACAGATCGCGGTTCTGCTCGGCACACGACACGATGGCGTCGACGGCTCGACGATCTGTGGCCGACAACGACGAATCATCCTGTCTGACTTCCCATAGCGCTCGCGCAAGCTCTTCCACTGCCTGGCCGACGACGGCTGCTACCAGAGCGTCTCTGTCGTCGAAATGAAGGTAGAAAGTTCCGTTGGCAACACCCGCGTCTCGTGCGACGGAGGCTGTCTTGACACCGTCCAAGCCTCCCTGAGCCAATGCGCGACCACCCGCTTGAATGAGGCGGGCGTGAGTATCCCGCCGCATGCGTGCATGTGCGGACCCCTCTTTGGAAGACGTTTCTCTCATTCGCTGAGACTACTCTCAGTGAATTGCGTACGTCAACGCTCTATCCGCCAAGAAAGTGGACTTCTCGGGAGGCTTCGGACATCCGACGCCGATCGGAGGCCGGAATTCAGAGCCGAGGGGCCGATTCGATGACGAAGCCGAGATCCGAGGCATCAGTTGTGTCGTCACCGACCAATGCGCGTCGCATCCAGCAGTACACCCTCTCGTCGTTGAGCAAGGTGAAGTGATGTGCGCTGTTGATCGCCAAACCGTCGTCCGGACGAAGTCCTATGTCGCGGAGCTTGTTTCGACCACCGGCGCTGTCGGTGCGGACCAGGCCGTCGCCGACGAAGGTCCCGACCGGATGTCGAGGGTTTCCGGTGACGACCGCGGAGGCGTGATGATGCCGAACCCCTTCCGGGACCGTGATGTCCGCGGCCGTTCCGACGTCGAATCCGTCGGCGTAGCTGGCATGTCCCTCTGTTTCGGTGATCGATCCATGGACCAGGTCGCGGATTCCGGCGCTTCGACGCGCCAACAGGTGTGCGAACGGCCGGGTTTCGGGCGCGAGTGCCAGCGCCGCCACAGCGACATGGACGCCGTGCGCGAGCGGTGCACCCAGATGCGGTGTCCCGAGTGTGAATACGTCCGTCAACAGGTCCACCCACCGTCGGCCGCTCTCGGCCGCGTGATGAGCGGCGCTGCGTGAGACCAAGCCGCCCATGGAGTGCCCGACCAACGTGATCCGGTGAACCCTGACGGGCCAGGCCGTCACGAGCTGTTCCACTAGGTCCGACAGGTCGGCACCGTTCGTCCCGATTCGACGTCCGGTGTTGTAGCGCAGGAAGATCGAGGTGGTGTCGGCTTCGGAGTCCAGCCGTTCCCCGTAGGTGGGCCGCCCGCCGAGTCCCCATGCCGATTCTGTCTCGACGAGCCCGTGCAGGAACAACACGAGGTGGGCTCCCGCGTCGGGGAACGCCGCGGCGAGGGCGCGGTACTTCGGAAGTACCGGGCGACCGTCGACGCGAATCGACATCGGGTAGGCGAGCACTCGGGCGGTCTTTTCCATGTCGTCGCCGATGAGACCGTGTAGGACCGCGATGGTCTGTGCCCCGAGGGCAGTGTGCGACGGCGACGGCCGGGGATCGTCCTCGATCGCGGCGTCGCCTCCGGTCAGCGCGCCGACGGCCTTGGCTGCGCCGGTGCAGGCGGCCGCGATGCTCGCATAGGTGCCGGCGGCGATAGCGTCGTGCATCAGCTGTGTCGGCAGGACGGCCGGTCCGACGCCGAGTTTCACGGCAGCGAATGTGCGTCGCGCGATTGCCGAGTGAACTGCGCGAACACCACCCGCGGCCGACGCCAATTCTCGAAAGGCGAGCTCGCCGAGTTCGCCCCACTCCTGCGTGCGCTGAGTTCTCGTCCCCACCGTTTTTAGTGTACGTATGTTCACTCGAATGGGTCGTCGGTTTTCTAGGACACCACCCGGCCGCCGTGCCACTATTGTCCGGTATTTCCCCTCGAACAGGAGAGAGCCGATGACGGTTGGACGACTTCCGCTGAAAGTGGCAACGATCGCGGCATTGACGGTTGCAGGGCTGTTCGTCGTGCCGGGGGTAGCGTCGGCCGCTCCTGCCTTCGATCCGAACAACGACGGTGCGGTCACCGTCGGTGAAGTGCTCGATGCACCGCTGTTGCCAGCGTCCCTGTCTCCGGGGCTCGACAGCAACGGTGACGGTGCACTCAGTATCGGCGAAGCGTTCGAGGGCAGAATCCCCACCAACCCCAAGCGGTGTCTGATGGTGGACGATGGGTTCATCTGCCCGTGACCGGTTCAGTCTCGGTGACCCACCACCGGGTTCAGTTCCGAGGCCGCGAGGCCACCGGGCTCCACGCCTGGTAAGAATTCGCGCCAGGTGCCGCTGATCAGCGTCGGCGACTCCACTACACGAGCCCCGTCGGCGAAGTAGGTGGTGGCCAGCGCTCGGCGCGGCTGCGTCGTCCGATTCGGCCCCGCAGTGTGGAAGCACAGCGCGGAATGGAACGACACGTCTCCTACCGAGAACGGCTCGGACTCCACGGCAACGCCGCACTCGACGAAGCGATGGGCGACGGCCTCGTCGTACGAGGTGCCGACCTTGTCGAACTCCAGGTCGGCAACCTCGTTCAGCACCTCTCGGCCGCGGGCGAACGACAGCGGACCCATTCGGCCGGGGATCGCCGACATCGGCATCCACGCAGTGACCGCCTGCGTGGTTTGGAGCGGGAAATGCTCGGCGTCGTGGTGCCACGGTGTGCGTCCGCAACCGGGCTCCTTCGACAGCGCGTTGTCGTGATAGAGCCGAACGGCAGGTTCGTCGAGCAATGCCGCGGCCAGGCCGCCGATCCGAGGCGACAGTGCCACGGCGCGCATCAGGTCGTCGTGCAACCACATCTGCTCCAACGCGGTGAATCGGCCTGCGACGTCGTCGCCGTGCTCGGCGCGCAGTAGCTCCTCGAGGCGTTCGGCGAGGCGTCGTATCACTGCGGGAGACAACACCGCGGGCAGCCGCACGAAGGCTTCTCGAGCGAAGGACTCGACTGCGGCCGGGTCGAGGGCGTACGGCTCGGCAAGCTCACGCTCGATCTGCTCGTCGGAAGCCGCCTCGATGTCGGGCAGGCCCGGCCCGTCGACCAACTCGGTGGGTGCCTGATCGTTTGCAGCCAGCGTGACGTACCAATCCCACCAGTCCTGATCGTTTCCGGCCCAGTCCTGGTCGATTCCGCCATCGCGGTTCTGCTCGGGAAGTCGTTCGTTCGTCAGATCCACAGCAGGGCTGCCTCGTGGGAGAAGGTGTAGGAACCCGACTCGTCGCGACAGGAGGCGAGGTAGTCGCCCAGCACCGGTGCAGCCTCCATCTCCTCCAGCGACACGGAGTCGTCGAAGGCACAGCGCTGCAGAAAGCCTTCGGCGACAAGGCGATCGGATGTCGAGGTGGTGTAGGTGACGCGCTGGTCGCGCACGTCCGCACCGGCTCGTATCAGCGCGTCGCGCACCTGCTCGGCCGTTGTGTACGGCGTCGCTTCACGGACGCCTGCGCGGAAGGCGTCGTAGAACGCGATGTAGTGGGACGCTTCGGTGGCTTGCGCGACGAGGCCGAGACCGCCGGGGGCCAGCGCGGCCACGAACCGCTCGGCGGCGGCGTTCAGCTCGGCCGGAGGAAGTGCGTAGAGCGCGTGGGTGGCCCATACGACGTCGTAGCCGGTGTGGTCGGCGGGCAGGTCCTGCAGCGTCATCACCAGGTCGTGTCGAGCCACGAACGGCGCACCGAGCGCCCCACGCGCCTCGGCGACAGAGAACGCAGACGGGTCGAGCAGGTCGTAGGCCACCTCGGGCACCGCGGACAGATCGGTGTATCGGCGCAACGCGGTCGGGAACTTGCCGCTGCCGCAGGCCACGTCGAGCAGCGACCAGCCGTCGTGAGCGTGGGCGGCGAGCAGTGCGGGCCAGTCGGCGGCCAGTGCCAGCTGGTGATAGTCCTCGGTGGCCAGGGCGTAGAACGCCTCCATGCCAGTGCGACCGGCTTCGCTCCAATGCTCGAGACTGCGTTCGGCTGTATCTCCGCTGCTCATGCCACTCCTTCTGGAAGCCGACCGCACAGCACCGGGTGGGTGCGTCATGATGGACTCACTGTGACGTCCAACATAGCTCCGAATCTGCCGACCGACATCGCGGCCGTGCTACTGGACGGTGTGCGAGCGGCGCGGCGTGGTACTCCGGCCTTGGCAGGCCTCGAGCCAGAGTCCTACGCACGCGAGCATGCCGCCTTCGAGCGCCTCTCCGACCAGCGTGGCCTGATCGCCGAGCACTTCGCCGACCGGCTGGCAGCGATGGGGGACGGACCGGTCTCGGTGCTGTCGGTGGGTTGCGGTGACGGCTCGCTGGACGCCCGGCTCGCCGCGGGGCTGATACAGGGCGTACCCGGCCGGCCGGTGCGGTACGTCGGCGTCGACCCCTGGGTCGGAAGCGCGGAGCGCTTCTCCGCCACGATGTCCGCGCTCGAGGCGGACGAGCTGAGCTTCGACTCGTACGTCGCGTCGTTCGGCGACTCCGCGGTGGCCGAAACCTTCGATGTCGTGATGTTCGTGCACTCGATGTATTACGTGCCAGATTTGGGCGCGACGCTGCGTGCCGCGCTCCGCTTGTTGCGACCCGGCGGCAAGCTCTGGGTGGCCATCGCGCCGACGGCTGCGCTCAACGCGTTGGTCGGCGTTCTCGCCCCGCCGCTGCAGGACCACCGACAGTGGTTCAGTGCCGACGTCGAGGGTGCCTTCGTCGACGCCGGGATCTTTCTCGACGATGTGGTCGCTCTGGACGCGCAGATCGACCTCTCTTCCGCGAGCGACGAGGTGCTCGACTTCTCCGTACAGGCCCGGCTGACGCCAGATTTGCGCGGGCCGGTACGGGCCTACCTGGATGCGGTTTCGGTGCCCGGTTCCGACGGCAGGCCTCGGGTGCCACATCCGGTCGACGTGTTCGCCGCGACGCGTCGATGAGAGGGCCCGCCAGATCGACTCGAGCATGCCCGGCAACACAGCCTGGTGGAATCGGCGGTCACGTCCACGGCAGGCGGGAGCGGTTGTTCCAGTAGCGCTCTGGATTCTCTGCGCTGTTCAGGTCGGCCGCCACGATCAGCTCGCGGTCGACGGAGAGTGCCGCAACATTCTGCTCGAGTTGCGTAGCGGTGGCCGCGCCGGACAGCACCACATCGGCCCACGGTTGCGCGAGTGCGATCGCCAGCGCGAGTGCATCGCGGCCGATCCCGGCCGAATCCGCGACCCCGCCGAGTGCTGAATCTTCGGCCACGAGTCGGCCATTGGCCATTGCTTCTTTGACGACGACGAACCAGCCGGCGTCGTGTGCGCGTGCCAGTGCGGGACCGGCAGACGGCTCGAGTGGGTTCCACGTCGACTGCACCGAGCTGAAGACCCCTGTCTCGAGCGCTGCGTGAACGACGTCGGCTTGGTGTGGCCCGCTCGTGCTGATGCCGATTCGGGTACCGCTGTCTGCCACGGCCCGTAGGTCGTCGAGCAGTGCACCGTCGCTCAGGGCCGGGCTGTCCGGGGTGACGCTGTGGATCAAGTAATGGTCGGGCGCACCGCCGAGTTCGTGGAGGGTCTGCGGCCACTGCTCTGCCAAACGGGCAACCGAGTGTTCCTTCACCTCATGAATCTCGGCTCCCTGCTGGAAATCGGCGACGTAGGCGTATCCCCACTTGGAGCCGATCACGAGGTCAGCTCGCCGATTCGGCTGTCGAGACAACCAGCTGCCGAGGAACCGTTCGGCCAAACCGTAGGATCGCGCGACGTCGAAGTGTCGAACTCCGCGGTCCCATGCGGCGTCCAGTACCGCGTGGCACAGCTGCTCGAGGGCGACCGGATCGAAACGTCCCTCTATCGAAGCCGAGTGCCCCACCGTCAGGTACTCGGGGCGTCCGAGTGCGGCAAGGCCGAGACCGAGTTGCGTCATGTCGTCAGTACTTTCGTTGTGTCCGAGCGGTGAAGGTGCACAAGATCCACGGATGTGGATACCAGCATGCATGTCGACCGGAGTCTCGATGCGGCTCGACACACATCGGGCAGCGCCCGCGATATCGAGACCACATGTTGCGAGCCAGAAGTTCTCGGCTGAGACTGGGACGTCGGGCAGCCAGGCGCGTGGTCTCGAGAGGCCGAGCGTGCAGAACGACTACGTAGGAGAGAGCTCGTGACCGGTTTCGAAGACAAGCCTTTGATCAAGGAGATTCGACTTGCACGCGCACGTGCCGGATTCAGTTGGGCCGGCTTGGCCGAGGCCATCGACATGCCGGTGGCATGGACGGTGTCGGCACTGTACGGCCAGCATCCGCTGAGCGTCGCTCAGGCCGATGTGCTCGCAGAGAAGTTGAACATGCCCGAAGGCTCGTTGTTCGAGCTGACCCTGGCCCCCTATCGTGGGTCGCTCGGCATCTCCTCGGACCCCACGGTCTACCGATTCCACGAGGCGCTGGAGGTGTACGGCCCGGCGCTCAAAGAACTGATCGCCGAGGAGTTCGGCGACGGCATCATGAGTGCCATCAACTTCACGATGAACGTCGAACGCCGCCCGCACGAGGACGGAGATCGTGTCGTGGTGACGTTCGACGGGAAGTTCCTCGACTATCGATGGACCGAGTAGAACTGGCGTGTCTCGGAACTCGGCCGTCTGACGTTCGGCCCGTCTTTTCTGATTCCTAGCTCGATCCGTTCCCGGTCCCGTCGCTGCGTCGGAGAAGTTCCAACACCAGATCTGCTGCAGCGCGCATACCCTCTGCTGTCGGATGGAACGACCCGGCGAGAAGTCCGTTGGGTCGGAAGCCGTGAACCCAGGGTTGTGCGGTACCGATACCGTGGCCGGACTCGAAGGACGACGCGGACACGATCTCTGCCCCGGTCTTCGCTCCGGCGGCGAGGTAGATGTCGGACAACGTCGCCGAGACGTTGCGGGCGAACGCAATCTCCTCGGCGGTGAGAGGAACGGTGTCGCTGGGAACAGTGGTGTCGTCGACGATCGGGACGTAGTCGACCATCACAACCCGCGCGTGTGGTGCACGCCGCCGTACCTCGTCGATGATCCTGACGACGGAGTCAGTGGTGTCCGATACGAGACCGTCGGTGATGTCTTTCTTGGACAGCGCCTTTCGGAACAACCATCCCGCCGGACGGCCGTACCAGCGGTGCGCTACCCGGTTCGCCGCAGCGCACCCGAGCAGTGCGCCGAGATAGCCCAGATCGTTTCCACCGACGGTGATCGTCACGAGATCGGTGGAGGTTCGGACTGCGTCGATCTGTGGCGCGAACCGCGTCGTCGAGACTCGTTGCTTCTTCTCGAGGATCGTGGCAGTGGTGGCACCCGACACCGTTGCATCCGTGAGCGCGGCACCCAGGTCCTCTGCGACGAGGTGTGCGTAGTTTCTCCCGGACCGCATCGCCTTGTCGTCGACTACGGGTTCGATTCCGGGTCCGGCAGCGAACGAGCTGCCCAATGCGACCATGACGGAGTACGTGCGGGTGCCCGGCATCCGAGGGGATGTATCCACCACTCCACTGTGGCCGATGCCACGGCCTGCGTCCAGCCGCTTCGAGCACACGCTCTTGATCACCGAAGCTGAATTACCAACGGGTCAATGGATGTCACGCAGTGGGATCGACGAAGATGTCGAGAGAGATGGGTTCCTCCCCGCCGTAGGGGCCGAGATCGGTGATCCCGGATTCGGCGAGGACGTCGACGTCGATCAGGGTTCGACCGTTGATCTCTCCCTGTTTGCGATCGAGCACGGCGACCGCGGCGTCGGCCATGATCCGAGGGGATCGCGAATGAGCCACTCCGGCTTTGCCTCCGAGGAGGTTCTCCACTGCAGCCGTGGCGATCGTGCTCTGCGGCCACAGGCAGTTGCTCGAAATCGGAAGGTGTGCAAATTCTGCAGCGAACCCGAGTGTCGCGAGCGTCATGCCGTATTTCGCGAGCATGTAGCCCGGATGTTCGCCGAGCCACTTCTGCGACATGTTCAGCGGCGGCGACAGCGTGAGAATGTGCGGGTTCGGTGACTCGACGAGGTGAGGGAGGCACGCCTGGGTCAACGCGAACGTGCCACGGACGTTCACTTGCTGCATGAGATCGAACCGCTTGAGCGGAAGCTCCTGCGTAGGAGCGAGATTGAGCACGCTGGCGTTGTTGACGACGATATCGATTCCGCCGAATCGGTCCACTGCCGTCGAAGCGGCCTTGGCGATGTCCTCGTCCTTGCGCACGTCGCCGACCACGGCAACTGCGTCGCCGCCGGCGGCGATGATGTCGGCGACCGCAGTGTGGACGGTGCCGGGAAGGCGGGGATCGGGGGTGTCCGTCTTGGCGAGGAGTACGACGTTTCCGCCGCGTTCGGCGATGGCGATGGCGATTGCCAACCCGATCCCACGACTACCTCCCGACATCACTGCGGTTCGTCCTTCGAAGCTTCGTTCGGTCATCGGTGACTGCTTTCGTTCGAGTACTGGCGGGCCGTGAAGAGGAGCGGTCGTCTGCCGGCGACTGCGGAGAGTGCCGTGCGTGCCTTTGGATTGAACATCGATTTCACCACACAGTCAAGACTGACTGCTTTTGCCTCGATGGTCCAGACACGCTCGCGCACGGCAGTATTGCGACACGTTCGCGAGTGGTGCGTTTGCTGTGGGCGCACTCAGCGGCAACACTCGACGTATGCAATCACGCAGCCTCGTCACGCAGAACCGCATTCTGAATGCCGCAGTGCAGGCCCTGGTCGAGTTCGGCTATGCGGGCGCGTCGACGGTGAAGATTCAGGAACTGGCGGACGTGAGCCGAGGCCGCATGCTGCACCAATATCCGTCGCGGGACGAGCTGTTGGTCGCGGCCGTTCAGCATCTGGCGTCGGCTCGTGTCGATGACGCCGGCGCGCAGGTCGATTGGCCCGCCGCACCCGGCGCACGGATCTGTGCCGTGGTGGATGCGATGTGGTCGACGTACCAGCAGGACTATTTCTGGGCGGCGACCGAACTGTGGATCGGGGCTCGGCACAACGACGGACTCCGCCGTGCGCTGGTCCCGGTCGAACGCGCGTTGAACAAGCGAGTCCGCACCGCGACCGATGCGATGTTCGGAGTGCCCTTCATCGACGCACCGGCATACCCGGTGGTGCGTGAACTGCTCAACACCAGCATGCGCGGTGTGGCGCTGACGTACGCGTTCGACCGACGGAGGCCGAGCAGCGAGCCGGATCTGGCATTGTGGAAGGACTTGGCGCTGGACCGGCTGCTCGGACCGGATTGCCGCTGATGGTCGGTCTGTTCGTCTTCCTCGACGATCGAGACCTCGCGACGGAAATCTGAGCCCCTGTCATTCGCCGATGCGGCGTGAGCGCAGGGGAGGTCGCGTCGAGTAGTTCAGGAGGCGTTCACGGAGCGCCGGTTCGAGGTGTTCCGTGCTCGGGTTTCTCAGCCGCTCGGCAAGCCGACGTCGATATTCGACCATGTGAAGCCCGAACTCCACGAACACATCTGCCGCCGACGCGCCTCCGTACGGCTCCCATGCCACCGCAAATGCCATCAATGGGTCGACCGAGTCGAGGGGTGTCATCGTTCGCTCCTGGTTAGTTCGATCCGTCCGATCGTCGATTACATATTGACACGAAGGCGTTCCTAGTTGCATGGTGAACTGAGAACGGTGCCGTTCCTGATTGGTGCCGATGACGGAATGCGGAGGAACGGTCATGGCGTCGAGCGCAGCACTGATGTCTCGGAAATGGGTGACGGGTCGGGCGGTCGGCCGCCGGATCGAGGAACTCGACCCGGTCGTCGGCAATGAGGAAGCCACTCATCTGAGCCTCGAAGTGCGTTATGGGGACGCCGTTTTCGCTCACGCCGCATACACCGTGGCCTTTGCCCGTCAGGTGGCGATTCCGTCCATTGCGCGAATTCTGTACCGGACCGGAACCGGCGACATGATGCATGACGTACGCAGACGCAACGACGACACGTTGCTCTTCTTCGGAGAGATGCTCCATCACGGGCATTCGAGCGAATACGGCCGATCGGTCATCGACCGGATGGAGCAGATCCACTCGCGATTCGGAATCACCGACGACGACAAGCTGTACACACTGGGATCGCTGGCTTTCGAGCCGGATCGCATCGTCGAACACCTCGGGTTGAACGTCTTCACTGACAACGAGCGTGAAGCGCGCTTCCACTTCTGGCGCCAGGTCGGCGAATACATGGGACTCGACGTTCCGCAGACGCGGGAGGGGTTCTTGCGCTGGACCTTCGACTACGAGGCCGGCTACGAGCACACCGACGGGGCCCGCAAGATCGTCGATCAACTGTTCCTCGATTGGCAGGAGCGGTGGTTCCCCGGTCACACGAAGCGCTTCGCAGACGGCATTCTGCTGTCGGTGTTCACCGAGGACCTGCGTGCACTCCATCGGCTGCCCGACCCGTCGGCCGGCTACCGGCGGGTGGTGCCGCCGGCAATCGGTGCCTACCTGGCATTTCAGGGCGTTCGCCCGCATCGGCCCCACCGATCCTGGTCCGATCACTTCGGAACGCGGCATCCCAAACCCCTGGACATACCGACGCTCGGCCACCGCAAGCCCGTCGCGCGCGCGATCCGTCCGGCAGGAGAAGGCCGTTGAACAGCACAGGGATCGGTTCGCCGCTGACGGTATGCGAGGCGTTTCAGCGGACCAGGAAGATCGATCCCGGTGCCGTCGCATTCCGTACCCCGGGTGACGCGGTCACGGTGACGTGGGCCGAGTACGACTCTCGGGTGCGGGCATTGGCCTCCGGTTTGCATGCTCTCGGTGTTCGCCGCGGCGACGTCGTTGCCCTGATGATGCGCAATCGTCCCGATTTTGCGCTCGTGGACACTGCCGCAATGCATGTGGGTGCTACGACACTGTCGGTGTACAACACGTCCTCCGCAGCGCAGGTAGCGTACGTTCTCGGTCATTCCGGTGCCCGAATCATGCTGTGCGAGAGCGGAATGGTCTCCACTGTCGTGGCCAGCGGAGCCGAGCTCGATCACCTCGTGTCGATGGATGGCCCCGTCGAGGGTGCGGACCTGACCTTCGCGGAACTGGAAACGATGCAGTCCACTACCCTCGATTTCGAAAGTAGCTGGGAAGCAACGAAACCGGACGACATCGTCACGCTCGTCTACACCTCGGGCACCACCGGCGATCCCAAGGCCGTCGAGATCTCGCACGCGAACGTCCTTGCTGCGGCCTTCGGCCTGAATGCGGTGATCCCCATCGAATTCGGCGATCGAATCACCTCGGTCATGCCTGCCGCGCACATAGCGGACCGGGTCTCGAGTCTGTACTGGATGGCGATCCTCGGCATGCAAGTGACCTACGTCGAGGACGCCAAGGCCATTCTCCCCGCGTTGATCGACACGCGGCCCACGGTGTGGTTCGCGGTTCCCCGGGTGTGGGAGAAATTTCGGGCAGCGCTCGAAGCGAAGGTCAATTCCATGACCGACGACTCCGCTCGGGAAACCACCCGTCGAGCAATCGAACTGGGGCGCCGGCGTTCACGCGCCCGGCTCGGCGGACCCGACTTGTCCGCCGAGGACGCCGCCGAGTGGCGGACGTTGGACGCTCGGGTGTTGTCGCAGCTGCGCGCCGCCATCGGCCTGGATCAGGCGCGTGCGTCGATCTGTGGCTCGGCACCCATTTCACCCGCGACGCTCGAGTTCTTCCTTGCCATCGGGATCACCGTCGTCGAGGTGTGGGGCATGACGGAGACCACCGGAATCGGAACGATGAACCCGCCGGACGCTATTCGGCTCGGTTCGGTCGGAAGGGTGTTCCCCGGAAACGAGATCTCGGTGGCCGAGGACGGAGAGCTGCTCGTTCGAGGGCCGGTCTGTTTCGGTCGTTACCGGTATGCGCCGGAACTGACCGTGGCGGCCATCGACGGTGACGGATGGGTGCGCACCGGGGACATCGCGACCATCGATTCGGACGGGTACGTGCGCATCGTCGATCGCAAGAAGGAAATTCTGATCAACGCTGCCGGTAAGAACATGTCGCCGGCGAACATCGAGAACGCAGTGAAGGCCGCGTGTCCGCTGATCGCCACCGTCGCCGTCATCGGCGATGCGAGACCGTTCAACGTGGCACTGGTGACGTTGGACCCGGACGCAGCCGCGGCACTTGCCGCCAGGCTGGGAATCGGCGATATACCGAGCGAAGCTCTGGCACAGGACGAACGGATCGCGGCGGTGGTGGCCGAGGGGATCGCAGCGGCGAACGAGAACCTCTCGCGGGTGGAGCAGATCAAACGTCACCGCATACTGGTTGGGGTCTGGGACGCCGGTGGTGACGAGCTGACCCCGACGCTCAAGCTGCGGCGCAAGCCGATCTCCGAGAAATACGCAACCGAGATCGAGGAGCTGTACTCCTCGGGCACCGTGCACACCCTGGACAGTCTGGGCGGGCGCTGACAGCCGGCTTCCGAACAGGGTCAGGTCAGCAGGATCGTGCCGTGGGATCGTACGAGGGTCTTACCGTCCGCGGTGCGCAGCTCCGAATCGAGTAGGCAGAATCGGCGACCCCGTCGCACCAGGGTGGTCTCGATGATCAACTCGCCCATGGACAGCGCGGGGGAGCGGATGAGATCGACGCCGATGTCGGCGAGATAGAAGCCCTGTCCTCGTTCGGCAAGTGGCCGGGCGGCCACTTCGGTGGCAGTAGCCATGAGGCCGACGAGAACACCGCCCTGCACCGAACCGAAGGGATTGAGCATCCAGGACTTCGGCTCGACGCTCGCCGTGGTTGTCCCTGCCGGCCTGTCGACGACCGTCAGGCCATAGACATCGGCCGGGCCGCCGCTGTCGGTGGTCGATGTCGGACCGAGAGGTAGATCGGCGGGGGACAGGGCCGGTATGCCGTCGATCATCGACCGCTCCACCTTCGCGGCGCGGGCGGTCGCGGTTGCCAGCACCACCCCGTCGCCGGTCCGAACCTCTGCGCGGCCGAGCGCTGTGCCCGTCGTGTCGTCTACGTGGACTGGCCAACCGTCGGCGACCAGTTCCGCGGAGTGGGACGCCGCGCCGGTCAGCGCGATCGACATGCTGGCGACCACGGCAATCGGTTGTGTCTCGCTTGCGCAATACCCTGCGGACCCGACTGTGCAATCCAAGAGCACACCGAACATCGGGAGTCCGAATCGGCCCACGTCGTCGGCGAGGGAAGGAATCGTGTTCTGCGCGAACGACACCGAACCGTGGTCCGATCGCACGTAGCGCACGCCCATGGCGGCGGCCGCCGCATCGCGACTCAGTAGCGCCGATGTTGCCGAATCTTGCATCATGACTTGTCCCCTCGTAGACGTTCTCCTGGGACTGTAGCTCAAATTTACGTACCGTTATATTTCTCGCCCACCACTCGTTCTCGCTGGGGTGCGACCGGTCGAGTGTTGTCAGGGGCGGTCGCCTCGGCTAAGTTCCATGTGACTCAGGACATAGCCGCGCAAACATCAGGGCATCAGAATTGAATATAGATTCGATTATCTGAGAATATCGGCGGTGTCCCACCTCTCCGAACCTCGAAGGAGCTCATGCTGTGGCAACTCCGACCACCCCGCCGGGCGTCAGTCCGATCGACCGATCACCTGCCGTCACTGCGAGCCACGGAATCGACTACACAATTCTCCGCGTCTGCGTGTACTCCGGAGCCGCCTACGTGGTGCTCGGCCTGCTGGGGTTTGCGGTGTTCGCCGGATTCTGGCCGCCGCCTGCGGAGAGCGTGACGGCGCGGGAGATCGGAGGCTTCTTCCGCGAGAACAGCGTCCACATCCGCATCGGGATGGTGTTGATGGCAATGTGCGGGCCGTTCTACTTCGTCTGGAGCGCAGTGCTTTCCAAGATCGTGAGCCGCATCGAGGGTCCGATGGGCGTGCTGTCGAGCGTCGAACTACTGGGCGGCCTGCTGACCGGGCTCGTCACGTTCACCCCCGCAGTCATCTGGGCGACGGCCGCATTTCGCGTCGACGCTCGGTCGGACGAGACGATTGCGCTCTTCTACGACTACGGCTGGCTGTTCTTCGACCTGACCTTCGTCTGCTCGTCGTTGCAGAGTGTCGCGTTGGGAGTGGCAATCCTGCGGGATCGACGCTCGACGCCTCTGTTCCCCAGCTGGGTCGCGTGGGTGTGCTTCCTCACCGCAGTGACCTACGTGCCGTTGGTCGGGGTCCCGTTCTTCCAGTCGGGTCCCTTCGCATGGCATGGCCTGATCAACTTCTGGGCCGTGTTCGTCATGTTCTTCATCATGATCTTCGTGGTGAGTCCGTACGCGTACAGAGCATTGCGCGTTCTGCAGGCGGAAGATTCACGAGTGTGATCGACGTCGGACATGCTCGTGCGAAATCCGGGCGGTTGCCCGGTATCGAGGGCGTGTGGGTGCTCATCTGTGGTGACCTGGCCATCTTCACGCTCCTGTTCGGATCGTTCATGCATGCACGGACGACAGCGGTTCCGGAGTTCGAGTCCGGACGGCAATTCCTCTCTCCCGACTGGGGTGGGCTCAATACCCTCGTTCTGCTGACGAGTTCGTGGTTCGTCGTGCAGGCGCTCCGTGCCCTGCGGGCGGGAAGGGTCGGGGAGGGGCGGCGCTGGATCGGCGGAGGGGCAGCGCTCGGCGCCGTGTTCGCAGTCTCGAAGGCCTTCGAGTACGCCCGGGAGATGCGGCACGGATTCACCCCTGCGTCGAGCGAGTTCTCGATGTACTACTACTCGCTGACCGGTATCCATCTGGTGCACGTCCTCTGTGGCACTCTGGGTTTGACGGTCTTCGCGCTCGTCCACACACGCGCTGCACGCGCGGGTGCTTCCGCAGGATTCGAGAGCATGGCGATCTACTGGCACATGGTGGATCTGTTGTGGATCTTTCTGTTCCCGATGCTCTACCTTCTGAAGTGAAAGCGCTACGTCCGGTTTCCTCGGTCACCGGCGTGTGGCTGCTGTTGATGACCGCCACCGTCCTCACCACGTGGGTACTCTCCGACGGAGCTGTCGGCGGGGAGGTCGCCACAGTGGTCGTCCTGCTCATCGCGGGCTCGAAGGTCCGGCTCGTGATGCGGTACTTCATGGAATTACGCGATGCCGGTCGGATTCCACGGGTGATACTCGAAGTCTGGGTCCTCGGGGTGACACTGATGATCGTCGGCTTCTACGTGCTCGCCCCGGTGGGCTGAGGGGCCATTGACTCCTCGCTGCGGCCTACGTTACGTTTCTAATCTACAATCGAATCCGGCCTCCATGTGCGGAAAGACCATCGGAGACAAATCGAATGAACCCACGTGTGCTCACGGTGTGCGCTTTCGGCGGCCCGGCTGCGGTGATCGTCACTCTCGTCGGTTGGTCGATCGCGGGGGTGCTGCCGCTGCCGATCGGTCCGGGCGCTCCACAGGCCGAGGTCATGAGCTTCTACCTCGACAACAGCGTCAGAACCGGTACGGGCTTCGTCATCGCCTCGCTCGGGATCGTGCTCTATGCGCCGCTGGTCGCACTCACGACCATGCACATGCTGCGCATCGAGGGTAGAAGGCCGGTCCTGGCCTTCACTCAGTTGGCCACCGGCACGGCGACATTGCTCATCAACGGACTGCCCATGCTGCTGTGGGCACTGGCGACGTTCCGGGCCGACCGGAGCGCCGATACCGTGCTGCTTCTGCACGACATGGGACGGCTCATCCTCTTCCCGGGCATCATGTTGTTCTGCCTGCAGAACATCTCGATCGGACTGGCGGTCGTCACCAGTGACGGCTCGGTCTTCCCGCGGTGGCTCGGATATCTGAACTTCTTCGTCGCGCTGTCGTTCGTTCCCGATCCGCTCGCCTTCTTCTTCCACTCGGGTCCCCTCGCATGGAACGGCGTCTTCGTGTTCTGGCTCGCACTGACGACCTACTGCATCTTCTTGTGTGCGATGACGTGGGCATGCCTGCGGGCCAACGCAACACTCGGCAGCGCGCTGGACCGCCCACGTCGTCGGGACGAGACCGTACTGTCCTCCTCATGAGGGCTCCGAGATCGTCATGAGCGAGCGTATGCCCGAATTCCTCTGGGACGATGAAGAATTGGACAGTAGATCGGTAGTGGCCGAGCGAGGTGTGCCGCGCCCGCAGACACCGGGACTGCCCGCGGAAACGGGCCTGTGGCTGTTCGTACTCGGGGACATGACGGTGTTCGGATGGTTCTTCCTCGTGTTCATGTGGGAGCGCCGCCGCGACGAGGGTCTGTTCGTGAGTTCATCGGCTGCCCTGTACCAACCGATCGGCGTGGTCAACACCCTTGTTCTTCTGGTCAGTTCGCTGCTGGTCGTACTCGCGCTGCATGCACATCGGGTCGGTCGTCGGCCATCGGCAATTCGGTACCTCGGTGGTGCTGGTCTGTGTGCCGTCACCTTCGCCGGACTGAAGGCAGTCGAGTACACGCTCGAGATTCAGGCCGGCCATACGCCGACCGAGAACACGTTCTTTCTCTTCTACTTCGCGCTGACCGGTATTCACCTGGTTCATGTGCTGGTCGGTGCGTTGCTTCTCGGGGGATGGTGGCGAGTCGCGCGACGCGACAACTCGTGGAGCCGTGACCGTCTCTTCGTCGAATCGGCTGCAGTCTACTGGCACATGGTCGATCTGCTGTGGATCGTCATCTTCACTCTCGTCTACTTGGTGGGTGCCGAATGAACGACGAGACCGCGACCTTCCCGCAGCGGGCGGTGATCGTATGGGTGCTGTTGGTGGCGTTGACGATCTCGACGTTCTGGCTCGGCACACACCAACCGTTCGGCAGCACCGACACACGGGTTGCGTCGGCGCTGGTGATTGCGCTGGCCTTCGCCAAGGTGTACTTCATCGTCGCCGATTTCATGGAGGTGCGTCACGCCCCCCGCGCGCTGAAGATTGCCTTCGGCATCTGGTTCACCACGATCGGTGGTGCCATCGTGGTGCTGAACCTCGTCTGAGCAAGATTCCTTGTCAGGAGTCGATCCAGTCGACCACCTCGTCGATGTCGGCCCGGCTGGTTCGGAAGCTGTTCGTCGGGTCGTCCGTGTCGGCGTATCCGAACGAGATTCCGCAGACGATCGTACGGTCGGTTGCGAGGCCGAGTTCGGCGCGAATCACGCTCGGGTACATGGCCAGCGCGGCCTGTGCGATGCTACCGACCCCGTGGGCCGTCGCCGCAAGCAGGAAGCTGCTGACGTATCCGCCGCAGTCGACGGCTCCGTAGGAACCGAGCGCCTCGTCGGAATGCACGATCGCTACGTGCGGGGCGTCGAAAAACGAGAAGTTGCGAAGCGACTGCTCCATCTGTCGCTGGTGGTCGCCGCGTTCGATGCCGAGCGCGTTGTAGAGCTGCAGACCGCTCTCGCGACGACGCGTTCGGTGCACATCCCGGTACTCACGGGGAAAGGGGATGTCCGGTGAATCCGTGCGGCCCTCCGTTGCGGCCGCGGTCAGGGCGCTCCGTAGCCTGTCCGTTCCCGCACCGCTGGTGATCGAGAGCTGCCACGCCTGGCTGTTGCACCAGGACGCCGTCCGCTGAGCGGTGTCCAGAATCGACCGAATCGTCTGGCGTGGTACGGGTTCGGGCATGAACGAGCGGCAACTCGTGCGCACCGCCATCAGATGATTCAGGGTGTCGACGGCGCCGTCCGGTAGCTCGGACGAGCGGCGGGTATCGAGCACGGATCGGATGTCGTTCGTCATGAGATTCCTTCGATGATGGTGGTGCCGAGTTTGTCGCGTCCTGCGACCAGACGTACCGCGTCGGCGGCGTCGTCGAGCGTGAAGCGTCCGGTGATGGGCGGGGTGATCCGGCCGGAGGCGAGCAGTTCTTCCAGTGCGTCGCGGTTCTGGGCGGCCTGAACGGGTCCGCGGTTCTCGAAGTCGGCGATCTCGTATCCGATGATGGACGAGCCCTTGAGCAGCACCAGATTCATCGGTACCCGGGCCGGCCCGCCGGCGGCGAATCCCACGATCACGAACCGACCGCCGTAACCTGTTGCCCGAAGCGCAGGTTCGGTGATGTCTCCTCCGACCATGTCCAGTACTACGTCCGCGCCCTGTGGGCACACGGCCTTGAGAGCGTCCTTGAACCCGGGTTCGGTATACGACACCACTTCGTCGGCCCCGATATCAAGGCAGAACTGCAGCTTGTCCGCTGTGGACGCGCAGGCAATCACTCTGGCACCGAGCGCCTTTCCGATGAGGATGGCAGCGCTGCCCACGCCACCCGAGGCTCCCAGGACCACCAGGTCCTCGCCTTCCCGCAGCGAGCCCTTCGAGACGATCGCGTCGTATGCCGTCCGGTACGGCACACCGGCCAAGCAGGCCAGGTCGAAGGGGAGGGCATCGGGGGTCGGGCGGAGCTTGTCCTCGGATATCGCAATGCGCTCGGCGAAGCCTCCGACGAATGCCAGTCCGTGTACGCGATCGCCCACCGAGAATCGCGTGCACGCATCTCCTACCTCGACGACGACGCCGGCAACGTTGTTCCCCGGAACGAACGGACGAGGCACGGGAATCTGATAGATCCCCCTCATGACGAGGGTATCGACGAAGTCGACCGAGGCCGCGCGTATGTCGAGCAGTACCTGGCGCGGCCCGGGGAGCGGGTCGGCGACCTCCTGCACGCGCAACTCGTTCAGGTCTGCGTCGTCACAGAGCAGGGCCTTCATGGCGAGTCCTTCCGGAAATGTCGACCGGGTGTCACGAAGTCCGTGACAATAATCGAATCTAGGATAGATTATTTGCAACTACAGAGGAGAGATCATGACGCCCCATCCTACCGACCCGGAGTTCACTCAGGCGTTCTCGAAGGCGTGGACCGACGACCCCGATGCCTTGGTGGAGTTCTTTTCACCCGAAGCCTACTACCGCGACATGGCGTTCGAGCCGAAGTATGTTGGCCGTGAGGCAATCTCGAAATTCCATCGGTACATGTTGAAGTTCGCGCCCGACTCGTTCATCGAGTTCGAGGACATTCGAGCCGCAGATGGCCGCTTCTACGGAAAGTGGCGGTGGTCCGGTACCTACGGCGGCCCCCTCCGGTTACGCAACGGGAAGGTGATCGACGCGTCGGGCAAGCAGTTCACGGTGTTCGGGGTGGCGATTTGCGAGTACGGCGACGACGGAAGACTGACGAGCCACGAGGACTATTGGGACCTGGCAACCGTCCTCGACCAGGTCGGCGTCACGATCGCCTGACCGAGAGTTACTTCCCTGCTTGCCTGCCGGTCGTGATCGGTGAGCCCGGTGCCGACCGGTAGCGGCACCGGGCCGAGATCATCCGATCAGGTTGCGGAGCAATGCGATCTGGGCAATGCGCTCGGCCGAGTCCTTCGTGACCGGGGTGACGTTGAGTGTGGTGACGCCGGCCTCGGCGAACGCGGCGATTCGTTCCTTCACGTAACCGGCGGGTCCGATGAGGTTGACGGCTCGGGCCAGGTCGTCGGGTACCGCAGCGGCCGCCTCGCCCTTTCTCCCCGCGAGATACAGGTCCTGGATCGTCGCCGCCTCGGCTGCGTAGCCGTATCGGCATGCCAGATCGTTGTAGAAGTTCTTGCCCTTCGCTCCCATGCCGCCGATGTACAGCGCCAGATGCGGTTTCACACCGGCGAGGTATTTGTCTGCGTCGTCACCGATGGCCAAGGTCGGTCCGGCATAGATGTCGAGCTCGCCCAGCGACGGATCCCGTCTGGCCTTGCCCGCGGCCAGCGCATCGCCCCACACCGAGTGCGCCTTCTCCGGGGCGAAGAAGATCGGTTGCCAGCCTTCGGCGATCTCGGCCGTGAGCTCGACGTTCTTCGGCCCGATAGCCGCAACGAGGATCGGGATCTTCTCTCGAACTGGATGATTGATGAGTTTGAGCGGCTTCCCGAGTCCGGTTCCCTTGTCGGCCGGAAGCGGAATCTGGTAGTGCTTGCCCTGGTGCTGAACGCGCTCCCGTCGCCACACCTGTCGGCAGATGTCCACCACTTCTCGGGTACGAGCGAGGGGAGCGTCGTAGGTGACCCCGTGAAAGCCTTCGACCACCTGCGGACCGGACGCGCCCAGGCCGAGGACGAATCTGCCGTCCGACACGTAGTCGAGGCCTGCGGCAGTCATTGCTGTCAGTGACGGTGTGCGGGTGTAGATCTGGATGATGCCCGACGCGAGCTGCACCGTCGAGGTAGTGGCAGCAAGGTAGCCGAGTTGGCTGACGGCGTCGAAGGAATACGCTTCCGGGACGAAGATGATGTCGAGCCCGACCTTCTCGAGCTCGGCCACCTCGGCTGCGGACTCTCGGAAACCGCCCGAGTAGTCGATCATGGTTCCGATTCGCATTGCTCTCCTGATCGGTGTTCTCGCGGTGAACTTCACCGACGTATTCTCGTAATTTTTAATCCACATTATGTAAAACTGCAAGGACGCGATCAGGAGTCGCGCGCTGGTCTGTGCTCGAAACGGAGGACATATGACAACACTGGAGACTCGCCCGGCCGATCGAGAGCGCGATCCTCTCGTCATGTCGTTCTGGGAACGAGACACGAGCTCGGATCTGGTCGACCACACGGTGGGTGGCGTACTCGCCGAACGCGCGGTCACTCACTCCGCGGTGACCGCGCTGATCGGAACTCGCCACGGAGACGGTGCGGAGCTTCGCTTGACCTACGCCGAACTGTACGAGGAGGCGCTGAAGGTGGCGACGGCTCTGCGGCAGCTGGCCGAGCCGGGGGAGTTCGTCGCCCTGTGGGCACCGAACAACGTCGAGTGGCCGATAATTCAGTTCGGTGCGGCCCTCGCAGGCGTCGTCCTGGTTGCATTGAACCCGGTTCTTCGACGCGGCGAACTCGACTACGCACTCGGACACTCCGGCGCACGCGTTCTGATCCATGCGGATTCGAGCCGCGACTACGACATGGCCGAGGTGGCGTCGAGCATCGCGGGGGATCGATCGGACTTGATCGTGATCAGCCTGTCCGAGCGCGCTCGCTGGCGGGCGGACGAGGTAGCCGCCGATACGTTGTCCAACGTTCCCCACGATCCTCTCGCGCCCGTCATGCTGCAGTACACCTCGGGGACCACGGGAAAGCCGAAGGGGGTGCTGCTCTGTCACCGATCTCTGGTCAACGTTGCCAAGCTCACGATGGAGTACGTCGGGATCGAGTCGGGATCGGTCGCGGTCAATCCGCTGCCGATGTTCCACACCGCAGCGTGTGTGGTCGCGACGCTCGGGCCGGTGTGGGTCGGTGGCACGGTGGTCCTGATCGAACAGTTCGCCCCGGCTCCGGTGATCGAGACCGCGCGGCGTGAATCAGCGGACCTGTTGTTCTACGTGCCGGCCGTACTCGGGGCCATCCTCGAATCCGTTCGAGGTGAGGAGGGCAACGCACCGCACGTGACCACGATGTTCGGCGGGGCCGCACCAGTGCCCTCGGCGATGATCGAATCTGCCGAGAGAGTGTTCGGATCGGCGGTGTTGAATGTGTTCGGGCAGACAGAACTATCGCCGGTGCTGTCCGCGACCCGGCGGACCGATTCGCGGCGGGACCAGTTGACGACCGTCGGACACCCGTTGGCCCAGGTGGACTGCAAGGTGATCGACCCGGTGACGGGCGACGTGCTGCCGATCGGCGAGGTCGGTGAAATCTGCGCTCGCGGTTACCTGCAGTTCCTGGAGTACTGGAAGGATCCCGACGCGACCGCGCGAGCGCTGGACCGCGACGGCTTCGTGCGCACCGGCGATCTGGGCTCGATGGACTCGCGCGGCTACCTGACGCTGGCCGGTCGGCTCAAGGATCTCATCATCAGGGGAGGGGAGAACATTTCCCCGCTCGAGATCGAGTCGGCGCTGCTGGCCGTCGATTCTGTTCTGGACGCCACCGTGATCGGACTTGCCGACGCCCGGCTGGGTGAGGTGGTGGCCGTGGTGGTTCGAGTTCGCGGTGAGGCCGCCGCGGACTTGCGCGAGCAGCTCGAGCGGCATGCTCGGGCGGTCCTTTCGCCGTACAAGGTGCCGAGTCGGTGGTTCCTGGCCGAAGAATTACCGCTGACTCCGACCGGCAAGATCCGTAAGTTCCGGGTTGTCGAGGGCATTCGGAACGACGAGTTCCACGAGTTGCTCTGACTTCGCCGTCTGCGGCAGAAGCGAGGACTCGGTTGACTCCGATATATTTTTATCTATATTAGATTATGAACGAGCTGGTGCGATCGCGCCGGCCACCCACACGAACAAGGGACGGTCCAGCCGTGCAGGGTCTGATCAACGACAACGACGAGCACCGCCTGATCCGAGAGAGCGTCGCCAAGATCGCGGACCGATACGGTGCCGCGTACTTCCTCGAGCGCGCGCGGGCGAACGGGAACATCGACGAGCTGTGGAAGGAACTGGGAGAATCCGGCCTTCTCGGAGTGCATCTACCCGAGGAATTCGGCGGCGGTGGCGGCGGAATGGCCGAGGCCGTGGTTGTCGTCGAAGAACTCGCTGCGCACGGTTTCCCGCTGCTGATCTGGGTCATCTCACCGGCCATCTGCGGCTCCATCGTCAACATGCACGGGTCGACCGAGATGAAGCAGAAGTGGCTGCCGGCGCTGGCCGACGGATCGAAGAAGATGTCCTTCGGACTGACCGAACCCGATGCGGGCTCGAACAGTCATGCTCTGAAGACGACAGCGACGCGCGACGGCGACGGCTGGGTACTCAACGGCGGAAAGTACTACATCTCGGCGGTGGACGAGGCCGACGCGCTTCTCGTGGTGGCCAAGGACGTCGAGCATTCGACGGGCGAGCGCAAGGCGCTGTCGCTCTTCGTCGTTCCGACCGATACTCCCGGCCTGACCCTGCAGAAGATCGACACCGCGATCGTCTCGCCCGACAAGCAGTTCACCGTGTTCCTCGACGGCGTGCGGGTGGGACCGGACGCACTGATCGGTGCGGCCGGCCAGGGATTGAAGCAGGTGTTCGCCGGACTCAATCCGGAGCGGATTCTGGTCGGTGCCATCTGTGGTGGGGTCGGTCGTTACGCGCTGGACAAGGCCGTCGACTACGCCAAGACCAGGGAGGTCTGGTCGGTTCCGATCGGGTCGCATCAGGGTGTGGCCCACCCGCTTGCGGCAGCGCAGATCGACGTCGAGCTCGGACGTCTCGCCACGGCGAAGAGTGCCGAGTTGTTCGATGCAGGCAAGCCGTCGGGCGAGGCCGCGAACATTGCCAAGTACGCGGCCTCCGAGGCCGCTCTGAAGGCGCTGGACCAGTCGATCCAGACACACGGTGGAAACGGACTCACCCACGAATACGGCTTGGCGGAGTTGTGGTTCGTCACTCGCTTGATGCGTACGGCACCGGTGAGCAAAGAGATGGTCCTGAACTTCGTCGCGCAGACCACCATGGGGCTGCCGCGCTCGTACTGACACCCCGTACCGACACAAAGCCAACGCGCCGAACTGGTTTCGGTGAGCTGATCTCGAGGAGCACAGAACGATGAGTACACCGGAAACACAGCAGTTCGATGTCGTGGTGGTCGGTGCGGGCGCAGGTGGCCTGTTCACCGCAGCTCGGCTGGCGCACAAAGGGTATCGGACTTTGGTGGTGGAATCCCTCGACAAGGTCGGCGGACGCGCATCCACCGACGAGATCGACGGATTCAAGGTCAACAACGGCGCAATCGTCATCGAGTTGGGTGGCATCACCGAGGAGACGTTCGCGGAGGTCGGGGCGAAATTCGACATCCGGATGCCGTCCCCTCCGATTCTGTACAGCATCGGTGGCAAGAACGTCGACGTCACCGGTGGCGGGTGGGGCTTCCTGCTCTCCAAACTGACCCGACAGGGTGCCAAACTGGTCAGCGGCCTCGGTGCTGCCCGCAACGACAGCGGCATGCCCGAGGACGAGCTGTCCACCGCGGAGTGGGTTTCGAAGTACACGAAGAACGAAGGTGTGCACGGGATCTTCCGCAACATGTGTGCGTCGGTGTTCGCCGTCAGCTCCACCGAGCTCCCTGCGAAGGTGTTCCTGACCTACTTCACGCGCAAGAGTGCGTTCAAGAAGTTCGGCTTCCACCCCCAGGGCACCATCGGTGTCTGGCAGTCGCTGGTCGAGTCCATCGAAGGCAACGGCGGGCAGGTGTGGCTGTCGACGTCCGCAGACCGCATTCTCGTCGAGGACGGCGTGGTGCGCGGAATCGTGGCAACACGTGGTGGAGTCGAGACGACGGTCGAGGCGCGCGTGGTGATCAGCGACGTCGGTCCGAGCGCAACGCTGAAGCTGACCGGCGACGACGCCGTGGGTGCGGATTACGCCGCCCAGGTACGTGCGGCCGATCGTCCGTGCTCGATGATCGCGGTGAACTTCGCCAGCCAGGAGCGCCTCGTCGACGTTCCCGGAATGCTGAGCTTCGCGAAATCGCGTCGCCTCGCGTACATCGCCAACTTCACCGAGACCTGCCCCGAAATGGCTCCGGACGGGTGGAACCTGTACGTGGGTGGTGCAATTCCCGAACCCTCGGTCGGCGATTTCGATTCCGACACCGAGGTCGAACTGGTCATGGAGGACCTGCGTGACGCGATCGAGAACTTCGACTCACGTGCACGGGTGATCTCGGTCAACGTCACTCGTGACGGCTGGCCACCGCAGCGGGCAGTGGCCGGCTTCGATCTACCGAACACGACACCGATCACGGGCCTGTGGAACGTGGGTGACGGAGTGAAGGAATTCGCCAACGGCGGAACCACGGCCTGCGCTGAAACGGCAAAGATCGTGGCCGACAGTGTGATCGAGAGCTTCCCTCTCGTTCACCAGAGCTGAACCGAACTCGGCCGGTGCCGATGCCTCCACGAAGGCATCGACACCGGCCGAGTCGTTTCGAAGCCGGGATCGAAGAGGCCGAGCTCAGATCGGGGAGATGGATCTGCGTTTGTGCGGCACCCGCGGTGGGCGACGGGCAGCGACGCGGGAGAGTGTCTCGGCTATCAACCGGCGAGACTGCGACGGCAGTACGACGTCGTCCAGCCCGAATCCGTCGGCCGCATGGAACGGGTCGATGTTCTTCTCGAACCCGGCGATCAGCTCCGCCCGTCGAGCAGCCGGATCCTCCGCGGATTGCCAGTCACGGCGATAGGCGATGTCGACGGCTCCGTCCACCGGCATCGCGCAGATCTGCGCGGTGGGCCATGCCAGAGCCAGATCCGGTGAGTACCCGCGCCCACCGCCCATGGCGATGTACGCGGCTCCGTAGGCCTTGCGCACCACGATGCTGATTCGCGGAACGGTGGCCTCGGCCAGCTCGTACACCAGACGGCCGCTGCGCCGGGCCAATTGTGTTGTCTCGGCTGCCGATCCGATCAGGAATCCCGGCAGGTCGATCAAGATCAACAGCGGTAGACCGAAGGCATCGCACACCGCGATGAAGTGTGCCGCCTTCTCGCAGGCGGCACTGTCGAGTGCGCCGCCGAGGTGCAGGGGCTGATTGGCCACCACTCCGACGGCGCGACCGTCGACGCGAGCGAAGGCCGTCACCACGTTGGGGGCTGCCGTTTCGCGTAGCTCCAGTATCGAATCCTCGTCGCAGATGCCGCGAACGGCATCCCGCACGTCGTAACCCTGGCGTCCGCTCAGCGGAACGAGAGTGTCCAGATCGACGTCCTCGGGCCACCGGGCACCCATGATCCGAGGCGGGGCCTCGAGCGAATTGGACGGGAGGAAGCTCAGATACGCGCGGACTGCGTCGATAGCCTCGTGCTCGTCCTCCGCAGCGAAGTCGGCGACTCCGCGGCCGGCCTGAACCTCGGCACCGCCGATCTCCTCGTTGGTCATGTGCTCACCGGTGGCTGCCGCGACGAACGGTGACGAGGACATTCCCAGGGTCGAAATGCCTTTGACCATCACGACGAAGTCGCACAGGGCCGCCAGATTCGTTCCGACTCCGAAGCCGGGGCCCATCATGACGGTGACGATCGGTACCAATCCGGACAGATCGTCGAACTGCTGAAACAGCGGTGAGCCGAGCGCCGCGTGCCGGGAGTCGAGACCTTCCTGCATTCGGTGCCCGCCGCTGTCGCTCAGCACTATCAGGGGAATGCGGTCCAGCAATGCGCGTTCGGCGCATCGCGACAGCTTGGCCATGCCGACGGCCCCGGTGCTTCCGCCCAGAACCGTGAAGTCGAACGCGGCGATGGCCGTTGCTCTGCCGTCGACATAGCCGATGCCGGTCACCATGGCGTCGGCCGGTGCCACCAGGGTGGGGCTGCCCGGTTGTGACGGCCCCGGCCCGGCCAGCGCGCCGAACTCGAAGAACTCGCCCTCGCCGGTCAGCAGGTCGATTCGTTCTCGCGCCGTGAGCTTTCCGCGACGGTGCTGATGTTCGACGGCGTCCGGCCGAGCGACATCCGTCCCAGCGCGGTGTCGACTGTTCACTTCCTCGTGCAGGCACAGCCGCGCAGCGTCGTCACTCATCAGCTGTCCAGGCCACCGCGTGCCACGAGCTGCGAGACGATGACGTTTCGCTGTATTTCGTTGGTGCCTTCGCCGACGATCATCAGCGGTGCGTCGCGGAAGTATCGCTCGACGTCGTACTCGGTGGAATATCCGTAGCCGCCGTGGATGCGAACAGCGTCGAGGGCGATCTCCATGGCGACCTCCGATGCGTACAGCTTGGCCATGCCGGCTTCCATGTCGCACCGTTCGCCTGCCTCGAACTTCTCGGCGGCGTAGAGCACCAGCTGGCGAGCAGCGGTGAGCTTGGTGGCCATGTTCGCGAGGTAGTTGCCGATCGACTGGTGCTTCCAGATGGGCTTGCCGAAGCTCTCTCGGTCCTGCGAGTAGCGAAGTGCCGACTCGAGCGCAGCCCCGGCCACGCCCAAAGCCCGTGATGCGACCTGGATTCGGCCGGTCTCGAGGCCCTTCATCATCTGCGCGAAGCCTTTGCCCTCCGCCCCGCCGAGTACGGCGGACACCGGTACGCGGAAGTCCTCGAACGTCAGCTCGCAGCTCTCGACACCCTTGTAGCCGAGCTTGGGCAGATCACGCGAGACCGTCAGTCCTGGGCCGTGTTCGACGAGCAGGATGCTGATACCGCGATGTTTCGGCTCGGCCGTGGGATCGGTCTTGCACAGCAACGCGATCAGCTGCGAGCGGCGGGCATTGCTGATCCACGTCTTGGATCCGTTCACCACGAAGTCGTCGCCGTCCTTGCGCGCCACCGTCGTCATCGCCTGGAGGTCGGAGCCACCGCCCGGTTCGGTCAGCGCCATGGTGGCTCTGATCTCGCCGGTGGCCATCCGAGGCAGGTAGTGATTCTTCTGTTCTTCGGTCCCGAACGCGAGGATCAGTTTGGCGACCACGGTGTGTCCGCCCATTGCGCCGGCGAGGCTCATCCAGCCTCGGGACAGTTCCTCGGTGACCCTGGCATAACAGGGCATGCTGACGGGCGCTTCACCGTACGGTTCGGGAATCGCGAGTCCGTAGATCCCCATTTCCTTCATCTGCTCGATGAGCGCTTCGGGGTACGTGTTCGAGTGCTCGAGCACGTGGACGACAGGAAGCACCTCTTTGTCCACCCACGCTCGAACGGCATCGACGATCATTGCCTCGTCTTGAGATAGGGCGCTCATGGTTTCCTCTCGATCGTTGTCAGGTAGGCAAGGCAGGAATGCGGGCGATCAGGCCATCAGGGCGGAGAAGCGCCAGTCGAGTACGTCGGTGGAGTCCCCGTCGCCGACCGAGTGCACGACCGAGCGAAGGTGCAGGATCCCGCCCTCGCTCAGCGGTTCGGCGCGTTCGACGAATACGGTGCTGGTCAGGGTGTCGTTCTCGCGGACGGGTGCGAGGTGATCGCACGATTCCCAGCCCAGAACGGTGACGATGTTCGGCAGTGCCCGCGTGGCCTGAGCCAGCGCGAGGCCGATGGTGTGACCTCCGTACACCAGCCGTCCGAGCGGGCCCGAGCGCTGATCATGGTGTGTTGCTGCGATATTGAGACTCAAACGCGCCAGTTCCGGTGCGCTGGTGACGACGTCGGCGCTGCATTCGAATGTCACGCCCGCGAGCTCCGGCGAGAAGTGCGGTCCCTTCGCTCCTGTCCGGAACGTCGGGAGGTCGAGCCCGCCGACGATGGCGTCGCCCTCCTTGGTAACGGCAGGTGCGGTGGGCTCGAGAGTGTCGTCGTGACGCACTCGTCCTTCGTCGGGGTCGTCGCCGATCGGCAGCATGGCGCATCGATGGAAATCCAAGACGGTACGCCCGCGCTGATCGGTGGACTTCATGTGCAGCGCTGCCAGCCCGGTCGATCGACGTCCTGGCTTCGGTGAGTTCTCGCGTAGGCCGGTGACGGTGGTGACCGTGGTGAGCGAATCGCCGATTCGTGGGAGCGTGTGGAAGCGCAGACCCCGATAGAAGAGGTTTGCCTTCACATGATGTGTGGCCGTGGTGGATTGGCCGATGGCGACATCGCAGACCAGCGCCGGGTTCACCAGGGTTCCGCCGTGGCCGGCGACGCGTCGAGACAGACCGGCATCGAGTGGTAGGCGGAGCCGAATCCCGAGTATCGATTGATGAACTGCGGCCATTCCGTCGGTGAAGGTCACCGTCGGGGCCGTGTCGAACACGTGGCCGACCGACAGTTCGTCGAAGTACGGGCCACCGACCAGGACGGGGGACCGTACGGTGTTCTCGCTCATCGCCGACCGGCCTGCGCCAGTACGCGACGGGCTGCGACAGCAACGGCCTCGTCCAGCATCTGTCCGTCCAGCAACGCCGCGCCCGCACCCGCGTCCTCGGCAACCGCGAGTGATTCGACGACGCGCCGAGCGTGCTCCACCTGTTCGGCAGTGGGTGTGAACGCCGTTGTCACCGTGGCGATCTGTGCCGGATGGATGACCCATTTGCCGTCGAAGCCCAGCTGGGCCGACCACGTCACCGCACTCCGGAACTTCTCGTCGTCGGCGATCCCGAGGGCCGGGCCGTCGATGGCAGCCACCCCTGCCGCGCGGGCCGCGAGCAGAACCCGATCTTGGATGGAGATCCACTGTCGGATGTCCGCGGGGGATCGTCCGATCGCTGCGCCGAGGTCCGCGTAACCGATGATCACCGCACTCAGTCGCTCCGAAGCGCCGCAGATCTCGCGCGCGTTCAGAATCCCCTCGGGTGTCTCCAACAGGGCTTGAATCCGCAGTCCTGAGTTGTGCTCGAGAGCCCGGTCGACATCCTCGATGTCCCTGCGCGAGTGGACCTTCGGAAGGACGATGCCGGTGAGGTGAGCACACTGCGACACAGCAGCCACGTCGTCCGCGTACCAGGGAGAGTCGGGCGCATTGATGCGTACCGACACGGTGCGCCCGGCCGCATGCTCGTCGGCCAGACGCACTGCCGTATCGCGAGCCATCTGCTTCTGCGCCGGCACCACGGCATCCTCTAGATCGAGAACGACCTCGTCGGCGTCCGAGTGCAGGGCTTTGAGCGCTTTGCGTTCGTCGGATGCCGGTGCGATGAGCACCGATCGCCTTCGATGGCCGCTGAGGGACATTCCACTCCGTCCGAGGTCCGTGGTCTCGTCGGCTCGATACCCGACGAGGTGGTCGAGAACGGTGACGCCCGAGGATCTGTGCACTCGAGCGTCACCGTTGTCTTTCATGCGATCAGGTCGCGACCGATGATCTGCTTCATGATTTCGGTGGTGCCGCCGTAGATCGTCTGGATGCGAGTGTCCACGTACGCTTTTCCGACGGCGTATTCGTTCATGAATCCGTACCCGCCGTGCAACTGCAGGCACCGATCGATGACCCGCTTCTGCAGTTCGCTCACGAACCACTTGCCCTTGGCTGCATCGACGTCACTGAGGGTGCCGTCGTTGTACGCGCGCACAGAGCGATCGACGTAGGCCTCGGCGATGTCGATCTCGGTCGACATCTCGGCCAGCTCGAACTGAATGTGCTGGAAGGTCGAGATCGGCTTGCCGAATGCCTTGCGGTCCTTGCAGTACGCCACGGTGATGTCGAAGATCGCCCGGGTGGTGGCCAGCGCCATGGCGGTGACCCCGAGCCGCTCCCTCGGGAGGTGGCCCATCAGATACTGCAGTCCGAGCCCCTCCTCACCGAGAAGGTTGCTCGCCGGAACACGCGCATCCTCGAAGAACAGTTCCGCGGTGTCCTGGCCGGGGAGGCCGATCTTGTCGAGCTTGCGGCCCCGCTCGAAACCCGGTGTGTCCCGTTCGACGACGAAGAGGCTGAAGCCACGCGAGCCGCCCTCGGGGTTGGTACGCACAGCGACGACGAGCAGATCGGCCATGATTCCGCTGGAGATGAACGTCTTCTGGCCGTTGAGGATGTACTCGTCGCCCTCGCGTCGGGCAGAGGTCTTGATGCCACGCAGATCGCTTCCGGTTCCCGGCTCGGTCATCGCCAGCGCGCCGATCTTCTCACCGGAGGCGATCGAGGGCAGCCACCGCTGCTTCTGATCGTCGGTCGTCAGATCGAGCAGGTACGCCAGGAACAGGTCGTCCTGCAGAGCGACGGTGAGGCCGAACGACAGTGCGTTGATGCGGGCGACTTCTTCGCACACGACCATGCGGTATCGATAGTCGGTCTCGCCGGAACCGCCGTACTGCTCGGGGATCTGGATTCCGTACAAGCCCTGCGAGGCGGCCTTCGCGAAGACCTCGCGGTCGATCCACCGGGCCTCGTCCCACTTGTCCTTGTGCGGCTCGACCTCGCGAGCGAGGAAGTCGCGCACCGATTCCCGATAGATCTCGTGATCCTCGGTGTAGAGCTGACGATCCATGTCAGAGCCTTTCGATGATGGTGACGTTGGCCTGGCCGCCGCCCTCGCACATGGTCTGCAGGCCGTAGCGTCCGCCGGTGCGCTCCAGCTCGTGCAGCATCGAGACCATCAGCCGTGCCCCGGTGCAGCCGATCGGGTGACCGAGAGCGATCGCGCCGCCGTTGGGATTGACCTTCGCCGGGTCGGCACCGATGTCGGCCAACCAGGCGAGCACGACCGGCGCGAATGCCTCGTTGATTTCGACGACGTCGATGTCGTCGATGGACATGCCCGTCTTCTTGAGGGCGTGCTGTGTTGCCGGAATGGGAGCGCTCAGCATCATCACGGGGTCTGCTCCGAGGACCGACATGTGGTGAATACGGGCACGCGGAGTGAAGCCGTACTGTGCGACGGCGTCCTCCGAGGCGATCAGCAGGGCGGCCGAGCCGTCCGAGATCTGGCTTGCGGCAGCGGCAGTCAGGGTGCCGCCCGGGGTGAGGGTCTGCAGCGAGGCCATCTTCTCGAGAGAGGTGTCGGCGCGCGGGCCCTCATCCGTCGAGACCCCTGCGAACGGGGTGATCTCACGCTCGAAGTGCCCGGCGGCGATGGCAGCAAGTGCGCGTTGGTGGCTGCGCAGCGCAAACGCCTCGCTGTCCTGTCGGCTGATGTTCCAGCGCTCGGCGATCATCTCGGCTCCGCGGAACTGGGAGATCTCTTCGCTGCCGTATCGAGCGGCCCAGCCGTCGGAACCGGTCCATGGATCGGTGGAGCCGAAGGGCTCGCCGGCGGTGAAGGCGCTCAGAATCGGGTACTGGCTCATTTTCTGGACGCCGCCGGCGACGATCAGGTCGGTGGTGCCGCTCATGACGCCCTGCGCAGCGAAATGCACTGCCTGCTGGGCGGATCCGCACTGGCGGTCGATCGTGACGCCGGGAACCGTTTCCGGCAGACCGGCGGCGAGGGCTGCGGTCCGGGCGATGTCGCCTGCCTGCGAGCCGATGTTGTCCAGGCAACCGAGGATCACGTCGTCGATCGCGGCGGGATCGAAAGAATTGCGCTCGACGAGTGTCTTGATGACGTGTGCGGCCATGTCGGCCGGATGTGACTGTGCGAAACCTCCTTTGCGGCGTCCCACAGCGGTACGGGTGGCGTCGACGATATAGGCCTCGGGCATGTGTCCTCCTGGTTGCTGGCGATATTTCAAGAATTTAACATAGAATCAAAAGTGGAACCACCGTCGCCCGGGTCTGCGGGGATCCCGAAAAGCCCGGCGCATACGATGCTTTGCGCAGTGGCGACCAACACGTCGATCGAGTCGGTCGAGGTGCGCCACCACTCCGGCGTCCAGTTCAGTGCCCCGATGACGAGCATGCGCGCAATCCCGAGGTCGAGGTCCGGTAGGAGCAGGCCCTCGCTGCGTGCGGTTTCGAGAAGCGTGCGCCACATCCGGTGGTACCTGTCGCTCTCCGCCTGCTGGGCGCCGCGGACCTGTTCCGTCAGCTGGCTGGTGTTCCGGGTGACCGCCGTGGCGAACTCCGACAACTCGAGTTCCACCCGCAGGTGCGCCTCGACCGCAACTCGGATTCGTTCACGAGGCCCGGCATCATCGGGAACCGAGGCCAGGGCGGACTCGACGTGCTCGCGCACTCGACGCTGACCCACTCGCATGACCTCGGCGATCAATTCGTCCCGAGACGCGAAGTAGTAGTAGACGCCGGGAGTTCGTACGTCGGCCTCGGCGGCGATATCGGACAATCGGGTGGCTGCATACCCTTTGGTGCTCAACACCGTGGCCGCAGCGCTCAATATTCGCTGGCGAGTGGCATCGCCGCGATCGCGGGTGAGCGACGAGGTTCTGGTGTTGCTCGGCTTCACGGCGTGCTCATGGCATCGTGTATCCGCCGCTGACGGAGAACATCTGACCGGTCACCTGGCGGGCGGCGGATTCGGAGGACAGCCACAGAACCGACTTGGCGACGTCGTCGGCGGTCGTCAGCCGGCGTAGGGGAGTGTCCTTCTGTAGATACTCGATCTGCTTGTCGTCGAAGACGGCGTCCTGGCCGACCGACCACAGGCTTCCGCTGCCCACCGCCTCCGGTCCGTCCGGGATGACCAGGCCGGGGCAGACGATGTTGGATCGAATTCCGTGCCTGCCCTGCTCTTTTGCGGTCGTTCGGGCCAGCGCGACCACCGCCGCTTTGGTGGCCCCGTAGATCCCCTGGCGAATCTGTCCGAACGCCGCGTCGCTGGCGATGAAGACGATCGAGCCGCACCCCGCCTCGGTCATCGGCTTCAGGGCTGCCTGGGTGGTTGCTACCGCGGTGTAGAAATTCACCTCGACGGTCCGTTGCCAGCGTGCGCGATCGGTGTCCTCGCTCAGGAACCCCGGCACGCTCCACCCCGCGTTGTTGACCAGGACATCGATGCCGCCCCAATTGCTCGTGACCGTATCGACGGCTGCGTCGGCGGCGTCCGGGTCGGTGAGGTCGCCCGGGCAGACCAGCGCGGACTCCGCACCCAGGGCGAGGGCTTCTGCGGCAACCTTGTCCGCCTGCTCGCCGTCGATGTCGCTGATGACGATCCGGCAGCCTTCCTCCGCAAAGGCGTGGACGATGCCCCGTCCGATGTTGGACGCGCCTCCGGTCACCAGCACCCGCGCGCCGACCAATCCGAGATCCATTCTTGCCCCTTCGCTGCCGTCCGACGATTGACTGGACGCTTACTTTAATTTAGATTCAATTCAAATACTATACCTACGAGATGGGGCGCTGTATGAAGATCTTCGAGGGGTTGCACGAGCTGAAGGACGCAGCCGGATGCGATCTCGGAACCACCGACTGGCTGGTCGTCGACCAGGAGCGGGTCGATCTGTTTGCCGATGCAACCGGCGATCACCAGTGGATCCATGTCGATCCCGAGCGAGCTGCGTCCGGGCCGTTCGGAGGCGCCATCGCCCACGGCCTGCTCACGCTGTCGCTGCTGCCGCTGTTCCTGAACCAGCTCTACCGGGTCGACAACATTTCGATGGCTGTGAACTACGGAATGAACAAGGTGCGTTTTCCCAGCCCGGTTCGTGTCGGTGCCCGGCTCTCGGCCTCCGCCCGGATCGACAGTGTGCAGAGCCTGGAGGGTGCGGTGCAGGCGGTGTTCGTGACGACGATGAACGTCGAGGGTGCCACCAAGCCGGCGAGCGTCATCGAGTCCGTCGTGCGGTACATCGGATGAGCGGGCACGTAGTGGACGTGGCCCTGGTGCAGGGTAGGACGGCGATCGTCACCGGTGCAGCCCAGGGGATAGGCCTCGAGATCGCTCGGGTGCTGCACGCAGGTGGTGCGTCGGTCGTCCTGGCGGATCTCGACGCCGCAGCGGCCACTGCAGCTGCAGTGGCCCTCGGTGACCGTGCAATCGGAGTCGGTGCGGACGTCACGGACGAGGCCGCGGTCGACTCCCTGGTGGCGAGGGCCGTCGAGCATTTCGGCAGCCTCGACATCATGGTGAACAACGCAGGAATCACGCGGGACGCGTCCCTGAAGAAGATGACGGTCGACAATTTCGATGCTGTGATCACTGTGCATCTGCGTGGTACCTGGCTCGGTGTTCGGGCAGCGTCGGCCGTGATGCGCGAGCAGAAGTCCGGGTCGATCATCAACATCTCGTCCCTGTCCGGGAAGTCGGGCAATCCCGGCCAGACGAACTACAGCGCCGCCAAGGCCGGCATCGTCGGCCTGACGAAGGCAGCGGCCAAGGAGTTGGCACACCACAACGTGCGGGTGAATTCGGTACAGCCCGGGCTGATCCGAACGGCGATGACCGAGGCGATGCCGCCCGAGGTGTTCGCCGAGCGCGAGGCCGCGATCCCGATGAAGCGCGCGGGAGAGCCTCGGGAAGTGGCCAATGCAGTGCTCTTCCTCGCCAGTGAGTTGTCGAGCTACATGACCGGCGGCGTCCTCGAGGTCGGCGGAGGTCGATTGATGTGAGCGTCGTCGACACCGTCGTGGACGGCCGCGTCGGCCGAGTCTTTCTGAATCGGCCCGAACAGATGAATGCCATCACGATCGAGCTTGGTCGTCGGTTGGAGGATGCGATCCGGACCCTGGGAACTCGGCCGGATGTCTGCGTCGTCGTTGTTCGCGGCCGGGGCGGAAACTTCTGCGTCGGTGGCGACTTCGGCGAGGTCGAGAGATTGCGGGAGTCGGGCCCGGCGGCATTGCAACCCTTGTTCGACAACTTCGGCGCGGCCTGCGCCGCGATTTCGGAGGTCGAGGTGCCGGTCGTCGCCGTCGTCGAGGGCTACGCCATGGCAGGCGGATTCGAGTTCATGCAGGCCGCCGACATAGTGCTGGTACGCAACGACGCCAAGATCGCGGACAACCACTCGAATTTCGGCCAGGTACCCGGTGGTGGCGGGTCGCAGCGGCTACCTCGACTTGTCGGAAGGCAACGGGCACTGGGGCATATCCTCTCCGGCGATCGTCTCTCGGGCCGGGATGCAGTCGAGTGGGGAATTGCCTATCGCGGGTTCGAGCCCGACGAATTCGATTCCGGTGTGGATGGTTTCGTTCGGAGACTCACCGAAAAGCGCAGGGATGCCCTCGTGGGCATCAAACGGTTGGTGTGCGATGGGTCCGCGACATCTCTGAGCGAGGGCCTCGCCATGGAACGCGAGGCCGTTGTCTCCCACATATCCGGCGAGGCCGGGGGCTCCGGTGTATCCAGCTTCAACAGCAGGTAGTCCAACGCATCCCCGAGGAAGAGGAATTCGATGACAGTGAGCAACACATTGATCGAGACCGGTCCGGTACTGCTGGAGGTCGAGGATTCGGGCGTCGCGCGACTGCGGCTCAATCGCCCGGAATCGTCCAACGGAATGAACGTCGAGTTCCTGGTCGCGCTGCACACAGCGATTCTCCGATGCCACTCCGAGCCCACCGTGAAGGTCGTCGTCATCTCCGGGGAAGGCCGGAACTTCTGCACCGGCGGTGACGTGAAGACCTTCCAGTCCAAGGGAGCCGACCTACCGGAATATCTTCGGGAAGCCACGGCGTGGCTGCAGATCGCCACGTCTGCACTGATTCAGCTGAAAGTCCCGGTCATCGCCGCGGTCCACGGATACGCCGCAGGCGGCGGGGGTTTCGGCCTGGTGTGCGCAGCCGACCTGGTGATAGCAACGGAGTCGGCGAAGTTCTTCTCCGGCGCGGTCCGCGTCGGGATGGCACCGGATGCGGGCGTGACGGTGACGCTGACCCAGCTCGTCGGACTGCGCAAGGCGATGGAAATCTTGCTCACCAACTCGGTGTTGTCGGCGGCGGAAGCCAAGGACTGCGGAATCGTGACGTCGGTCGTCCCCGATGCCGAGTTGGCCAGCGCAGTAGACGAACTCGCGCTCGGTCTGGCCCAGCTGCCCCCTCTCGCGCTGGCCGCGACCAAGCGGCTGGTGTGGGCCGGTATCGGTGCAGGCGTGACAGGTCAGCTTCCCGAAGAAGCGCGAACGGTATCGGAGCTGTCCGGAACGGCAGACGCGCTCGAAGGACTGGCGGCCGTGCTCGAGCGTCGTGCCCCCACGTTCGTCGGGCGGTGAGTCGAACTGTGACGACGGACGAACACACCCTGGTGACGGTCGAGGATCGAGACAGCGTCCGAGTTCTCACACTCAACCGTCCGCAGGTGAAGAACGCGATCGACATGCCACTGCGCGTAGTCCTTGCCGAGGCAGTGGAAGCGGCGATGGACGACGACTCGGTGCGAGCGATCGTGTTGACCGGTGCAGGCGGGGCGTTCTGCTCGGGTGGTGACATCTCGACGATGGCGCGGCAAGCTCCCGAGCTGACCCGCCCGCGAGCGCAGGCGGCGCAGCGAGTGATTCGTGCACTCTGGCGAGGTAAGCCGGTGATCGCGGCCGTGGAGGGCCCGGCATTCGGGGCGGGCACGGCGCTGGCGCTGGCCTGCGATCGTGTGGTCGCCGCGCGAGACAGCCTGTTCGGCACCACGTTCACCGGGGTGGGGCTGGCAGGGGACATGGGAATCTTCACCAGCCTGCCCGATCGCATCGGAGTCGCAGCAGCGAAGCAGTTGCTGATGTTCCCGCGGCGCATCTCGGGATCGGAAGCGGGAGAACTCGGTCTGGTCGATTCCGTCGTCGAACCAGGTGCCGCTCTCGACGCCGCGCTGGCCGATGCGGCCGCTGCGGCAGCAGGTCCCCCATTAGCGTTGGCGGCGATCAAGGCGACATTGGCGAGCGGGATCGTCGACCGCGATGCGCGGCTCGATCTGGAAGTGGAGAACCAAGCGGTTCTGTTCGACACCGAGGACTTCGCCGAGGGTGTGCAGGCATTTCATGCGAGACGTCGACCGCAATTCGTGGGTCGGTGAGGGATGAACGGTTCTCTGCGCTCGGGTACATTTATTAATCTAACGGAGAATAAAGTGAGGCTGGCATGACTACCGGTATCGAGGATCGGCGCAGTGCGCTGATGAGCGAGCATCCCGAGTGGACACCGCGCACTCTGGACGGCTGGCTCGACGAGTGCGCCGATCGCTATCGGCACCGTCCGTTGGTGCTGACGGAGGAGGTCACGTACTCGTACTCCGACGTGGCCGAACAGTCACGCCGCCTTGCGGACGGCCTGGCCTCGCTCGGGGTCCAGCGAGGTGATCGGGTCGGCCTGCTCATGGCCAACCACCCCGAGTTCGTTCCGCTCAAGTTCGCCATCGCCCGCGTTGGAGCGATCGCCATCCCCTTCAATTATCTGTACCGCCAGAACGAACTGGAATACGTTCTGCAGCAGTCCGAGTGCCGGGTGCTGATCACGATGAACGCGTACTCGACGCTCGATTACGTGGCCATGCTCGACGAGATCGCGCCGGGGTGGGATTCCCTGTCGTTCGCGACACGGCCCGATTCGGCCGCCGACGCGGTGCCCGCTCTGCGTTCGGTCGTCGTGCTCGAAACCGGCGGTACTCGACGCGTGAGTGCCATGACCGTGGCCGACCTGTCGGGCCTCGGCATCGAGAATGCCGACGCGGCCGCGGGCCACGGTGCGGATCCGACCGACATCGGCGACATGCTCTACACCTCGGGGACCACAGGTTCGCCCAAAGGTGTACTCGTCACCCACGATGCGGTGCTGCGCACCGGGTACGCGTCCGCCCTGACCAGAGCGTACGAGGACGGACGTCGAATCCTGTTCTCGCTACCGTGCTATCACATGTTCGGCTACGTCGAGGGTCTGCTGTCGGTCATGTTCGTCGGCGGTGCCATCGTTCCCCAGACCTCGTTCAGCCCCGTCGGCTATCTCGCGGGAATCGAACGATTCGGGGCAACGGACATTCTCTGCGTGCCGACGATGGCTGTGGCGATCGTCGAACATCCCGACCGGCACAAGTACGATCTCCGGTCACTGACCGCGATCCTGTGCGGATCGGCCCCGGCCCCGGTGTGGCTGTGGGAGAAGGTCGAACGTGAATTCGGCGTCTCCGAGATCGTGACCGGATACGGCATGACCGAGTGCGGCGGGGCAATGACACTCACGCTGCCCGAGGACCCGCTCTCCCTCACATCCGATACCGTCGGCCGGCCCAAACTCGCCGGCGCGGCCAGCATCGAAGGATCGGACTCGTTGGTGGTCTATCGCACCGTCGATCCGCTCACCGGTGAACTGCAGCCGAACGGCTCCGAAGGCGAACTGGTGTCCTCGGGGCCGTCGACAATGATGGGCTACTGGAACAAGCCCGAGGAAACTGCGGCGGCGCTGCGGGGCGGGTGGCTCCACTCGGGCGACCTCGGCCTGGTCCGAGACGACGGGTACCTCCAGGTGACCGGGCGCAGCAAGGAGCTCTACAAGAGCGGCGGCGAGCTGGTCATGCCGAAGGAGATCGAGGATCTGCTCGCGGCACACGAGGGCATCAGCCAGGTCTTCGCGATAGGCCTGTTGGACGACCGATGGGGCGAGATCGGTTGTGCCGTCGTGGTTCGTGCACCCGGCTCGACCGTCACAGCAGCCGAGCTGATCGAGCTGTGCCGATCGAATCTGGCGCGATTCAAAGTACCGAAGAAGGTCGTCTTCCTCGACGCCGAGGAGCTTCCGACAACCCCGACCGGCAAAGTGCAGAAGTTTCGACTGGTGCAGCTGGCGACAGCGGCAGCAGCCCAATCCATGGAAGGAAGTGGAGTATGACCGCAGTCGTCCCCGCAGGGATGGACACCACCGGTGCCGGAAGTCCGTCCGGGGAGTCGAAGTACTCCCGATTGATCGAGCCGACCCGCGTGCACGGATCGCTCTACACCGATGACCAGATCTTCGCCGAGGAACTTGCCAAGATCTGGTACACCACATGGGTGTTCGTGGGGCACGAAAGTGAGATCCCCGAGCCCAACGACTACATCCGCAAGAAGCTCGGCCTGCAGGACGTGGTCATGACCCGTGACCGCGACGGCGAGGTGCATCTGTTGCTGAACCGGTGTGCACACCGAGCGAATCTGGTGTGCGACGACGCGCGCGGCAACTCGAGTTCGTTCCGTTGCCCGTACCACGGTTGGACGTACCGCAACACCGGTGAGCTGCTGGGGTATCCGTACAACAAGGGGTACGGCGGTAAGAACAACCTCGACCTGACCATGGGCAAGGTCCCACGAGTCGCGTCCTACCAGGGCTTCGTGTTCGGCAGCTTCGCGCAGGACGGACCCAGCCTCGTCGAGCACCTGGGCGGAGCCGCCGGTGAGATCGATCGGCTCGCGAATCTCTCGCCCGAGGGAAAGGTCGAACTCACCGCAGGGTGGCTGCAACACAAGACCAAGGCCAACTGGAAGCTGCTGACCGAGAACGAGACCGACGGCTATCACCCGCAATTCGTCCACGGATCGATATTCGGCGTGACCGGCTCGCCGATCGGCGCGCTGTACAGCGATGCGTCGACGGCCGTGACGCGAAACCTCGGAAACGGCCACAGCGAGAACGACCTTCGACCGGAGTTCCGCAAGTTCGACGAACCGATGCGCTGGTTCGGTACCACGGAATCTCGCGTACCGGATTACGTCGAGGCGATCCGGGCCCGTCACGGTGAGGATGCCGAACGAATTCTCGTCGAGGGCGCACCCCACGTCATGGTGTTCCCCAACCTGTTCATCGCCGAGATCCAGGTCTTCAACATTCAGCCTGTCGCCGCGGACGAGTGCGTGCAGTATGCAACCGCGGTGCAGCTCGCCGGAGCGCCGGAACTGAACAAGCGCATGATCTCTCAGTCGATCGGATCCGTCGGACCGGCCGGAATGCTGCTCGCGGACGACACCGAGATGTACGAGCGAAACCAGCGCGGCGTCGGCATGCTCGCACCGGAGTGGCTCGACGTGCGTCGCGGTATCCATCGCGAGCAGACCGACGAGAACGGGTTCACGATCGGCACGGCCACGGACGAGGTCGGGATGCGCGGCTTCTGGGCTCACTACAAGAAACTGATGGAGGCCGACCAGTGAAAACAGCAGAGATCGCCGACGGACTCGTCGATGTGCCGGCAGGAACCGATCTTCGTGAGGTCGAGCAGTTCCTCTATCGGGAAGCACGATTCGCCGACGAGAACGATTACGACTCGTGGGAGGCGCTGTGGACCGACGACGCCATCTACTGGGTTCCCGCCTCGGACATGGACTCGGACCCGCTGACCTGTGTGTCGATCATCTACGACAACAGGAATCGAATTTCGACCCGGCTGAAGCAGGTTCGTACCGGAAAGCGGTATGCCCAGGCACCGCCGTCGCACATGCGTCGCCTGCTGTCCAACGTCGAGATTCTGGGCGGTCGACGGAATCCGGCGGGCGGGGTGGACGTCGAAGTAGGGTGCAACTTCATCGTCTTCGAGTCCAGGACGCGAGGCAACGAGATCTGGGGCGGACGCACCACGTATCGGCTGCGACGAACGGAGACCGGCTTCGCGCTGGCCTACAAGAAGGTCGTGCTCGTCGATCACGACAAAGCCGTTGCCACACTGGGTTTCTTGATATGACGGTGGTGGGGGCAGGCAGTTCCGACGCAGGCGATACCTCGCCCGGCGACATCGTCGGCAGCGAGTTCGCCGAAGTCGAGGTGACGTTCGACCGCTCCGGCAACGGCATTCGGCTTCGCCTGGAGGATCTGCGGACCGGGCGGGTTCGGTTTCTCGATGCGTTGGAACTGGAGACCATCGTATGGCTCAGCGACGGCCATCTGAATCAGTTGCTCGATCCGTCGTCCGACAGATGGAACAACAACAGTGCCGGGTAGCGTGATCGGCGCAGAACAGTCACTCGATCTCACGCGATTCGTTCGGCCCGGCGACAGCATCGTATGGGGTCAGGCGTGCGGTGAGCCGCAGACCTTGACCGAACTTCTTGTTGCACAAAGCCATCAGATCGGACCGGTTCGGTGTTTTGTCGGAATTCCGGCTCGGTCGATCCTGCAGCCGGAGTCGGTCGACGGACTCTCGTTGTCCTCGTACTGCGGGACCGGCAGCAATGCCGCACTGCACCAAGCAGGATTGCTCGAGATCGCACCGGTGCACTACTCGCGCATTCCGGACTTGTTGACGTCCGGTCCGGCGCGGGCCGATGTGGTGTTCGTTCAGGTCTCGGCTGCCGACGAGACCGGTCGACATTCGATGAGCTTGACCGACGACTACCTCTCGGCCGTCATCGATTCGGCCGCCGTCGTGATCGTCGAGATCAACGACAGGGCACCGGTGGTTGCGGGTGCCAGGACTCTCGGCCCAGGGGAGTGGACCGCGGCCGTTCGCAGCTCGCGTGAGCCGGCGCAGATGGAGTCGGCTCACGCGAGCGACGTCGTGCACGCAGTGGCGCGGAACGTGGCGTCGTTGATCGAGGACGGAGCGACCCTTCAATTCGGGATCGGTGCCGTACCCGAGGCAGTGTTGCGTGAGCTGAACGGTCGACGCGATCTCGGTATCCACAGTGGCGTTCTCAACGAAGCCGCCATGGAATTGATGGAGTCGGGGGCGGCCACCGGAGCACGCAAGTCGCTCGACCGCGGCATTGCCGTCGCGGGGTTCGTCACCGGTACGCGTCGACTCTTCGACTTCGTGGATCGAAACCCCGCCGTGAACGTCAGATCGACCGGCTACACCCATGATTCGGCGATACTGTCCGCGCAGCATGCTCTTGCCGCGATCAACTCGGCCATCGAGGTCGACGTGTTCGGAGCGGTCAATGCCGAGGTCGCGGCGGGGAAGTACGTCGGTGCAGTCGGCGGGGCCATGGACTTCCTGCGCGGTGCGGCCGCATCACGTGGCGGACTACCGATCGTGGCTCTGCCATCGTCGGCCCGCGGGCGGAGCAGAATCGTGGCCGCACTCGGCGGTCCGGTCAGCACACCGCGGGCCGACGCGGCAATCATAGTGACAGAGAACGGCATTGCCGACCTTCGGGGGTTGTCGCTCGAACGCCGGGTCGAGGAAATGCTGAGGCTGGCCGACCCGGTGCACCGCGGCGAACTCGCGGTCGCGGCCGAGCCGATTCTTCGAGGAGAACATCAGTTGACGAGAGGAACTGTCAGATGAGACGCGCAGCAATCGTGGCACCACTGAGAACCCCGGTGGGTGCCTTCGGCGGTGCCCTGCGCCCGGTTCCGGCCGAAAATTTGGCCTCGGCGGTGATCCAGGCCGTGGTGGCTGCGTCGGGAGTCGATCCCGAACGGATCGAGGACGTGGCGTTCGCGCAGTCGTATGCCAACTCCGAAGCCCCGTGTATCGGACGATGGGCTGCGCTCGATGCCGGACTCCCGGTGGCAGTTCCTGGCTTTCAGACCGACCGGCGATGCGGGGGCGGGCTGCAAGCTGTGGTCACCGCGTCGATGATGATCCAGACGGGCGCGGCGGACGTCGTCCTTGCGGGTGGGGTGGAGTCGATGAGCAACATCGAGCACTACACCACCTCGGCTCGCTGGGGTTCTCGGTCGGGAAACCTCGCACTGTACGACCGGCTCGATCGCGGGCGGGAGCGGTCGCAGCCGGAATGGCGGTTCGGGCGTATCAGCGGAATGATCGAAACGGCCGAGAATCTGGCGCAGAAGTACGAGATATCCCGAGAGCGGGCAGACGAGTTCGCGGTGCGCAGTCACCGCGCCGCCGCTCGAGCGTGGGCGGACGGTTCGTTCGACGCCGAGATCGTCCCGGTGAATGTTCCCCAGCGCAAGGGTGATCCGATCACGGTCACCCGGGACGAGGGGGTTCGACCCGACTCGTCGATGGAGACTCTCTCTCGCCTGCGTCCCCTCATCGCCGGGGGAACGGTCACCGCGGGAAACGCGGCCCAGCAGAACGACGCGTCGAGTGCCTGTCTGGTCGTGGCCGAGGACAGGTTGGACGAGTTGGGTCTCGAGCCCATCGGCTTCCTGCACAGTTGGGCGGCCGTCGGATGCGAGCCGTCGATGATGGGGATCGGACCGGTCGGCGCAGTGCAGAAGTTGTTCGCCAAGAACGGCCTGGGTTTCGCGGATCTGGATCTGATCGAGATCAACGAGGCCTTCGCTGTACAGGTTCTGGCGGTGCTGTCCGGCTGGGGTCTGACACTCGACGACGTCGATTCCAGACTCAACGTCAACGGTTCCGGTATTTCCCTCGGGCACCCGATCGGTGCCACCGGCGGACGCATCATGACGACGATGCTCAACGAACTGCAGCGTCGCCGGGGGCGGTACGCACTCGAGACCATGTGCATCGGCGGCGGCCAGGGAATCGCCGCCATGTTCGAGAGGGCCTGACATGACTGCCGAGTTGGTGTCCTACGCCGCCTACCTCCCCACCTACCGACTGGCACCCGAGGACATCGGTGGCCGAGTGGGCGGAGCAGATCGGGTGGTGGCCTCGTTCGACGAGGACAGCACGACCATCGCCGTGGAGGCAGCCTCCGCCGCGTCGGCGGCGGAGTACGTACCGGCAACGGTGTACTTCGCGAGCTCGTCTCACGCATACGCGGACAAGACCAATGCCGTTGCAGTTCATGCTGCCTTGGGTTTGCCCTCCGACGTGTTCTGCGCGGATTTCGGTGGCACCGGAAAGTCGTCGATGGCCGCCATCAGGTGCGCGGCCGAATCCGGCGGTATGGCCGTCATGTCCGACGTGCGGACCGGACGACCCGGTTCCTCGGACGAACGGTCGGGCGGCGACGGCGGAGCTGCGTTCGTCTTCGCCGAGACCACCGAACAGGGCACCGGAATCGCAGCATTGCTGTCCACGGCGTCGTCGACGCTCGAATTCCTCGATCGCTGGCGGGATCCGGCGTCGATCGGCGGGAGCCAGTGGGAAGAGCGCTACGGCCAGGAGGAGTACACCCCGTTGATCGCGGAGGTGCAGCGCCGGGCGCTCGCTGCCGCGGGTGTCGATGCACCGGACCACGTCGTACTCACCTCGCCGAACAGTGGAATTCGAAAGCGGCTGACCGCGTTGGCCTCCGGAACCGTCTCGACGGTCACGTCGACGTTGGGGTTCAGTGGTGCTGCCGACGTCGGGATCGCGCTGGCGGAGGTATTGGACTCGGCTGCGCCGGGGGAGACCGTTCTGGTCCTGTCCGCGGTCGACGGATGCGATGCTCTGGTTCTGCGCGTCCTTCCCGGCATCGTGAACCATCGTGCGAGACGTCCTGTTGCCGAACAACGCAGCGGGGGACACCGGATCTCGTATCTGACCTACCTGTCGTGGCGTGGGCTCCTCGACCGTGAGCCGCCGCGACGGCCCGAACCCGATCGACCGGCCGCGCCGCCCTCGGGGCGCGCGACGGCATGGAAGTTCGCATTCGTCGGATCCGGTTGTGATCGCTGCGGATTCGTCCACCTTCCGCCCGCGAGAGTGTGTCGCGGTTGCGGCAGCGTCGACTCCATGCACCCGGAATCTCGGCGCGGTGCGCGCGGGACGGTGGCTACGTCGACGATCGATCGCCTGGCGTTCTCGCCGTCGCCTCCGGTGGTGGAGGCCGTCGTCGACTTCGACGGGGGTGGCCGGTACTCACTGGAGGTCGCCGACGGCGCGGCGTCCTCGGTGACGGTGGGAAGTCGCGTCGAGCTGTCGTTTCGACGGCTGTTCACCGCGGGTGGAGTGCACAACTATTTCTGGAAGGCGCGACCGGTGAGCGAGGATCGTTCCGCAGTGGAGGAGTCGGTATGACCAGCAATGGGATTCGAGACCGTGTTGCGGTGGTCGGGATGGGCTGCACCGCCTTCGGTGAGCGGTGGGACAAATCCGCCGACGATCTCGTGATCGATGCCGTGCAGGAATGTCTGCCGGCCGACGGACGGCTGAGCCTGGCGGACGTCGACGCGTACTGGCTCGGCACTCTCGGATCCGGACAGTCCGGACTGGCGTTGAGCAGGCCGTTGGGCATCGACTACAAACCCGTCACCCGGGTCGAGAACTATTGCGCCACCGGCTCCGAGGCCTTCCGCAATGCGTGTTACGCGGTCGCCTCCGGTGCCTACGACACGGTGATGGCCGTCGGCGTCGAGAAGCTCAAGGACTCGGGCTTCTCGGGGTTGCTGCGTGCGGATCCGCCTGCGGACGGCACAGCCAGTGAGTTGTCACTCACGGCACCGGCGGCCTTCTCGTTGCTCGATCCTGCCTACTGCGCGAAGTACGGCGTCGATCCGAACGACATGCGCAGCGCGATGACGCACGTGGCGTGGAAGAACCACGTCAACGGGTCGAAGAACGACAAGGCTCAGTTCCGGAAGGAAGTCGAACGCTCGAAGATCGAAGGTGCCGCCAAGGTGGCAGGAAGACTCGGTGTCTTCGACTGCTCGGGAGTGTCCGACGGGGCTGCCTGCGCGCTGATCGTCCGGGCCGAGGACGCGCTGAACTACACGGACACACCGATGTACGTCAAAGGCCTCTCGCTGGCTGCGGGGCCGATGCGAGGTGCGGTGGATCCGGCCTACGACTTCACGACCTTCCCCGAGGTGGTCCACAGTGCACGCGACGCCTACGCGCAGGCAGGTATCGAGGATCCGCGCCGAGAATTGTCGCTGGCGGAGGTGCACGACTGCTTCACTCCGACCGAGATCGTCCTGATGGAGGACCTCGGTTTCAGTGACCGGGGACAGGCCTGGAAGGAGATGCTGGCCGGCGATTTCGACTCCGACGGCAGCCTTCCCGTCAACCCGGACGGCGGCCTGAAGTCCTTCGGGCATCCGGTCGGTGCCAGCGGGCTGCGGATGCTCTACGAGTGCTGGTTGCAGTTCTCCGGGCGCGCAGGGCGTCGCCAATTGGACGACCCAAGGCTGGCGCTGACGCACAATCTGGGTGGTCGTCCCGGCGGTTGCGTCTCCTTCGTCTCGGTCGTCGGCAACGCGCCGAGTCGATAGTCGAGCAGCGCCTTGACGGGCTAGGCTATTTTTATTTATATTAAATTCGACAACCACGAGGAAGGGGCATCATGGCGGAGGCCGGACCGATCGAGACCGCTCGCGCGCTGTATGCGGCGTTGGCCAGTGGTGACCGTGAGGTGCTGAAGAACGTCTTGCATCCCAGCTTTCGTGGTCACGCAACGGAGGGGCTCCCGTTCGGCCTCGGCGGAGACTACTCCGACGCGGCAGACATGCGGCGGAATTTCTGGGGTGGCATCGCCAAGGAATATTCGGCGGCGGCCCGCCCGGAAGAATTCGTCGGGCTCGAGGACGGACGGCTCTACGTGGCGGGAAGGTATGTCGGCACCGGTAGGTCGACGGGTGCCACCCTGGACGCGGAGTTCGTACACGTGCTGACCTTCGTCGACGGCAAAGTCTCGAAACTGGTGCAGCTGACCGACTCACAACGCTGGCACGAGGCAGTCGATCGAACAGCGCGGGGCGAACGGCAGCTGACGACCATCCGATATCGCGTCGAACAGGGCGTTGCGCGCATCACCCTCGATCGGCCCGAACAGCGCAACGCCATCGATCTCGCCCTGGCCGAGGACACGCTCGAAGTGGCCCGACGGTGCGCGGCGGATCCGACCGTGCGAGCGGTGCTCATCGAAGGATCGGGAACCAACCTCACTGTCGGCGGCGACATCACCTACTTCGTCGACGGCGACCCCGAGCAGATCGGACCGCTGCTGCGGCGGATGACCGGCCCGTTCCACGAAGCGTTCCGGCTGTTCAGCATGCTCGATGTACCCATCGTGACTGCTGCGCAGGGTGCCGTTGCCGGCGGCGGTCTCGGCTTCGTGTTCGCCGCCGACTTCGTGCTGGCGGCTCCGAACGCACATTTCTCGACGGCGTTCGCAGCGATCGGATTGTCCGGCGACGGGGGCGGAAGCTGGTACCTGCCCCGCCTCGTCGGACCACGGCGTGCCGCGAAGATGTTCTTCCAGAACTACCGGGTAGGCGCCGAAGAGGCGGTGGAGTGGGGGCTGGTGACCGAGGTCGTCGACGCCGACCGGCTGGCCGACACGGCCTTCTCGCTTGCAGTATCGCTTGCGTCGGGCCCCACTCGAGCCTTCGGGAAGATGCGCCGACTTCTTCGCGAATCGTCGACCAATACCCTGTCCGAGCACTTGCTCGACGAGATCGACGCTCTTGCGATTACCGGCGGGACGTCCGATGCGCGAGGTGCCATTGCCGCGTTCGTCGGTAAGCAAGCACCACAATTCGAAGGTCGCTGACCGTACCCGAAGAGGGGCGGTGAGCCGAGTGAAAGGAAATACGATGAAGGTCGTCGTCGATCGAACGAAGTGCACCGGATTGGGCATCTGCGAATCCCTGGCACCTGCCTTTTTCGAGGTGGATGATTCCGGTGATCTGCTTGCGCTCAAGGAGGACATCGAGCCCGACGAGTTGGCCGAGGTCGAGGAAGCCATTGCCGGCTGCCCCACCGAAGCCTTGCGAATCGAGCACTGACCGTGTTGGACACCCCCGGCAAGGTCACCGTCACATGACCGGTGTGTCGGCCGACAGCAGGCGTCTGGTTGTCGTCGGTGCCTCGCTGGCCGGACTCAGAGCGGTCGAGAGTGCGCGGAAAGCCGGATTCGAAGGCACGATCACCCTGATCGGTGCCGAGAAACATCTTCCGTACGACCGGCCGCCGCTGTCCAAGGCATATCTCGAACCCGGTGTCGACGGGTCGAGCCCGGACGTCCCCTTCTTTCGTACTCCCGAGACCTTCGCCGACGAACTCGACGTGACGATGCTGCTCGGCAACCCGGCCACCGGGTTGAGTATCGAGGAAAGAACTGTGCAGGTGGGGGATTCGGATATCCCGTTCGATCTGCTGATCATCGCGACCGGGGCCAAGGCGCGAGCTCTGTCCGGTACCGAACATCTCGACGGAGTGCACGGACTACGCACCATCGACGATGCGATCGCCGTTCGGGCTGCACTGGATTCGGGTGCTCGGACAGTCGTCATCGGCGCGGGATTCATCGGGTCCGAGGTGGCCTCCAACGCCAACAAGCGTGGCATCCCCGTCACCGTCGTCGAGGCGCTGGCGACTCCGCTCGTGCGCGCGATCGGACCGTCGATGGGTCCGGCGATCGCGTCGCTGCACAACCGTAACGGCACCGAATTGCGGTGTGGAGTCGGAGTGGACCGCGTCGAAGGGAACGGCCGGGTCGAGCGGGTCGTGTTGGCCGACGGAACCGTGCTCCCAGCAGAACTGGTGATCGTCGGCATCGGCACCGTGCCTGCCACCGGGTGGCTCGAAGGCTCGGGATTGACCCTGGACAACGGGGTCCTGTGCGACGAGACGCTGTTCACCGGAATTCCCGGCATCTACGCAGCCGGTGACGTGGCCAACTGGCGCAACCCACTCTTCGACCGCCACCAGCGGCTCGAACACTGGACCAGCGCGGCGGAGCAGGGTGCTGCTGCGGCCAGAAACGCACTGGATCCGGCGGCGGCCAAGCCGTACTCGACGGTCCCGTACTTCTGGTCGGACTGGTACGACAGCCGCATCCAATTCGTCGGAATCACCGATGCCGACGAGGTCGTCCTGGTGGAGGGTGATGTCGACGTCCCCGGCAAGTGGGTGGCGCTCTACCGCAAAGGCGAGACCGTCGTCGGCGCACTCACCGTCAACGGACAGGCGGACATCATGAAGTACCGCGTGCTCATCTCGAAGAAGACGGACTGGTCGGCAGCGTTGGAGTTCGCGGAGAAGCGCAAACTGATCGCGGCGGCGAAAGTCTGACCGTGACGAGGCCGGCGTCTCGCTCCGGTCAGATCGCGGTCTGACCGGAGCGGCGACGAGGCCGTGCCGGTGCCGCTGTCTTGCGCGGCGCCGCAGCAACAGTCGACGTGGGCTTGGGAGACAAGCCGGCCGAGACGATGGACTGGGCGGTGGCGACCACGGTGTCGAGGGAGCCCCGGCGTGGGTTCCACCACTCGGCCGCCCAGTTCAACGCTCCGATGACGAGCATCCGCGCCATCTTCACATCGAGGTCGTCGCGAATCTGGCCCTCGTCTGCAGCATCCTTGAACAGCTTCTGCCAGATCTTGCCGTACTTGGCCTCTTCGGCCACCTGCCGCGCTCGGATCGACTCCGGAAGCTGACCGGCATTGCGAATGGACGCGGTCGTGTAATCCGAGATCTCGAGTTCGTGTCGCAGGTGTGCCTCCACCGCCACCAGAATGCGGTCCATCGGGCTCGACGCCGGATCGACCGCGTCCAATACCGCGAGCACGTGCTGGCGCATGTCGGCAATGCCGACCCACATCACTTCCTCGATGAGTTCTTCGCGTGAGGGGAAGTAGTAGTAGATGGCCGGTGCCTGAAGTTCCGCGTATTCCGCGACATCGGTCAGCCGCGTTCCCGCATACCCCTTGATGCTGAGCACATGAGCAGCCGCGTCCAGAATGCGGCCGCGAGTCCGTGCGGATTTCGATTCGGGCAGTTCGCCCTCGTCGGTGAGCTTCGCGGTCGCTTTTCGTGCCATGGTCCGACTATAGATGTGCCGGGCACAATTCACGGTTCCGACCGATGTTGCAGCACTGGATATGGTGCACTGTTCGAACCTGACTTCGAAAGCACGGAACGAGAAGAATGCCTCCGCGGAACGACGCTGCTACCCGGCCCGTCACAGCACGCGGGCGGGCGCGACGAGAACAGATCACCGCCGTCGCGGCCGAGCTGTTCCATCAGCGTGGCTACGAGGACGTGACACTCGCGGAAGTTGCTCGACGAGTGGATCTCACGGCACCTGCTCTGTACCGGCACTTCTCGTCCAAGGAACAGTTGTTGATGGCGACCGTGGCGACCACCCTTGCGCCCGCCGAGTCGGTGTTGCGGCAGTACGCCGATCGTGACGTCTCGTACCTCGTCGCGCCGATGGTCGAGGTGGCGCTCGAGCGACGCGAGATCTGGACTCTGGTGCAGCGAGAGGTCCGACATCTGGATGCAGACGACAGACGTGTGATCGAAGGAAGGTATGCCGCGATCGTGCACAGCGTGACCGCATCGGTCGCCGCCTCGCACGCTGACCTGTCCGACGAGAACTGCCATCTGATCGCATGCGCGATGCTCTCGGTTGCGGGCAGTCCGTCGACCGATCCGGTGGACATGGACCTGTGCCGCTACAGAGCGGCCCTGGAGAACATCGAACTCGCACTGCTGTCCTTCGACCTTCGCCGGACTCCGGCGCGCCGTGACGGTGTCGGGGCTCTCGGCGATGGTGCGCGCCCTGGCTCCGATGAGGGCAGGACCGGGTCGAGGGTCACGGCCGTCGAGGACGCGGCCGTCGGACTGTTCTACCGGGTCGGTTACGCCGCGGTGACCGTGGACGACATCGGAGCCGCGGCCGGAATCACGGGTCCGAGTGTCTACCACTACGTCTCGTCCAAATCGGAGCTGCTGGTCGACGTCCTGTTCAGGGCGGTGACGATGGTGGCCGATGGTGCGCGCACGGCTCTGGCGCAGGCTGGGACGCCCGACGAGAAGCTGCGGGTGCTGGTGCGCAGCTATTGCGCAGTCGCTGCCGCGAACCGAGAGTTGTTCGGGGTCTACATCACCGAAGCCGGAAACGTGCCTCTCGGAGACGCTCGTCGGCTCCGTGAGTCGATGGCACGAGATGTCGATCGGTGGGTCGAGGCAGTCATGCGATCGAGGCCGGGACTCGACGTGAACGACGCACGCGTGCGTGTCTTCGCGGCCCGTCGCGTGGTGACCGACATGGTCCGGCTCGAGCGAACCGACGAGGATCGTCTGGCCCACGTCACCGAGTTGCTGGCGCTCACCGTTCTTCAGGAGTCCTGAAACCGACCGAAGGTTTAATTTATCCAAGAATAAAGTTAATGAGCGTTAGGCCTTGCACATCGGCCGACGCTTGTGACAGGCTTCACAGGCGCGAGCGGCCCGCGGGGAAGCCGGTTCGTCGCCGCTGCCGGACAGGCAGGGTGCGCTGCGGTCAGGAAGCGAAATGCGTCCGCGGACAACCGACGTAGGAATCGAGAGGGGACCGGCTTGTCGTGAGTTCTGAACGCAAAGTAAAAAACGTGATAGAACAGGCTGCCGTCGGAGCCCCACGTCAGATCGGTAACTTCTACGCGACCGCGCTCGACGTGTTTCGCTTGATGTTCAAGCCGCCGTTCCACTTTCGTGAATTCGTGCAGCAGGCGTGGTTCATCGCCAGTGTCTCGATCGTCCCGACTCTGTTGATGGCGATTCCCTTCTGCGTCATCGTGGTCTTCCAGATCAACCTCCTGCTCACCGAGATCGGCGCTGTCGACTTCTCCGGTGCAGGAGCAGGATTGGCTGTGGTACGCGAGATCGGACCGGTTGTGACCGTGCTGGTGGTGGCCGGAGCCGGTGCAACCGCGATCTGCGCCGACCTGGGATCGCGGAAGATTCGCGAGGAACTCGACGCGATGGAAGTGCTCGGCATCGATCCCGTTCATCGCCTCGTCGTTCCACGGGTGCTCGCCTCCATGGTCGTGGCTCTCTTCCTGAACGGACTGGTGACCACTGTCGGACTGGTCGGCGGCTACACGTTCGCGGTGTTCCTGCAGGGTGCGACACCAGGACAATTCATCACCAGCATTCCGGTGCTCACCAGTTTCGGCGATCTGATCGTCAGTGAACTCAAGGCTGCAGTGTTCGGACTACTCGCCGGGTTGGTTGCCTGCCACCTGGGTCTTCGTGCCAAAGGCGGACCGAAGGGCGTCGGTGACGCTGTCAACCAAACGGTCGTGTTCAGCTTCGTGCTGCTGTTCCTCGCGAACTCGATCATCACGACCATCTCACTTCAGTTGAAGTAGTCAGGAAGGCCGAGCGTGTTCGATTCGTTGACGAAATCCGGAGCAGGCGGATCCCGTTTTGCTCGCGGAGTACTGCGCACGACGCGAAAGCCCCAGGATGCGTTGGTCGGACTGGGTCAGCAGGTGCATTTTCATCTCCGCAGTTTCCTGTGGATCCGACGCACCATCGTGCACTATCGCAAGGAAGTCGTCCGACTCATCGCCGAGGTCTCACTCGGGACAGGCGCTCTGGCCGTGATCGGTGGGAGCGTCGTGGTCATCGGTTTCCTCACTGCGGCAGCGGGATACGAGGTCGGTCAGCAGGGAACGAAGACTCTCGGCAACGTGGGTATCGCCGCGCTCGCCGGGTTCGTCTCGGCATTCATCAATACCCGCGAGGCCATTCCCGTGGTGACCGGAGTGGCGTTGACTGCCACGGTCGGTGCCGGATTCACCGCACAACTGGGTGCCATGCGAGTCAGCGAGGAGATCGACGCACTCGAATCGATGTCGGTGCCGTCCATGCCGTATCTGGTGACGACGCGCATCATCGCCGGCTTCGTGGCGGTAATCCCGCTCTACGCGATCGCGCTCATCATGGGTTATCTCGCAACACAATTGGTCACCGTGGTGCTGGCAGGTGAGTCGAGTGGAACCTACGCCCACTACTTCAACGTCTTCCTCGTGCCCAGCGACGTGCTCTGGTCGCTGCTGAAAGTCCTTGCCATGGCGCTCATCGTGATGTCGGTCCACTGCTACCACGGGTACAACGCCAGCGGCGGCCCGGCAGGCGTCGGTGTGGCAGTGGGGCGCGCGGTCCGAACGTCGCTGATCGCCATCATGCTCGTCGACCTCCTGATCGGTATCGCCGTGTTCGGCGGCCCTGCGTCCAACGTTCGGATTTCGGGATGACGCGCACGCGGACGCGCCCAGCGGGCCAGGTGTCCCCGTCCGTGTATCTGGTACTCGGGGCGGTGCTGATCGTGGCCGTGGTGGCGTTGGCCTGGCTGTCCACTGCGTTCTACCGTGGTCTGTTCACCACAACCGAGGCGATCACGCTCGAACTCGACCGATCCGGCCTTCTCATGGATCCAGGGTCGGATGTGAAGCTGCGAGGGGTGGTGATCGGCTCCGTCGACACAGTCGAATATCGGGACGGGAGCGCCGTTCTCACCCTCGCGATCACGCCCGACGAACTTCGCAAGGTCCCGTCGAACGTCGCTGTGCATCTCGAACCGACCACGGTCTTCGGTCGCAAATTCGTCACACTCGAGATGCCGGCCGACCCGTCGCCGTCCTCGCTGCGTCCGGGGTCGACCATCGACGGCGGCTCCGTCACCGTCGAAGTCAACGACGTGTTCGCGAAACTGGTGTCGTTGCTCGACGTCGTGGACCCGCAGAAGGTCAATGCGACTCTGAGTGCAGTGGCGACCGCCCTCGCCGGTAGGGGCGAGCAGGCAGGCACCCTGCTCACCGATCTCGACCGGTACCTCGCACAGTTCAACGGCAGCATCCCCACGCTGCAACGTGACATCCCGAAAACTGCCGACAACCTCGATACCTTCGCCGATGCAACACCCGAATTCCTCTCTCTCGCTGCAAATGTCAGCACGACCAGCGACACCGTGGTCGACAAGCAGGCGCAGCTCACTGCGTTCCTGGTCAGCTTCACCGCATTGGGCAACACGGGCGAGGACTTCTTCCGGAACGTAAAGGAACCGATGATCTCAGCACTGTCCGCACTGAGGCCGACCACGGCTCTGTTGGCGCGGTACTCACCACAGACCGTGTGCTTCTTCCAAGGTATGAGCCAGAACGTTCCGCGGCTCGAGCAGGTGATCGGTGGAACGAAGCCGGGACTGAACGTGCAGTCCACCATCATCGTCGGCCAGCCCGAGTACACCTACCCGAACAACCTGCCTCTGGTAGGTCTCGACGACGGACCCAACTGCCGGAGCACTCCCGTCGACTACAGCGATCCACTGCCTCCGCACGTGCAATTCCACGACGGCAGTGAGGCCTACACACGAGAGTTCACCGCCGGTGAACTCGCCGACTCCCCGTTGCTGAAACTGTTGTACGGGCCGACCTTCATCTTCGGCCGATGACCGCCAGAGCTCCGGGCCTGAAGTTGATCGTGTTCATGATCATCACGGCGCTCACTACCGCGCTTCTGGCAACGGTGGTCGGAAACATGAGATTCGGACCGACTCGGACGTTCGTGGGGGTGTTCGCGGACGCGTCGGGAATCGTGTCGGGCGAGGACGTCAAGCTCGCCGGGGTCCCGGTGGGCAAGGTGAATTCGGTCGACCTGGCGATGGACGGCTCGAACGTCGTCAGCAAGGTCTCGTTCACGGTGGACCGCGCGATCGTCTTGACCTCGGGCACCACACTGGCGATCAAGTTCAAGAATCTCATCGGTGATCGATACCTCGAAGTGTCCCAGGGCCCAGGCAGTCTCGACGCCCTTCCCGACGAATCGACGGTGCCCCTGGACAAGACCCAGGCGGCCCTCGATCTGGACGAACTCGTCAACGGCTTCAAGCCGCTGCTGCAGGGGCTCAGTCCCGAGGACACGAACATGTTCACGTCCTCACTCGTCCAAGTGCTCAACGGACAGTCGCAGGTCATCGGTTCGTTGGTGCAGCAGATCGGTTCGCTCACCGGAACCTTGGCGGACAAGGACGAGGTGATCGGCCGAGTGATCACGAACCTGAACAACGTGTTGGTCACCGTCGACAGCAGGCGCGGACAGTTCTCGTCGATGATCGATCGACTGCAGAAGATAGTCACAGGACTGTCCGATGACCGGGTGCGCGTGACAGACGCGATCACGAACGTCGATGCGGTGACCGCGACGCTGTCGTCCGTCCTGAGTGAATCCAGACCCTCTCTGCAACAGGACATCACGCAGCTGGGCGCATTGTCGTCGAACTTGAACGCCAGTAGCGACACGTTGAACATGGTGCTCGGCCAGCTTCCCCAGGCGTACAAGTTGCTCGGCCGTGGCACCTACGGCAGCTTCTTCAACTTCTACCTCTGCGGTGTGGCAATCAAGTTCAGTGACCAGCTCACCACCCCCATGGCCGTATCGCCGACGCAGAGGTGCCAGCAATGATCGAGGGGTACCAGAAATGAAGCCGTTCCGAGACAGGAACCCGGTCCCCATCGGGATCGCAGGAACAGTGGGCATAGTTCTCGCGCTCGTCGTTGCCTTCAACTTCGACTCGCTTCAGTTCCTGAACGGAAGCAACACCTACACAGCGGAGTTCGTCGATGCCTCGGGTCTGCACACGGGAGACGACGTGCAGATCAGCGGTGTCAAGGTCGGAAAGGTAGCCGACATCGGACTCGACGACGGCGTCGTCGAGGTGGAGTTCTCGGCGACGACGACCGACGTGGTTCTCGGCGACCGAACCGAGGCCGCCATCAAGGTCCAGACCGCGCTGGGACGACGCTATCTCGATCTGGAGCCGGCCGGTTCCGACGTGCTGCGGCCGGGCTCGACCATTCCACGTGAGCGCACGCGCGCCAGCTTCGACGTCAGTACCTCGTTGTCGGATCTGACCCGAACGGTCACGGACACCGATGTGCCGGACCTGTCGGGAACCTTGGACACCGCCGGTCAGGTCTTCGATCGATTGCCCGCCGATCTGCGCGGATCACTCGAGGGCGTGAACCGGCTCTCGCAGACGGTCTCGTCCCGAAACGACGAGTTGCACTCACTGTTCGAGCACGCCGACGGAGTGACCGGCGTACTCGCCGAGCGCAATACCCAACTCTCGCAACTCGTCACCGATGGCCAAGCATTGTTCACCTCGTTGAACGAGCGGTCGGACACCGTGCACTCGCTGCTACTGAACATTCGATCGGTATCGGCACAGTTGACGGCGACCGTGTCGGAGAACCGTGAGCAGATCGGGCCGACACTCGACCAGCTGAACAAGATCGCGCAGCTGCTGCAGAACAACTACGACAACCTGAACCAGAGCTTGACCAGGGCTGCCCCGTTCGTACGGCAACTGGGCGAGTCGGTGGCGTCCGGTCCCTACTTCCAGGTGATCATCCAGAACGTCGTCCCCACCGATCTACGTGGTCAGCTCCCCAACAGCTTCGGAGGAGAGCGATGAAGCGCGCGAGTCGATGGATGCCCGCCACGGGACCTCTCGTGATAGGTCTGGTCGTGTGCGCTCTACTCGCATCGGTGGCGATCGTGGCCGTGGGACATATGTCGAAGATCAGCGTCACCGCCGATTTCACCAACTCGGTCGGGCTGTACGAGGGAGACCCGGTCACCATAGCCGGTGTCCCGGTCGGAACCGTCGACGCGATCACTCCCCAGGGCGCAACCGTTCGTGTGCACCTGACGTTCGACAGCGCGTACGACGTGCCCGCCGATGCGAGCGCAGCGATCGTCGCCCCGACGCTCGTGACAGGACGTTACGTTCAACTGGCTCCGACGTATTCGGGTGGGCCGACGTTGAGCGACGGCGCCGCCATTCCCGTCGAGCGCACCGCGGTTCCGGTGGAGTTCGACCAACTGAAGGACCAGCTCTCGCAGTTGACGGCAGATCTCGGCCCGGAAGGTCTCAACGCGGACGGTTCGGTCAACGAGCTGCTGGCCTCGTCGGCAGACGCGCTGTCCGGCAACGGCTCCACACTGGGAGAAACGGTGCGAAGCCTGTCCGAGGCGACGACCACGTTGAACGACAGCGGCGAGGACATCTTCGCTACGGTCCGCAATCTGCAGGCTTTCGTCTCCGCGCTCTCGGCCAACGACGAACAAGTCGATCGTTTCGTTCGGCAGTTGGCGGACCTGTCGACTCTGTTGAACAACAACAGAACCGAATTCGATGCAGCACTGCAGGAGCTGGTTCCGGCGATGGAGCAGGTGCGCACGTTCGTGGCGGACAACAAGGACCAGTTGAGTACCGATGTCACCCAGTTGGTCGACATCACACAGCTTCTGGTCAATCGTGAGGACGACATCGCCGAGCTGCTGCACGTGGCACCGACAGCATTGTCCAACCTGTACAACATCTGGGATCCGTCGGCCAATTCACTGACCGGAGCATTGGCGGTGCCGGATCGGGTCGACCCGCTCAACTTCATCTGCGGACTGCTCACGACCGTGGGAGCACCCCAGAATCAATGTGCCGACATCGCAGCTCAACTCGGTGCTGTGGCTGCGTACGCGGCTCCACCGGCACCGGCCGCGGACAGCCCCGAAGAAGGTGAACGCTGATGAACAGGCGTGTACGCGGCGTCGCCGCTGCGGCAACACTGGCTGCCATGGGGGCGGTCACGGGATGCTCGTTCGACGGCCTCAATTCCTTTGCGCTTCCCGGCAACTCGACCGGGGGAGAGCCGGTGTTCACGATCGAGGTCGAGATGGCGGACGTGCAGAACCTGGTCGGTAACTCCGAGGTGAAGGCGGGCAACGTCACGATCGGAACCGTTCGATCGGTTCGGGTCGATTCCTCGATCGCAGTACTGACCGTCGATCTTCGGCAGGATGCGCACCTCGGCTCGAACTCCACGGCGACGCTGGCGCAGAAGAGCCTGCTCGGTGCGCAGTACCTGGAACTCGCCACGCCTGCGGGGCAGGAGACCGTCGGGCAGCTGCGCGACGGTGACGTCATCCCGCTGTCGCGGACCAGCCGCTTTCCAGAAACCGAAGCGGTGCTGTCCACGCTCTCGCTGTTGCTCAACGGTGGTGGACTGCAGCAGATCAGAACGATCACCCGAGAATCCAACGCTGCGCTCGGTGGCAACGAGGAAGAGATCAACGCTCTCTTCGGCCGGGTGGCCACCTTCGTCGACGGTCTCGATTCGCAGCGTCAGGACATCGTCAGAGCGATCGACTCACTCGACCGGCTCAGCGGTGAACTCGCTTCTCAGACGGGCACCATCGACCGGGCGGTGACGTCGATACAACCGGCGCTCGAGGTGCTCGACGACCAGCAGCAGTTGCTGCGCGACATGCTCGGGTCGGTGGGATCGGCGGCCGCAGTGGCGAACGAGGCACTCGACGCGAGCAAGGACGATCTGACCGCCAACCTGGCGAACCTGGCTCCCACGTTGACCGAACTGGCTGCGACCGGCTCCACACTGGCCAATTCGTTGATCATTGCAGGCACGATTCCGTTCCCGGTCACGACGGCCGCCAACACGATTCGCGGTGACTACATCAACCTGTTCATGAATCTCGACATCTCGATTCCGACTCTGCAGAACGACGTACTCGGCAGCATTCCCGACCCGGCCTCGTTGCTCGGAATACGAACGGCCACCGGTGCCGTCGACCCGTTGCTCGCTCCCGTGGGCGGAGGGGAACCGCGATGACCAAGTTCGTTCGTGCCCAGTTGGTGGTGTTTCTGGTCCTGACCGTGGTGAGCCTGTCGTACGTCACCTACAACTACCTCGGACTCAAACGGGTCACCGGGATCGGGACCTATACCGTCGAGGCCCATTTCGTCGATGCGGCGGGGCTGTACGAGAACGCGATCGTGACGTATCGCGGCATCGACGTCGGGTTGGTCCGCAGCGTCTCGGTCACGTCGACCGATGTGGTTGCCGAGCTCCAGATCGACTCGGAGTATTCGATCCCGGCGTCGTCTGCAGCCGCCGTCAAGAGCGTCTCCGCCATCGGCGAGCAGTATGTGGATTTCACACCGGAATCGGAGGACGGCCCGTTCCTGGTGGACGGATCCGAAGTCTCGGTCGACTCGACGTCGGTGCCGACCTCGACGGGAACGCTGCTGTCCAACGCCCAGGCTCTACTGGCGTCGGTTCCCGGCGAAGACCTGCGTACGACGATCGACGAATCGTTCGACGCCTTCAACGGTCTCGGGCCGGATCTGGCGCGGCTGCTCGACTCGTCCCAGTCGTTGGTCTCACTCGCGTTGGCGAACGTCGATCCCACGGTTCGCCTGATCGAGGACTCGGAACCGTTGCTGGACACAGGCATCGACGTTCGCCCACAGACGCTGTCCTCGGTGTCGGATCTGAACGGGTTCTCCGAGCAGTTGGTGGCGAACGACGCGCAGATCCGCGACACCCTCGACGTCGGTCCCGGCTTTGCCGACACGGTGAGCTCTGCGTTCACCCAACTCCAGCCGGCCCTACCGATGGTGCTGGCGAACCTGCAGACCGTCGGTCAGGTTGCACAGGTCAATCTCCCCGGGATCGAACACGTTCTGGTCGTCTACCCGGCACTGTCCTCGGCTGTGGGCAACGTGTTCCGCGAATTCCCGCTCGGGGGAGATCCCGATCGAGGGCAGGGTCCACTGGATGTCAAGCTCGGCAGTACACAGCGGCCTGCACCCTGCACGGAGGGGTTCGGCGGTATCGAGCGTCGCGACCCGTCCGACACCTCGCCCATGGATCCCGACACCAATGCGTATTGCACACTTCCTCAGGATGATCCACGTGCGGTGCGCAGTGCGCGAAACCAGCCGTGTGCAACCGATCGGTCGGTGCGGACAGCAGAGGTGGCCAACTGCCCCCGCGGGCTGCCCTCGACCTGGGCCGAGATGTTGGCACGCCCCAACGGTGCCACGGGCCCCGGCCAGACCGTGCCTGCGCCCGTGGTCGCTCCGATCGCTCCGGCTGCGCCCGTCGCCGAGTCGGTGCCGGCCGCAACGGAACCCACGACCGAAGCGGAGGAGGGAATGTTGGGGTTCCGTGACACGGGTGAATCGGTGCCGTACGACCCGTCCACGGGCAACTTCTTCGCTCCCGACGGAAAGATGTACACGCTCTCCGACGTCGACGACACGAACAATGGAAAGGAGCTTCGAACATGGCAGGATCTGTGGTTGACCCCACTGAGGAAGTAGCGACACAGGATGAGCCGGTGGAGGATTCGAGTGCAGAGAGCACGTCCACCGCAGGCAACGGCGCCGGCCGACGGCTGACCGCGCTGTGCGCGGTGTTGCTCGTACTGTTCGTGAGTGCAGTGGCCGCGGCGACGGTGTTCACGGTCCAGAGCCGCGACGGTCGCGAGGTCACCGCTCGTAACGACGCGGTGCTCAGCACTGCCCGCGCCGCTGCGGTCAATCTCGTCACGCTGCGATATTCGTCCGCTCGTGACGACCTGGACCGCATTCTGGCATCGACGACGGGTGATTTCCGGAACCAATTCTCCGATGTGTCCGGCAGTTTCGAGCAGGTACTCGGTGACGGGCAGGTCGACTCGACGGGACAGGTGAACGAGGCAGGCGTCGTCACGTCGGACGAGAACGCGGCGACGGTGTTGGCGGCAGTGACGTCCACCGTGAAGAACACGGAAGCTCCCGATGGGGAGGAAAGGACGTATCGCATGAAGATCAGCCTGGAACACATCGACGAGTCCTGGCTCGTGTCGAACGTGGAGTTCGTCGCATGAGGCGTCCTGGACGGTGGTCGCGGCGAACCGCGAAGGTCACCGCGTCGATTCTCGGAGTGCTGACGGTCGGAGCGATCGCAGGAGCGGCCTGGACCTGGTCCGAGGCCCGTACGGACGAGCAGATCAGTGCCGCACGGACAGCGGCGACGGCGGTTGCAGGCGAACAGGTTCCGCGTCTGCTCTCCTACACACCCGACACGGTCGATACTGCCTTGACCGACGCGTCCGATGCTCTCACCGGGGAGTTCAAGGACCAGTTCGGTGAGCTCTCGACGACGGTGATCGCTCCGACCTCCAAGGACAAGGGCGTGACGACCGACGCCACCGTGGTGGAGACCTCGATCGTCGACGTCGACGTCGATTCCGCGACCCTGCTCATGTTCGTCAACCAGACGACGACCACCACCGCGGATCCGGCACCCGCTCTTGCCGGCAGCAGAGTCGTCGTGGCACTGGTCGATACCGATCAGGGATGGAAGATCTCGGACCTGCACCCGGTGTGAGTCAGAGTGGGCGGTACGAGTCCGTCAGGCCGTCGGTGGTTCGGGAGACGTAGCCGCGCCATTCGAGGAGGTCTGCGTGCGCGACGGCTTCGAGGATCGCCGTCCACTGCTGGTTCGGGGCCAGTTCGGCCAAACCGATGTTGCGTCGTGTCCACTTCATGGCCGACGCGATGGCGAGTCCGGTCGATGCTCCGGCGTCGATCAGTTCGTGTACTTCACGTAGTCGGGCTTCGTGATGGTCGATCAATTCCTGAGCTCGCTCGTGAACGACCGGCTGCGGGATTCCGTGGGCCGGCATCATCTCGGCCGGAGCATGATCGACGAGCAGTCGAAGTGACGTCAGATAGGACCGTAGGGCCATCCGGTCCGGGGAGCGCTCGTAAGCGATCGACGGGGTGATCCGGGGCAGTACGTGATCGCCGCTGAACAACAGGTTGCTCGTCTTGTCGTGAAACACCAGGTGTCCGCGTGTATGTCCCGGTGTGGACAGTACTTTGACGACGGTTCCGGACAGTCGAAGGTTCTCGTCCCCGTCGAGGTACTGGGTCGGATGCCCGTACGCCGTGTGTTTCTCGGTGTCGGCAACCGGCGTGGCTTCGAGTCGTCTCGCATGGTCGTCCGCGCCTGCCCCGTCGAGCAATCCGACCTGGTTCGGGAATGCCCCGTCGAGTTCGGCCCACGCGCGAATGCTGTGTTGCTCGTTCCGTCCGAGCAGCAGGGTGGTTCTACGCTCTCGGTGCAGTGCGTATGCCTGGGTGTAGTGGTCCCAATGCGAGTGCGTGACAAGCATTGTCGAGACCTCGTCCATCGAGGAGCCGGCCTCTGTCAAAGCGGTGTTCAGCGACTTCTCGGTGTCCTCGGACACCCAACCCGGGTCGATCAGGGTGACTCCGTCGGTGCCCAACAGGGCGTAGCAGTTGACGCTCTTCAGTTCCGGTATCGGAAGGGGCAGAGGTATTCGCAGGACGTTGTCGGCCACGAATTCCCACTGGCCCACCTCGATCGGAGGTGTGGTGGTGGTGCACTCCGGTGCTCGAGTGGATCCATTCACGGCCGGTACTCCCTCGCTGGTGAAACGGGTCGGGCATTCTCATCGAATTTAACATGTGATAAAAAGTGTCGACGATGCGAGGTTCGCATCGATGGACGCCGTCGATCGGCCGGTGATCTCGAACATCAACTCGAATGCCAAGGAGAATCGACATGCCAGGAGTCAAGGACCGCGTCGTGGTCGTCACGGGAAGCGGCGGCGGACTGGGCCGCGAGTACGCATTGCTGTCGGCCGCGGAAGGCGCTCGGGTCGTCGTCAACGACCTCGGCGGATCCAAGGACGGTTCGGGACGCGGTTCGGCGATGGCGGACGACGTGGTCGCCGAAATCCGCGACGCGGGCGGTGAGGCGGTCGCCAACTACGACGACATCTCGACCACCGACGGTGCCCAGCGGGTGATCGATACTGCGATATCGACTTTCGGAGCGGTCCACGGGATCGTCAACAACGCCGGAATCCTCCGTGACGGGTCCTTTGCCAAGATGACCCCCGAATCGTGGGACGCCGTGATGAAGGTGCACCTGTACGGCAGCTTCAACATCACTCGCGCAGCGTGGCCGCACCTGAAGGAACAGGGATTCGGGCGAATCGTGATGGCCACCTCGACGAGTGGCTTGTTCGGGAACTTCGGTCAGGCCAACTACGGCGCCGCCAAAGCAGGGCTGGTCGGGTTGCTCAACACGCTGGCGATCGAAGGGGAGCGAAGCAACATTCTCGTCAACGCTGTCGCGCCGATGGCCGCAACCAGGATGACCGAAGGCATCGCTCCGCAGGACCTTCTGGACACGCTTCCGCCCGCCTTCGTGGCACCGGTGGTCGGATATCTGCTGACCGAGGAGTCGACCACCACGGGCTCGGTTTTCGTCGCGGGCGGCGGAGCGGTGTATCGGGTTGCTCAGTTCCAGAACGACGGCGTCAGGTTCGAGACGCCCCCGTCGGTCGGTGTCGTCGCCGAACGGTGGTCGGAGATCACCGATCTGAGCGGCGCGCGCGTGGGATCGAACCCTCTTGGCTGAGCATCCCGGACCCCTCTCGGGCATCCGGGTTCTCGAGATCGGGGGAATGGGACCTACCCCGTTCGCCGGAATGACTCTGGCGGACATGGGTGCCGAGGTCGTTCGGGTGGAACGTCCCGGCGGACTCGGAGTTTTCCCGGGAAAGCCGGAGCAGGACATCCTCAATCGAGGCAAACGCTCGGTCGGTCTGGACCTGAAGTCTCGCGATGCGGTCGATGCCGTGCTGACGATGGTGGAGCGTGCCGACATTCTGATCGAAGGTGGGCGTCCGGGTGTCTCCGAGCGGCTGGGAATCGGACCGAACGAGTGTCACGCGCGTAATCCCGCGCTGGTCTACGGCCGGATGACCGGTTGGGGTCAGGACGGTCCGCTGGCCACCAGCGCCGGACACGACATCGGCTACATCGCCATCACCGGCGCGCTCCACGCCATCGGTGATGCGGGCGGCCCTCCGCAGATTCCGCTGAACCTCGTCGGCGACTTCGGTGGCGGCAGTACCTATCTGGTGATGGGCGTCCTGGCGGCACTGCTGGAATCGAGGGTGACCGGGCGTGGTCGCGTGGTGGACGCGGCGATCGTCGACGGCACTGCGCACCTGCTGGCGGGTACCCACGCGCTGATGAACACCGGTACGTGGTCCGATACCCGCGGAGTGAACATGCTCGACGGCGGAGCGCCGTACTACGGGGTGTACGAGACCCGGGACGGCCGACACATGGCAGTCGGAGCCATCGAGCCGAAGTTCTATGCGCTGCTGCTCGACGGACTCGGCGTGACGGCACTGGACCCAGGTGCTCAGAACGACAGGAGCACCTGGGCGGCAACGGCATCGGTGATCGCGTCTGCGTTCATGACTCGGACGCAACGGGAATGGACGGCGGTGTTCGGCGGTACCGACGCGTGCGTGTCACCTGTGCTGAGCATGCTGGAGGCGCTCGATCATCCGCACATCCGCGGCCGTGGTTCTGTGGTGCGGGACAACGGCCTGGTGCAGCCGATGCCTGCGCCGAGATTCTCGGGCATCGAACCGGCCGTCACGGCGGGGCCGCCCGCGGTCGGGCAGCATACCGAGGACGTACTACTGCAGTGGGGTGTCGATCCTGAGCCGTTGCTCGAGTCCGGAGCGGCCTTTCAGGGCTGAGGAGTCGACGGCGCATCCCGGCGGGCGGCGTCGAGCAGAAGTCGCAGTGACCATTCGAGGTCCGCGGCATCCTCGTCGTGCAACACCGATTGTTCGAACCCGGTGAGCATCGCGACCCCGGCGAGCGCGTAGCGGCGCGCGAGCTGCGGGTCCGACACGACGTGCTCGAACGCTTCTTCGGCGACGTCGTACCGCTGCAGGTCGACCGTTCGTTGAACGCGCGCCGCGGTGGGATCGACTGCGGCCCAGGCGCGGATGGCGGCCTCGGCACGGTGCGGGAGATTTCCGACTGCCTCTACGAGCATTCCCAACCGTTCGACCGGATCGCTGTGCGCCTGAGCGGTTTCGGCGATCCGCACGGTTCGTTCCTGATACCAGAAGTCGAGGAATTCGGTGCAGAAATCCTTCCACCCTCCGAAGCTGTGGTAGAACGCGCCGGTCGTGACACCGAGGGATTTGCACAGGGCGGCTTGCTTGAAGCCTCCGTAGCCGACCGTGGCCAACAGCACGAGGGCATGTTCGAAGAACGGCCGCTTCAGGTCGCCACCGGCTCGGGGCGGTGGCCCGGGCCGGTGCTCCGGGACGGATGTTCGTTCGTTCACCGTTCGATGATACGGGGCAGGCATCGTCCTGCCGGAACCTCGGCCGTCCGAGGCTTGCGTAATTCCGTAAGTCGAGTTATGTTCGTGTGACGCACCGCACAGGTGCGCCAAGGTGTGAGGGTTTCCGACTCGCTTGTCCAGAATCTGTTTCTAATCGAACAAAGATTAAAAGAGATGATTCTGGCGGTCTACCAGGAGGTTTAGCAGTGAGCTTCACAGACTCGAACGAGGTCAAGAAGTATCTCGGAGGAATCTTCGAGGCTGCGTTCGCAGACGCGGAGATCGGTCCCAAGCTGAGGGACACCGGCATCGTGCTCAAGACGATCTACACCGATCCGGAGTCGATCCTGGTCATCGACACCACGACCGGAGAGGTCACGGGCGGCGACGAATCGTCCGCCTCGACCGCGACAATGCGGATGTCCGCAGACACCGGCAACGCGTACTGGCAGGGGAAGGTCAACCTGCCGCTGGCCATGGCCAAGAGCAAGATCAAGGTCGAGGGCAACGTCGCGTCCCTGCTGAAGTTGGCACCGCTGGGCAAGAAGTTGTATCCGAGCTACGTCGCGGCCCTTCAGGCCGACGGCCGCGACGACCTGCTGGTCTGAAGGGGCTGAGAACAGACATGTATCCCGGCATCCATGCCAAGTCCAACCCGGACAAGCCGGCGGTCATCCTCGCAGGCAGCGGGCAGACCGTCACCTACGGCGAACTCGACCGGCGTTCGACCGTCCTCGCCTCCGCTATGCATCGCCTCGGTCTTCGGAAGGGTGACGGCATCGCGATCCTTGCCGACAACGCCGCAGAAGTATTCGAGATCTACTGGGCTGGAATGCAATCCGGTTTCTACATCACGCCGGTCAACAAGAATCTCGCAGCCGACGAGGTGGCGTACATCGTCACCGATTGTGATGCCAAGGTGCTGTTCGTGTCCGGTGCTCTCTCCGGATTGGGCGCAGACGTTCGCGCACTGTTGCCGACGCTGACGCACGCCTACGCATTCGGTGACGCGATCGAGGGTTACGAGTCCTACTCGGACCTGCTGAGCGAGGGCGGCATTCCGCTCGTCGATCGTCCACGCGGCGCAGACATGATGTACTCCTCCGGCACCACCGGTCGGCCCAAGGGCATCCGCTCGGCGATGCTTCCGATCCAGGTCGATCAGCCGGGCGACCCGATCGTGGGACTGCTGGGCCACATGTTCAAGGTCGGCCCCGACGACGTGTACCTGCAACCGGCACCGATCTATCACGCAGCTCCGCTGAAGTGGTCCGGTGCCGTCCACGCGCTCGGCGGCACGGTCGTGATGATGGAGAAGTTCGATGCGGAGGGCGCGCTCGCGGCCATCGAGAAGTACGGCGCGACGATCGCGCAATTCGTTCCCACGATGTTCGTTCGCATGTTGCAGCTCCCCGAGGACGTGCGGAACCGCTACGGCCATTCCAGTCTTCGGCTGGCCGTTCACGCCGCGGCACCGTGTCCACCCGAAGTGAAGCAAGCGATGATCGATTGGTGGGGCCCGGTGCTGTTCGAGTACTACGGATCCACCGAGCAGAACGGCATGACGTTCGTGTCCTCGGCCGAGTGGCTGCGCAAGCCCGGATCGGTCGGTAAGGCGGTCGTCGGCGATCTCCACATCTGCGACGAGGAAGGCAACGAGTCGAATCCGGGTGACATCGGAACGGTCTATTTCGGGCGAGAGACCATGCCGTTCGTCTATCACAAGGACGAGAAGAAGACCGACGAAGCACGCCACCCGAATCATCCGACGTGGACGAGCGTCGGCGACCTCGGATACGTCGACGAGGATGGCTACCTGTTCCTCACGGATCGGAAGTCGTTCGTGATCATCTCCGGCGGGGTCAACATCTACCCGCAGGAAATCGAGAACGTATTGGCGATGCACGACAAGATCTTCGATATCGCGGTCATCGGGGTCCCGGATGCGGAGATGGGCCAGTCGGTCAAGGCCGTCGTTCAACTCAAGCCGGGCGTCGAGCCGTCGGACGAGTTGGGGCAGGAGATCATCGAGTACGTGCGCGCCCGCATCGCGCGATTCAAGGCACCACGTTCGGTCGATTTCGTCGACGAACTGCCTCGCACACCCACCGGCAAATTGGTCAAGCGTGAATTGGAAAAGTCCTACCAGGTGCAAGGAGCGGTGTCGTCATGACGTCTGTCGTCGAAAGTCCTCGTAGGTCGTACGATCCGCTGTCCGTCTCGCACCTCGGTTTCTGGGCGTCGACTGCCGACGAACGCGAGAAGACGTTCTCGGTGCTCCGTCGGGAACGACCCATCAGCTGGCACCCTCCGCTCGAGGGTGGCCTCATGCCGCCGGAGAACGACGGTGTGTGGGTGTGTACCTCACACGAGTTGATCGCCGAGGTCAGCAAGCATCCGGAGTTGTTCTGCTCGGGACAGGGCTTCCAGTTCGAGGAAGTCCCGGACGACATCCTGGAGGCAGCAGGGTCGTTCCTCGGGATGGACTCGCCGCGCCACGGCGCTCTGCGCAAACTGGTCAGCGCAGCGTTCACCCCGAAGCAGGTCTCGAAGATCCACGATCAGATCAAGCGTCAGGCCGCCAGCATCGTCGACGACGTTCTGCAGACACCGTCGGGAGACTTCGTCACGCAGGTGTCCAAGCGTCTGCCGATGTGGACCATCTACGAAATGATGGGTCTCGACGACGAAGACAAACGCAACGAGGCTGCGCACCATGCCGACGGAATGGTCTCGTGGGCGGACGAGGACGTCGCTGCCGGAAGAGAACCGGGTGAGGTACTCAACGACGCCCTCGTCAGTCTGTTGATGTTGGGAATGGATCTCGCCGCGGAGCGTCGGGCGCACCCGCGCAGCGACCTGATGACCAACCTGGTCAACGCCGAGGTCGATGGCAAGAAGTTGACGGACGAAGAGATCGGATCGTTCTTCGTGTTGTTGTCGGTCGCAGGAAACGACACGACGCGCAACACGATCAGCCTCACTCAGCGCGCATTGCAACTGAATCCGGACCAGAGAGACTTCCTGCTCGGAGATTTCGACGGCCGAATCGGCACTGCGATCGAGGAATTCGTTCGCTACAACTCTCCGGTCATGACATTCCGGCGTACCGCCACCCAGGACACCGTGCTCGGTGGAGAGAACATTCGGGCAGGGGACTGGGTCGCGATGATCTACTCGTCGGGCAATCGAGACGAGAAGGTATTCGATCGTCCGGACCTGTTCGATCTGTCGCGAAACCCCAACCCGCACCAAGGGTTCGGCGGTGGTGGCCCGCACTTCTGCATGGGAAATTTCGTGGCGAAGATGCAACTGCGCGAGATCTTCGATCAGCTGCTGCATCGCGCTCCCGGCCTCACCGTCGGCGAACCGACGTATTTGGCCGGCAACTTCGTTCACGCAGTGAAGTCACTGCCGTACTCCCTCTAGCTTTTCGGAAGGTCAAGACATGTCAGAATTCGCGGGAAAGCGCTACGTCGTCACCGGTGCCGCATCAGGGATCGGCCATTGCGTGGCCGAGAAGCTTCTTGCCGAAGGTGCCGAGGTGTTCAGCCTCGATCGCAACACCCCGACCGCAGCGGTCACCGGGCACATCGAGGTGGATCTGGCGAATCCATCCAGCATCGATGCGGCCATCGAACAGCTCGACGGTACCTTCGACGCGCTGCTCAGCGTGGCCGGCGTCCCCGGAACCGCGCCTGCCGACACGGTTTTCGCGGTCAACTCGCTCGCGGTCCGGCACCTCACGGAATCGTTCCTCGATCGGCTGGGCGAGCAGGGCAACGTGGTCGTGGTCTCGTCCACGGCGGGCTTCGGTTGGCCACAGCGTCTCGAGACCATTCGTGAGGTTCTCGCCACCGACACCTTCGAGGAGGGTGCTCAGTGGTTCAAGAGCAATCCGCAGCAGGGCAATGCTTACAACTGGTCGAAGGAAGTCACCACGGTCTACGTCATGTCCATGGGACTGGCATTGCACGAGATGGGATTTCGTATCAACGCCGTCCTGCCGGGCCCGGTGAACACGCCGATCCTGAAGGACTTCCGCGAGACCATGGGAGACGACACGATCGACGGACTCGAAACGATGCTCGGCAGGCACGCGAACCCGGAAGACATTGCGGATGTCGTTCTGTTCCTCGCCTCCGACTCCGCGAGGTGGGTCAACGGCGAGACGATCACGGTCGACGGCGGAACCGGTGGCGCGGTTCTGTCCGGCTCGGTGCCGGTACCGGAGTTCTGAGCCGACATGACAACGACAGAGACTCGCGAAATGTCCTCGCCTGCACTGGAACGACGTGTACAGGCGTTGCGGGCAGTACATGCATCGGGCCGGACTCGGCCGATCGAATGGCGACTGAAGCAGCTCGAGGGCATCGTTCGCCTCGTCACCGAACGGGAGGCCGATGTCGCCGCGGCGTTGGCGAAGGACCTGGGTCGCAGTCCCGTCGAGGCCTGGCTCGGTGACCTGACGTCGACCAAGGGTGAGGCCGAGTACGCGATCAAGCACCTGCGCCGATGGATGAAGCCCGAGCGAGTTCGTTTGCCGCTCAACCAACTTCCGGGCTCGGCGTGGGTTCAGGACGAGCCGCTCGGAGTCGTTCTCGTCATCGGACCGTGGAACTACCCGGTCTACCTCACGCTGGGACCGCTGATCGCGGCGGTTGCCGCAGGCAACTGCGCCGTGGTCAAGCCCTCCGAGCTTGCACCCGCAACCTCGGCACTGTTGGCGACACTGTTGCCGCAGTACGTCGATCCCGACGCCGTCATCGTCGTCGAGGGCGACGGAGCGACAACTCAGGAACTGCTCGCGCTCGGATTCGACCACGCGTTGTTCACCGGTGGCACCGAGGTCGGCCGCAAGATCATGGCAGCGGCGGCACCGACTTTGACGCCGGTCACTCTCGAGCTCGGAGGGAAGAGTCCGGCCATCGTGACCGCCGATGCGGATCTCGACGTGGTCGCACGGCGGATCGCGTGGGTCAAGCTGCTCAACTCCGGGCAGACGTGTATTTCACCCGACTACGTTCTGGTCGACGAGAAGGTGCGCGACCGATTGGTCGAGAAGTTGGTTGCGACCGTGGCGCAGTTCAGGTCCGATCAGGTCGGTGGCCAGCGCATCGTCAACAAACGACAGTTCGACAGACTTGCCGGGTACATCGCGGAAACGAAGGGCAGAATCGTAACGGGCGGTGGCGTCGACGAGGGTGCTCTGACCATCGAGCCGACCATCATCGTCGATCCCGATGTGGCGGAACCGGCGATGTCGGACGAGATCTTCGGTCCGATTCTTCCGGTTGTCGGCTACCGTACGACCGAGGATGCGATCGCATTCGTCAACCGGAGACCGAAGCCGTTGGGGCTGTACATCTTCAGCTCGTCGAAGAAGGCCGCCCGAGACATGACCGACAGAATTCCCGCGGGCGGAGTCGTCATCAATCACGTTGCGCTGCATTGCCTCGTGGCCGCGCTTCCGTTCGGCGGTGTCGGTGCCAGCGGTATGGGTGCGTACCACGGTGAATGGGGTTTCCATACCTTGAGTCACCGCAAGTCCGTGCTGTCGAAGACCCTCAAGCCGGACATTCGAGTCATCTATCCGCCCTACACCGAGCGGGCCAAGAAGATCATGCGAAGGATCTTCTGACGCTCGAATGCAAGTGGTACAGACGGTTTCACTGGACAACGAAGGAGCACTGGATGGGCGTCGAGGTCTCGGTGAGTGGACTCACCAAATCGTTCGGATCGCAGAGCATCTGGAAAGACGTGTCTCTGACATTGCCGGCGGGTGAGGTGAGTGCACTGTTGGGGCCCTCGGGCACAGGTAAATCGGTGTTCTTGAAATCGTTGATCGGACTGCTACGCCCCGAAGAGGGTTCGATCGTCGTCGACGGCACCGACATCATGCAGTGTTCCTCGCGGGAGCTCTACGAGATTCGAAAGCTGTTCGGCGTGCTGTTCCAGGACGGCGCATTGTTCGGCTCGATGAACCTGTTCGACAACGTCGCCTTTCCGCTGCGCGAGCACACCAAGAAGTCCGAGTCCGACATCCGCGCGATCGTGATGGAGAAGCTCGAACTGACGGGTCTGCTCGGTGCGGAGGACAAGCTGCCCGGTGAGATCTCGGGCGGCATGCGCAAGCGGGCCGGATTGGCGAGAGCGCTCGTTCTCGACCCGAAGATCATTCTGGTCGACGAGCCCGATTCGGGGCTCGATCCGGTCCGCACCACCTACATCAGTCAGTTGCTACTCAACATCAATGCCCAGATCGATGCGACCACGCTGATCGTCACGCACAACATCAATCTCGCTCGAACGGTGCCGGACAACATCGGCATGTTGTTCCGCAAGGAGTTGGTGATGTTCGGGCCTCGAGAGGTGCTCTTGACGTCGGACGAGCCCGCGGTCAAGCAGTTCCTCAACGGAACGATGATGGGTCCGATCGGAATGAGCGAGGAGAAGGACTCTTCGCAGATGCGCGAGGAGATCGCACTGATGGAGGCCGGTCATCACCTCGGCGGCGTCGACGACATCGAGGGGATCATGCCGCAGATGGAGCCGACGCCGGGAATGCCGCGCAGACAGGCGGTCGATCGACGCAGGGAACGGGTACGGCTCATCGTCGACACCCTCCCGGCCGATGCCAGGGCGGCAGTCATGCGCAGTCTCGACGAGGACACACAGGAATTCGGGATGGTGAGGGGCTGAGATGCGCGTTGCCGTCATCGGTGCGGGTGTCGCGGGCGCTGCCGCCGCCAGAATCCTGAAGCGCGAAGGGCACGAGCCCGTCGTACTGGAAGCGGCCGACGGAATCGGTGGCCGGGTGCGGACCGTCGAGCACAACGGCTTCGAGATCGATTCCGGGGCCATCTTCGTCATGGGTTCGTACGCACGGACCCGCGCCGTCCTGCGGGAGCAGGGGCGAATGTCGATGATGCGGAGATGGCATGCGCGAACCGCAGTGCTGGACGGCGCAGGTCGCAAACACCGAGTGCGGCTCGATCGTCCATGGACCTTGTTGAGGTTGCCGCAACTCACCATCGGCGATCGTCTGCGCGCCGTACGACAGATCGGACGCTTGGCGCTGGGCCGCGACCAGGGGCCCTTCGATATCGACGACCTTGCCGCGGCCGACGACGGCCGCACACTGGACAGATGGTCACGGGATTCGCTCGGTGATCGAACGTTCGAGTACGTCGTGCGACCCTTGATGGACCCGTTGACCGGAGCCGATCCGAGGAAGATCTCGGCCGGATTCGTCAAAACCCTGCTGGCTCAGGTGCATCGGACCCAGTTGACCGTTCCCGATGGTGGCCTCGGACGCATTGCCGAGTGGCTGCTCGACGGCGTCGACGATGTACGGATCGGTACGCGCGCACTCTCGCTCGAACGCAACACCGACGGGATCACCGTGCTCACTGCGGACGGTCCGGTCCACGCAGACGCAGCCGTACTCGCCACCGATGTTCGAACCGCCGCGGCCCTGCTCGACGGGGTCGTCGATTCCGCCATCACCGATGCCCTGTCCGCCGTGGTTCCGGTGACGGCCCATCACGTCGTGTTCGGATATCACCGGGATCCGTGGCCGGACGTGCCCTACGACCTCGTCGTGCACGGCGCTCCGGGAGTGCACCACAACTACGGAGTTCTGCTGAACGGCAGACGCGCTCCACGATCGGTGCCGACGGGTGCTCAAACGGCCAGCGTGTGGCTCGACGCGGCTCAGACGGACGGCCTGTCGGAGGTCGAGGTGGTCGCCAGAGCCCGTCTGGCAGTGGCCATGGCATTCTCGGATGTCGAGCCTGATTTCACGCGCATCTTCCCGATGGATGTAGCGCTGATCGCTCCGGTTCCCGGGCACTACGCCGCAATGCGGACCGCCAGGGATTCGATGCCTGCGAACCTCCGACTCGCGGGCGACTTCCTCACCCACTCGGGCATCGAGGCGGCACTGCTGGCAGGAGAGCGGGCCGCGAAGGACCTGCTCGGTGCCGGAGCCGACAACGTCCGGCAACTCCGCCGACGGGGGGAAATACGCCCCGCCTAGCAGGAAGTGCGTTCCACGTAGTGGACGCAGGAGCTCGCCCTCCTCGATAGTGGTCCTATGGACACGCTGAATCCCGATGTACCGGATGACGTCTTCGCGGACGTGTTGAAGCAGATCTCGCAGTTCGTGCGATCGCGTGTCGTGCCTCGCGAGCTCGAGATCATGAACACCGATTCGATTCCCGAGGATCTGCGGAAGCAGGCCGCGGAGATGGGACTGTTCGGCTACGCGCTTCCGCAGGAGTGGGGTGGGCTGGGCCTGAACCTGATTCAGGACGTCGAGTTCGCGATGGAGCTCGGGTACACCTCGTTGTCGCTGCGATCGATGTTCGGCACCAACAACGGGATCGCCGGGCAGGTGCTCGTGGGGTTCGGTACCGAGGAGCAGAAAGCGACGTGGTTGCCGGGCATGGCATCGGGCGACATCGTGGCGTCCTTTGCGTTGACCGAGGACGGGGCCGGGTCGAATCCGGCGGGCTTGAAGACGACGGCGACGGTCGACGGCACCGGGTGGGTCATCGACGGCAGCAAGCGATACATCACCAATGCGCCGATTGCGAACATGTTCGTCGTGTTTGCCAAGTTGGATCCGAAACCGCAGAGTGGCAACGGTATCGCGGTATTCCTGGTCCCTGCCGACACCGCCGGGATCGACGTGGGCGTCAAGGACGCGAAGATGGGGCAGCAGGGCTCCGGCACGGCCGATGTGAACTTCGCCGACGTACGGGTCGAGGCCGACGCACTGGTCGGCGGCAATGGCGACATCGGCTACAAGGCGGCGATGACGTCGTTGGCGCGGGGGCGGGTGCATATCGCGGCGCTGGCCGTCGGTCAGGCGCAGCGTGCGTTGGACGAGTCGGTGTCCTATGCCGCGGCGTCCACTCAGGGCGGTGAGCCGATCGGTAACTTCCAGTTGGTGCAGGCGATGATCGCCGATCAGCAGGTCGGTGTGATGGCGGGACGGGCGATGGTGCGTGAGGCTGCGCGGGCATGGGTGCAGGAGACCGATCGACGTATCGCGCCGTCTGCGGTGAAGTTGTTCTGCACCGAGATGGTCGGCAGGGTCGCCGATCTGGCGGTCCAGATTCACGGCGGTGCCGGGTACATGCGGGAGGTTCCGGTCGAGCGCATCTACCGGGATGTACGGCTGCTTCGGTTGTACGAGGGCACGAGCGAAATTCAGCGGTTGATCGTCGGCGGTGGCTTGATCAGAGCGGAACAGAAGCGGACCTCGTGAGCATCGGAACGCACGAGTTGGGCTGCGACGAAATGTAATTCACGTCGCAGCCCAGCGCGTCATTCGGCGTGCGCGGGCGCCACGTCGAGGGACCAGGTCACACCGAACCGGTCGGTGACCATCCCGAAGCCGGGGCTCCACGATGACGCGGCGAAAGGTTCGATGATCTCTCCCTCGGTGCAGAGAGCGTCCCAGTAGCCCTGTACCTCGTCGATGGTGTGGCCCCGGACCGAGACGAAGAAGGGCTGATCGGTGACGGTGGTGCCGTGTTCACGGTAGGTGTGGCCGGTGACCTCGGTCGAATCGGCGGTCCGGCCGGGAATGTCGTAGGCCATGATCCGAAAGCCGTCCCGGTTCTCCACCTGACCGAAAACGACCTTGTCGGCCCCAGGAAGGTCCTTGGGCATCCCGAAATCGCCGTAGGTCGAGATTGCCGTCTGTCCACCGAATACCGACGCATAGAACTCCAGGGCCGCTCGGGCGTCACCGCGAAAGTTCAAGTGGGTGGTGGTGAGGATGCTCATCGTGTACTCCTGCTGCTGTCGACGTGCGGGGGCGTTCCCCGGTGATTCGACTGTGGCAGTCATGTAGGTCAGTTTCTGTCCTCCACTCCGCCTACGATCGGAAAGATGACGGCGACCACCTCCCGACTGCTGACCCTGTTGTCGTTGCTGCAGACCACTCGGGACTGGCCGGGCAGCGTGCTCGCCGAGCGCTTGGAGGTCAGCCCACGCACGGTTCGACGCGACGTCGACCGCCTCCGCGAGCTGGGATACAACATCGCTGCGTCGATGGGTCCCGAGGGCGGCTACCGCCTCGACGCGGGAAACCAGTTGCCGCCGTTGCTCTTCGATGACGACCAGGTGGTAGCGCTCACGGTGGCGCTGCGATCGGTCGGCGCGGCATTGGAAGAACCGGCAGTGCGCGCCCTGTCCACGGTCCGGCAGGTGCTGCCTTCCCGGCTGAGGCATCGCGTGGATGCACTCCAATTCACGTCGATCACTCATCCACCGGGCGGTACCGATCCGGCCCCGGTGTCGACGGACGTACTCGTTGCGTTGTCTGCCGCGGTGCGGTCTCGCGTAGTGCTCAGATTCGATTACGGGGGCCGGAGCGACGCCGAGGCGCAACCGCCCCGCACAGTGGAACCGCACCACCTCGTCACCTCGCTCGGACGGTGGTATCTGGTCGCGTGGAGTCGCGATCGCGCCGATTGGCGCGTCTTCCGTGCCGATCGCATCACCTTACGAACGCCCGACGGCCCACGGTTCGAGCCGCGACCGATCCCGGGCGGCGATGCGGCGGAATTCGTCTCGGCCAGGTTCAAGGGCTCCGATTCGGTGAACCGATGGCCGTGCGTCGGTACCGTGATTCTGCACCGACCGGCCCGCGAGGTTCTGCCGTTCGCCGGCGAGAGTGTCGTCGAGGATCTGGGGCCCGACCGATGTGGTCTGACGGGCGGGTCATGGTCGTGGATAGCTCTCGCGGCAACTCTGAATCATTTCGACGCCGATGTCGACGTGGTCGGCCCTGCGGAGTTGAGCGACGCTTTTGCAGTACTCGCACAACGGAACTCGGCCTCGGCAGGCGTGTTGAAGTAGTGGTCGACGATCTGATTCAGGTACCGCAGAATGTCTGAAATCCTGCACTGAAGTTCTCGGGCGCAGGCAGGGCGTAGTCCGACCGGTCCTCGCGTCGGTCGAACGGTGACGTGACGACGTCGAGCAGACGCTCGAACGGCTCGAGATCGCCCGCTGTGGCGGATCCGAGTGCGGCGTCCACCAGATGGTTACGAGGAATGTACGCGGGGTTCACGCGGTCCATGGCGTCGGCGATCGACGAGAAGTCCTGTTCCCGTGCCGAAACCGAAGTTCGCCAACGGTTCAGCCACGTCGAGGACGCGTCCGGCGAAACGAGGGAGTCGAACGGTGACGAGTGCCCGCGCAGGTTGTCCGCGAGCGCGCGGAAGGCCAGGGTCCAGTCGACGCGGTGGTCCGTGAGCACCCGGTGCAGGTCGTCGACCAACTCCGCGTCGACGACCCCGTCTCCCAGTCCGAGTTTGGCGGACATCGCGGCCGCGTAGTGCCGGCGGTAGCGTTCCCCGTACGTGTCCAGGACCGCTGTGAGAGCTGTGATTGCGGTATCGGGCGTCGAATCGACCAGTGGCAGTAGCGTTTCGCCGAATCTGGCCAGATTCCAGCCGAGCACTGCGGGTTGATTGCCGTAGGCGTAGCGTCCGCCGTGGTCGATGGAGCTGAACACCGTAGCCGGATCGTAGGCGTCCAGGAAAGCGCACGGCCCGTAGTCGATGGTCTCGCCGGAGATGGTCGTGTTGTCGGTGTTCATGACACCGTGTACGAATCCGACCGACATCCATTGCGCGACAAGCGATGCTTGGGCTTCGACGACGGCCTCGAAGAATGCGAGGTAGCGATCCTCGGCAGGCAGCTCGACGAGTGCGGGGTAGTGGCGGGCGATGGCATGGTCGGCGAGGGGCTGTGTGAGCCCCTCACGCCGGGCAGCGAACTCGAACGTGCCCACCCGCAGATGGCTGGACGCGACCCTGGCGAGTACCGCTCCGGGTTGCGGACCTCCTTCGCGCACCACCTGTTCCCCGGTCGTGACCACCGCGAGTGAGCGGGTGGTGGGGATGTGCAAGGCATGCATTGCCTCGCTGATCAGGTACTCGCGCAGCATGGCTGCGACCACAGCCCGTCCGTCGCCACCACGTGAGAACGGCGTTGCTCCGGACCCTTTGAGATGCAGATCGACTCGACGCCCCTGATCGTCGCGAAGCTCGCCGAGCAGCAGTGCTCGGCCGTCGCCCAGCAGTGGTTGGAAGCTGCCGAACTGATGACCCGCGTACGCCATCGCCACGGTGGCGGTCCCGGCCGGAGGAATGGATCCGGACAGCACGCCTGCCCCCTCGGCGGTGGCCAAGGACGCCGGGTCGAGTGCGAGTGACCGGGCCAGGCCGTCGTTGAGAATCAGCACGCGAGGGTCAGGTGCGTGGGCCCCCTGCCACGGCAGGGTGACGCCGGGAACCTCGTCGGCCAACGTCGACTCGAACCCGAATGCGGGCAGGCTCGTGGTCGACACTTCAGGCCTGATGGATTCGCTCATGGTTCAGGGGTACCACGAATCGTGGCACCCAATCCCCGGGGGACTGCAATCCGATGCCGATCAGAGGCGAGAAACCGCTGTCACGCTGGTGTCCTGCTTCCCATCGACGGTCTCGTACCGGGCCGCTGCATCGAAGCGGATGTGCACTCGTCCGTCGTCGCCGTCCACCGAAACGCGCGCCCGCACTCGATACACCTCGGCGATGAGTTCTTCGGTCAGCACGTCCGCAGGTGTGCCTCCTGCGACGACCTTGCCGTCGTGGAGCACCAACACCTCGTCGCAGAACATCGCGGCCAGGTTCAGGTCGTGCAGCGCAACGATGCTGGTGATCGGCAGACGAGCGACGAGGGCCAGTAATTCGAGCTGGTGATGGATGTCGAGGTGGTTGGTCGGCTCGTCCAGCAACATCTCGCGGGGCTGCTGGGCGAGAGCGCGTGCGATATGCGCCCGCTGCTGCTCACCGCCGGAGAGCGTGCGCCACAATCGATCCGCTTTGTCGGTGAGTCCGGTCTGCGCGAGCGCATCGTCCACGGCGAAGTCGTCCAGGTCGCATCCACCGAACGCCCCCCGATGCGGGATGCGTCCCAGACGCACGACATCGCCGACCGTCACGTCGACGTCGGTGTGCGCGTGCTGTCCGACGACCGCGACGGCGCGGGCAATGTGTTTGCGCTTGAGCGAAGCGAGCCCGGTGCCGTCCAGTTCGACGACGCCTGAGGTGGGCGATACCGCCCCGGCCAGCAGGTGGAGCAGTGAGGACTTTCCGGAACCGTTGGGTCCCAACAACCCCACCGTTCGGCCGGGCGCGGGGTGCAGCGTCACTCCGTCGACGACCAGAGCGCCGCCGCGTTTCCAGGAGACGTTCGACGCGTGCAGTGTCATCGAATTCCCCTCTTACGGGCCATGATTGCGATGAAGGCGGGAACGCCGACCAGCGCGGTCCCGACGCCCACGGGCAGTGGGGTCGGGGCGAACGCGACTCGGGAGAGGGCGTCGACCCACACCATGAAGATCGCGCCGATGACGGCAGTGGTGGGCACGAGGCGGCTGTGGTTGGGACCCACCAACAGTCGCGCTGCGTGCGGAAGAATGAGGCCGACGAAACCGATGGCACCGGCCACGCTGACCAACGTCGCGGTGATCAGGGCGGTGCCGACGAGCAGAGCCGAGCGGACCCTCTTGACATCGAAGCCGAGCGAAGACGCCACCGAGTTGCCGAACGCGAACGCGTCGAGCACATACGCGTAGTAGCAGCACACCACCGCGCCGATGCCGGCCACGCTCACACACAGCACGACGTCGTTCCATCGCACACCCTCGAACGAACCGAGGAGCCAGAACATCACGCCGCGCGTCTCGTCCGAGTCCGCGAACGCAAAGATCACGAAAGACGTCAGGGCCGAGAACAATTGAGTGGTCGCGACACCGGCGAGGATGACGCGATCGTTTCCACTGCCGGACATTCGGGCGAGAAACAACACCAGTCCGAACGCGACGAGCGCCCCGATGAACGCACCACCGGACAGCCCGAGTGCGGCCCCGCCGATACCGAGAACGCCGACCACGACGGCACCCGTCGAGGCACCCGAGGAGACACCGAGCACGAACGGGTCCGCCAGCGGATTACGCAGGAGCGACTGCATGATGACACCGCAGATGCCGAGTCCGACGCCACTGGCTGCAGCAACGAGCGCACGGGGGAGTCGCTCCTCCCAGATGATCGCGTTCTTCGATACCTTCACCGGGATGTCGGTGACGCCGAGATGGTTGAGCACCACATCGCGCACGTTGACCAGTGAGATGTTCGCCGGCCCGAGGGTGATGGCGACGAGGATCGACACCACGCACAGCACGACACCGCCCAGCAGGGCAGCCACCCAACGCCACAGGTGGCGGGAGGTCTGCGATCGCTGGGCGATGCGCGGGCGGGTGATGGTCGCGGTCAGGACGACAGTCCCAGGTCGCGCAGTCCGGCCGACACCTTTTCGACGCCGTCGACGGCCCGAATCGACGGGTTCATCTCTGCACCGTGCAAGGAGATGTAGTGCTTGTCTCGGACGGCGGCCATCGTGCTGGTGACGGGGTCGGACTCCAGGAATGCGATCTTGTCGGCGAGCAGGTCACCGGGAAAGCGGTTGCGCGCCAGGTCGCCCAATACCAGGACGGTCGGATCCCGATCCACCATGGTCTCCCAGCCGACAGCAGGCCAGTCGTCGTCCGTATCGGCGAAGGCGTTCGTCATGCCGACCGATCTGGCGAGTAGATCTGCCGATCCCCGTCCGCCTGCGATGTACGGACTCTTGGTGTCCGCGAACCAGAATGCCACGGAGACATCCGATTCGGCCGTGGTAGCGGTGGCGTCGGCCATGCGGGTCTTCAGTTCGTCGACGAACTCGGCACCGCGCTCGTTGACGTCGAAGATCGCTGCGAGTTCGGTGATCTCCTGGTACAGCGACTCCATCGTGAGCGGCGTCGTTCGGGTGTTGCCTCCGTTGACACTGCGGCCGGCGTCGCAGTCGGTGGGTGAAAGATACGTGGCGGCACCGGTTTCGGTGAAGCGTGACCGCTGAGCGACGCCACCTTGCTCGAAGTGGCGTCCGAACGATGCGGTGACGAGGTCGGGTTCGGTATCGACCACGACCTCGTAGGTGGGGGCGTTGTCGGCCAGTCGGGGAACCGAGGCGTTCGCGTCGGCGAGGTTCTCGCGGACCGGATCGGTCCAGGACGCGGTGCCCACCATACGGTCCTGCACACCGAGTGAGAGAAGGATTTCGGTGGAGTTCTGGTCGAGCGAGACCACGCGCTGCGGGGCGGAGTCGAAGGTGACCGTTTCGCCGCAGTTCTCGATCGTCAGCGGATAGGACGTCCCACCATCGGTGGCTTCCGCGGCCGCGTCCGGTACCTCCTCGGATGCTCCGCACGCGACGAGCGATCCGACCAGGGCGGCAGCGGCGGCGAGGGTGCCTGCGCGGCGACGAACATCGAGCATGTGAGATTGTCCTTCGGGTTCAGACAGCAACGAGCCGTCGGGGATCGCCCGACGGCGGTGCGCACCGAGGTGCGTATGAGCACAGGCTAACCTTTGGTTCTCATCGATGGAAATCGCAGGATGCGATCACGTCCGGTGCGACGTGCTGCGCGTCATACTCGTTGTATGGCCGACTTCAACCAGATGATCATCGACGAGTTCCGCAGCAACGGCGGACATGTGTCCACGGCGGGGTTCGGCGATGCGCTCGTCGTTCTGCACTCCATAGGTGCCAAGAGCGGCGAAGTTCGGTTGAACCCCTTGATGGCGATCCCGGAGGGCGAAACCTGGCTGATCGTCGGGTCGGCAGCCGGCTCACCCAAGGATCCTGCCTGGGTGCACAACCTCCGCGCCCACCCCGCCATCGACGTCGAGGTTCCCGGAGACGGTACCGTCCGCACCATCTCGGTGACCGTGTCGGAAATCCCCGACGACGAGTGGGACGCGAACTGGCAGAAATTCTTGGACGCGTCCGAGGGCTTCGCGAAGTACGTCGAGACAGCAGAGGGGCGACGGTTCCCGATCTTTCGCCTCACTCCCACCTGATCTTCCGGAGAGTCCATCATTTCAGCTTCGACAAGCATTGCGTCCAAACGAAAATTGATCCGTCGCAACGGGACTCGAGGTCGGCTCGGTGCCGACCCGTCGCCGCGCTCCCGATCGGCTACGGCCCTCAGTCGAAAAGTCCCGCGTCGTTCGCGATAGCGGTGAGGTCGCGGGTTTCGGATATCGGTTCAAACCTCCGGACCGGACGCTGCCGACCGGCTTCTGTCGGTGCACAATGCTCCGTCCAGTAAGGCAAAAGAACTCGATGGGGTCACACCGCCTGGTCTGTGAGCGCCCACGCCGGACGACGAACGGCGACGAACTCGATTTCGTTGAGATAGCATCAGCCGGAGGTGAGGATGACCCTGTTCCGGTGCGGATCCTGGTATCAGGATGGCTCTCCATACACTGAGCTCGTGACTCGGGTGAGCGGTTCCCCAGGCTCCGATCGTCGACGGCTTCTGGCCGATGGGGCGATCGAACTGCTGGCGACCGACGGTGTGCACGGCTTGACTCACCGTCGTCTCGACAAGGCGCTCGGTATCCCTGCTGGTTCGACCTCCAATGTCTTTCGTCGGCGCATCGATCTGCTGAAGGCCGCGCTCGATGAGCTCGTGGAGCGGGAAATGGTGGTCGTGCAGGATGTCATGGCCGATCGTGAGTCAGGTCCGTGGACTGTGGACACAGCCGCGGATCTCTTTGCCGACGTGATCGACGCGTGGTTGTTGCCGGCCAACCACACGTTACTCGTCGCGCGCTACACGCTGATTCTCGAGTCGTCGCGATCCGACGAATTGGCACCATTGTTGATCGCCGCGCGCGGCCGCTTCACGGAACTGGCCGAGTTGCTTTGTGCTGCAGCTGGTGTCGGTTCCGAAGAGACCTCCACCGACCCGGCGGTTCAGCTTGTGGCCTGGGCGGACGGTGTGCTTCTCGCGCACGTCACCGCTGGGGTTCGGGCACCGACGCGTGCCGACGTCCATCAGGGAGTTCGTAGGTTGCTCGAGCTCTGACGTCGATGCCGTGTTCTGTTCTCGGATCTTCTCCAGTGTCGTTCGCGTACTGAATTTAGGGACTACTATCGTAGTTTCCGTCGAATTCGGCGGGGGGATCTCCGACCGAGGGGTGGACGATGATCGAGGAACGAACGACTTTCGCGGTGGACGGTTTCGAGGTAGCCGCAGTATTGAGTCTGCCCGAGGGCGAGCAGGTGATGCCGTTCCCGGCAGTGTTCACGGCTCCGGGATTCGCCGGAGTCAAGGAGATGCTGATACCCGACTACAGCGCTGACCTCGCCGCCCGTGGGGTGGCGTCACTTGCATTCGACTACCCGGGGTTCGGCGCGAGCGGAGGCGACAGACGTCAGCACATCGATCCACCTCAGCAACTGCGTTCTTTCCATGCCGCGCTCGACGCACTGGATCGCGACCCACGCATCGACTCCGAGCGAATTGCTGTGTGGGGAACCAGCATGTCCGGAGGCCACGCCATTGCTGTGGCCGCGCGAAATCCGCGAGTGAAGGCGGTGGCCGCGATCATCCCGTTCATTCACCTCACTCCCGCCGGCAATCTCGGGCTCGCACCGGTCGTCGTTCGGGACGCACTACGACGTCTGTTCCGCAGGCCGGGACTGACCGTTCCGGCGGCCGGACGGCCGGGGGAGGTGGCAACGATGAACTCGGACGGAGCCTACGAATGGTCTCGAGAGATGGCGCGCGGAGCGGAGAACTACCGCAACGAGGTGACCGTCGCTTCGCTACCGGCCATGTTGCGGTGGTCGACCCGCAAGGCGGCAGCCCGTCTCACCGTTCCGGTTCTCGCGATACTTGCCGAATCCGACACCATCACTCCGCCCTCTCGAGTGCGCACAGCGTTCGCTGACGTCGACACTGTCGAGTACGTGTCCTACCCCGAATCGCATTTCGAGCTGTTCACCGATCACGCCGAGGCAGTTCGTAAGTCGACGGTGGAATGGTTGGTCGCGAAGTTGGGGGAATGACTCGCGGCGCGTGAGGTGATGGGGTTGTCAGTGCGTGAGGGCCTGCTGTCGGTCGGCTACTCGGGCGGCAACGGCAGAAGCGAGATCGGCGACCTCTGCAGCAAGTGCCTCGCGACTACTGGTATCGGTTTCGTGCAGGAAAGTCGTCGATCCGACTGTCGCACCGCAGTATTCGACGATGCCCCGTTCGATCTGCGTCCGGAACGCGTCGTACACGCCGTGGCGTTCGAAGCTGTCGGCGTCGTCGCCGGCAAGAGAGACCAGGTGGATGGTGAGTCGATCCAGCTTCTTGACGATGCCGTAGTCGGCAGTGAGGTCGTAGGCCCATCCGCTGACGAAGACGCGATCGATCCACCCTTTGAGCAGGGCAGGCATGGACCACCAGTACATCGGGAAGACCAGAACCAGGTGATCGGCGCGGTCGATTCTGTCCTGTTCGGCCCGCACGTCCGCGGGCGTGTTTCCCTTCCCCCGGAACAGATCGAGGTCGCCACCGGTGAAACGTGGATCGAAGTTCTCCGCGGCGAGATCGGCCGTCTCGACGGTGCCACCTGCGGTGCGGATCGCGTCCGATACGGATCGGGCGACGTGGTGGGTCAGGGAGTCGGGGTCGGAATGGGAGACTACGACGAGTGCGGTCATGGCTGATTCCTTGGAGTGAGGTGAAAACGGCTATGTACCAAGAGTAGGTTACTATTCGTATATAGCGCAAGGAGGTGCCCGATGGCCCGGACGCGACTGTCTCGCTCCGACCGATACGACCAGTTGGTGGAGGTCTCGTGGGCTCTCGTGCGAGCGGAAGGGGCCGACGCTCTGACACTTGGCCGACTCGCCGAACATGCCGGCGTCGCAAAACCCGTGGTGTACAGCCACTTCGCCTCGCGTGCAGAACTCCTGGCCGCCCTGTTCACCGAATTCGACGACCGGCAAACGGTCATGCTCGAGGAATCCCTCCGCTCCGCGCCCACCTCGTTGAACGGACGCGCACAGGCCATCGCCAACTCGTACGTGGGTTGCGCGTTGGCACAGGGGCGTGAGCTGACGGGTGTGCTGGCGGCACTGGAGGGCTCGCCCGAACTCGAACAGGTCAAGAGAACGGCCGAACGGGCGTACTCCGATCGATGCCGGTCGATTCTCGAGCCGTACAGCGGCTCCGGCGGGATCTCGGCATCGTCGATCACCGCGATCTTCGGTGCAGCGGAAGCGCTGTCACAAGCGGCGGTTTCGGGCGTAATCGCACCCGAGGAAGCGACAGGCGAACTGGCCGAGTTGATCATCGCCGTCGTGGGAAAGCTCTGAACCCGCAGCTCACTCGGCGATGAACATCGGCCTACCGACAACCGGATCTGCCACTACTCGGGCGCGGATCTCGAATACGTCGTCGAGCAGCGTCGGTGTCACGATGTCGCGGGGATGACCGTCGGCAACGATGACACCATCCCGCATGGCCACGATTCGATCGCAGTACCGCGCCGCTTGATTGAGATCGTGCAGCACCATCACCACGGTCTTTCCGCGATTCGCGACCAGATCGACGACCAACTCCATCACATCGATCTGATGACGCACGTCGAGATACGTGGTGGGTTCGTCCAGTAGCAGAATTTCGGTTTCCTGCGCCAAAGCCATTGCTATCCAGGTGCGTTGACGCTCCCCGCCGGAGAGTGAATCGACAGTGCGGTCGGCGAGGTGGAGGATTCCGGTCGAGGACATCGCTGTGTGCATGGCCTCGTCGTCGTGCCGTCTGAGCATCGACAGTGCCCCGAGCCTCGGATATCGCCCCTGTTCGACGAGCTCTCGGACGCGCAGTCCCTGCGGTGCGTTGGCGGTCTGGGGCAGGATCGCGAGTCGTCGGGCCGTCTCGATCGACGACCGATCACGCAGAGGGGTGCCGTTCAGCCGTATCTGTCCGTGCCGAGGGGCCAAGACCCTGGCCAAGGCCATCAGCAACGTCGACTTGCCGGATCCGTTGGGGCCGACCAGCGCGGTGACCGTTCCCTTCTCGATGGCGATGTCGAGGTGCTCCGAGACCGTCCGATTGCGATACCCGAGCCCGAGATCGACGGCCTCGAGAATCGGTGTGGTGACGTACCCCGTCATCGGGTGTCCTTTCTGATCAGCCAGATGAGATAGGGAGCGCCGACGAGTGCCGTCACGGCCCCGACCGGAAGCCCTGATACATCCGGTCCGCTGCCTGGGATGTCGATCGACGCACTGAAGGCGAGTAGGTCTGCGGAGGACAGCAACACGGCACCGCCGATCACGCTGACCGGAATCAGTCCCCTGTGGTCGCCGCCGAGCGCGGCCCGCGCGGCGTGAGGTGCGATCAAGCCGACGAACGCGACGGCACCCGTGGCCGTGACGGCCGTTGCCGTTGCCAGTACCGCGATGGCGAGCAGCAAGATTCGAGTCCTGTGGGGGCGAATCCCGAGGCCGGTGGACGTCGCGTCGCCCAGCACGAGTGCATTGGCGCGTGACGCACTTAGCAGCCCGGCCGGTATCAGTACGATTGCCCAGGGCCACAATCGATTCCAATCGTCGATAGTCCTGGCATTGAGAGAGCCGATCAGCCATCGAAGGACTACGCCCATCGGTTGTGCATCGACGACGAGCAGCAGTGAGGTCACCGCGGACAGTACAGCGCCGATGAGGATTCCCGCGACCGCCAGTGAGCGTCGGCCCAGGAGGTACAGAGCCAGTCCGGCGCCTGCAGCACCGAGTAGTGACGCCAGGGGTGCGGTACCGGGGGCGGGCAGCACCAGAATCGACACCACAACGCCCAGTGCCGCACCGGATCCCACGCCCGTCGTCGACGGTTCGGCCAGTGGGTTTCGCATGACCGCCTGCAGCAACACTCCGGCCAGTGCCAGGAGTGCGCCGGCAACCAATCCGACGAGGACTCGCGGAAGACGGTAGTTCCGAACGATGATCTCGTGTGCTCGCACCTCCGACGTGCCGGTCAGTACCCTGATCACCTCGGCCGCTCCGAGCTCGCTGCGCCCCGAGACGAGGTGAAGTATCACCAGGCAGGCGATGCAGGTCATCCCGATCGCCACGAGGTGTCGAGCCTTCATCGCGTGGCGGACTGTCTGTGCAGAGCGATCAGCAGTGCCGGAACGCCCAGAAGCGTTGTCGTGATACCCACGGGAATCTCGATCGGATACAGCACGATTCGCGACGCCAGGTCGGCTGCGGCGAGCAGGAATGCGCCGATGACGGGCGTGAGCAGGAATATCCGCCGTGAACTGGTCGTGTGCAAAGCCCATCGAGCCAGATGTGGGGACAGCAACGCGACGTAGGCAACCGGACCGCACACCGAGGCCACCGCGGCGGTGAGCGCAGCGGCGCACACCAGTGCGGTCAGCCGGGTCGGTACCACGGAGATGCCAAGTCCCGCAGCCACATCGTCCCCGAGTGCAAGGGCAGCGACCCGATGCCGCATGAGCAGAGCGAACGGGATGAAGACGGCGAGCCAGGGTGCAGCTACACCGAGATGGCTCCACCCTCGCTCGCCCAGACTGCCGAGCAGATACCGAAAGAGCAGTGGCAGGTTCCCTTCGGTGCCCAGGCTGACCAGCGCAATGACCAGTCCCGACGCGAGGGCGCTGACCGCGGCGCCGAGCAGTACCACCCGGTGCGGGTCGCTGGTCGGTCCGACGGTGGTGATCACCGCGATGCCGGCGACAGCTGCGCCGCCCAATGCCAGATAGGGAAGAGCTGTGAGCGGCAACGGAATGGCAAACACGGCAACGGCTGTCATCGCGACAGCTGCACCGGAGGACACGCCGAGAATCTCCGGACCGGCAATCCTGTTGCGCAGTACATCCTGCATCAATGCTCCTGCCAGGCCGAGGGCCGCACCGCTCACCAGACCCAACAGCACACGCGGCAGTCGAACGAGCGCAACGTGCGGATGGAGGGGATTCGACGGGTCGAGCACGGCGTGGAGCGCGCGCGCCGGATCGAGAGTCGGCTCACCCAGGCACAGGGCCAGCACGATCACGGCGACGCAGGCGCAGATACCCGCAGCGTGAACCCCTCTATCGGTAATGGTTATCATTTCGGACACATCATTCTGCAAAGGAGTTCCCATGCGCAAGTTGTCCGGCTCTTCTCGATCGTTCGGCGCACTCGCACTCTCGGTGTTCGCGCTCGCGGCCTGTAGTACTGCCGATGCGGGCAACGTCGACGCAGCTTCTGCGGTCACGGTCACCGACGACAGCGGAACGGTGATCGAACTCGATGCACCCGTCGAGCGAATCGCGTGTCTGACGCTCATGTGCGTCGACGCGTTGAAGGAGGTGGGCATGACCCCAGTCGCCTACCGTGAGGAACTTGCGGCCGATCCCCGCTACGCCGGGCCGAATGCCGACATGCGCAAGATCACGGGCGGATTCGGTGAAGAGAACGTCGAGGACATCGCGCTCTCGGAACCGGACCTCGTCATCGGACTCGGGGGAGTGCAGGACGGGTTGCGTGCTGCCGTCGAGGAAGTGGCACCGATGTACCTGGTGAACCCGACATCCTGGCGGGATTCGGTCGAATTCCTCCGGACCATAGGTCGTGTGACGGATCGGCAGCAGGAGGCGGACGCCGCTGCCGAGGCGTTCACCGCCGAGGTCGACGCGGCCGCGGGGAAGTGGAGTGGTCTCACGACGCTGTCGATGTACGGCGAACCGGGCAGTCTCGGAGTCGATTCCGTAGACACCCCTGTCGGCTCGATTCTCGCGGAGGTCAGTGACTATCCGTGGCAGGCGGGAACCGATGCCTTCGCGACGGTATCGGTGGAGCAGGTCGCGTCGGTGGATCCGGATGTGGTTTTCGCGCAGGCATTTTCGTCGGGCTCCGACAGTGAGCCTCTCTCGGACCGGCTGGCGAGCAATCCGTTGTGGTCGGGTGTGGCGGCGGCCCGCAACGATCGGGTGATCGAGGTCGACGCCGGGGTATGGGCAACGGGGCGCGGAACGATCTCGTTGCGCATGGTGCTCGCCACTGTGGCCGATGAGCTTCAAAGTTCGTAGCCCTTATTGAAAATCATTATCACTTGACGTAGGGTCGGACACCTCGACGATGTCGAGTCCATCGATCGGTTGCACCGCAACCGATTTGCCCATCGAAGAAGGAGAACCATGAACGACAACGAGCTGTTCCGTTCGATCCAGTCACCGGTATCCCTGGCGACGCACTCCGCGGGCCACAGCAACGCCCTGGTCGAGAATCCCTTCGAGGAAGCCGAGGACTGATCTCGGTGGGGTCTGCACACCACGATGTGCAGGCCCCGGCCGGGCCGTCGCCATGAAACTTGCACCCAGAACCGAACTGTACGAATCTAATTCGGGATTCGTGCTCCGCACCGCCGACGACGAACACTTCGCTCTCGCGCTCGACCGCGAGGAATTCGACCAACTGGCAAAAGCTTTGGCCGGCTCCGCGGCACCGGCGTCTGCGAAACCGAAGACGGCGCTGTCCGCGCTGCTCACCGCAGGCCATGTCGTTCCCGATCCGTCGGTCGAGAAGGTTGCGGTGCTCGGCTGCGGCTCTGTTGCTGCTGCGCTGGTGGGAATGCTGGGACGCGTCGGTATGTTCACAGGGCATGCGGCGACTCGATCGATCACCGTGAGTGACAACGGCGTCGAGACTCTGGGGTCCGGTGGGTCGATCTCCTGTTTCCGTGACGGCAATCGTTACGTCGTTGTGCCCGAGGGGGTGCGGCTGACCGATGTGACGATGCGGCGCGCCGCCTCCCGTCGGAACAGGCAACGAATCGAGGACGGCTATGCCCCTCGCGCCGGCGGGCGGCGTCTGACCTCGTCGATCCATCCGGTGTCCGACGCGGCGGCCGAATTCGTGGCGGCTCAGGTTCTGGCGGAGGTCATCGATCCCACGGCCGACCATTGTGTGACGGCGATCGACCTCCGTACGCTGCGGGTGACTCGGCACCCGATTCTGCCTGTACCGGAACCGCCTCGATGACGGGGCGCGAGTACAAGATCGGGGGACTTCGTACCTTCGTCGTGAAGGCGCGGAGTCCGCGTGCCGTGCTGTCGATTCGCACTCCGTACAACAGCGAAGCTCACCTCGCCGAGGCTGCGGGCTGGGCCGCGCGCGGATTCACCTCGGTCGTACAGGACGTGCGCGGCCGATACGGGTCCACCGGGTCGTTTCACCCGTATCACGGTGAAGGGGCCGACGGCTTGGCCTGCGTCGAGTGGATCACCGCACAAGCGTGGTGGTCGCAGGCCCCCTTTCTGTTCCTCTACGGCACGTCCTACGGAGCGCACTGTGCCACCGAAACGGCTCTCGCTGCATCTGAAGTCGAGGGAATAGCCGGCGTATCGGTCGTCGTGCCCGCTCTGGGGATGGGGGAGACGGCGCGAAATCGAGACCGGGCCTTCTACCTGCAGTCGCGCCTCGGCTGGTGGTCCGAGCACGGCGATGCGGCCCACTCTCGCGAGAGTTCGGCATCGGCGGATCTGCTGGAGACGCTGCCGGTGTCCGACATCGGAGGCTCGTCGAGCCCCCCGATACCCTCGTGGCGCTCCGTCCTGGAGGCCGACAGGTCGGATGCAGAACGCAGGAAACACACTGCAGCACAACACTGTCCGCTGCTGGCGCAGGGTGGGACTGCGGACTGGTTCGGCCAGGACACCGTCGACCTCTGGTCGTCGTGGGGTGGCCCGTCGGCACTCGCCCTCGGACCGTGGGATCACTCGATGCGGGGGTCGGGTCGCGCCGAGCGCATGAGCGCATGGCTGGGTGCGGCGCTCGACGGTCGGCCGTGGACCGGAGCGCAGCTGTACGGTCACCCCGGTGGTCCGCTGCGGCTGGGGACCTGGCCGAGTGCCCAAGCGACGATCGAGCTGCCCGGTGGCAGCTTCGTCGCAGATCCTCTGCAGCCCTTCCCTTCCTGTACGCCCGGCACCGATGTTCGTGGCCTGGCGACACGCTCCGATTGCCTTGTCCGTCCGGTGCCGTGGCGCGCTGGAGCCGTTGTCGGAACTCCCGTGGTGCGCGTCGACAGCGACGACTGCGACCGGCACTGGGGCGCGATGCTCGTCGCCCACCGGCGCGGCGGCGGGGTGGAGCAACTGACTCATGGCATGTCCCTCGACGCCGTCGTGCATCTCGCGCCGCTGTCCACACACATTCACGAGGGAGAGGAACTGACACTGATGATCTCGGCCCACGCCTTCCCACGATATGCCCGCGATCTGCACACCGACGACGACCATCTGTACGGAACCCGAGTGGTGCCGATGCAACGTACCGTGCGCAGCATCGAGTTGGAGATGCCCGTATGAGCGAGGTCTCCTTCCGCGCAGACGATCTGGTCGACCCCTTCACCGGATTGATCCGTGCGCTGCATCCGGTCGAGAGGCTCGACGGGATGCCGGAACGGTACGTCGGACTGACGGCGGAGATCGCCGATACCCGTGCGCTCGGACAGTGGCCGTGCGACCTGGTGTCGCTCGGCACCACCTTCGCGGATCCCGCAGGGGCCCGGATTGCGGCGATCGGCGAAGCAGTGGAGCGGTACTGCGGAAACTACGTACCGAACACGCTGCGCTACGCAACGCCTGCAGAACTGCGCGCGGAGGGTGTCCGCCATTGGGGGAACGAGACATTCGAGTTCTTCGCGCCCTGGCAGCTGAACTCGGCAGGCTTTCCGTTCGAGCGTTTCACCGAGAACTTGCGAGTTGCCTGGGTCGACGGGATATCGGGGGACGGGGTGCGTGTCGCGGTTCCGGCCTCGTACGTGTACCTCAACTGGCGCGGTGGATCTCGCAGGAAGGACCCGTGGATTCATCATCTGAACTACGCCGGCATCGCCACCGGACAGGGGCTCGACGACGCGGCCACACGTGGACTGCTCGAGCTCGTGGAGCGAGATTCGCTGTCGCTGTGGTGGCACTTGAACCTGCCTGCGCGGGGCATAGATCCGGCATCGGTGCCCGGACTCGCGGCAGACCTCGGCGACTCACGACTGCGGTGTCATCTCCTCGAGTTGCCGTCGTACTTCGGAGTTCCGGTGGTAGCGGCCGTTGTTCACGATCTCGAACTCGGAATCGTCGCGGGTGGCTTCTCGGCGAAGCTGGACCCGGTCGAGACGGCACGCAAGGCCGTTCTCGAAGCGATCCACAGTTGGGTCTTCACCCGAGGACTGGTCGAGGCAGACGGCTGGGTGTTCGGGTCGATGCGCGCCGGGGTGCTGTCGCCGGGTCTCTACCTGGACCACCGCGCCGATCGCAGCTACCTCGATGCCGCCGGAGCGCGCAGTGAACACATCCGCGACCTGGGCGCGCAAGCCCAGGTGTGGCTCGATCCCCGTACTCAGGCCGCGTATCTTCCCCGCTTCACGAATCCGGCGGAGACGGTAGCGATCGACGAGCTTCCCCGCGGCACCGCCGACGGTATGCGGAGCGCGCTCGCGATAGCGGGCCACGAGGTGGTCGTCTGCGACATCACCACCACGGACGTGGCGCTGACGCCGCTGCGGGTGGCGAGAGTCTGTGCCTCGGGCCTGATACCCAACGCGCCGGCGGCCTTTCCGTACTTCGGTCTGCCCCGGTGGCGTGATGTTGCGCGAACATACGCACCTGCTCGAGATCCGAGCGATCCGAGCACCCTGCTGCTGGCTCCACCTCCGAGCCTATGACGCCGTTCTCTCGCTTCGTGCTCGCGCGTGCCGTTGCGTGGGTCGGTAATGCGATGTCCACCGTGGCGGTGCCGATGCTGGTGTATCAACTCAGCGGTTCTCCGTTGCTCTCCGGCGTGACTTTCGCAGTGGAGTCGTTGCCCTACCTGCTATTCGGACTGCTCGCCGGCGCTCTTGCCGACAGATTCGATCGTCGAACCGTGTTGCTCGCTACCCAGCTCGCCAGTTCTGTGGCTCTGGCGACGATCCCGGCGGCTCACGTGATCGGGTCGGTGACGATGTTGCATCTGATGATCGTGGCGTTCACCGTCTCGACGTTGTTCGTGTTCTTCGATGCCGCATCCTTCGGTGTAGTACCGGCCTTGGTAGGTCGTGACGCGATCGCTGATGCGACGGGCAGGCTGGTGAGCGTCGGCACGGTGATCGGAATCGCGGGTCCGATGCTCGGGGGTGTAGCCGCAACGACGTTGGGTGCGCCGGGGGCGATTGCGATCGATGCAGTGTGCTTCTTGGTGGCCACAGTGGTCACGTCGACAATCGCGTTGCCCGGGCAGGCATCGTCTCCGGTGTGCGCGAAGTTGCGCACGTCTGTCCTCGAGGGCCTGACATTCATCCGTCGGCATCGCGTGGTTCGGGCACTGACCGCGGTAGGTGTGGGAGTGAGTGTCGCCAACGGGGTGGTGGTGGGTCTGATGGTGGTCGTCGGGGTGCGGAAGCTGGGGTTGAACGACGCTGATGCGAGGCTCGGATCACTTTATGCGGCAACCGCTCTGGGTGCGTTCTTGATCAGCCTGGTGAGTGCACGCATCCAGCGAGTAGTCGGTACCGGTGTGATCACCTGCGTGGGTGTCGTGGTGGCGTTCGCCGCAATGCTTGCGTGGTCGTTTGCTGGGGTGCTGGCACTGTCTCTGGTTCTGTTGGTCGTCTATCAAGGGGCCAACACCATGATCGTCGTCAACGGCATCGTCGTTCGTCAGACCCTCACCCCCGATCATCTGCAATCAAGGGTGAACACAACAGCTCGGATGATCGCGATGGGTGGCACTCCGTTCGGTGCCGCGGCGGGAGGAGCCGTCGCCGATGGGTTCGGTGTGACGGCGGCGATCGTGCTCGGAGCGGGGGCACTCGCGTTCGCCGGCGGGGCAGCCCTGTGGCTCGGGGTGCCCCGGCTACCGTTGCTTGCCGATCTCGCCGCGTCCGCCGATCGCGAACGCCACTAGCGGAACCGAGTTCCGGTCGAGACCGAGCAACTGGGAGATGTCCTCGTCGTAGAAGCCGGAAATAGCGCAGCAGGCCAGTTCGAGTGCAGTCGCCACCAGATAGAGGTTCTGGGTTGCGATGCCTGCGTCGACATGAAGGGTTCGATAGTGGCGCTCGGCGTATTTGACGAGGGTTCGGTCGAGGCGTCCGACGAGAACGACGACGACAGGTGCCCGCTGCGCGAATTGTTCTTGCACGAAGCATGATTCGAGCACATCGACACATGGTCCGGTGCCTGTTCTGCTCAGAACGTGGCGATGTGGATCGAAAAGATAGGTTCCCGAGTCGATCTCACCTGTGGGGCGAAGAGCCACGACATGCAGATCGATCGAATCGAGACCGCCGGCCGTGGGATTCATCCGGAAAGTGTGCGGCGTGCCGTCCGGCCGCTCGACCGTCCGGCCGAGCCCCGCTGCCGACCGGAGAAGAGTCGAGAGCTGCAGCGCGTCCATGGCTGCGAATCGGTAGTGAGACCGTCGGTCGCGCAGTGCTGTTTCGAGACGCATCGGTGGGAGTGGCGGTGGTGATGGCAGAACGTATGTCCCGTCTGCCGAGGGCACGGTCGGAACGTCCACTCCGGTGCCGCGATCGGAGAGGCGGCGGTGCACATCGTGGACCCGCGCGATCCTCCTATCAAGGGAATTCCGGTCCATGAACCGACCTTACTGATAATGAAAACGAAAATCTATTAGGCGTCGTCGGTGTTCCGTTGCGTGAACACCCTGCTACTACGACGAGTAGTTGGTAGTAGTATCCCGTTCATGTCTGCCACCACGGATGGGTTCGCGCCTCTGCGCGGTGCCTCCGTGGGCGCGCTGTCCGCACTGGTCACAGCCACGGCACACACCTTCGGCGGTGGGATGTTCCCCTCGGACGCGGCGATAGTGCTGCTGGTGCTCGTGTGCGCGGCGGCCGGATACGCGACATCGGTGGCACCGACAGCGGGAGCACCCCGGGCGCAGCTGCTGGTCGTTCTGGCCACGGCGCAGGCGATCGGTCACCTGCTGCTCACCGCCGTCGACGGTCACCATCACGGTTCGATGCTCACCCAGCAGATGCTCGCCGCGCACGCCGTTGCCGTTCTGTTCGGCGCACTTGCCATCCGCGGAGCCGAGCACGGAATCCGGCGCGCGGTCACCTCGCTCCGCGAAACACTGCCGATGCTGGCAGCGCTCGTCGTCGACGACAATCGTATCGCCCCACCACTCCCGGTGTACCGGATCCCGGGATCACCACGACTTCTCGACCTTTCGGGCTGCGGAAACCGCGGACCACCGGCTCGGACTGCCTGAGCACACCCCACTGTCTCGCCCGCCCTGCTCGTCAGGCGTCGGGTAGTGGGTTGCTGCCGCATTCGACACCGCACATCGCACTCTCGGTGATTCACGCTGCCTCCGCGCGGCCCGGTCCCGTAGGCGATGCCACCTCGCGCACATCCGCGCGCCCACTCATCTCTTCACGAAACGAGACCTCGTGTCCACACCCGAAATGGAACGCGTCGCCGATCCTTCCCCGCCCACCCGTCCGACAAGCCCTCGCAGCTGGCGTCCGCTGATCCTGCGGCTGCACTTCTATGCGGGTATTCTCGTTGCACCGTTCATTCTCATCGCCACCATCAGCGGCGGGCTGTACGCCGTCGCACCGACCATCGAACAACTCATGTATCGGGACTACCTGCACGTCGACGCCACCGGCCCGGCCGTGCCGGTGGCGGATCAGATACGCGCAGCGCAGGCCGAACGACCCGATCTCACCGTCGCCGCCGTTCGCCCCGCAGCCGAAGCAGGCGACACCACCCGAGTGATGTTCACCGACCCCACCCTCGGTGAATCGAAGCGGCTGGCCGTCTTCGTCGATCCCGCGACCGCGACGTCCGTGGGCGAGCTGACGGTGTACGGCTCGTCCGGCTCATTGCCTGTGCGTACCTGGATCTCCGAGCTGCATCGCCATCTGCACCTGGGTGAACCCGGTCGCCTCTACAGCGAACTCGCCGCCTCGTGGCTGTGGGTGATCGCGCTCGGCGGCCTCTACCTGTGGTTCGAGCGCTATCGACGCAACCGCGACAAGGCACGACTGCTCACTTTCGATCGAAAGTCGAAGGGGCGCAATCGGTCTTTGAACTGGCACGGAGTGGCGGGAATCTGGATCGCTGTGGGTCTGATCTTCCTGTCCGCCACCGGACTCACGTGGTCCACCTACGCGGGCGAGAACGTCACCGACCTCCGCACGGCGCTGAGCTGGACCACCCCCGCCATCACCAAGACCATCGGTTCCTCCGAGGCGACGACGACGGGTGACCACTCCGGTCACGGCGGTCATTCGATGGACATGTCGGCCGACGCGTCGATGACCGACGACAACGTCGGTCGCATCGATTCGGTCCTCGGCATCGCGAAGGCCAACGGTATCGACGGGGCGGTGGAGGCGTCGATCCCGGCGTCGGACGACGCAGCGTTCGTCGTCGCCGAGACCCGTCAGCCCTGGGTGATGTCGAACAACTCCATCTCGATCGACGGCAGTACCGGCACGGTGATCGACACCCTGTACTTCTCCGACTGGCCCCTTGCTGCCAAGCTCTCGGCCTGGGGTATCCAACTGCACATGGGGACTCTGTTCGGTGTAGCCAATCAGCTTGCGCTGCTTGCACTTGCGGTCGCTCTGGCATCGGTCATCGTCCGCGGTTACATGATGTGGTGGAAACGCCGTCCCACCAAGGCAACCGGCCTCACCGCGGGGCGTCCCCCGCTGCGCGGCGGCATTCGCCGAATCTCACCGATGTCCGTCGTCGCACTGACGGTCGTCGCGGTTGCTGTCGGCTGGTTCGTCCCACTCCTCGGGCTGAGCCTGGTGGCGTTCCTCGCCGTCGACGTGGTCCTCGGCTCGATCCGTCGAGCACGGACCAGAACCGCCAATGCTGCTGCCTCTCGACACGAAAGCGAACTCGCATGACACTCTCCCGACGTACCTCGACCTTGTTGGCCGCACTGTCGGTCACCGGTCTGATCCTCACCGGATGTTCCAGCAACGAGCCGGCCGCCGCGGCGAAGGAGTCCGATTCCGTTGTCGTCCGCGAGCAGTGGGTCAAAGCCGCCGACTCCGGTATGACCGCGGCGTTCGCCGAATTGCAGAACACCGGCGACTCCGATGTGCACGTGGTCGGTGCGTCGTCGCCGGCGTCGAGCACAATGGAACTGCACGAGATGGCAACCGGGGCCGACGGAGCGATGGTGATGCGTCCAAAGGAGGGCGGCTTCGTCATTCCGGCGGGCGGAACGCATGTGCTCGCCGCGGGCGGCGACCATTTGATGCTCATGGATGTGACCTCTCCGCTCACTCCAGGAGCCGACGCGGAGTTCACCCTCGAGTTCGAGGATGCGTCGAGTACGACGTTCACCGCGCAGGTTCGTGACTTCTCCGGTGCCCAGGAGAACTACGAGCCGGGCAGCATGGACATGGACATGGACATGGACATGGACGGGTCGGCAACCCCTGCCCCGACACCCGGTGGCTGACAACGACAACCGGTCACCACGCTCGCTGAGCCGGCGACGTCTCCTCGGTGGAGGCGTCGCCGCGCTCGGAGTCGCGGGGGTGGGAGCCGCGACCGGTTACGGAATCATCGGCAACCGGGCCGAGGAGACGGCCACCGGCGGTGACACGGTGCCGTGGCGTGGCCTGCATCAAGCGGGCATCGATACGGTTCCGCCACAGGCGCACTCGACGTTCGTCGGGCTGACCTTGCACGATCGAGTCGGGCGCGACGAGCTGATCGGGATTCTGAAGGTCTGGACCGAGGACATCGGACGGCTCACTGCCGGTGCACCCGCGCTGGCCGATACCGAAGCCGAACTGGCGCTTCGGCCCGCACGCCTGACGGTGACCGTCGGACTCGGCCCCGGCGTGTTCGATGCGATCGGTCTGCCGGATCGGCGGCCGTCGTGGCTGGCACCGCTTCCTGCCTTCGGAATCGACCGTCTGGAACCGGAATTCACCGGTGGAGATCTGCTGCTGCAGGTGTGCTCGGACGATCCTGTCACCGTTGCACACGCCCTTCGGGTACTCACCAAGAACGTTCGCTCGTTGGTGACGATCGCCTGGACGCAGCGCGGGTTCCGGCGCTCGCGGGGTACCGAGGAATCGGGCACCACGATGCGCAATCTGATGGGGCAGGTCGACGGTACCGTCAATCCGAAGGCCGGAAGTACCGACTTCGACGGCCTGGTCTGGGACGACGGCAGCGACCAGCCCTGGATGCAGCACGGAACGTCGATGGTGTTGCGTCGCATACGAATCGAGATGGACACCTGGGACGAACTGGACCGACCGGGCCGGGAGTTGTCGGTGGGGAGAACTCTCGACACCGGTGCCCCGTTGACCGGAACCGCAGAGTTCGACGAGGCCGATTTCGACGTGACGGATCGATTCGGCATTCCGGTCATCCCGCCGTCCTCGCACATCGCGAGGGCACGGCACCTTCACGACGGCGAGCGAATCTTCCGGCGGGCGTACAACTACGACGATCCACCTGCTCCCGGTTCGGTGTCGAACTCCGGGCTGCTGTTCGCGAGCTATCAGCGCGATGTGCTGACCCAGCTCCTACCGATTCAGCAGCGCCTCGACGAGTTCGATGCACTGAACGAATGGACGACGCCGATCGGGTCCGCGGTGTTCGCGATACTGCCGGGAGTGGTCGACGACGGCTATCTGGGTCAGAGCCTGCTCGGGTGACTGCGCCGACAGGTGCGGATCCCGCGACTCAGAACGAGGTTGCCAGGGCGACGCCGAGCGCGGTCAACGTGTCGACGAACTCGGCTTCGGTGAATGTCAGAGTGCCGCGCAGCCATCGGTCGAGAAGTTCGGTCGTCCCGGCGATCATCAGCACGGTGGCTGCCTCGGCGCGGGGGTCCGCAGGATCGGCGTCGAGCACTGCTTTCATCAGCAGTGGGGTGAACCTGTCGACCATCTGTCGGCGCCGGTCCTCGAGTGCGGGATTGGCCGACGCCTCGGTGTACAGCAGGGAGGACCGTGGATCGGCGGTGAGAGCGCGCACCAAGGCCGCGGCGGTGTGTGCGACGCGTTCTTCCGTCGATCCATGTTCCTGCTCGAGCTCGTTCAGTGCGGTTCCCACGGTATCGATCACGTCGTCGAGTGCAGAGACGAGGATGGCGTCGCGGTCACCGAAGCTCTCGTAGAAGTAGCGCTTGGAAAGGCCGGCGCGGGCACAGATGTCGTCGACCGTGACGGTGGAGACACCGGACTCCGCTACGGCGTCGAGGCACGCATCGAGCAGCTTCTCGCGTCGCTCACGTCGACGTTCGTCGGCGGCGACGCCTCTGTAGGGACGAACGACGGGCGGCATGGCTACATCTTGACACGAAGATGTGCTCAGTTGTGCGCGGTGAGCCGAGGGCGGGTCTCTCGCCGCGCGACCGGGGTCAGAGCGCTGTCGACGTTGGACAGCGCAAGGCCCATGCTGGTCGTCATGCCTATTCCGGTGGTGACGGTGGCGACGTACACGCGATCGACCGGTTCTTCCAGCAGGAACTCCGAGCCCGGTGCCGAGCAGTACGTTCCCTGCCACCGCTCCGTGACGTCCACGCGGTCGACCCCGAACAGGGCCTTCGCTTCGGTGACCAACACCTCGAATCCGCGCTCGCTCTGGAACGGCGACGCGGTGATCTCGCGAACATGTGTGTCGCCCAGCAGGATCGAGCCGTCCGGTTGCGGGGTGTACATCTGGTGCAGGTCGAGTTCGACGTACTCGGGATGCTCGGCCTGCAGGCGGGCGGCGACGTCTGCGACGGCCGGCAGGTTCTCGAAACCCGAGTACCGGAGCAGGGACCAGCCGGTGAACAGTGGGGTGGGCAGCGGCGCACGCAGCGGCAGCGTGGCACGCAGCATGTGCAGCCTGCATCGCACCAGTCCGCCGCGTTCGGCGCTGTCGGGAAACAGGCGATCGATGTCGTGGTTGACGGTGACGAACGTGGTGCCGGCATGCAGCTCGCCGCGCGAGGTGTGGACGACGCCCGGGGTGAACGACGTTGCAGCGGTGCGCCAGTGGAAGTCCACCCCGGAGTCGGCGAGCCAGCGCGCGATGGCAGGTGCGGCGGCACGCGGGTCGACCTGAACATCGGTCGGCATGTACATGCCGCCTACGACGTCGGCGTGCGCGATGGGCAGTCGGCTCGATATCTCGGCGCGGTCGAGCAGTTGTACCTGCTCTTTCCCTCGCAGTTCGGCGAACTGCTCGAGCACCGTGTATTCGTCCTCGTGCCGGGCAACACAATGCGTCCCCGCTTCCGCAGCCCAGAAGCCGGCCTTGCCTGCAAGGTCGAGCCAATGACTGCGGCCGACTCGAGCGTATTCGAGTGCAGTGCCGGATTGCGCAGTGATGCAGGCGTGTCCGAAATTCTGCACCGAGGCACCTGCGACACGATCGGCATGATCGACCACCGCCACGGCGAGTCCGCGCCGATGGGCGTGATAAGCGTGTGCGAGACCGACGATGCCGGCCCCGACGACCACGACGTCGTACGTCGATGTCATGTCAGGCGTCTTTCTCGAGAGGTCATGTCAGGCGTCCATGACAGCGGTGAAGGTCATCCGGTCTCCGCGATAGAGCGATCGTCGGTGTTCGATGGGAACCCCGGCCGTGTCGTAGGAGACGCGGCCGAGCAGAAACATCGGTGTCCGGGTGTCGACGGTGAGCAGTGCGGCTTCTCGGGCATCGGGGAGGACGGTTTCGATGGTGTCGACTACGCGTCCGAAAGCGATTCCCAGTGCGGCCAATTCGGCGTACAGCGAGGAACGGTGATCGAAACTGTCCTGCAACCCGGGAATCCGATACGCGGGAATGCGAGTCGTCTCCAGTCCGACTCGGACGTCGCCCGTGGTGAAGACGCGTTCGAGTTGGACCACCTCCGAACCGGTCTCGATGCCGAGTAGTTCCGCCAGAACGTCGTCGGCTCGGAACACGTCCCAACCGACCAGGATTCGGGTAGCGCTCATACCCTTCTCGCGCGCGGCCTCGGTGTACGAGCCGACGGCCAGCGGCAGCACCACTTTGGGTTCGGCCACAACCGTCGCACGGCCCCGTCGTTCGATTCGACCGGCTACCAACAGTTCTCGGATGGCTTGACGCAATGTCTCGCGGGACACGTCGTATCGATCGGCGAGATCGCGCTCGGAAGGAAACGCATCGCCCGCCGACATGCCGTCGAGCATGGCGTCGAGACTTCTGCGGACGATCTGGTGCTTGAGTACGCGAGGTTCGGTGTCCACGACCATGGACCAACCATAGCAGCAATTGGTCTAGACCTATTCGTCGTACGACGTTCACGGCCTGTTCACCCGAGTTCCACGTATTGGTCTATACCAAACGGCAGTGTCTCCCTCATGCCGAACTCCACCAGCCCGAACACCCGCACGGCCTTCGAACTCGTCGTTCTGGACATGGCCGGAACCACGGTCACCGACGACGGTCTGGTCCTCGAATCGTTCGATGCCGCTGCCACCGCCGTCGGACTCGCCGACGCCGGTCCCGAACGTGACGAGGCCCGCCGCTATGTCCTGGACACGATGGGCCAGTCCAAGATCGAGGTGTTTCGTGCACTGTTCGGAGCAGAGGACCGTGCTCAGGCCGCCAACCGTGCCTTCGAGTCGGCGTACGACGCTCGCATCGACGACGGGGTCTCACCCGTACCCGGTGCGGCCCAAGCGATCACGAAGCTTCGCGAATCCGGAGTCGCCGTCGTTCTGACGACCGGATTCTCGGCACCCACCCAGAACCGCATCATCGACGCGCTCGGCTGGCGGGATCTGCCCGACGCGTTCCTCGCACCCGGGAGCGCCGGTCGCGGCCGTCCGTACCCCGATCTCGTCCTGTCGGCCGCCCTGCTCGCCGAGGTGACCGACATGTCCGCCGTCGCCGTCGTCGGTGACACCTCCAGCGACATCCTGTCCGGCCGCCGCGCCGGCGCATCTCTGCTGATCGGTGTGCTCACCGGAGCTCACTCCGAGAATCAGCTGCGCGAGGCGGGTGCCACCCACGTGCTCGACAGCGTCGCCGACCTTCCGCCCGTCCTTCTGCCCTGAACAGCTCTGCCCCGAACAACCACCACACTCGAACGTCACCGAACGGAAACCATGCCATGATCACCACCTCTCGCCGTCGTGCCGGAACCGCCGCAGCCGTGCTCTCTGCCGCGGCTCTGGTCGTAGCCGGTTGCTCGGGCTCCTCCGAGGGAGCCACCACCGAGCAGGGATTCCCCGAAACCATCACGCTCGCTGCAATTCCCGCCGAGAACTCGACGGATCTGAAAGCCAGCTACGACCCGGTCATCGAGCGGCTCGAGAACGAGACCGGAGCGACCGTCGACTTCGTCCAGGCCTCGGACTACGCCGGTGTGGTCGAGGGCTTGATCGCGGGCAACGTCGACATCGCGTTCTTCGGTCCCTTCGCCTACGTCGTTGCCGGAATCAACGGAGCCGACATGACGCCGCTGGGTGCCGTCGTTCAGGACGAGGCAAGTCCGCCCGGATACCAGTCCTACGGAATCGCCCGTTCGGACAATGCCTCGGTGAACGGTCTCGCCGACTACGCAGGCAAGAAGGTCTGCTTCGTCGACCCGAGCTCGACCTCCGGGTTCCTCTATCCGACAGCGGGACTGATCGAGGACGATGTCATCACCTCGGGTTCGGAGGCAGACATCTCCGCCGCCATGACCCCGATCTACGCGGGCGGGCACGACGCATCGGCACTTGGAGTCAAGGCCGGTGACTGCGACGCCGGGTTCGCATTCGACACCATGGTCGACCGCACGATGATCGACAACGGCGAGCTCGCACCGGGTGAGCTCAAGACGGTGTGGAAGTCCGAGATGATCGCCGGATCGCTCTTCGCGGCCAACAACGACCTCGGCAGCGAGGCCATCGCGAAACTCCAGGACGTGTTCAGCGAGGGCATGAACTCGGATGCCTTCATCGCCGACGGCATCTGCGCCGAGGAATGCCGCATCACCGACGAGGACGCCTGGGGCGTCGTGCCGGCACAGGACAGCGACTACGACGGCGTGCGCCACGTATGCGAGGTCACCGGTTCCGAGAAGTGCCAGGGCTGATGAAATCCGCACCGATGGACCCGCGCGACGTGGTGGTCAGCGTCCGCAACGTCACCAAGACGTTCGGGTCGACCACCGCGCTGCAGGACGTGAACCTCGACGTGCACCGCAGTGAAATGCTGGTACTGCTCGGGCTTTCCGGCTCCGGCAAGTCGACGCTGCTGCGATGCATCAACGGTCTGCATCCCGTCACCTCGGGGAGCGTCACTGCACTCGACATTCGCGTCGACCTCGCGAACCGGCGCCGAGTACGCGAACTGCGCCGAGACGTCGGGTTCATCTTTCAACACTTCAATCTCGTGGGCCGGTTGAGTTGCCTCGAGAACGTACTCGTGGGTGGCATCGGCCGCCTGTCGATTCCGCGCTACGGCGCGCTCACCTACCCGAAAGCGATGCGGGAGGAAGCCAGGGCGTGCCTCGACCGAGTCGGGTTGGCGGACTTCGCCGAACGCCGCGCCGACACTCTGTCCGGTGGTCAGCAGCAACGGGTGGCAATCGCGCGAACCCTGAATCAGCGTCCGCGGATCGTGCTCGCGGACGAGCCCGTCGCCTCACTCGACCCCGAGAACGCAGGTGTGGTCATGGACCTGTTGCAGCGAGTGTGCAGTGAAGAGAAGCTGACCGTGGTGTGCACCCTGCATCAGGTCGATCTCGCGCTCGGCTGGGCGCATCGCCTCGTGGGTCTGCGAGACGGCCGGGTGGTGCTCGATCGCCCCGCCGTCGGTCTTCGGCGCGATGACATCATGCCGATCTATCAGAGGATCGCGCCCGACCCCGGGAACATGACCACGGTGGCACCGACATGACCGTCACCGTGGAACCGAAGCCCACGAACGTTGCAGTACAGGATCATCCGCGGCGACGTCGATGGTTGTTCCCGGCGCTGGGTGTCGCCACCCTCGTTCTCACCGTGCTCTCGGCGGGCTACATCGACTTTGCGCCTACGACCTTGATCGACGGTCTGGAGGATGTCGGCAACCTACTCGAGCGGATGCTGCCGCCCCGCGTCGACGACACCGGCAGGATCGTCTCCCTCGCACTCGACACACTGCTCATGGCGGTACTGGGCACTGTGCTCGCAGCGATCGTCTCGGTACCGCTGGCGTTTCTCGCGGCGCGGAACACCTCGCCGCACCCGATCCTGTACAGCATCGCTCGCGCCGTCATCACCTTCTGCCGGGCGATGCCGGATCTGCTGTTCGCGGTGCTGTTCGTCAGGGCGTTGGGAATCGGTGTGCTGCCCGGCATCCTCGCGCTCGCACTGCATTCCATCGGCATGCTCGGCAAATTGTTCGCCGACGCCATCGAAGAGACCGATGTGGGACCGCGAGAGGCGCTCCGTGCCGCTGGCGCCGGTTACTACCGGGAAATGATCAACGCCGTTGTTCCGCAGGTTGTTCCGGCCTGGATCGGAGCCTTCGTCTATCGAATCGACATCAACCTGCGCATGTCGGTGGTCCTCGGCTTCGTCGGGGCAGGCGGTATCGGCTTCGCCCTTCAGGACGCTCTGCGCGGACTGATCTACCCGCGTGCTCTCGGAATCGTGCTGGTGATCCTGGTGATCATCGCCGCGATGGAATTGGCGGCGATGGCTCTTCGCCGCATGCTGCTGGTGCCGTCCGCGGTAGGCCCACAGCGCGATCGACTGATGCGAATCGGGGCGTCGGCCGTGCTCGTCGTCGCGGTCGTGGCGTCCTTCGTGGTCCTCGAGCTGGATCCGCGGTCGCTGCTGACGTGGATCGGACCGTCCGTCGAGGTGTTCGGGCGAATGGTCCCACCGGATTTCTCCGCACTGGGTGCGGACCTGTTCGACGCCGCCGTGCAGACCGTCGCCATCGGAGTCGTGGCCACCGCAATCGGAATCGTACTGTCCATACCCGTCGGAGTCCTGGCTGCGCGCAACGCAACTCCGCATCCCGCGGTGTACTGGGTCGCGAGATCCTGGATCCTCCTGGTTCGCGCCGTCCCCGAACTCATCCTCGCCGTTGTGTTCGTTGCAGCGCTCGGACTGGGTCCGGTGGCGGGAACCTGCGCACTGGCCATCGGATCCGTCGGATTCCTGGGCAAGCTCGTCGCCGATGCGATCGAGGAGATCGACCCCGGTCCCCTCGACGCGGTGGCGTCGGTCGGTGGCGGGTGGTGGAACCGGACTCTGAGTGCCGTTGTTCCTCAGGCCATTCCGTCGATGGTCGGTTCGAGCCTGTATCTGCTCGACGTGAACATTCGGACCTCCACGATCCTGGGGATAGTCGGTGCAGGCGGTATCGGCTTCCTGCTCTTCGAGTCGATTCGTACCCTGAACTTCGACGTCGCCGGTGCAATCGTTCTCGTCATCTTCGTCGTCGTGTACATCGTGGAAAGGATCTCCGGATGGATCAGATCACTGTTGGTCTGACACAGGCCGCTGTCTGGACGGGGAGCGGGATCGAGATGTGGGACATAGGAATTCCCGCTCTCGAGCCGGGAGGCCTGCTGGTGCGAGTCGACCTCGCCACGGTGTGCGGCAGCGACCTGCACACCGTGTCCGGGCGACGACACGGTGCGCGCCCGTCTGTACTCGGGCACGAGGCCGTCGGTCGTGTGGTTGCCGTCGGTGACGCGACGTCGGCTGCGGAGGTGGGGGATCGGATCGTCTGGTCGGTGACGGTGCCGTGTGGCCGGTGCCCCCGGTGCGCGTCCGGCTTCACGGCCAAGTGCTCGTCCGTGCGCAAGGTGGGTCACGAGTCTGCCGAGAGCGCATGGGTTCTCAGTGGCTCCTACGCTCGACACATCGTGCTCCCGCGCGGAACCGCAGTGGCCCGGATTCCCGACACCATGCCCGACGCCGTCGCCGCGCCCGCAGCGTGTGCGACGGCGACGGTGATGGCCGCTCTCGACGCCGCCGGTGTCGTCGACGGCCGACGGGTACTGATCGTCGGAGCAGGAATGCTGGGGGTCACCGCCGCCGCGGCGGCGAGCGAGCGAGGAGCAACGGTGTCGGTTCTCGATCGAGACCCGGAGCGGCAGAGACAAGCTCGTGTATTCGGGGCCGCGGAGGACGACGGTGAACGGACGGATGTGGCCATCGACTTCTCCGGATCGTCCTCGGCCGTGCAGGCGGCCCTGGGGCGACTCGACATCGGTGGGCGGCTCGTGCTCGCCGGATCCGTCGCGCCGGGTGCACCGATCGCCGTCGACCCCGAAGCAGTGGTGCGGAACTGGCTGACCATCACCGGAATCCACAACTACGAGCCCCGTCACCTCCACCGGGCCGTCGCCTTCCTGCACGACACCGGTGCGAAGTATCCATGGGAGACCCTCGTCGAGGCACCGGTGCCCTTGGCGGAACTCGCGTCGGTGTTGCGGCCGACGCCGTCGGGCATCCTTCGGTCGTCGGTTGCACCGTGAGGAGCGGCGTCGGATTGCGTTTTCCGTAGCCGGGATACACAGCACGCATGCCCGAAGGTGACACCGTGTTCGTATTGGCCGCGAGATTGCGTCGAGCACTGGACGGCGCATCGTTGCGGGCCGGAAGGCTTCAGGTGCCCGCGCACGCAGTGGAGAATCTGGCCGGCCGAACCGTCGTCGCGCATCGGACGCACGGCAAACATCTGCTCACCGATTTCGACGACGACACCACGCTGCACACGCATCTGCGGATGAGCGGATCGTGGACGGTCGTGCGGGCCGGTCGCTCGATTCCGCAGCGCATCCGACCCGACGTGCGCGTCCGGCTCGCCGCGGTCGACGGGCCCACCGCGTACGGAATTCTGCTGCCGGTCGTCGACTACGGACACACGCGGGACATGAACGCGCTGATCGCGCATCTCGGACCGGACCCGCTGCATCCGACGTTCGACGCCGAGCGCGCAAGTGCCAACATTGCCGCCCAGGGACGGCGGCCGATCATCGCGACGTTGCTGGACCAGCGGGTGATCGCCGGTCCGGGAAATCTGTGGGCGAACGAGCTCTGCTTCCTCCGAGGGATGTGGCCGTGGACGCCGTCGGGTGATGTCGACGCGCAGAGATCGGTCGCGTTACTCGAGCGAGCGATGCGTCACTCGGCGACAATTCCCGGTGCGATGCAGGTGACCACCGGAGACACTCGAAAGGGCCGTGCGCACTGGGTCGCCGGTCGAGCCGGCAAGCCGTGTCTGCGGTGTGGAACGTCGATTCGGGTGGTCGCGGAGGTTCCCGGTGACCCCGATCGGCGTCGAACATGGTGGTGTCCGAGGTGCCAACCGGAGCGGTAGCGACGAGCGGTCGATCGCTGTTGTCTCAACGACATAACCGCCCGCGGGTATCGCGTGTTGTCTGCCGATACCACTGACAGCCATTCCTCGTGAGCAGAGAATCGAAACCCGTCGGGTCGTCAGAAGGTCGAGTTCGTCGGGTGATCGGTCTCCACCAGGTCACGAGCCACACGGTGCAGAGGGAGATTCTGTTGCTGTGACAGCTTGGCCAGAAGATCGAACGCCTGCACCGCGTCCAGGTCGTAGCGCTCCATGATCATGCCCTTGGCCTGGCCGATGATGTCTCGACTGGCCAGGCCGGTCCGGAACTGTTCGTTGTCGCGGGCGCTGAGCATCGCGATGGCGGCATGCGCTGCGAGGGCTTCACCGATCTCGACCGCGTCGGTGTCGAAGGCTCCCTGCTCGTCGCTGTAGAAAATCAACGCACCGAGGTCATCGGCATTGCTGAAGAGCTGAAACGCCGCCAAGGACTTGAAGCCCTCTTTCACGGCCAGAACCGCGAACTCCGGCCATCTCGGTTCCGCCGTGAGGTCGTGCGATACGACGACGTCGAAGTGGCGAACCTCGGTGGGAATCGGGCCTTCGTCGAGCTCGTACTGAAGCCGACACAGCTTCTCGGCAAGGGGGTCGGTGGACGCTACGACGGTGCGCACGCCTTTGCGCACCGTGGTGACACATCCCACGGTCGCGCCCGGGATGAGCCGGATCGCTGTGCGCAGAATCTCGCTCACCGTCTCCGGCATCGACCGACGGGTGTCGCGCAGGGAGCGCGCGAATTCGGCGAGCGACGATGCGGGGGAAGACCCGGGAAGCTGTACACCGGTCGATGGTTGCGACATTCAGAGAGTCCTCTCGCACAAGACCTCCGCCGCCTTTCGCCGGAGAGATCCACGAACACGCCTTCTGCTGGACGCCCGTATCGGCCGACAATGTCGACTCCGTGCACTTTATACGTTGTCATCAGGAGGTTGTACCTAGAACCGAAGTGCATCGGCAGCGACACCCGAGAATGCAGCGAGGGCCGTCGATCCGGAGATCGACGGCCCTCGCGAATGCGACCTACTTGAAGGTGTCCTTGATGTTCTCGCCGACCTTCTTCACGCCTGCCGAACCCTGGTCCTTCTTGCCCTCGGCCTCGAGGTCCTTGTTGTCGGTGGCGTCGCCCACAACTTCCTTGGCCTTGCCGATGGCATCTTCTGCAGCGTTCTTGGCCTTGTCGATGAAGCTCATGTGAGTTCCCTTCTCGTTTCGTGCGGTGTCAGAAATTGGTCGAGGCTCGAACCGAAAAGCGCACGCCGGGTCGCTGAGATCTGGGTCACACCGGATACGTGCGCGGGCAACGTTTCCAGCAGCGGCGCGGCGGATACATTCGATCGATGATGGTCGGCAAGGTGGACAGCTTTCAGCGCAGACACCCGTCGGCGGGTTTCCCGCTCGCGGTTCTGTACAAGTTTCTCGACGACCGAGGTGGATATCTCGCGGCTCTCATCGCGTACTACTCGTTCCTGTCGTTGTTTCCGTTGTTGCTGCTCTTCACCACCGTGCTGGGAATCGTTCTGGCCGGTGACCCGGAACTGCAGACCCGCATCATCGACTCGGCAATGAGCCAGATCCCCGTCATCGGTGATCAACTCGGTCAGCCGGATCGACTCAGCGGCGGAACAACGGCCATCGTCATCGGCGTGGTGGGGTCGCTGTACGGCGGACTCGGAGTGTCACTCGCCGCGCAGTACGCGATGAACACCGCGTGGTCCGTCCCGCGAAACGAACAACCGGATCCGATCAAGGGTCGGCTGCGGGGGCTGCTGCTGCTCAGTACCGTCGGCACCGCCATCATCGGCCTGACCGTTCTCAACGGAGTCGCATCCTCTGGCGTGTTCGGGTTTGCCGGCGGTGCACTGGCACTCGTCGGAGCGGTCGTGGTCAACGCCGTGGTCTTCACCGCTGCGTTCCGAATCGGGACCGCTCGCGCCCTGAGTGTGCGCGAGGTTCTGCCCGGTGCGGCGATCGCAGCCGTGATCTGGCAGGCGCTGCAATCGTTCGGCGGCATCTACATTCGCTATGTCGTCGGCAATGCCAGCGCCAGCAACGGTATCTTCGCGATAGTCCTCGGTCTGCTCGGTTTTCTCTACGTCTCGTCTGTGCTGATCGTGCTGTGCATCGAAATCAACGCCGTACGCGTCGACCACCTACATCCCCGGGCGCTGTTGACACCGTTCACCGACAACGTCGAACTCACCGAGGGTGACAAGAACTCCTACACCGGCCAGGCAGAAGCGCAGCGCAACAAGGGATTTCAGGACATCACCGTCACGTACGAGGAGCCGGATTCGGTGACGGAAGAGGACTCGCCGAGTAAGTGAGCCGACCGCGTCGGCCGGTTCTCCGGTCTATCGGGGATCGGGGTGAGGCAAACGCGCGCGCATTCGTTGGGTGCGCGCGGAGTAGCGAGGTGATCGGGCGCGAAATCGCGCGCGGATGGCAAACGCGCGCGCATTTGCGGGGACTGGGGCGGTGCCGGGCGGCGTCCAAGGCCAGACGATCGCGCGTGTGCGGGGGCCCGGGGAGCTGCGCGGGGCGGGACTCGACGATTGCGTGACCCCCGTCACGAACCGGTCAGCCGGTCGGTCAGAAAAAGACTCCGAGTTTGTTTCGCGAAAGCGCATGCGCAAGCGCTTGTATCGGTTTTAGGCTCCTGCAATCGAGCGACGCGACCGCGTGGCTAGGGGACAAGGGAGTCCACATGTTCAATAACCGTCGGAAGTCTGCGCTGACGATCGGGACCGTGCTCATGGCCGGTTCGCTCGTCTTCGGCCTCACCGCGTGCAGCAGCTCGGACTCGGACAGCGTCAAGGTCGGGCTCATCACCAAGACGGATTCCAATCCGTACTTCGTGAAGCTGCGCGAGGCAGCGCAGGCGCAGGCGGATTCCAGCGGAGCCGAGCTGGTGGCTCTGGCCGGCGCATTCGACGGTGACAACGAGGGTCAGGTCGCAGCCATCGAGAACCTGGTGGGGCAGGGTGTGAAGGGGATTCTGATCACCCCGAACTCGTCCACCGGAGTCCTGGACGCGATCAAGAAGGCACGTGACGCCGGCGTTGTCGTCATCGCCCTCGACACCGCAACCGATCCCGAGGACGCGGTCGACGCCACGTTCGCGACCGACAACAAGGCCGCAGGCGTCAGCCAGGGTGAATGGGTCAAGGGCACGCTCGGAACCACTGCACCCCAGGTCATCATGCTCGACGGCACCGCGGGCGGCACGGTCGACACCTTCCGTCACGACGGCTTCCTCGAAGGCATGGGCCTGACCGACAGCTCGTCGGAGATCGTCGGCCAGGAGAACACCAACGGCGACCAGACCAAGGCGCAGACGGCCATGGAGAACCTGCTGCAGCGCGCACCGGGCGTCAACGCGCTCTACACGATCAACGAGCCCGCCGCGGCGGGTGCGTACCAGGCGATTCAGTCCGCCGGCCGCGCCGATCAGATCACCATCGGCTCCATTGACGGTAGCTGCACCGGCATCGCGAACGTCAAGTCCGGCATCATCGGCGCGACGGTGCTCCAGTTCCCGGCGAAGATGGCCGAGCAGGGCGTCGACGCGGTCGTCAAGTTCGCCCAGGACGGCACCAAGCCCAGCGGCTTCAACGACACCGGCTCGCAGCTCGTCACCGACAAGCCGGTAGCCGGCATCGAATCCCAGGACACCGCATGGGGCGAAGCGAATTGCTGGGGCTGATCGCGACGCACCGGCGAACACAGGGATCTGATTCGTGAGTACCGACACCGCTGCGCCTCCCAAGGCTCCGAGCCGGTTCAACGTGGGAACCATCCTGCGTGAACCGCTGCTCGGACCGATGGCCGCGCTCCTCATCGCCGTCATCGTCTTCAGCTCGATCTCGAGCTCGTTTCTCAACCCGCAGAACGTCTCTCTGATTCTGCAGCAGTCGGTGGTCGTCGGCATTCTCGCTGTCGGCCAGACGCTGATCATCCTGACCTCCGGTATCGATCTGTCGATCGGTGCGGTGGCGGTGATGGGCACCATCGTGATGGCGCAGTCGGCAGGCGCGAACGGTCCGGTGGTCGCACTGGGTTCCACGCTTGCCGTGTGTGTGGCGTTCGGTGCGATCAACGGCGGATTGGTGACGATGCTGCGACTGCCACCGTTCATCGTCACACTCGGCACGTTCACCGCGATCCAGGCAGCCACCAGGTTGCTGGCCGGCTCCGAGACCTACCAGGTGCCGAGCGGACCACTGACGCTGCTGGGTACCTCGTTCAAGATCGGCAGTTTCTCCACGACCTACGGCGTGGTGGTTATGCTGCTGGTGTACGCCGTGATGTGGTACGCGTTGTCCCAAACCTCTTGGGGCAGACATATTTACGCAGTCGGCGGTAGCCCGCAGGCCTCGGACCGCTCCGGCATCAAGTCCGGACGCGTGCTGTTCTCGGTCTACATCGTGACCGGTGTCATCGCGGCGATCGCGGCATGGGCAGCGCTCGGACGGATCCCCAACGCCGATCCGAACGCCTATCAGAACGCCAACCTCGAAACGATCACCGCGGTCGTCATCGGTGGAACCAGCCTGTTCGGTGGCCGCGGCACCGTCATCGGCACTCTCATCGGAACTCTGATCGTCGGTGTGCTCCGCAACGGGCTCACACAGGCAGGCGTCGACAGCCTGTACCAGAACGTCGCGACCGGCATTCTCGTCATCGTCGCGGTGGCCGTCGATCAATTCGCACGTAGGAGGTCACAGTGAGTGCCACCCTCGCTCTGGAAGCGCGTGGTCTGGTCAAGACCTACGGCAGCGTCACGGCCATCAACGGTGCAGACTTCGAGTTACGGGCCGGTGAGGTGCTGGCGGTGATCGGCGACAACGGTGCCGGAAAGTCCAGTCTCATCAAGGCTTTGGCCGGGGCTGTCATTCCGGATTCGGGTGAGATCCTGATGAACGGCTCGCCGGTGTCGTTCAAGAACACGCGCGACGCACGAGCGGCAGGCATCGAGACGGTCTATCAGGACCTGGCCGTCATTCCGGCTCTCGACATCGCGTCGAACGTCTATCTGGGACGCGAGATCAAGCGTAAAGGCATCAGCGGCAGTCTTTTTCGTCGACTCGACATGCCGCGGATGCGCGAGGAATCCTCGAAGCACCTGCAGGATCTCAAGATCGGCATCAAGTCGGTCAATCAGGCGGTCGAGACGCTCTCCGGCGGTCAGCGTCAGGGCGTTGCAGTTGCCCGGGCGGCAGCGTTCGGACGCGGAGTGATCATCATGGACGAGCCGACGGCCGCACTCGGCGTGCGGGAGTCGGGCATGGTGATCGATCTGATCCGCACGATCCGCGACCGAGGCATTCCGGTGGTGCTCATCAGCCACGACATGCCGCACGTGTTCGAGGTCGCCGACCGGATTCACATCCACCGTCTCGGCAAGCGGGCGGGCGTCGTGGATCCGAAGAACCGCACCATGTCCGAGGTCGTCGCGCTCATGACCGGCGCGGAGGAGCCGACCGACGATGAACGTGCCGGACTCTGAATCGACAAGTCCGGTCGGTGTTTTCGTCGGGCTGGCGACACTCGACATCATTCATCGAGTGTCGGCAGCGCCGGCACCCAACCAGAAGATCACCTCGAGTGCCCAGTTCGTCGCGGCGGGAGGTCCTGCCGCCAACGCGGCAGTGACATTCGCTGCGCTGGGCGGGACGGCTGTGCTCGTCACCGCGCTCGGAGACGACCCGGTGGCAGCGCTGGTCAAGGCCGACCTGGCGGAATTCGGAGTGCAGGTGATCGACGCGGCCGAGGGCTCCACCAGGTCCGTTCCCGTCTCGGCGGTGACGGTGATCGAATCGACCGGTGACCGGTCGGTCGTCTCGGCCGACGCCGTCAACTCCGACGCCTCGCCGCCGGAGGGTCTAGAGGCCGTCGTTGCCGGTGCCGACGTCGTTCTCGTCGACGGGCACCACCCCCTGATCGCCTGCGCCGCCGCGGAACATGCGGCGGCGCGGGTCACCACGTTGGTCGTGGACGCCGGTCGTTGGAAACCGGTGATGAGCGAGTTGATTCCGCATGCCACGGACATGGTGTGCTCGGCGGACTTTCGCGCCCCCGGCACCTCGGACACAGCGGACTCTGCCGCGGCGCTCGTCGGATCCGGCGTACGAACCGTCGTCACCACCCACGGCGGCGAGCCCGTCGAATGGTGGTCCGAGGGATCGTCGGGATCGGTCGAGGTGAAGCCGGTCGCAGTGGTCGATACTCTGGGTGCCGGGGATGCGTTCCACGGCGCGTATGCCTACTACTCCACGCAGCCAGGCTCTCTTTCCGAGCGCATCGACAGGTCGGCTCGGGTTGCCGCACTGCGCTGCTCGGTGATCGGCCCCAGAGTGTGGCTACACGAACTTCCCATCCGCGGACTCGAAAGCGACAACGGTGAGCATTGACCAGGACGTACAGGAAGCCACCCTCGAAGAACTCGTGGAGCTGGCACGAAAGCTGGCAGTGTCCGGCGAGCGACGCATACTCGGCCTGACCGGTGCACCGGGTGCCGGAAAGTCCACTGTGGCACAGCAACTCGTCGACGGGCTCGGGCCGGAACTGGCGGTACTGGTTCCGATGGACGGATTCCACCTTGCCAACGAGGTATTGATCGAGCTGGGCCGGCTCGATCGCAAGGGTGCCCACGACACGTTCGACGACGGTGGTTACGCGCGGCTCATCGCGGCCGTGCACGATCAGCAACCAGGTGGTCCCGTCGTGTACGCGCCGAGATTTCGCCGAGAGATCGAGGAATCGATCGGGTCCTCGATCCCGGTGCCGTCGACTGTCCCGCTCGTCATCACCGAGGGCAACTACCTGCTGATGGAGTCCGACGCGTGGCCGTCGGCGCGGGCGATGATCGACGAGGTCTGGTTCCTGGCTCCGCACACCGAGGTTCGGCACCAACGGCTGGTGGCTCGGCACGAGGCCTACGGAAAGTCGCACGAGGATGCGGAGTTCTGGGCTCTCGGATCGGACGAGCGCAACGCGGAACTGATCGGGTCGACTGCGCGCCGCGCCGATCGAATCCTGCGGCTGACATGACGATTCCACAAGGCCACGAGACCCGACAGCGCTGGGCCGTCTGACATGCCCACGATGGACGATGTCGCCCGCCTGGCCGGGGTATCGGTATCGACTGTCTCACATGTGCTCAACGGCACCCGCAACGTCAATCCCGCCACCAGGCAACGCGTCGACGCGGCGATTCTCGAGATCGGCTACCGACGCAACGTCGTCGCTCGATCGCTCGCGGCAGGTCGGACTCACACCGTGGGACTGTCCATCGCCGCATTGACCAACCCCTACTTCGGCAGCCTGGTCCATGCCGTCGAGGAGCGGTTGTCCGAGGCCGGTTACGTGCTGATCCTCGGTGATTCGCACGATGAGCCGCGTTCCGAGCGCAGGGTGACGGACTCGTTGCTGGACCGCCAGGTCGACGGCATGATTCTCGCGCCTGCAGCGGGCTCGGAGTTTTCCACGATTCCCGAGATCGTGCGTAGCGGAACGCCTCTGGTGCTGATCGACCGGATGCTCGACGTCGCGTGTGATCAGGTGGGCCCGGAGAACGACGTGTCGGCGTACGAACTCACGACCCACCTTCTCGACGCCGGACATCGCCGCATCGCGATCGTTCGCGGCATCGAGGGGATCTCCTCCACCACAGAGCGATTCGACGGCTATACCCGCGCACTGGCCGATCGAGGAATCGAGTTGGATCCCCGGTTGATCCTCGACGGTCGGTCCAGTGTCGAGGTGGCCGAGTCTCGGGTGCGTGGGCTGATGTCGGGTCCGGATCGGCCGACGGCTCTGGTGTCGATGAACAATTCGATGACCATCGGATCACTGAAAGCCGTTCGTGGCCTGGGTTTGTCGATTCCGGCCGACCTCGCCTTCGTGTGCTACGACGACTTCGAGTGGTCGGATCTGTTCGAGCCCCGGCTCACGGCCGCGGCTCAGGACGTGCAAACGATCGGCAGAACCGCAGCCGACCTACTCCTCGGCCGCATCGAGGGGCGCGAGGACGCGCCCCGATCGATCCGCGTACCGACCACCTTCACCCACCGAAATTCCTGCGGCTGTACGGCACCATCAGTCGACATGCCGGCCGCACCCGAAAGATAGGACAGCTCATGCCGATTGCCAGTCCGGACCAGTATGCCGCCATGCTGGATCGCGCCAAGGAGGGTGGATTCGCCTACCCGTCGATCAACGTCACCGGCTCGCAGACTCTCAACGCAGCTCTGCAAGGATTCGCCGAGGCCGAGAGCGACGGCATCATTCAGGTATCGGTCGGTACCGCGCTCTATCTGTCCGGCAACGCCGTGCAGAACCGCTTCGCCGGGTCCAAGGCGCTCGCGCAGTACGCCCACGAAGTGGCGCAGCACTATTCGATCTCGGTGGCGCTGCACACCGATCACTGCCCCGCCGAGAATCTGGACGACTGGGTGCGGCCACTGTTGGCCGACGCCATCGACCGACGCGGACGCGGACTCGACCCGCTGTATCAATCGCACATGTGGGACGGATCGGCCGTGCCGCTCGACGAGAATCTGCGTGTCGCTCGCGAATTGCTCGATCTGTCGGTGCAGGCGAACACGATCCTCGAAATCGAAGTGGGCGTGATCGGCGGGGAAGAGGACGGCGTCTCACACGAGATCAACGAACAGTTGTACTCGACTGTCGACGATGCGCGCGCCACGATCGCCGCGCTCGGCGCAGGGGAGCGCGGTCGATACATGACTGCCCTGACCTTCGGCAACGTACACGGTGTCTACAACCCTGCTTCGGTGCACCTACGCCCGGAAATTCTTGCCGAGATCCAGGCCGTCGTCGGAGCCGAGACCGGTAGGGACAACCCGTTCGATCTGGTGTTCCACGGTGGATCGGGATCCAGCGCAGAAGACATCGCCTCCGCCGTCGCCAGCGGGGTGATCAAGATGAACATCGACACCGACACCCAGTACGCGTTCACCAGATCCATCGCGGGTCACATGCTGAGCAAGTACGACCAGGTTCTCAAGGTCGACGGCGAGTACGGAAACAAGAAGGCCTACGACCCCCGATCCTGGGGCAAGCCGGCCGAGACGGCGATGGCGGCTCGGGTGGTCGAGGCGACACAGATGCTCGGCTCGGCAGGGCGCACGATGCACTGATCAATTTCCGTCGAGCGTGTAGAAATCGGCGGACCGGCTTCGTCCCAGGGTCGAATGCGGCAAGAATGGCCGCACCGACTGTCAGGAGACACCATGGCGAAGTACCTCATGCTCAAGCACTACCGCGGAGCCCCCGAGCCGGCCGACTGGGTTCCCATGGACCGGTGGACCCCTGCCGAAGTGAACGACCACATCCAGTTCATGCGAGATTTCGCCGCCGAGCTCGAGAAGACCGGAGAGTTCGTCGATGCGCAGGCCCTGGCCCCCGAGGGAACGTGGGTGCGCTCGGACGGGGAAGGGAAACCACCCGTCACCGACGGTCCGTTCGCGGAGACCAAGGACCTGATCGCAGGCTGGATGGTCATCGACGTCGACTCCTACGATCGCGCGCTCGAGCTGGCCGGACAGCTGTCGGCTGCGCCGGGCGCAGGGGGCAAACCGATCGACGAGTGGCTCGAGTTGCGCCCGTTCATGGAGGCTCCTCCCACCATCGCCGACTGACGATCACCATGGACCCCCAGGTGCTGCGGGCATTGACACCCGCAGTGATCGGCGTCCTCGTCCACCGCGGAGCAGATTTCGCGTCGGCCGAGGACGCCGTGCAGGAGGCATTGGTACAGGCGAACTCGACGTGGGTCGACGCCGAGCCGACAGACCCGAAGGGTTGGCTGGTGACCGTCGCGTGGCGACAGTTTCTCGACGCGCAACGCTCCGAGAAGGCGCGACGAGCCCGCGAGGATCGAGTCGCTGCGCAACCGGATCCCGCCAGCGTGGGCGGCGTCGACGACACGTTGCAGTTGTTCTTTCTGTGCGCGCATCCGTCGCTCGGTCCGGCGGCAGCGGTGGCGCTGACGCTGCGTGCCGTCGGGGGATTGACGACGCGGCAGATCGCGCAGGCGTACCTGGTTCCGGAGAAGACCATGGCGCAACGCATCAGCCGAGCCAAACGCACAGTGCGCGACGTGCGTTTCGACGCGCCCGGGGATGTCGGGACAGTGCGACGGGTGCTGTATCTCGTCTTCAACGAGGGGTACACCGGCGACGTCGATCTGGCGGCCGAGGCGATCCGGTTGACCCGGCAGTTGGCCAAACTGTCCGACGACGAGGAAACATCCGGGCTGTTGGCGCTGATGCTTCTGCACCACGCACGCCGTTCGGCCAGGACCGGATCCGACGGCCACGTCATCCCGCTCGCGGAGCAGGACCGATCTCGTTGGGACACAACGTTGATAGCGGAGGGAGTGTGGATTCTGCAGGCAGCGCTCGCGCAGGATCGGTTGGGCGAGTTCCAGACGCAGGCGGCCATTGCCGCCCTGCACGCCGATGCGCCGACTGTGAACGAGACCGACTGGCCGCAGATCGTCGAGTGGTACGACGAGTTGCTCGCTCTCACCGACAGTTCCGTCGTGCGACTCAATCGAGCGGTGGCGATCGGGGAGGCCGACGGTCCGGCGGCGGGGCTCGAGGCACTCGGCGAGGTCGATCCGGCCGTCCCGCGGCACACGGCGGTGGCCGCGTACCTGTGCGAGAAGGCCGGTGATCTGCTGCGTGCTGCCGACCTGTACGTGCAGGCGGCGGAGCAGGCGTCGTCGATCCCCGAGCGGCACCATCTGACGCTGCAGGCCGCGCGGTTACGGGCCGGCCGAGACCGCCGCGAGCGAACGGACCGATCGGTTTCGTAATCCGATCGTTAGCGGTAGGAAGCGAAATTCGTGCGACCCTCGATTGGTGCTGATGTTGCGTGTGGGACAGAAGAGAAAGAGGCGAACTCGATCCGCTGTGGTCGTGACGGCCGCCGCGGTGGCGTCGATACTGATGACCGGAACGACGGCGCAGGCGCTGCCGGGGAACTCGGGATCGGCCGACGCGGCTGCCGGAGCGGTCGGCATCCATCAGGTGTCGGCGACTCGCGCTGTGCTGAACGTGTTCTCCCCGTCCATGAATCGCGTCATCTCCAACGAGGTGCTGCATTCCCCCGACGGTGGACCCGCACCCACTCTGGTGCTGCTCAACGGCGCACTCGGCAACGAGGACGGCGTCGGGTGGCTCAACAACTCCGGCGTCGAGAATTTCTTCCTGGACAAGAACGTCACCGTCGTCGCACCGATCGGCGGCCGCTTCAGCTTCTACACCGACTGGCAGACAACGGATCCGGTGCTCGGCAGCAACATGTGGCAGACCTACCTCAGCCGCGAGCTACCCGCCGCTGTCGACGCGGCCTACGGATCGACCGGCAGGCGCGGCGTGGCGGGGCTGTCGATGAGTGGTGGTCCCGCACTCGACCTGGCGATCCAGGCCCCGGATGTGTTCGACGCGGCCGCGTCGTTCAGTGGGTGTCCGGCACCCTCCAACCCGCTTGCCACTGCTGGCATCTCGGCGATGATCGCCGGCGGACTCAACAATCCCTTCAACATGTGGGGCCTGCCGGGAAGCCAGGGGTGGCGCGATCACGACCCGTCGCTCAACGTCGAGCGTCTACGCGGAACCGCGGTGTATGTCAGCTCGTCCCGAGGGCTCCCCGGACCTGTGGATCGCATCCCCGAGGGCGCGATCCCGCCGTTCGGCGGAATGGCGGTCGAAGCGATGGTCAACAACTGCACATCGATCTTCGTCGACGCCCTGCGCCGAGCCGATGTGCCGGCAACGGTCTCCATGCGCGAGGAGGGCGCGCACACCTGGCCGTTGTTCGAGGATCAGCTGCGCGAAGCCTGGTTCACCACGCTGGCACCGGCTCTGGGAACCAGCTGATTGCGCCGCCACTCCCGCGGGTAAGCGCACGTGAGACATCACCGGCGAAAGGACACCCTGACCATGGCGAAAGACGAGCTGCACAAGGGCGACAAGGTCGAATGGAAGACCCACGGCACCACGACCGAGGGAACGGTGGTGGAGAAGATCACCTCCGAGACCGAAGCCGCGGGCCGCACCGTGAAGGCATCGAAGGACGAGCCGCAGTACCGCGTCGAGAGTGACAAGTCGGGCAAGGACGCGGTGCACAAGCCGGACTCGCTCGACAAGAAGGGCTGACGCCCGACCGAACAGCGATGCGCCCCGAGTCACGGACTCGGGGCGCATCGTGCATCTCAAGCCTCGGGCACCGAACGTTCTGCGCCCCAACTCCGCTCGATGTATCCCCGGATCCGCTCGATCTCCTCGGCGGGAATTCTCTCGGGCTCGCCGTTCTCGAGTGGATCGGTGTGGAATATGTACAGCCGTGAGGCGAACTGGTCGAACGGCAGCGAACCCTCGCCTGCGCGTTCGCCATTGCCCGCGGTTCCCACCACGACGCCGTCACCCCAGTCCTGGCCGCTGTCGTTGTTCGGGTTGAAGAAGTACACCCTCATGACGCCGTCGGGATCGGTGTTCACGCGCAGGATCGTGATGGCGTGCCACCCCACATACCGTGCGGCACTGTCGGTTACGGCCACACCTGCCGGTTGCGGATGGATCAACGGTTGGTGCCCGTTGTACTCCGGGTGGTACGCGGCATAGAACTGCCGCAGAAATGCGTCCAGGTCGACGAGATTGCCGGTCTCGACATCGACGTCGATGTGGAACTCGCGCGCCGACCACCATCCGTGGAACTCGGGATTGACCCAGCGGTGCGGATCGCCGGGACGATCGGCGCAACGCCGGACCATCTCGGCGTAGATGCGGTCGAGGTGCGGAACCAGCAACAGCGACGCGGGATCGAGGTCCACCGGATCGGACGTGGCGACGCCGCTGACACTGTCGGTCGACGAGATCGACTGCCCCTCGAAGTGCATGACGATCTCCTCGTCACGCGCCGCCCACACCACCATCTGCAGCAGGTAGTCGGGATCGTTGTAGGCCCACATCGACAAGGCCCGCGCCGACTGACACGTCGGGTTGTCGCCCTGACCGACGCCGAGGGGCTGCCCGAGCATCGAGAGCAAACCGCCGAGCAAGCGTGACTCCGGCGCGGGGACCGGCCCGAACGTCGTGATCAGTCGTTCCCGCACCGCAGGAGCGAGTTTCAACGACATCTGTCGCCACAGCGACGGCACGATCGGCGGCTGATGCAGAATTCCGCGATCGAGCAGCAGCGCCAAACCGTAGAGGCACTGCGCGGTTTCGGGGTACACCGTTTCTTCGATGAGGCGATGGACCAGTTCGGGGTACCGCGTCAGGCAGGTCCGGCCGGTGTCGGACAGACCGAGGGCCTCGGGCAGAACGTACGAGTAATGGTCGACGAGATACTGCGTCAGCGTCGCGTGGTACGGCGAGACCAGTCCGGTGTCGTGCATCGCTCGCGCGAATCCGCGGGCCTCGAACTGCAACGCCTCGACGTCCATCGCTTCGAGCCGCGACCGGTACACCTCGACGCCCGGATCCTCTCGGCACGCATCGGTGGTTCCGAACAGGGCCGTGATCAACCGATCCAGGCCCTGCCCGGAGTTGCCGAGGTCGACGGTCGGATCGTCACGATAGATCGCGATGCGGGTGACCATGTCCTTGATGGTGTCCACCTGAATCGGGCGCTGCCGCAGGATCCGCCAGATTTCTTCGACCAACTCGTCGAGCACACTGTCGTAACCGATCTGCCCGGCCACGTACCCGAACAGATCACGGATCAGATGCGCGGTACGACCCAGGCGAACTCGCTCCGACTCGGACGGGGGTGTGAACAGCACGTCGAGATTGACCGCGAGAACCTGAGAAAGGAACCGACGGGCATCCTCGGCGGTCACCGCAGCATGCTCGTACTCGCCCGCAACGATCGCGACCATCCGCAGTTCGCTGGTCGCTTCGAGCACGAAGGTGTCGTCGTTGCCGCTGCGCAGGCTGGGCCCCACGAACCCTGGAACGAGAATGTCCGGGTGCGCCCAGTCGGTGCCCGCGAACAGCCCCGCATTCTCGAGCATCTCGGCGCGTTCGCGAATTGCACCGCAACCACCGGGCTGCAACAAGACTCGATGCAACGCATCGAGAACTCGCCGCACCTTGGTGTTCTTGCTGAACTCGGGTGCATCGGCCAACGCGTGCATCGCATGGTCGAGCTGCGCCAAACGTGATGCCAACGCTCTGTCCACGGCCGTGGTCGCGTTGGTCGGTGCCGGCTCGTGCATCGTCTGTGACGGTGGGTTGGTGTCGTCCCCGAGTTGCTGCTTCACACGTAGAAGTCCAGTTCTTCCTGTTGCTTGAGCAAATCGCGCATCCGGTAGGGATCGTCGCCGAAGAAGTACAGCAAGCCCCAGTGGGTACCGAATGCTGTTCTCTTGGTGACAGTTTCCTCGACCGGTGCCGAGAGGTCGTTGGTCTCGTAGTAGTCGTCGTCCGCGGTGACTTCAGGGATGACGAGGTCGCTGACGACGCGTCGGCGCGGGTAGACGCCGAAGCATCCGGCGTGACCGGTGGCGTCCACCACCTCCTTCGGGAAGAAGGCGTCGATCTCCTCCTCGGTGGTCTTCGGGTCGAACGCCAGCGCGAGGCCCTGGTATGCGTTGAACCCGTAGGCCCGCTCCAGCAACTCGAAGACCTTGAAACCCGGTGGGCGGTAAGCCACTTCACCGAAGTACATTTCACCGTCGCTGGTGACGAAGTACTCGGGGTGAATGAAACCGAACTCGATGTCGAAGGTCTTGATCAGCTTCTCGATCTGCACCGTGATCTGCTCGCGGTACTTTTCCAGCTCGGGTGTCGCAGGAACGAACACCGAGTATCCGAGGGTGACGTACTCCGAGATGTTGAGAAACTTGATCTTGCCGTTGTGAATCCATGCTTCGACGGCGAACTCCCAGCCGTCGAGGTGCGATTCCATCAGCGCCGGAAATTCCTCGTCGGGAATGGAGTCGACCTCGTCAGGGGTACGAATGACGCGGTGGCCGAGGCAACCGGCCTTGTCGAAGGCCTTGACGTGGATCGGGTCGTTGGGATCGCCGTCGAGCTTGAGTAGCGTCTGGTTGACACGTTTGAGGAATCGAGTGACGTCCTCACGGTCGTGGGCTTCTTCGAAGATGCCGACGCGGATACCGCCGAGCTGAGCACGGCGCTTCATCAAGGACTTGTCGCGCAACAGCATTGCCTGACCGAAAAGGCGTGGGTTGCCGAGCAACACCGAGTTGATGGCTCCGGCCCACTCGACCGTCTCCTCGTACAGCGGTATAGCGACGTCGACGCCCTTCGCCTGCAGGGTTTCGGCGATTTCCAGTGAGCGATCGTTGAGTCGCTCGAAGTTCCACGGGAGGTACGGAATGTCGTGCTCGGTGCAGTACGCCTCGGCCCACTCGGGGGCGACGACGACGTAGCGCCGATCGAACTTGTCCAGTGCTTCCACCGCGGCCAAACTCCACCCCAGCAGGGCCACGAAACCCTTGTTCGGGTCTTTCTCCAGCCTGTCTGGCTGAGCCATGAAGTTCCTTTCCCTGGATGATTCATCGGTCGAGGTCCTTCGCTCCACCGTACAGAGGCGCTGGTCGGCAATTCCGAGCGGTGTTGAACTGGGCTTATGCGACGACGTCGTATCGGAATCAGCCTCCCGACTTTCCCGCCGGCGTAGGCGTTCTGTTCTATGGTCGTCGGGTGGGTGCGCGACAGACCGGATGGCAAGTCCCCGCTTTGTGGTGGCGACGCGGCGAGGCGTTCCACGGGCGGAGTCCGCAACCTCGATCCACCCGGCCGAGAGCCAGCACGAAGGCGGCAGTCACAGCGGTGGCTGCGAAGGAAGCCGCTATCGACGACCTGCTTGTTCGAACCGCCGGACGTTTCGGCGAAACAGTCGACCATCCCGAGTCGAATTCGGAGCTGTCGGCGGCCGCGCACGCCTTCGTCGACGGACGGTTCTCGGGCACCGGTGTGACCCCTACCGGTGCTGCTGTGACTCTTACGGTCGTCACCGATCAGCCGGAGCACAAGATGCGAGTTCTATTCGTGGACTTCGTCATCGGCCGCTTCGGCGCGGTATTCGCTGCGGAGATGCTCGCCGAGGCCGTAGGCGTGGAGTTGGTGACCCGCGAACTCGTACCGGATCGATCGCGTACCCGGCACTCACTCGGCGTGCGAGATCCCGACGACCTTCGCAATGTCGTGTTCGGAGATTCGGCGAGCAGGGTGCGCACGGCGTTGGCTGCCCTCCCCGCCGACGACTATGCGAACGCGGTGGACAGGCTCGCGCCGCAGCGTGGCGCGCGAATCGGGTGCAATCTGTTGACGTCGTTCCTGTTCCCGACCCAGCACGAGTGGGTTGCTGCGGACATCGCGCGGTCGCAGACCGTCCACCGCTATTACCGGAGCTACTGCTATTACCTCTTGGCCAGCGTCGACTCGGTCGAGTCGGTCGAGAAAATTCTCGCGCTCGAAGAAACCCGAGATCATGCGATCTGGTCCACCGGGATGAGCATGAACTTCGTATACGCACTGTGTGCGAATATCGGACCGGGTGTCGAGCCCTTCGTAGCCGAGTTGTTCGAGGGCAACCTGTCTGCCCAGCACAAGAAATGGTGTGCCGGGATACTCGGTGAGATAGACACGGACTCGGGATTCGAGCACTTGGTGTCTCGGCTGGGTAGCAAGTACATCGAGCCCGCCGTGATCGAGGCGATAGCACGATCGCCCGAGCGAGCCGCGCGGTTGCTGGCCGACGCCTCCGGGCCGGAGGCGGAGCGGCTGCGCCGGGATCTGGAGCACGTTCACCCGGAGTCCGCGATGCGCAAGCGGGTATCCGGAACAACGCTCGAATCGTCGGATGTCCCTGCGCTGCTGCGTGATCCACCGTGGCTCGACCGCGCCGAATCCATGGATCGCGGAGACGTCCGAGAGCAGGTATTTCGTCTCGAAAGTCCCCCAGCGCCGCTGCGTGTGGCATGGCGGGGAGACGAGCAGCGACAGTGGGCCGAGGCCATCGACGTCTATGTGCCCTATCTCGGGCGCCGGGATTGGCCGGAGGTGGTCGCCGCGTTCGGTCGAGGCACAGGTTTCTGGTCGTTGCACGAGATCTCGTACGCTCCGGAGCATCTGCTGCGTCCGGTGCTGTCGTACGCCCCGACGCCGCGTTACGCGTATCGAGGTGCCATCTCGTTGGGCCGACTGTTGGCCCGATTCGAAGGCGATGCACTCGATTTCGTGCTTCGTGCCGTCCTCGCTGCACCGGCCGGTCAGGCGCAGGTGTTACTGCCCGTCGTCGGGGGACAACTGGCGACGACAATGCTCGAATGGCTCGGCAAGAAGTCGCTCAGACCGGTCGCGTTCGAATGGTTCGATCGCCACATCGACAGTGCAACATCGGATCTGGTTCCTCTTGCTCTCGGCCGTACCGGACCGAGCCGAACCCTTGCCCGACGCGCACTGTGCACTCTTGCGCGACGCGGACATCGAGACGCCGTGGTCGCTGCTGGACGGTCGTACGGGGAGCCGGCTGGTGCGGCGATAGTAGATATCGTCGACGCAGATCCACTTCTGGCCCTGCCGCGGCACATTCCGGTCATCCCGGACTGGCTGGACCCGGCGTTGCTCCCCCCGTTGACGTTGCAGGGAGAGCGCGCACAGCTGCCGTCCGACGCGATCCGCACGATCTGCACCATGTTCTCGCTGTCACGAATGGACGAGGTGTACGCCGGCGTCGATATCGTTCGTGAACTCGTCGGCCATCCCGAACTCGCGAAGTTCGTCTGGGACATGTTCGAGAGGTGGTTGCGGGCGGGCGCTCCGGAAGCGCAGAGCTGGACTCTCGACGCCCTCGGGATAGTGGGTGACGACGACACTGCGCGGCAATTGACCCCGCTGATCAGGACCTGGCCGCTTCAGTCGGCGCACCGACGCGCGGCGATGGGACTCGAGGCCCTCGCCATGATCGGGAGCGACGCCGCGCTCGGACACCTGTGGTCGATCTCGCAGTCGCTCCGGTTTCCTGCTCTTCGCGCCAAGGCCGACAAACTGATTCACCGAATCGCCGACGAGCTGAATCTGACGCCTCTCGAACTTGCCGACCGATTGGTGCCGAACTTGGGGCTCGATGCGGACGGTACGACGACCTTCGATTACGGAGACCGAACCTTCACCCTCACGTTCGATCACGAGCTTCGAATAGTGGTCGAAGACAACGACGGTAGGGTCCGAGACCGGGTACCGAGGCCCGGCCGCACCGATTCCGACGGTGCGCGCGAGGAATACCGTCGGTACACCGACCTGAGGAAGGATCTCGAGGGGGTGCGCACCGAACTCGTTTCTCGGTTCGAGAAAGCCATGGTGAACCAGCGGCGCTGGACCCTGTCGCAGGTTCGGACCCATCTCGTCGGGCATCCGTTGACCTGGCATCTGTGCAGTGCTCTGGTGTGGTCGACGACGGATGGACGATACTTCCGATTTTCCGAGCTGCGTCGCCCCGTGGGCCCGGACGGCCGCGATATCGAGGTCGCAGACGGCGATCTTGTTGTCGTGGCCCACCCGGCAACGATGGGCGACTCGCTCGGCAGCTGGACCTTCATGCCGGAACAGGCTTTCGAGCAGGTCCGACGGGAGGTCTTCAGGACGGATGTCGCCGCCGAGATGGCAGCACTCGAGGGTCGCAAGACGACTACCGATCAGCTGCTCGCGCTGGGTGAAAGAGGATGGAAGCGTGAGGATCCGCAAGACAAGGGTGCCCAGATCTCGCTGAACAAGCGTCTGGATTCCACGACGGCGGTGATCATGGCGTTTCCCGGCTTCAATGTGTCGAATCCGAGAATGTGGGGCGAACAGAAGATCGTCCACGTCTTTCACAGCGGACTCGAATTGTCGGTGATTGCGGCATCGGAACTGCTCCGTGATCTGGCGATGCTCGAGACCGAGCCGATTCGAGGCGACGAACCCGACCTTCGAGGTGAGCCGTGAGTGTCCGTACGGTCGAGTTCTTCGAACGGCTGCAATTTCGACGAGAATGATCGACGATGATTCGGCGCGGTATGCGCCTGGCAAAGCGAGGAGCGCGACATGACGGTCGACAAAACGGGTGCGCAGGTCGAAATCACCCAGCAGGCAGATCGTTTCACCGTCTCGGTCGACGGCACGCAGGTCGGCTTCACCGAGTTCGTCGACGACGAGGATGCGCGACGGATCTTCTTCCATACCGAGGTCGACGCGGCCTACGGCGGACGTGGACTGGCAACGATTCTCGTGCAACAGGCGCTCGACGCCACCCGCGCCGACGCCAAGCGCATCGTGCCGATCTGCGAACTGGTTGCAGCCTTCGTGGGCAAGCACTCGGAATTCGACGACATCGTCGAGCAGCCGACCGACGAGATCAGGCAATGGCTGGCCGACCGGCAGGGCTGACCGCGGGAATACCGTCGGACACCGTCGGGTTGAGGTCGGTATAGTAGTTGCAGAGTCAACTACATTGCCGAAAGGGACGCCCATGCCCGCAGTGACCGTCGACAACATCCTCGCGTTGCCCCGAATCCCCATGCCCGACGCCACCGCCGTCCCTCGGCCGGTCCGGTCCGTCACGACGGCACCGACGGGATACGAGGGCGAAGGCTTTCCGGTCCGTCGAGCGTTCGCCGGGTTGGATATGTCGTCCCTGGATCCGTTCATCCACATGGACCAGATGGGCGAGGTGAACTACGCGCCCGGTGAGCCGAAGGGAACGCCGTGGCATCCGCACCGCGGATTCGAGACGGTGACCTACATGATCGACGGCATCATGGAGCACAAGGACTCTCACGGCGGCGGCGGAATCATCAGCGGTGGCGACACTCAGTGGATGACGGCGGGCGGTGGCATTCTGCACATCGAGGCCCCGCCGGAGCATCTGGTGATGTCCGGCGGGCTGTTCCACGGTGTTCAGCTCTGGGTCAATCTGCCGCGTGAGAACAAGATGGCGCACCCGCGTTACCAGGACATCACCGGTAGCAAGGTCGCGTTGGCGTCGAGTCCCGACGGTGGTGCGTTGGTTCGCGTCATTGCCGGCGAGATCGCAGGAATGCAGGGGCCGGGTTCGACATACACTCCGATTGCGCTCTCGCACAGCACGATCGCACCGGGCGCGGCGCTGACGCTGCCGTGGAATCGTGAATTCAACGCACTCGTCTACGTTCTCGCGGGCGAGGGCACGGTAGGCGCGGAGAAGCGTCCGATCAGGATGGGGCAGACTGCGCTGTTCGGCCGCGGCGACACCATCGAGATGTCGGCCTCGGCGGTGGGGGAGTCGCTCGAGGTGTTCGTTCTCGGCGGCAAGCCGATCAGGGAACCCGTCGCGATGGCAGGCCCGTTCGTCATGAACACCAAGTCCGAAGTGCTGCAGGCGTTCGAGGACTACCAGGCCGGTCGGCTCGGCGTTCCCGTCGAATGATCTCGCCCACCGTGCAACGATCTCCTGCATGAGCGACGCAGAACCCCGTATTCGCAGAACACGGCTGTATCGCCGATTGGTCACCCGCGCCGACGGCCCGCTGGAGCCGGCGCGGGCGGCCAGGAGGCTGTCCGCTTACGTCTACGGAAACATCCTGGTCCTCGCGGCGGTCGCTGCATCGACGCCCAGCTCGATCGAACACGGAACGGCCGCTGTTCTGGTTCTGGCCACTGCGGTGACGACGTTCCTGGCGCACGTGTTCGCGGATTTCGTCGCAAGCAGTCAGATTCCCGAAGCGCACGGTGATGCGACCGACGAGCAGCGCACGTTCAAGGCCTTCGAGGAACTGCGCGACGCCGTGCCCATCCTGAGCTCCGGCACCATCCCCGCGCTGATGTTGGCACTCGGTTGGTTGTCGGTGCTTCCTGGGCAGTGGTCGGAACTGCTGGCCGGTGGCGTCATCGTGGTGCGCATGGCCACGATCCAGCTGGTCACGGAGCGAATTCGTGGCAACCCGTTGACCTTCCGCGCGATTCTGGGTGGGTTGGCCACTGCCGCGGTCGCCGCGCTCATCGTGCTGGCGAAAGTATTCTTCGGCCACTAGCCGCCGAGAACGATCAGCCCCCGAACTCCTCGTACAGCTCCGGTAGGAAGCCGGCGAGGTGGTTCATCTCCTGTCCGCAGTGCAGCAAGAGATCTCGGGCGAGGTCGAGTCCGAGAACCAGGTCCGTCGGGTCCACCGACGCCCCACGGCGGACGGCGCACGCGGCCTGCTTCAGGTCCGGAACATGCAGCCCTCGTAGGTTCAGGAAGAAGCGGCTACGCATCTCGGCACCGCCGTCGACGGGGCGCACCTGGTGCGCCAGCCAGCCCAGGTCCACCGGTGCGATGGAGCTGCCCACTCGGCCGAAGACGATCGTCTGATCCGCGGGAACGTCGAATCCGTGCGCAATCGGATCGCGAAAAGCGATACCCAGCTGCTGCAGCTTCGGCCCGACGTACTCGTCGACGAACGTCGTGTTGCCGATGTACTTGGCCTTGTCGGGGATGTCGAGTGCGGTGCGATCCTCGGCAAGTGCGGCATGTAGATGGGCGTCGGGATGCCACAGTTTGTAGCGTGCGGCCTCGGTGGAATGCCAGCCGAACCACCAGTCCCACATCGCCGCGGTCACGCGCGGCATCGCGGTGCGGACCGCCACGAACGTCACTCCGTCGGTGCGTCGACCGTATCCGGTTTCGGTCGTGGAGTAGCCGGTGGGCGCGAGATCGGTTGTGATCGAATCGAATCCGGGAATGGAATCGGGCGCGAGCGCGGGGCCCGCACAGGTGTCCGCGACGACGGTCGGTGCGGGTGTCGTTCGCTGCGCCATGTATCGGGCGTACGGCAGATGTCGATCGGCGTCGCGATAGCCCTGATAGCGCTCGCCGCACTCGTCGCTCGAACCGGTCGCCGGCACCGCTGCTGCCCTGGCTACCGGGCCGACGACGGCGATGGTGGCCGCGGCGGCTGCTCCGATCATGATCTGGCGTCTGGAAGGCCCCCGGCTCATGTCCCCACCCTGCTCAACATTCGTTGAGGCTAGGGCCAGGAATCGGCGGATGTCAATGGCCTGGCACTACACTGCGCGGTATGAGTCCGGCACACCCCAAGGACGATGAGTCGAGAGTGCGTCGGCGCGACGAGATCGCCACCGCCGCTATCGAGGTGCTCGCCACCCAAGGGCTCCGCGGCTTGACGCACCGGGCGGTGGACGCGGCAGCAGGACTCGGTCCCGGGTCGGTGAACTACCACGCGCCCACCCGGAGTCGGCTGCTTCACCTGGCTCTCGGCCAAATGTTCGTCCGCGACTTCGAGGTGGCCGGAGCGACGTTCGGCAGCCTGGTCGACGTCAAACCACTCACCGCCGATGTCGTGGTGTCCCGCATCATCGATTTCATCGACGCCATGACGTCGGGAGATGCCGTCAAACGGGTGATCGCTCGCCACATCATGCTCGGCGAGGCGCAGCACGACGACGAGATCCGCGAGTTGTTCGACAGTCAGCGGGCAGCATTCGTCACGTACACCCAGTGGATCGTCGCCTCGCTGAACTCCGAGGATCCACCGTCCGACGCCGAAACCCTCGTGGTGATGATCGAAGGTCTGGTGCAGCGGCAAGTGCTGATCGGATCGCGCCTGTCCTCGAGCTTCACGGAGCAGATGTTGCGCAAGATCGTCGTGGCCTCGCCGCTGGTCGAGGGCTGAACCGGATCGGTGGCTTCACCCCAGCAACGTGCGACGCTCGGTGTGGGTGAAGGTGAAGATCGTCGCGCCCAAGCTGATCAGTGCGGTCAGGAGCAGTACCTGCGGGCCGGTGATGACGACGCCGATGAAGGCACCGATCGCACCACCCAATGCGAAGGATCCGAGAAGGGCTGTGTAGCAGAGCCAGTCGTAGCGCGTCCCGCCGCCGAACATGTGTCGCTCGATACCCTGGCCGAGTTTGACCATGGTGCCTGTGACATAGCTCAGGGGAATGTAGGTCTCCTCCTTCTTCGTGAACGCGGTGTTCAGTGCACCGAGTGCGAAGGCCACCAGCAGAATCGGGTAGAAGTTCACGGTGGCCGACGACCATCCGGAGATGGCGATGTCGATCGCTCCAGCTCCGGCGAGCGCGATCGTGGTCAGCACCGTTGCTCCGTGTGGGTGGTTGGACCAGTAGCGACGCCGGCAGATCGACGAGACGATCACGCCGGCCAGAAAAGACCCCATGAGCGAGAGAGCCGCGATCGGTGAGGCCCCCGGGGTGACCTCCTTGCCCTCGGGGTGCCCGAAGTGCCCGACCACAGCACGTTCGGTGTTGCCGGTCATGAAGGTCACGAAGTAGCCGGCGGAATGCAGGAAGGCGACTGCACCCACCATCCCCGCGAGTCCGGACAGAATCCAGGACAGACGAGCTTCGGCACCGACGGCTGTCTCCCGGCTGATCGTCAATGGGGAAGTCATGACTCGATTCTCCTGACCTGAAGCGAACCGGCAAGACTTTGAGTTGTCGGTCACACAACCGACGCAGGTTCCCCATTCGCGACCATTCCACGGTGCATCACCCTGTTTCCCGACACTGCGCTGTGATCGGCTCGATGCATCACACATCGGTTGTCCCACATCACCACATCGTCCGGTGCCCACGAGTGCGTCAGCAGGTTCGTCTCGCGAGTGGAGTGCTCGAACAGGTATCGCACGGTCTCGTGCGCCTGCTCGGTGGACATTCCGCTGATCGCCACGCACCGGGCGGGTGCCGACAACGCCAATGCGGTGCGCCCGGACACGGGATGCACTGCGAACAAGGGATGTTCGGCACAGGAATCGGTGTCCGACGCCACCCCGGTGACTCGGTGCGTCACCGTTCTTCCGGCCAGGTCCGCTTTGCGGTCGGCAGGCAAGGTGTCGTACGCCGCGTACTGGTCGCTGAACAACGTGCTGCCACCCGACTCCGGTACTTCGACCGCGCGTAATGCGGTGTAGGCAGGCGGATTCGCCACGTACGTGGTGTCCACGTGGAAGGTCGATTTCGGCGGTGTGGTTCGGCCGACGTTACTGATGACGTTCAGATCGGGAAAGCCCGGCACGGGCGTCTCGCCCTCGGTGAACATCATGTCGCCGAACCGTCGGAGGAACGCCAGGAAGCGTGCGTCGTCCAGGGGCTGCTTCCGCAGAATCAGCACGCCGTGTTCGGCCAACAACGTTCGCAGTTCTTCGATCGCGGTGGAGCTCAGGTCCACTTCGTCGATCTCGATTCCCAGCGTCACGAGGACATCTCCTTCACCGACAGTTCGTCGAGCGATCGTGCGAACAGTTCGTCCACGGCGATGCCTGCCGCCGAGGCCATCACCGCCAGCACGCTCGACGGTGAGTACGAGCAGTACAGGCCGGCCTCGAGAAACCACGGTCTACCGGCGGGGTCGATCCGGAAGTCGAAGAGACCGTAGTGTCGGCAGCCGAGGGATCGATAGCACGATCGTGCTGCCGCCCAGACCTTCTCGGTGATCGGATCGGAGACGTCGACCATCCACGCCTTGGTCTGTTCCTTCGCGACGAGATACAGATCCCCGTCCGACGTGCGATTCAACTTGTCGGCGCTGGTACGAATCGACTCGACGGCATACTCCTCGAGCGGTAGGCAGATCAGCTCACCGCCGCGTTCGACGATGCCGCAGCGGACTTCGCGGCCCAACGGGACGTACGACTCCACCAGTGCCGCAGACGAGTACGTCAACGCCTCGCTCACTGCGGTTGCCAGACGGTCGGATTCGCGAACGAGCGTGACGCCCATCGAATTGTCCGAGTCCACGGGCTTGACGACCACCGGCAGATCGACGTCGATGTCGTCGCCGCAGCGCACCACGACACCGGCGGGAACGGCGACCCCGGCCGCCGCGACGACGGCTCGGGCACGGGCCTTGTCGGCCGTCATCGCCATCACGTCCGGACCGTTGCCCACGTACGGCACACCCAACAGATCGAACAGGCTGCGGTATGTCGTCATGCCGGGTAGGCAGAACATCTGCGGCACCATGACGTCGAAATGCCACGACGAGATGACCTCCACCGCCTGCGCCAACGGCATCTGGTGCGCCGCAGCCACACTGGCGGCATCGATGCCACCGGGGAAGCTCCAGAGCCCACCGGGGGAGACGAACGCCACCTCGAACCGGTAGGCGGGATCACCACCGAGCGCCTCGAGGAATCCGCCCGCGTACACCCGGGACAGATCGCAATGGAACTCGTCCACCGACGATCCGACCAAAACCAGGACCGACAGGGCCATCAGTCGCCTCCGTTCTCCACGAGCTTGCCGATGTTGAAGTCGATGCGAGACCATCCGCGTCGTGCCAGCAGATTCCGCACGAGCAGCGACGGAATCTGGAGGTGGTGCACCAGCAGGTACGGCACTGGATCCCATCCCGTCAGAATGGCGTCCTTGCCGCGGAAGATGCTGCCCAGGCGCGCCTTTCGGTTGCCCTCGGTGAGCAGTCGCCACACCTCGTGGTAGATCCAGTAGGTCGGGCGGGCCGAGGAGAGCGGCACGATCTCGGGGTGTCCGTCCTCGAGGTACGCCGCAGCGACGTCGGGGTGGTCGTAGAACATGGTGATCGCCGAATGGGTGCGCGGATTGCACTCGATCGCATGGACGGCACCGTCCGCATCCTCGATGAAGTCGAACGACAGCTGGCCGGTGACTCCGAGGTCGGCGACGAACGTCTCGACCCAGGTACGTATCTCGGGCTTGTCGACCATCTCGTAGTTCACCTGGAACGCTGACGATTCGCAGCAGCCGTACACCTGCAACCGTCCTCCGCGGACGGTGCCGTGGGTGCAGTACTCCTGGCCGGCGATGAATTCCTGCAGAATCCACGGATCGTCCTCGGAGATCCCGAGACCGCGTGCGAACCGTACGTTGTCGGCAGGCGTGTCGCGGGTCAACCGCGTCAGGTCCATTCGCCCGACCGGGTTGTAGGAGATGCGTTTGAGGATGTACTCGCGGCCCGGTGGGAAGTCGAACTCCTCGATCTGTTTCACATCGGTGATGCGCCGCCAATCGGGAACGCGCAGGCCGAGCGCTGCAGCGCGTTCGGAGAATCGGGACTTGTCGTCGAGCATGCGGACCGTGTCGCCGTCACCGTGCACCACCTCGCAGTGCGGATCGAGGAGCGCCCGTGCGTCGGCATCGTGAATGCTTGCAGCGGGACTTGCTACGGGGACGAAGACGTCGACGCCCTCGCGGAGCACGACATCCAGAAGTGCTCGGGCGTAACCGGGTTCGGTCGGCTCGGGTACGCAGTGAAATCGGTCGACCGCCCGCGAGAACCGATGCCCGGTGAAGCGGTACTTGGCCGATTCCACCAGGACGACGCGATGCCCGGCGAGGTGGAAAGACCGCGCGAGCTGCAGGGCCTTGGTCATCTTCCCGCCGCTGATCAGGACAGTCTTGGGTGAATCGGATCGGCGCGTGGCGGGCCGTTCGCCGCGAACGACAGCCACCCCGGCCGCCGCGAGATCGGCGGGAAGGGTGACTGCGAGGCCGAACAGCGCGGCAACCGTACGAATCATGTTCGACGGATCAACGTCACGCCGTCGCGCAGAGGAAGCAGTACCTGCTCCACGCGGGGGTCGTTCGCCACGTAATCGTTGAATTCGGCGACGGCTCGGCCGTTCTCGGTGGGCTGTTCGCTGTACGGCTCGCCCTGCAGCAGGGTGTTGTCGACGGCGATCACGGCGTTCTCGGCCAGCAGCTCGCTACCGAGCAAGTGCTCCACGTATTCGCGGTATCCGGTCTTGTCGGCGTCGACGAAGACCAGATCGAACGTTCCGTCCAACCGGCGCAGGGTGTCCAGTGCCGGCCCCACCTCCACCGTGATGGACGAGCCCGCAGGTGATTCCGCGAAGCAGGACTGCGCGAACTCGGCCACGTACGGATCCACCTCGCACGCGACCACTTCGCCGCCCGCGGGCAGGGCCTCGGCCATCGCCAGAGCCGAGTAGCCGGTGAACATACCGATCTCGAGCACTCGCTTCGCTCGGGTCATGTGCACGAGAAACGCAAGGAAGCGTCCCTCCACGTGGCCGGAGAGCATTTCCATCTCGAGGGGCCCCGAGCCGGAGACGACGTCACGTGATCTCCAGTCCTCGGTGCGGGTCCGCGACGCCAGTGTCGCCAGTGCTGCGGATTGGGAGGTGGTGCAGGTGTCGAGGTACGGGTCGAGTCCCGCTGCGAGATCGCGGGCTCGATGAACACGGGTGGTCAGCTCGTCGGTGACCCCGACGCCGGCGGCGAGCAGATCGGCTATCTCGCTCAGCTCACGCGCCAGAATGGTCGTCGGGGTCACCGGTCGCGGGGCCTTCGTCACGGCGTCGGCGCGGTGAACATGTCGAGGCCTTCGCCTGCCCGCGGAAAGTCCAGGCAGATCTTCTTGTGCAGCGTCAGGACATCGGCCAGCTCGGCTGGGTCGAGGTCGTTGAGGAAGCGGCACGTACCGATCGGATCCGGCACCGCAGCCCGCAGAATACCGTCGCGAGTCTTGAGGATCGATGCCGTTGCCTCGGAGAGCAATTCGGGTGTCAGGTAGGGGCTGTCCAGTGCCAGGCCGATACTCGCCATCACGCCGAGTACGCGGTCGCGGTCGGCCGTGGACAGGTGCCCGCGCTGCTCGGCGACGGTCGTCGAGAGCGCCATGTCGATGTTGATCGCGTGGCCGTGGAAGAACGGTGCAGGCGGGGTCAGCTCGAGAGTCGGGCTCCAGGTGTGGCCGAAGGCGATGACACGATCGAGGTCGATCTCGTGGAGATTGGGGGCTTCGAGTTCGAGCATCGTCGCGATCGCCGAGTAGGTCAGTCTGTCTGCGACCGAACGCAATTCCGCTGTTCCGTCCAGATGACCGAATCGGGTTCGCAGCAATTCGGGACCGTACTGTTCGAGCATCTCGAAGATCTCCAGATTGCCGACGACGGAGATCTTGATCAGCTCGGCCATGCCGTTGCGCACCTGATCCTCGGGCAGCGTGCCGAGGAACGAGAAGTCCAAGAGCACCTTCTGCGACGCGTGGTAGGCGCCGAGGCGGTTCTTGTGCTTTCCGTAATTGACGGCCACCTTGATGGACACACTCGCGTCGATCAGGCCGATCAGCGTGGTGGGAATGCGAATGTACGGGGTGTTGCGACGGTAGCTGGCGCACGCGAAACCTGCTACGTCCGTGGTCAATCCGCCACCGACCACAAGCACCGGCTCGGTGCGGACCAGACCGAACGCATCGAACTCTCCCACGATGCGCTCGAACGTCTCCAGCGACTTCGCGGTCTCCGCGATGTGAACCGGAACCACCGTCAGGTCGATGTCGTAGTGGTCGAAGTACGCGCTGATCCGGTCACCGTAGATTTCGTGCACAGACTCGTCGACGACCATCAGCGCGCGACCGTACGGTCGGTAGCTGTCGGCCAGTTCGGTGTTCTCGATTGCGAACACGCCGTCGACGTAGATCAGGTCGTACTCGATGCGCTCGTATCCCTCGACGCGAAACGACCTGTCCCCGGCAACGACCTGGGCCTGAAGATTGCTCACAATTACTCCTGGGGTGGATGAAGGGTCAGGCTGCGATCAGAGCGCGTACGCGCTCGGGATCGAGTGCATCGACGGTGTCGGTGGCCGAGCCGAACTCGGTGCCTGCGGTGTTCTCGTTCGGGAATGCGACGCACGTGATGCCCGCGGCCGATGCCGCCGCAACGCCGCCGGCGTTGTCCTCGATGGCCACGCTGTCGGATGCGTTCTCGCCCAACGTCTTCAAAGCGAACTCGTAGGATGCGGGGTCGGGCTTGCCTGCGTCCACCGAGGATGCGTCGACGATGACGTCGAACGAATCGGCGGTGAGCTCGGGCGACAGGGCAGCAAGCAGTGCGTCGATGTTGTCTCGCGAGGTGGTCGTCACGAAGCCGACCTTCAGGCCGTTCGCCTTCGCGGAGTCGATCGTGTCGGCCACGCCCGGTCGCGTCTTCACATCGGATTCGCCGATCAGACGCTGGAAGATCTCGGACTTCGTTGCATGCACGGCGGCGGCGTCCACCTCGGTGCCGGTATCGGACGCGTACTCGCTGATGCGGTCGGCACCACCGTTCGATCCGAGCATCGCCCGGTAGTCGTCACGGGACCAGTTCCAGTTCAGATCGTGTGCTGCGAAGGCCTCGTTGAACGAGCGGCGTTGCAGTTCGGACGTGTCGACGAGTGTGCTGATCGAGCCGAAAAGAATTGCGGGCATGGTTGCCTTTCGGAGCGAGAGACGTTGTACCAGTCAACGTCTCGCGCATGCGCGATGGGGTGAGTTGGTTCGGGGGGTATGCCCCATCGGCACCGAACGGGAAACCTTCGAATTTTTCGCCCGAGGTTCGGACGTCGGCGGGGACCCTCTCGCCCGTCTTCCAGAGCGAGTGCTAGCCCGGAGCGCCGAAGGTCATCAGTGCGGTCTCGCCCTCGAACTCGTTCACGACACCGCCGCCACGCTCTCCGTGTCCTGCACGCTCGAACTGTAGGGACAAGCGAAAAGAATCTGGAACTTTCTGCCGGAGTGACTACCTGTGTCGCTGAGTACCTGGTAATCTCAGTAACAGTTACCTACAGCTTTTCGACGATGGAAGGAACCACGGCGATGACCAGCACACTCTCCAGGAACGACGTTCTCGAGCCCGAGGACGTTTCCGCTCGTTTGCTCGATTCCGCCGCCCAGCTGTCGTACGACCCGTCCGAGGAGGTCGATTGGGAAGCCGATCTCGATCCCTCCCTCTACGGACTCAACCCGGAGTGGAGCACGCTCTACGGCACGAAGCTGTGGGACGAGATGACCGAGGAGCAGCGCATCACGCTCACTCGTCACGAGGTCTGCTCGATCATGAGCACCGGAATCTGGTTCGAGATGATCCTGCAGCAGATGGTTCTGCGTGATCAGTACTGCAAGGACTCGTCGAACTCGGACTTCCAGTTCGCGCTCACCGAGATCGCCGACGAGTGCCGTCACTCGATCATGTTCGCCCGCGCCTGCCAGAAGATGGGTATCAAGGCATACCTGCCGCGTCGATCGAGCATCGAACTCGGCCGTGGCTTCAAGGCTCTCGCGTCCGCCGAGGTCGCCTACGGAGGCATCCTCGTCGCCGAAGAGGTGCTCGACGTCATGCAGCGCGACTGGATGCGCGGCGAGAACGTGCTGCCACTCGTGCGCACCACCAGCAAGATCCACGTCGTCGAAGAGTCGCGGCACATGACGTTCGCGCGCGCTCAGATGCGCGAGGAGATCGCCGAGAAGAGCCCGGCTCGCCGCAAGGCCAGCGCGCTCGTCGTCGCGATCGCCGCCCGCATGATCGTGTCCAACATGGTCAACAAGGAGGTCTACGCAGCAGCGGGCCTCGACGTCGACCGCGCAGTGAAGGAAGCGAAGAACAACGCCCATCACCACACGATGATGCGCACCTCGAGCGAGCACTTGATGGCATTTCTTCTCGACTGCGGTTTGGTCACCAAGCCGGCCGAGATGATCTACCGTCGTCTGCACATGCTCTGACCACTCTTTTCGAGGCCGTGAAGGACATCCGAGAACAATGCCGTTCGCGATCACGCAGAACTGTTGCAACGACGCATCCTGCCTGTCGGTGTGCCCCGTCAACTGCATACATCCGACGCCGGACGAGCCGGATTTCGGCAAGACCGAGTTGCTCTACATCGATCCGCGCTCGTGCATCGACTGCGGTGCCTGTGCCGACGCCTGTCCGGTGGACGCGATCACTCGCGTCTCGAGATTGACGCCCGATCAGCAGATCTACGCCGACATCAACGCCGACTACTACAAGGACAAGCCCGCCGTGGCGGAGTGGGGCGCGCCTCGGTTCCCGGTGGCGACGGTCAACGACCTACCGCCGATCGACATCGCCATCGTCGGCACCGGACCGGCTGCCTGCTACACCGCCCAGGCGCTGCTGCGCGTGCCCGGCACCAACGTCACGTTCTACGACCGGCTGCCCACCGCGGGCGGTCTCGCCCGCTACGGCGTCGCTCCCGATCACCTCGGTACCCGACGCATCAGCGAGCACTTCCGTGGGATCTTCGTGCATCCACGAGTGACGATGAAGCTCGGCGTCGAGGTCGGTAAGGACGTCGACCACGTCGAACTGGCCCGAAAGTTCGATTCGGTCGTCTATGCAGTCGGTGCCGACAAGGACCGAGCCCTCGAGATTCCCGGGATCGACCTCGATGGATCCGTCAGCGCGCGCACCCTGGTGGGCTGGTACACCGGCCACCCCGACGTTCCAGCCGATGCCATCGATCTCACCGGCGTCGACCGCGTCACCATCATCGGAAACGGCAACGTCGCACTCGACGCGGCTCGTATCCTCACGGCCGACCCGGACCGGCTCGTCGGGACCGAGATCGCACCGCATGCGCTGGCCGAGCTGCGTCGCCACCGCGTCACCGAGGTCGTCGTTCTCGCGCGCCGCGGCCCCGAGTTCGCGGCGTTCACCCGTTCCGAGTGCAAAGCCCTCGTCGACCGCCCGGACGTCGACGTCGTGGTGGCAGGACCGGACGGAATCGTCGACGCCATCGATCGCCTGCCGTTGTCCGCTCCCGCATCGGCTCTGGCCGGGGCGGCGCGAGTCGAACTGGGGTCGCAGGCACAAGACCGCCGCATCGTCTTCGCGTTCGGCCGAGCTCCGTCCGCTCTCCACGGCAGCGGCTCGGTGCAGTCCATCGAGGTCGGCGTCGGTGAGCATGCGGTCGAGTTACCCACGGAGTTGGTGCTGCTCGCCATCGGCTACCGCGGAACCCCGTCACCGGGAATTCCGTTCGACGACATCAGTGGCACCATTCGCAACGACGGTGGCCGCATCACCGCTGCCGACGGCACTCCGGTTCCGGGGTGTTACGTCGTCGGATGGGCCAAGCGAGGTGCCACGGGTGGCATCGGCGACAACAAGATCGACGCCGAGGAAACGGCCGAGGCGTTGCTCGCGGACGTGCCGACACGCGGGCCCGCGCGTCCGCTCGGGTGGTACGGAAAAGTCAGTGCCGCCCTGGGGGACCGCGTTTCCAGAGCGCGCTGACCGGCCGATATCGGCCGGTTCTGTTCACCTTGTGTAGCAGTCTCATTCGAGTCTGAGCGATTCGGATGTGTAGCACGGCGTACAGGGTTACCGTTGAGTATGGCTGAACGGGGGGCCAAGCCCCAGGTTTCTTTTGTGCGACGGACGATGCTGCGTGCAGTCCGATCGTTGTTCAATCCACTCCGGCCCGACGACTATCTGTCGATGATCAATCCGCTGTGGACCACGCGCGAACTTCGGGGGAAGGTCGAGCGGGTTGCTCCGGAGGGTTCGGAAGCCGTGTCGGTGTACATCCGTCCCGGTTTCGAGTGGCAGGGCCACACGCCCGGGCAGTACGTCCGGCTCGGAGTACTCATCGACGGTCGTTACCACTGGCGAGCGTATTCGCTGACGTCCGATCCCGATCCTGCCGACGGTCTCGTCAGCGTCAGCCCCAAGCTGGTGCCGTCGGGCACGGTCTCTCCGTATCTGGTGGGCAGCATCAGAACCGGCGACATCGTCCGCCTCAGTGAGGTGGAGGGTGAGTTCACTCTGCCGAGCCCGATTCCGGACAAGATGGTGTTCATCAGCGCGGGCAGCGGAATCACGCCCATCATCAGCATGCTGCGGTCCCTCGATCATCACGATCAGGTTCGCGACGTCGTCGTGGTGCACTCGGTGCACAACCGTGAGCAGTTGATGTTCGCCGACACTCTCGACCAACTCGAAACCAAGCACGACGGACTGACGGTGAAGCTCCGGATCACCAGCGACGAAGGTCGGATGAAGGCATCGGAACTGGACGAACTGGTCCCGGATTGGCGTGACCGAGAAGCATTCTGCTCCGGTCCTGGCGAACATCTGGACGATCTGCGCTCGTACTGGAAAGACCAGGGCGACTACGACAAATTCCATCACGAAAGTTTCCAGCCGGTCATCGGCGGTGGCGACGACGCCGGCGAAGGCGGCACCGTCACGTTCCTCAACAGCAAGAAGGACGTCGAATGCGACGGCGGCACAACGATTCTGGCTGCGGGTGAGGATGCCGGTCTGGATCTGACGTTCGGTTGTCGCATCGGCATCTGTCACACCTGTGTAGGTACCCTGAAGAAGGGGCGTTTACGTGACCTACGTAACGGGGATGTCTCAGAACCTACGGGGCAAGCGGTTCGGATCTGTGTCAATACTGCTGAGGGCGACATCGAAATCGAACTCTGATCTTCCATTCGAACAGGGGAATGTATGTCTATCGACGAAACCACGAGGCGCGTCACCGACACGGATGAGCCGGTGAACCCGCTGGCGCACCTGAGTGACGAGACGATCGCCGAACTCGCCAAGGAATTCGACGCCATCCACGACGAGGTCTACGCCAGCCTCGGTGACAAGGACCGCAAGTACATCACCTCGGTGATCGCCGCGCAGCGTCAGCTGCTGGTCGCTGGACGCGTGCTGTTGCTCGGTTCCACCAGCAAGCCCGCGTGGCTGGCCGGCACCGCATGCCTCGGGATCGCGAAGATCCTCGAGAACATGGAGATCGGTCACAACGTCATGCACGGCCAGTGGGACTGGATGAACGATCCGGAGATCCACTCGTCGGTGTGGGACTGGGACACCGCGTCCACCGCCAACTCGTGGAAGCACTCGCACAACTACGTGCACCACACGTACACGAACATCCGTGGCAAGGACAAAGACCTCGGCTACGAGATCATGCGCATCGACCCACGTCAGAAGTGGAGCCCGGTCTACCTGGCCCAGCCGTTCTACAACGTGCTGTTGATGGCGTTCTTCGAGTGGGGCGTGGCCCTGCACGATCTCGACATCGAGGCGATCCGCCGTGGCGAGAAGCCTGTGAAGGATCTGGTCGAGGATCTCAAGGGCATCGGAGTCAAGGCACGCAAGCAGTTCGTCAAGGACTACGTGGGCTGGCCGCTGATCAGTGCCGGAGCGTTCGCGTTGGCACAGCTGGCGTCGGGCGGTCGTGTGCCGGAGAGCAAAAGGTCTCGGCTGGCGTCCAAGCTGCGTGGGTCGGCTCGCTTCGGCAAGAACCGTAAGACGGCGGCGCTGCTGGACAGTCGGTTCAGTGGTGTCGAGAGCACGTTCCTGTCGACGGTGGCCGCGAACTTCACCGCCAACATCATTCGTAACGTCTGGTCGAACGCCATCATCTTCTGCGGTCACTTTCCGGACCAGGCCTATACCTTCAGTCAGGAAGAGGTGGAGAACGAGACCCGCGGCGGATGGTACGTCCGTCAGTTGGTCGGAGCCGCGAACATCGATGGTGGTCCACTGTTCCACCTGATGAGCGGCAACCTGAGCTACCAGGTGGAACACCACCTGTACCCGGATATGCCCAGCACTCGGTACTCGGACGTCGCGCCGAAGATCAAGGACATCTGCGAGCGCTACGAATTGCCGTACAACACCGGGCCGTTCTTTCAGCAGTGGGGCATGGTCCAGCGGACCATCGCGCGATTGGCCTTCCCGGGCGGCAAGGTTCGGCCGAAGCCGGGCCCCTACCGTCCCGAGGAGAGCTGGCGTCGCAAGTTCGCCGAGGGTGCAACCAAGGACAGCGAGGCCGCGAAGACGCGTGGCCGCGTACCTGCGAGTCATCCCGCGGCCGGACCGGAACACAACTCCGGCGGCGTCGATGTCGAACCGCCGCCCCGCGGCGACGACTAGAGATCGTCCGCTCCCAACCGACGAGCAACCGCGGCCACCCGATCATCGGGTGGCCGCGGTTCGTCGTTGTTGCGGTTCTTTCGCGGTGGATCAGGTCATGTCGACGTCCTTGGTCTCGATCAACCGCTTGGTACACACCAGACTGAGTACCGACAGCAGGGCCAGCATGACGCCGATGGAGATGCTGCCGAATGCAGCCGTGAGCGGCGCGGCGAGCATGGGCGGAATCGCGCCACCGAGAACTCCGGCGAGGTTGTAACCCAAACCTGCTCCGGTGTAACGGAATCGGGTCTGGAACAGCTCGGGAAGCAGGGCTCCGGTCGGTCCGTAGGCAACTCCGAAGATGGCGAGCGTGACGCACATGCCGATCACGAATGCTGCGGGTGATCCGGTGTCGAGGACGGGGAACAGTGCGATCGACCACGGTACCGCGATGATGCACGCCCCCATGATGACTCGGCGTCGGCCGACACGATCGGAGTAGGTTGCCGAGACTGCGATGGCGACGCCGAAGATGACTGCGGCACCGATTCCGGTGATCAACACGAAGGGGCGGTCGAACCCGAGTGTCTTGGTGCCATAGCTCGTCAGATACGCGGTCCCCATGTAGAAGAAGGCGAACAGCGATGCCAATGCGCCTGCGGCAGTGATGATTTCGCGCTTCTGGATGCGCCAGGCGTCGAAGATCGGCAGTTTCGTCGGTGCCGCGTTCGCCGGTGCCTGCTCCTCGGCGAGCTTGTTGGCCCGAAAGACCGGGGTCTCCTCGATGGCCAACCGCATGTAGAGGCCGATGAGCACCAGGACGGCGCTGAGCAGGAACGGGATTCGCCAACCGTAGTTCAGGAACGTCTCGTTGGTATCGCCGAGCAGCAGTCCCGTCGCGAGGAACGTCGCGCTGGAGAAGATGAAGGCAGCCGACGGTCCCAGCTGGGGGAACATCGCGTAGAAGCCGCGTTTGCCGGGCGGTGCGTATTCGGCCGTGAGCAGGGTTGCGCCCGCCCATTCGCCACCGACCGCGAACCCTTGCCCGAACCTGAGCAGTACCAGGATGATCGGCGCGGCCACGCCGATCGTCTCCGCGCCGGGCAGCAGACCGATGGCGAACGTGGACACCCCCATCAGCAGCAGCGTCGAGATCAGGGTCTTCTTGCGACCGATGCGGTCACCGAAGTGTCCGAACAGGACTGCACCGACGGGCCTGGCGATGAACGCGACCGCGAACGTCGCGAACGAGGCCACAGTGCCCGCGGTGGAGCCGAGGGCCGGAAAGAAGATCGTCGGGAAGACCAGCGCGGCTGCGGTGCCGTAGATGAAGAAGTCGTAGAACTCGATCGTCGTGCCGATGCCACTGGCGACAGCGACCCGTCGAACACTGGTCTTGGTCTGCACCGCAGGTGGCGTCGGTGCGGACACACCCGGGTCGTCGGGTGAGACAGTGGTCATGGTTCCTCCGTTTTGTCGGGTATCGGGCGAATGTGCGATACCGAATGCGAGGAACGGTAGTGATCCGAGTCACCCCACGAATACCCCCGGATGGGGGTGTGGCGGACGCACGGGACCTCAGGCGCACCTCAGGGTTCGCCGGTACCGTCTGGGCACAGGGGCGGGACGCTTGTGTCAGCGGTGTGGGAAGCGGAGGTGATCGCGTGTCCATAGACCACAATCGAGACGTGTTCGACAGCGCACGGGTGACCGCTGCGTATGTGGAGTATGCGGGTCCGACCGATGGGTTTCTCGACCGTGGGGAGGCGGCCGCCCTGGTCGCGGCTGCGTCGGTTGCTCGCGGAACGCCGGTACTGGACGTGGGGGTCGGCAGTGGCCGAACCACGGCGTTACTACGGCTGATCAGCGACCGCTACGTTGCCATCGACTACGCACCCACCATGGTCGACGCCTTTCGTCGGAATTTCCCCGACCTGCAGGCGCACGTGGCCGACGCGCGTGATCTGGCGGACTTCTCCGACGGCGAATTCGGTCTGATCGTGTTCAGCAACAACGGAATCGACACCGTGACCCACGACGAACGAGTTCGGGTACTGAAAGAGTTTCGCCGAGTTCTCGGTGAGTCCGGAATCCTGGTGTTCTCCACTCTCAACCGCAACGGACCGTCGTTCGGGGAGACGCCGTTTCAGTTGAGCAGACCGACCCAACGGTTCACGTTCTCACCCCGACGCGTCGTGACGGCCATCGGTAGGCGACTGCTCGATCCCACCGGAGTCGTTCGCAGCGTTGCCAATTGGTGGTCTGCGCGTTCTCGAGTAGTCGATCGCGGAACGTGGGCGGTCGCTCCGCTCGCCGCGCACGACTTCGCTCCGTTCATGCACTTCACCACTGTGGCGGACGTGCGACGACTGGTGACCGATGCCGGGTTCACCATCTCCGAGATCTTCGCCGACGACGGTTCGATCGTGGCACCCGACGTCCAGGCGAGCTCGGCGGACAACTTCACCGTCGTCGCACGTACGTAGGGCGTCAGCTCAGTCGCTCGAGCGCCTCGGTCATCTTCTCCACGGTGTCCGGCGCGACTTTCGCCTCGAAGCCCGCCTTCAGGAACGGGCCGGCCACCTTGGCAGCACCGTTGAACTCGATCTGCGCGTGGTAGTCGATCCGCGTCGATTGGTCACCTTCCGCCGTCAGCGTGATGTCGTCGACGCTGGTGGCCGTTTTGTTCTCGCCTTCGAGCACGATGTGGCCAGGCTCGTCCGTGACCAACGTGTAGGTCAGCTCAGTGGTGATACCGAACAGCTTCGAGACGTTGTGCCACTGCGTTCCGACGGCGACCGGTCCGTCCGAAATCTGGGTGCAGCTCTGGGTTCCGGGATCCCACGACGGCGCATTGGAGAAGTCGCGAAGAAACGCGGCCGCCTTCTCCAACGGAACAGCGGCGGTGAAGGTGCGGGTGACGTCGACCATGAGAGTTCTTTCCTGCCGTTGAGGTTCAGTCTTCGAGTGGAACGCCGAGATGGTCGGCGAGCCGGCGCATGGTGCCGACGATCTGGTCCTCGGTCACCCGCGGAAACCCGGCCATCTTGCGGAACTCGGGGTCGGTGACGCGCGACCAGTCGTACACCTGCGTGAGCGCTGTCCGGTCGTCGGCGACCTCCTCGAGCTCCCAGGACCACCGCGTGCCACGAGGTTCCATGCCCTGGCGATTGGGAATCCAACCGATGCGTCGATCCTGCTCGAACACGAACAAGGTGTTCTCCATGACGTACTCGCCGATTTCCGGCTGATACATGTCCATCGCGAAGGTATCGCCCACCGCACTCAGCGGCGTCGGGTCGATCGCCCCACGCAGCATTTCCGAGCCGTCGACTGCTGCCTGGACCTCGGGGTTGGCGAGGGCGGTGAACACGGAGGCGGGGGGAGCGTCGATCACGCGCCGAACGGTCAACTCGTCGGTCATGGAACACGCCTTTCAGTTGTTTATGCTGGCTATGGAGTTACCCCCGTCTGCGGGGAAAGAAACTCCGATCGCCGTTTTTGCCTCGCAGTGGACACAACGACGAAACACGACCGCCACGTCGCGTTCGTACAGTCGCCGGGTCGGACTCCGCAAAATCCAGCTGTGGAGCAGCACCTTGTCAAGGGGTAGCCATGAGTGGAAATACCGTACGCCTGCAGGCGATCAAAGACGTCGAGGCGTATGTGCCGCCTGCGGTCAGCTTCGTCGGAGACGAGAAGCCGGGCGAGATCTTCGGTGAGAACGTCTTCAGCAAGGTCGTCATGCAGAAGCGTCTGCCCAAATCGGTCTTCAAGTCCGTGATGGCGACGATCGACAAGGGCAAGAAGCTCGATCCCATGGTCGCCGACGCGGTCGCGTCCGCGATGAAGGACTGGGCTCTCGAGAAGGGTGCGACGCACTACGCGCACGTCTTCTACCCGCTCACCGGACTGACGGCCGAGAAGCACGACAGCTTCTTCGATCCGGTCGGTGACGGCAGCGCGCTCGCCGAATTCGCGGGCAAGACGTTGATCCAGGGCGAGCCCGACGCCTCGAGCTTCCCCAACGGCGGCCTGCGCAACACGTTCGAGGCGCGCGGATACACCGGTTGGGACGTCACCAGCCCGGCGTACGTGCTCGAGAACCCGAACGGCAACACCCTGTGCATCCCGACGGTGTTCGTCTCGATGACCGGTGAGGCCCTCGACCACAAGACGCCGTTGTTGCGTTCGCAGCAGGCGATGGGCGGACATGCCGAGCGCATACTGAAGTTGTTCGGGCACGAGAACATCGAGAACATCGTCTCGTTCTGTGGTCCGGAGCAGGAGTACTTCCTCGTCGACCGACACTTCTTCCTTGCCCGTCCCGACCTGCTCAACGCCGGTCGCACCCTGTTCGGCTCGAAGCCGCCCAAGGGTCAGGAATTCGACGACCACTATTTCGGAGCCATCCCCGAGCGTGTCCTCGGCTTCATGATGGACACCGAACGCGAGCTGTTCAAGCTCGGCATCCCGGCCAAGACCCGGCACAACGAGGTCGCACCAGGACAGTTCGAGATCGCCCCGATGTTCGAGCGCGGAAACATCGCAGCCGATCACCAGCAACTGTTGATGACGACGTTCAAGACCATCGCCAAGAAACACGGCATGGAGTGCCTGTTCCACGAGAAGCCCTTCGAGGGTGTCAACGGCTCCGGCAAGCACGTCAACTTCTCCCTCGGTAACTCCGACCTGGGATCGCTGCTGGTTCCCGGCGACAACCCACACGACAACGCGCAGTTCCTCGTCTTCTGTGCCGCCGTCATCCGCGCGGTGCACAAGTACGGCGGTCTGCTGCGCGCCTCGGTGGCGTCGGCGACCAACGATCACCGCCTCGGTGCCAACGAGGCTCCGCCCGCGATCATCTCGATCTTCCTCGGCGATCAGCTCGCCGACGTGTTCGACCAGATCGCCAAGGGTGCGGCCACGTCGTCGAAGGGCAAGGGCACCATGATGATCGGTGCCGACACCCTGCCCGTGCTGCCGACCGATCCCGGCGACCGCAACCGAACCAGCCCGTTCGCCTTCACCGGCAACAGGTTCGAGTTCCGCGCCCCCGGTTCGATGCAGACGGTCAACGGCCCGATGGTCACGATCAACACGATCATGGCCGAGGCTCTCGACTACATGGCGACCAACCTCGAAGCGGCCGTCGCCGACGGCACCGATTTCGACACGGCCGTGCAGAACCTGTTGACGGAGATCATCACCGAACACGGCGCGGTGGTGTTCAACGGCGACGGCTACTCCGACAACTGGCAGATCGAGGCCGAGGCACGCGGCCTACCGAACCTGCGTACGACGCTCGACGCATTGCCCGAGCTGATCTCGGATTCGGCTATGGAACTGTTCGAGAAGTACAAGGTCTTCAACCACCGAGAGATGCACTCCCGCTACGAGATCGGGCTCGAGCAGTACGCGCTGACCGTGTTCGTCGAGGCGCGTCTGACGCTGGAGATGGGTCAGACGTCCATCCTGCCCGCTGCGGTGCGCTACCAGACCGAGTTGGCGCAGAACGTCAGTGCGCTCAAGGGCGCAGGCGTCGACGACGTGGACATGACTGCGCTGCAGGCTGTGTCGGCTCCACTGTCGGAGCTGCGCGCAGCGTTGGCGACGTTGAAAGCCGCTCTCGAAGCCGACCCCGGCGGCGAGGCCCTCGCGGAGGCCACCCACGCCAAGGACGAGCTGCTGCCTGCGATGGCCGCCGTTCGTTCCGCAGCGGACACCCTGGAAGCAATGGTGGCGGACGATCTCTGGCCGCTGCCTACTTATCAGGAGATGCTCTACATCCTCTGAGTGCCTTCGGCAGTGGTGTGGATAAGTGCCTCAGGCGGCACTTATCCACACCACTGTTGTTTTCGGCGTGAGCAATATCTCGAGGCGGAATAGCTAGGTGGATCTTTCGGGTTCGGAGTGGACAGTGGCAAAGACTGTGCACGCACTCGTGAGGAGAGAGATCCATGAAGTTGTTTTCCCCGTTGGAGCTCGGTGACCTGAAGCTCGACAACCGTTTGGTGATGGCCCCGCTCACGCGGGTTCGGTCCGGTCAGGACGGCGTGCCGGGCCCACTGGTGGTCGAGCACTACAAGCAGCGCGCGTCCCTCGGCCTGATCGTCAGCGAGGGCACCTACCCGAGCCATGCAGGCCAGGGCTTCCCCGGTCAGCCCGGTCTGGTCACGGACGAGCAGATCGAGGGTTGGCGCAACGTCGCCGACGCGGTGCATGCCGACGGCGGACTGATCGTCGCGCAGGTCATGCACGCGGGTCGGGTCACGCACGAGGCGACGACGGGTGGCCGTGAGGTCGTCGGACCCAGTGCGATTGCCATCGACGGCGAGACCCACACGTACGAGGGCAAGAAGGCGTACCCCACCCCGCGCGCGTTGCGTGAGGACGAGTTGCCGTCGGTGATCGAGGACTTCGTGCAGGCGTCGAAGAACGCGATCGCGGCCGGCATGGACGGCGTCGAGATTCACGGTGCCAACGGATACCTGTTGCACGAGTTCCTCTCGCCCGCATCGAACCAGCGCGACGACAAGTACGGCGGCTCGCCCGAGAACCGGGCGCGTTTCGTCGCCGAGGTCGTCGAGGCAGTGGTCGCAGCCCTGGGCGCAGGCAAGGTGGGCATTCGAATCTCACCGGCGCACAACATTCAGGATGCGCTGGAGACGGATTCCGACGACGTGCGTGCCACCTACCGTGCGTTGGTCGACCGAATCGCACCGTTGGGGCTGGCGTATCTGAGCGTGTTGCACAAGGATCCGGCCGGCGAGCTGGTTCAGGACCTGCGGCAGGCCTTCGGTGGTGCCGTACTGGTCAACAGTGGCTTCGGTGAGATCACCAACCGCGACGAGGCGCTGTCGCTGCTCGACAACGGCATCGGTGACGCAGTCGTCGTCGGCCGTCCGGCGATCGCCAACCCCGATCTTGCCTACCGCTGGCGCGAGGATCTGCCCCTGAACGAGCCGGATCCGAGCACTTTCTACACCGATGGTGCCAAGGGCTACACGGATTACCCGGCTCTGCAGCACTGAGAGTGCTTCGCAGTGGTGTGGTTCACGTGCCCCGGAGGGCACTTAGCCACACCACTGCGCGGAGCGCACTCAGAAGTCAGCGGTCTTGCGGGCGCGGACCTTGCTGACGATCGAGAACACCACGGCGATGATCATCAGTGCGTACAGCACGATGGTGATGCCGCTGCTGACGAGGATCGACGGGTCGCCCTCGCTGACGGCCAGTGCGCGTCGAAGCGATTCCTCGGCGAGCGGGCCGAGGATCACGGCGATCAGCACCGGTGCGAGCGGAATCTCGTAGCGCCGCATCATGAATCCGATGATGCCGAGCCCGAGCATGAACATCAGGTCCACGATCGACGCACTCGACGCGTAGACGCCGAGGGCGGCGAACACCGAGATGCCTGCGTAGAGGTAGTTCTTCGGGATCTTCAGCAGCTGGGCCCACAACGGTGCGAACGGCAGGTTGAGGATCAGCAACACGATCATCGCCAGGAAGAGGCTGGCCAGCAGGGCCCAGACGATGTCGCCGCTGCGCTCGAACAGGAGCGGTCCGGGTTGCATACCGTACTGCTGGAACGCTGCGAGCATGATCGCCGCCGTGGCAGACGTCGGTAGACCCAACGCCAGCAATGCGCCCATGGCCGTACCGGCCGTGGAGTTTCCGGCCGCCTCGGGTCCTGCCACGCCACGAATGGCGCCCTTGCCGAACATCGGCTTCTCGCGTTTACGATCGAGCCGACGCTCGGTGCCGTAGGCCAGGAAGCTCGGCACCTCGGCGCCGCCCGCTGGTATGACGCCGAACGGCACGCCGAATGCCGTCCCGCGCAGCCAGGCCGGGAGTGCTTCGCGGAACTCCGCCTTGCTCAGCCACGGTCGTCCCTGCGACTTGATCAACGAACGATCCTCGGGCCGGCCGATCTTCGACGCGATGTGGATGACCTCACCGAGAGCGAGCATCGCCACGGTGATGACGACGATGTGGATGCCGTCGAACAGGGCCGGCACCTCGAAGGTGAATCGTGAAGCGCCCGAGGGTCCGTCGATACCGATCACCGCGAGGGTGAGGCCGATGAGCAGGGCGGTCAGACCTTTGAGGGCGGAATCCGAGACCACCGCCGAGGTGGCGATGAACGCGAACACCGCGAGTGCGAGATATTCGGCGGGTCCGAAGTTGGTCGCCAGCGCCGCAAGCGTCGGGGCGAAGAACACGACCAGGGTCGTGGCGATCATGCCACCGATGAACGACGCGATGGCCGAAGTCGCCAAAGCCTGTGGGGCGCGGCCGTTCTTGGCCATTCGATGTCCCTCGAACGTACCGGCGATGGCGGTGCTGTTGCCGGGGGTGTTCATCAGGATGCCCGAGATGGAATCGCCGAACAGGCCGCCGAAATACACTCCGGCGAACATGATCAGGGCAGCGGTGGGGTCGAGAGTGAAGGTGACCGGCAGCAGCAGGGCCACCGCCATGGCAGAGCCGAGACCGGGCAGCACGCCCACAGCGGTGCCGAGCAACGCGCCGACGAATACCCACACCAGGTTCATCGGAGTCAGCGCGGTGCCGAACCCGTCGAGAAGATTACTCAATGAATCCATCGGAAATTCAGCTCCGTCAGAAGATCTGGGCGAGAACGCCGCCGGGCAAGGTCAGGCCGAGGCCCGCGGAGAATACGATCTGGACGGTGCTCGAGACCAGCAGTGCGACTGCCGCGTCGAACACGTAACGGCGACCACCCAATCCGATCGAGACGCCCCAGAACAGCAACGCTCCGGCAAGTACCCAGCCGAGCGGGTCGAGCAGGGCGATGAACAGGGCCACCGATCCGACGGTGATCGACAGTGTGCGCCAGTTGCTGACGGTGCCGGTGTGCGGCACGCCGTCGGCGTCGACACCGCGGTCGACGGCGTCGGGCTTGATCAACAGTTGAATGGTGACCAGTAGGGCGACGATGAAGCAGCCGCCTGCAACGATGGCCGGAAAGACCTGCGGGCCAGGTGATGTGGCGGTGGGTGGAACCTGCATCGTGACGGTTCCGTATACCAGGAAGGCTCCGAGTGCGACGAGAAGTGCCGGAACGATCAATCCGCTACGGCCCGTCCAGAACGATCGGGACGTACCGGTGTCCGTGTCGGTGGTCGTTGTTGTCATACCAGCCCCAACTCCTCGAGAATTCCGGTGATGCGTGTCTGCTCGACGTCGAGGAATTCTCCGAATTCGTCTCCGGTCAGAACGGATTCCTTCCAGCGGTTGCGCTCGACGGCCGTCGCCCATTGCTCGGTCTCGACCATCTCGGTGACGATGTCGACGAGCGTCTGTCGGTCCTCGTCCGAGATCCCCGGGGGCGCAACGATTCCGCGCCAGTTGACGAGGTCGACGTTGTAACCCTGTTCGATGAACGTGTCCACGTCGAATCCCTCGAGCGGCTCGGGCGCGGCCACTGCGAGTGCACGCACGTTGCCCGCCTCGATCTGGTCGCGGAAGTCGTTGAACCCACTGACCGCGACGCCGACGGTGTTCGACAGCAGCGACGTCAGTACCTCGCCGCCGCCGGAGTAGGCGATGTAATTGATTGCGGCCGGGTCGATGTCGGCTTCCTGTGCCAACTGGCCGGCCACGATGTGGTCGATGCCGCCGAGTGAACCGCCGCCGATCGGGAGGCCTCCGGGGTTGGCGCGCCAGGCCTCGATCATGTCCTCGAGGTTCTGGATCGGCGAGTCCTTCGGGACGACGAACACTTCGAAGTCCTCGGCGAGTTTGGCGATCGGGACGGTGTCGGCAAGGGTGGTCTCGGAGTTGTTGATCGCGATACCGCCGAGCATGACGGTGCCGGTGATCATGACGGTGGTGGGCTGCCCGCTGAGGTTCTCGAGTTGGCTCAGGCCGATGGTGCCGCCTGCACCGGGAACGTTGACGACCTGGGCGTTGTTGACGATGCCGTCGCTGCGCAGCGCCTGCTGCGATTCACGGGCGACCAGATCCCAGCCGCCGCCCGCGGCAGCCGGAGCGATCAGTGTCAGTTTGGCTCGGGCATCGGAGCCGCTGGCACTGCGAGCGGCGTCGATTCCCGCCACGGTCACCGCTCCCACCACCGCCAGGGCACCGACTGTTCGAAGCAACGTGGGCGGTATCGCCATCAGAGACCTTTCGTGTGGTGTGTCACAGCGTCAGGTTAGATACAGTTTGTCCGATTAGTCCAGTTCACAACTCTCCGAGGGTGATCCTCGGTGGATACGAGCAACGAGCAACGGGAGAGAACGTGTCGGTAGCGAGCGCAGTGGCAGTAGCGATGAGCAACACACCGGAGGGTCAGGAAGCGTTGCGCCGCGGTGCCGCCGAGGCCGAGCTGCGTCAGGCCCCGTTGATCGTGTTGTCCGTGGTGGACCGAGATTCGGTGTCCGCGGACGATCGCAATTCGGCGCAGGCGGAGGTCGAGCGAACACTGCCGGGGATCGCGACCACCGTGCGCGTCGAACCCGACGGCGGCGACCCGGCCGGCGCTCTGGTCGACCTCGTCGCAGACGTCGGTGCGGGCATGGTCGTGATCGGCTCCAAGCGTCGTTCCGCGGTGGGCAAGTTTCTGATGGGCAGCACCGTGCAGCGGGTGCTCCTGGACTGCCCGGTTCCCGTACTCGTCGTGAAGGCGCCGTGACCCGGTAGTATCGGACAAACTTCACTCCATACGACCCCGAGGAATCATGGACAGCGATAAACCCGGGCCGGACACGGCCCCCCGCACCACAGCTACTACGTGCGAGGCGGTGTCCGGCGAATGAGCGTTCTGCTCACTCTTCTGCTCGGCCTGCTCGTCGTTTTCCTCATCACCGTCGCGACCGGCTACTTCGTAGCCCAGGAATTCGCGTACATGACCGTCGACCGGTCCCGGCTCAAGGCTCGCGCCGAGGCCGGTGACGCCGTCGCAGCTCGTACGTTGACCGTCACCAAACGCACGTCGTTCATGCTGTCCGGTGCTCAGCTGGGCATCACGGTCACCGGCCTGCTGGTCGGCTACGTCGCCGAACCGCTGATCGGTCAGTCGTTCGGCGCGATACTGGGCGGCGTCGGAGTGCCGACGGCCGTCGGTGTCGGCCTGGGTGCCGTTCTGGCGATCACGTTCGCGACGTTCGTGCAGATGCTCTTCGGTGAACTGTTCCCGAAGAACTTCGCCATCGCCCGGCCCGAGCCGGTGGCTCGATGGTTGTCGCTGTCGACGACCATCTATCTCAAGCTCTTCGGCTGGTTGATCACCATTTTCGACCAGTCGTCGAACCTGTTGCTCAAGGCGCTCAAGATCGAACCGGTGCACGATGTGGAGCATTCGGCCAGCCTGCGCGACCTCGAGCACATCGTCTCGGACTCGCGCGAGACCGGTGATCTGCCCGACGAGCTGTCGACACTGCTCGACCGCATCCTCGACTTCCCCACGCGCACAGTCGAACACGCGATGATCCCGCGCTCGCGTTCGGCCACGGTCCGAGACACCGACACTCTCGCCGAGGTCGCGGCACTGATGGGTCAGGAGCATTCCCGGTACCCGGTGCTCGACGAGGACGACGGCATCGTCGGCGTCGTGCATCTCGCGGACGTCCTGTCCGCGACGGTGCCGGGTTCCACGCCGATCTCCGAGCTCACGCGTGACGCGCTGATCCTCCCGGAGATCCAGAGCCTGCCCGACGCGATGCGCGAGTTGCGCTCGACGAGGAACCAATTGGCTTGTGTGATCGACGAATACGGCGGTCTGACCGGCGTCATCACGATCGAGGACCTGGCCGAGGAACTGGTCGGCGAGATCACCGACGAGCACGACGACGACCTGTCCGACCCGAGCCCGGTCAGTGCCGACGACGGCAGCTGGACCATGGCCGGTGAGGTGCACGTCGACGAGGTCGAACGCGCCATCGGTATCGATCTGCCCGAGGGCGATTACGAGACCATCGCCGGTTTTGCCATCGCGCACAACGGATCTCTCCCCGACGTCGGGGAACGGATCGAAGTGGACCTACCACCGGACAACGCCGATCTGGCGAACGACGAGGAGAGTCCCGTTCGCTTCGTGATCCTCGAGATCGAGGAGATCGACAGCCACGTCCCGTCCCTGCTGACTCTGACGCTCGGCGAGCGTGACCCCGAGCACGACGACGAGTCGGCCGAGACGAAGGAAAGTGTGCACCGATGAGCAACATCTGGGTCTTCCTGGCCGTCACGATCGGCCTCATCGCTGCCAGTGCGTTCTTCGTGGCCGTCGAGTTCGCGCTGTTGGCCGCCAAGCGGCATCGGCTCGAAGACGCGGCTCCCAATTCGCGCTCTGCGCGTGCCGCGCTGCGCAGCTCGTCCGAGCTGACCGTCCTGCTCGCCGGCTCACAACTCGGCATCACGGTCTGCACCCTCGGCCTCGGCGCAACGACGAAGCCGGCCGTGCACTACTGGCTCACTCCGCTGTTCGAGAGCGGCGGCCTGCCGTACTGGTTCGCCGACGTTCTCGGCTTCGTGCTCGCGCTGATCGTCGTCACCTTCCTGCACCTGGTGGTCGGTGAGATGGCTCCGAAGTCCTGGGCCATCGCCCATCCGGAGAAGTCGGCGACGATGCTCGCAATCCCGATGCGCGGGTTCATGTTTCTCACCCGTCCGGTTCTGACGGCACTGAACAACATGGCGAACTGGTGCCTGCGGCGGGTCGGCGTCGAGCCGGCCGACACCGTGGGTACCGGCCAGAACGCCGACGATCTACGTCAGCTGGTGGAGCATTCGGTGAACGTCGGTGCTCTCGACGCCAGCTACCAGGCGCAGATCTCGAGTGCGCTCGAACTGCAGGAACTGACCGTCGGCGACCTGGTGCGCCAGTTCGGCAAGCCCACGTCGGTACCGTCGACGGCCACCATCGACGACGTGCGCGAAGCCTCGCGTCGCTCGGGGCATCTGCGGATCCTGGTCAGCGACGCCGACGTGGTCAAGGGAGTGGTGCACGTGCGCGATACGTTGACCGCTCCGCAGACTCTCGCCGAGATCACGCGTCCGGCATACACGCTCGAGGCGACGACGCCGGTATACGTTGCCCTGCAGTCGATGCGCGAGACCCGGCATCATCTGGCCCTGGTGGTCGACGGTTCGGCGGCGGCGGACGATCCGGCGCGCAGCGTCGGCGTCGTGACTCTCTCCGATGTGCTGACCCGACTGTTGCCCCAACCGGTCTGATTCGATTCCGGTTTCGAACGAGGCATCCCCGCCCGGCCTGCGTGGCCGAGCGGGGATGCCTTTGTCGTGTCCGGCCTCAGAACTCAGACCGGGGCGACAACGAGCAGGTGCGCCCAGTACGACGCGACGTCGTGGCCGAGTTGGGGGAGCAGAACGTCGTAGAGCAGGTAGGACATCATTGCCGTCGAACTCCTTGTTCAGCGGGTCGTTGCCGGCCCGCGTTCCGAGACTGTGGGTGACCGAGACTGTAGGTCATTGAGACTGTAGATCACGCGGCCTTCGGTGACACCCATATCGCCCACTCGGCGCACTCCGTTGCGCGGAGCCCCCCCGTAGCGCGCGTCAGCCGATGCAGCCCTGCAGAGTGGTGAAGCTGCCGGCAATTCCGGCACCGTCGCACACCGCGCCGGTCGGGGTGAGGGTGATGGTGGAGCCCGGTGCTGCCACCGCGATGGAGAGCCCGAGGCCGGCTGCGGTGTTCTGCGCGACGGCACCGGGGCCGAAGGCGATCGCTGCAGGCGCACCACCGAAACTGCCGTTGCTGACTGCGGTTCCACCGTTCAGTCCGAGTGCCAGGGCGGCTGCGTTGTTCATCGCCTCGGCCGAACCCCACCCCTCGAGGCCGAGGCCGGCCGCAGCACTTGCGACGTCCGCGGAGCTGTCGCACTGCGATCCTCCGACGAGCGCAGCGACGTCGGCCCCTCCGGGTGCGGTGGTGCAGGCGACCGGTGCTGCGGATGCGGTGCCGGGTACCAGTGCTGCGAACGCGCAGGCGAATCCGAATGCTGCCGCTCCGCCGACAATCCTCTTGGTGTGGAACATGGTGAATGCCTCCCCAGATCAGTGCGTCGGCACCGGTGTGCCGAGCGTGTCGGTCGCCGGGCCGAGGTTGCGGACGGCCCGCACGTCCTGGCTTCGAGTCTCGACCTGCCCGGGCGCGGCGCGGGTTCATCAGGATCTCGAAAGCGTCTCGGTAAAGTAACGCTGAGATAACGCAACCGGGTGATGTTCTCGGTCCCTACGATGAGGCCATGATCGGACGCATCGACGAGGTCGTTTTCGACTGCCGAGAGCCGAGGGTGCGCGACGAGTCGTGGCATTTCGTCGACGTCCCAGGGTTCACTCGGTTGGCATTTCAGCGAGTCCCGGAGGGCAAGGCCGGCAAGAACCGGCTCCATCTCGACGTCGATGTATCGGATATCGACCGTGCCGTCGGGCAGGCTGTGGCACTGGGCGCGAGGGTGCTCGGCGACCGACACTCCGACGCGGCGGGAACCTTTCAGGTGCTCCACGACCCCGAAGGCAACGAGTGGTGCCTGGTGACGCCTCCCGCGTGAGCCCGGCCGATCAGCGGGCGTCGTGTTCGGCGCGTGATTCGAGAACGGCAGGCATGTTGCCCTCGATGAGTTCGATGAGACCGGTCAATCGGGTGCCGACGTCGCGGCCCAGCGGAGTGAGGCTGTACTCCACCTTCGGTGGGATGGTTCCCTGCACGGTGCGCACCACGAGGCCGTCCCGCTCGAGGGTCTGCAGGGTCTGCGAGAGCATGCGCTCGCTGACGCCGTCGACCCGTCGGCGTAACGCATTGAATCGGTAGTCGCCCTCGGTGAGGGCGGCGAGCGCGAGCACACCCCACCTGCTGGTGGCGTTCTGCAATGTCTGCCTCGACGCACAGTCACGCGCGAAGACGGATGCTTCGAGTGATTCCGTGGGCTCTGGCATATCGCCATGCTAGCGCATGCAAAAGAGTGAGTGATGATGTGAAGGGTTGCACTGCACGAAAGGTAAGTGCATAGTGAGTGAGTACTTGAAACCTCAACCTCAGGAGTTCGATCATGACCACAGCGGTAACCGGAGCAACGGGCAACCTCGGCGGACTCGTCGTCGACGCACTCATCGAGCGTGGCGTCGCACCCGCCGACATCGTGGCGGTCGTCCGAAACGCAGACAAGGCCTCGTCGCTGGCCGAGCGCGGCGTCGTGGTTCGGGTCGCCGACTACTCCGATTCCGCCGCGATGACGGCGGCTCTCGCGGGCGTCGACAAGCTGCTGCTCGTCTCGGGCTCGGAGGTAGGCCAGCGAATTGCGCAGCACATCAACGTGATCGAGGCAGCGGAGGCCGCCGGAGTGGGCCTCATCGCCTACACCAGCCTGCTCGCCGCCGACACGTCGGGAGTGAGCCTCGCGCCCGAGCACAAGGCCACCGAGGAACGCCTCGCCGCGTCCGACATTCCGGCGGTATTTCTCCGCAACGGCTGGTACTGGGAGAACTACCTCGGTTCGCTCGCACAGACCATCGAGGGCGGGGTGCTCCTCGGCGCGGCAGGCAACGGCAAGCTCGCCGCCGCGTCTCGCGTCGACTTCGCCGCCGCGGCCGCAGCCGTACTGACACTCGACGATCAAGGTGGAAAGATCTACGAGCTCGGCGGCGACGAACGCCTCACCTACGCCGAGCTTGCGGCCGTCATCGGCGAGCTCTCCGGCAAGTCGATCGTCTACAAGGACGTCACCGAGTCCGAGTACGCCGCAATTCTTCAGGGCGCGGGACTGCCCGACTTCGTGGCAACCATGTTGGCCAGCGCGGACGCAGGAATCGCTCGTGGCGAGCTGGATACCGATTCCGGAGACCTGCAAACCCTGATCGGTCGTGCATCCACCCCGGTCGCAGACGTACTCCGCGCCGCTGTGTGACGGGCACCGGGGGCGGTACTTGTAGCGTGGGCGCGGTGAATCACTCCTACACCCGCACCGTGTTCCTGGCCGCCTCCGTCTCGCTCGCCCTGCTGACGGGTGCGTGCAGCTCGGACTCCGACACCTCGTCCGCGGCGACCTCCACCTCCTCGGCGTCGTCCGACGCCGGTGCCGCGGCCGCCTCGAGCACCTGCCCCACGGCGACACCCGACGCCGCAGCCACCCCCGGATGGACGCTGGCCGGGGACTCCGGCAGCATCGCCGTCGTCGGATCAACCGACACGGCCGCGCCCGCGGTCACCGTCGAGACGCCGTTCACCGTCGCCGAGACGCAGGTCGAAACTCTGACGGCGGGGGACGGGCCGGTCATCGCAGCCGACGCCGAGGTGTCCGTCTGCTACATGGGCGTCAACGGACGCACCGGCGAAACGTTCGACAGCAGCTTCGAGCGGGGCGCGCCGGTCGAATTCCCACTCGACGGAGTCGTCGCCGGCTTCCAGAAGGCCATCGCCGGACAGACCGTCGGCTCGACCGTCGCCGTGGCGGTCACCTCGGCCGACGGCTATGCGAGCGGCAATCCGGCAGCTGGAATCGAGCCGGGCGACAGCTTGATCTTTGCGATCTCGATCCTGTCCGCGAGCTGAGTGCGGTCCGCACAGTGGCGCGGTTGAGTCCCCCCTGGGGCACTCAACCGCGCCACTGCGGCTCCGCCGCAGTTACACCGTCGAGAGCTGCTGAATCGTCGTCGCGCCGCCCGGGGTGGGCGTCGTGGTGATGAAGTTCGAGTCGTAACCCAGCGTTTCGACGACGCTGCGGATCTCACGGAACTGCTCGACGCTGACGTCGGGCGTGCGCTTGAGCACAAATCCGGACGTGCGGGTGGGGCTTCCGACGAACGCCCACGAGTAGTCGTCGGCGATGTAGGCCACGATGTAGTTGGTCGGCCCCTCCTGGCTCTCCTGTGTGGGGACGCCCGGGAAGCTCACGTGCAGTTGGGCATTGGTGACGGTGTCGTTGACTCGTGCGTTGCCGACGATGCGGTTCTCCTGGCCCGTCCAGGTGGTGCAGGTGTTCTCGACGCGAATGTTGGACGCGTCGATCATCTGGTAGTTCGCCTGGGTGTCTCGGGCGCAGATCAGGTTGAACGGCTGCGGTACCGCGGCAACCTGGTTCCAGGTGCCCAGGTAACGCTCGACATCGAGCGACGGGATCGGAGCCAGTGGCTCGAGGCCGACCGATCCCAGCGGTCCGACCGGCTGTGCCTGAGCCGGGGCCGCGGTCAGCAGTGCACCCGCGGCGAGGGCACCGACGAGTGCGGTGCGGCCGAATGCGTTGCGGATCTTCATGTGTTCGCTCCTTGAGTTGCGGTTGTGGTCGTGCTCGAGTCGATCCTGTTCGGCCACCAGATCCCCGGGCCGATGAGGGTGAACAGGGCGGGAATCACCACGGTGCGTACCACGAAGGTATCGAGCAGAATGCCGAGTCCGACGATGATGCCGAGTTGGGTCAGGGTGATCAGCGGTAGGACGCCGAGCACGCAGAAGACTGCTGCCAGAACGATTCCGGCGCTCGTGATGACACCTCCGGTAGCCGAGACCGCCCGCACGATGGCAGACCTGGTGCCGTGCCGAGGCGTCTCCTCGCGGGTGCGAGTGACCAGGAAGATGGTGTAGTCCACTCCGAGCGCGACCAGGAACAGGAACGCGAACAGCGGAGTGTTGTCGTCGAGGGCGGGGAATCCGAAGACGTGCAGGCTCACCCAGCTGCCGACTCCGATGGCGGCCACGGCGCTCAATACCGTTGTGGCAACCAGGATCACGGGTGCAACGAGGGCGCGCAGCAGTACCAGGAGCACGGCGAGCACGACCGCAAGGATCGCGGGAATGACCACGAGGCGATCGCGGGCCGCTGCGTCGCTGGTGTCGAGTGCTTTGGCGTCGCTGCCGCCCACCAATGCACGGTCCACACCGGTGAGTGCGGCGCGGAGATCGCCGACGACGGCGAACGACTCGTCGGATGCGGGGGCCGCATCGGTGACGACCGAGAGCCGGGTGAGTCCGGTGTCGGAATCCGCGACGCGATCGACCGAGACGACGCCGTCGATGCCCTCGGCGGTGCTGATGACTCCGTCGATGTCTGCGGTGGGAGCGAGGACCGTCATCGGATCGGCTGATCCGGCCGGGAAGTGCTGGGAGAGAGTGTCGAAGCCTTCGACGGATTCGGCGGTGACGCGGAACTGCTCGGTTTGTGAGAGTCCGATCTGAGTCCCGAACAATGCGCCGCAGCAGGCCAGCAGCGCAACGATCGTGACCGAGGCGGTGGCGACGGGGCGTCGGGCAACGCCTGCGGCGATCGAGTGCCAGACGCCTTCCGTGGTGGTGTCCCGGTCCGATTCCTTGGGAACGAAGGGCCAGAACAGCTTCGGACCGCACAGTTTCAGCAGGGGCGGCAGTACGAACAGCACGAACACTGCTGCGACGACGAGGCCGGCCGCGGCCAGCGCCCCCAGGCTGCGGGTGCTCGGCAGCATCGCGAGGAGCAAGGTCAGCAGTGCCAGCACGACGGTTGCGTTGCTGGCGAGGATGGCGGGCCCGGCCTGGCGAACAGCGCGGTGCAGGGCGAGGCGATGATCGGGCTCGCGACGCAGCTCCTCGCGGTATCGAGAGATGAGCAGCAGTGCGTAGTTCGTGCCTGCGCCGAACACCAGCACACTGGTGATTCCGGAGGTCGAACCGTCGAAGGAGAGGCCGGTGGCCTGGGCGAGCACGGTGCCGACGGTGGTGGCGAATCGGTCGGCGAAACCGATGACGGCCAACGGCACCAGCCAGAGGATGGGCGATCTATAGGTGACGATGAGGAGGACGGCCACCACGAGTGCGGTGACGGCGAGAAGTGTGAAGTTGGCACCGGAGAACGAGTTCGCGATGTCGGCACCGAAGGCGGGTCCGCCGGTGACCTGAGCATCGAGATCGGGTGACAGGCCGTCGCTCGCAGCGGACCGCAGTTCGGTGATCAGTTCGTTGAGCGTGAAGCCCGACAACTCGGAATCGACCTGGACCAGCGCAATCGCAGCTTTGCCGTCGGGTGCGACGATCGGGGGCGGGCCGGGCTCGTCCGGCACCGAGCGATCGACGGCGAGGAGCCTGCTCTGCGCGGCAGCTGCGCTCTCGATGTCGGTTGGTGTCAGGTCGCCGCCATCGGCGCGGCTCAGAACCAGGATCACGGGTGCGGTGTCGGAGTCCGAGAACTGGGAGAGCAGCTCGTCCACCTGGAAGGACTCGGCCGACGTCGGCAACGAGTTCGGCGATTGGTCGGCGGAATCGTTGCTGCCGACCAATCCCATCACGGCGACCGCGAGGATGACGATCGCTGCCGCCAAGGCACCGGATCTACGCCCGGTGGCTGCGTCCGCGACACGGTCCCAGACGGTCTTGTTCTCGGTTCGAGTGCTGTCCACGGTCAAACAATCTCATTTACTTAGATATTAAGCAACTGAATCTCTTGCGGGCAGTAGTCTGACGATGACCGCAGCGAAGGAGTTACCACCGACATGGCCGACCGAAACCACCTCGAATCCGCGATTTCCGCGGATCTACGAGCGCTGTCGTCGGTCTCCGAACAGATCGGCCAAGTGTTCGGTGCTCTACACAGCCTGCGGCCCAACGACTTTCGTGCGCTTCTTCACGTCATGGTCGCCGACGTCGAGGGTGCGCCGCTGACGGCGGGGGAACTGGGCACGATGTTGGGGCTGTCGTCGGCGGCGATGACCTACCTCGTCGAGCGGATGATCACCTCCGGTCACATCCGCCGCGAATCCGACGCATCCGATCGACGCAAAGTCATTCTGCGATACGACGAGCACGGGATGGAGGTCGCTCGCGGGTTCTTCGGCCCCCTCGGCAAGCGCACGAGCACCGCGTTGGCAGACCTGCCCGATGATGATCTCGCCGCCGCGCATCGGGTGTTCGAAGCGCTCATCGGAGCCATGCGAGAACACCATGCCGACCTGGGAAACAGCGGTCGCGCGTAAGGTGCCTGCGCGGCGCGGTGTTCGAACTGCTGGTGGGCGGCCTGTGCAGAACCGATGCTGGACGCTGAGGCTGCCTGTGACGTAGGGTTGGCCCTGGTTGAGCTAACAGCCGGTCACGGGGAAACGCAGCGAAGTCGGCGTCCGGGTCAGGCAACATTCTGCTCCCGCTGCGTCAATCGGTTTCCCCCTCAGTTCGACCGATCGATGGGATCTGCCATGAGTGTTGAATCTTCAGGCAACAAAGTTCGAACCACCCCGGTGACAGTCGCGGAGAAGTCCGTGTCCGTCGCAGCAACCGGAGCAATCTTCACTGCGCACGACGGCCCCGACGGCTCACTCGTCGTCGCCGTCCACGGCGACATCGACATGCGCAGCGCGCCGATGTTCTCCGATTTCGTCTGCAGCCGCGTGTCCAGCAAACGGCATGTCACCCTCGATCTGCACAATGTCGAATTCTTCGGCATCGCAGGTCTCACAGTCTTCGATGCAGTCCGTGACTACACGGCCGGCATCGGCGCATCATGGTCGATCGTCGCCGGACGCTCTGTTTCGCGTCTGCTCCAGGTCGCCGATCTCGAGTCCACGATTCCGACGGCTCGTCCTACGAACGACCAGTAGTACCCCGGCGTTCATCGCCGCGACAAGAGGTGGGCAGCTCCGGTACCGGGGCTGCCCACTGTTCGTTCGAACCCCGATTCCACAACGGACGACCCTGCTCGACGGTATGGCCGTGGCTCAGGATCGTCCGAAAGTGTTTCGGCTCAGGCGAACTAGTCCTTGGTTCCTTCGGAGTCGCTGAAGAACGCCCACTCGCCGTCGTGCTCGACCTCGAGTCGCCACCCCAACTCCTCGTTGTCGGCGCGGCTGTCCTTGAACCAGGCGTGCGCGTCCTCGGAACTGGAGATGTCCTTGGTCTCGACAACGGTTCCGTGCGGATCGATAACTCTGTAATTTGCCATGCAGCCAGGGTGCCCCGATGTCGCAGAACCTAATCCACGCCAGAACGCCGAGAGGAAGCGGCGGCCGACTCCTGGGTGCGGGAATCGAGTACTTCGGTGAACCCGCTACGTACGCGAGAGCACCGATCGCGCGAAGAACATCAGATTCGCCGGACGCTCGGCCAGTCTGCGCATGAAGTAGCCGTACCACTGCGATCCGTACGGGACGTACACGCGTACGTTGCGCCCGGCGTCCACGAGTCGACGCTGCTCGGGATCACGGATTCCGTAGAGCATCTGGAACTCGAACTCCTCGGACGACCGTCCTGCGGCCGCCGCCAACCTGTCTGCCGCCTCGATCATCTCCGGGTCGTGCGAGGCCACCATGGGGTAACCGCGGCCGTTCATCAGGATCGTCAGGCACCGGAGGTAGGAGTCGGAGACCTCCCGTGCACCCTGAAACGCCACCGACGACGGTTCGTTGTACGCACCTTTGCACAGTCGGATTCGAGATCGCGGCCCGGACAGGTCCTGGCAGTCCGCTTCGGTGCGCCGCAGGTATGCCTGCAGCACCGTGCCCAGATCCGGAAAGTCCACGCGCAGTTCGCGGACGATCGACAGGGTCGAATCGGTGGTGGTGTGGTCCTCGGCATCCACCGTCACCCACACCCCGGCCGCAGTGGCAGCGGTGCAGATCGTTCGTGCGTTCTCCAGCGCCAGGGTTCGGTCGATTCCTTGGCCGAGCGCGGACAGCTTGAGCGAGATCTCCAGTGCTGTCGCATCGGCCCGGCGAGTCGAAAAGCGTTGTATCAGGGAGAGGTACGCGTCCACGGTTGCCCTCGCCTGGCCTCGGTCGGTGGTGTCCTCACCGAGGTAGTCCACCGAGACGAACCGGCCCGACGCCAGCAGGGCGTCCACTGCAGTGACGGCCGCAGGCTCGGATTCGCCTGCCACGAAACGGTCGACGAGGGATCGGGTGGCGCGTAGCCGCGTCACCGTCGCCTGCAGTTTCGGTGAACGTGCCGCCGCCAGCAGGGCAGGCCGCAGCGGATTGCTCAGTAGCGTGGTCATCGCGTGCCCTCGCCTTCCTGGTGTGGGTAGCCGTGGGTGGTCGGCGGAACGAACGTTTCCTTCACGGTGCGGGCCGAGGTCCACCGCAGCAGGTTCTGCGGCGAGCCGGCCTTGTCGTTGGTTCCCGACGCGCGGGCTCCGCCGAACGGCTGCTGTCCCACCACTGCGCCGGTGGGTTTGTCGTTGACGTAGAAGTTGCCTGCGGCGAATCGCAGTGCCGCATGGGCCTGTTCGACGGCGGTGCGGTCGGTGGCGATGACGGCTCCGGTCAGCGCGTACTTCGATCCGGAGTCGACGGCGCGCAGTGTCTCGGCATAGGCGTCGGGCCTGGCGTCGTCGTAGACGTGCACGGCGAGGATCGGGCCGAAGTACTCGGTGGTGAAGGCCTCGTCGGTGGGGTCGTCGCCGAGAAGCACCGTGGGGGAGACGAAGTACCCCTCCGTGTCGTCGCAGCTACCGCCGGCGGCGATGGTCAGGCTCGAGACGGACTTGGCTCGGTCGAGAGCAGCTGCGTTGCGGTCGAACGCCTTTCGGTCGATGACGGCTCCGCCGTAGTTGGACAGGTCGGTCACGTCACCGTACTTCAACGCCGAGACCTGCTCGATGAACGTATCGCCCATCGAGGCCCACAGAGATTTCGGTACGAACGCCCGGGACGCTGCCGAGCACTTCTGTCCCTGGAAGTCGAACGCACCGCGAATCATGGCGGTGGTCAGCACATCCGGATCGGCAGAGCTGTGCGCGACGATGAAGTCCTTGCCGCCGGTCTCGCCGACGAGCCGTGGATACGAGTGGTAGTTCGAGATGTTGTTGCCCACCTCGCGCCAGAGCGTCTGGAACGTCGCGGTGGACCCGGTGAAATGGATTCCGGCCAGACGCGGATCGGCGAGGGCCACGTCGGACACCATCGGCCCGTCGCCGAGGACGAGGTTGATGACCCCCGGTGGCAGACCTGCGGCTTCGAGCAACTGGAGCGTCAGATACGCGGCCACTGCCTGGGTGGGCGAGGGCTTCCACAGCACGGTGTTGCCCATCAGCGCGGGCGCGGTGGGTAGGTTGCCTGCGATGGCGGTGAAGTTGAACGGGGTGATGGCGTAGACGAAGCCCTCGAGTGGACGGTATTCGACGCGATTCCACACTCCCGGTGCCGATACGGGCTGCTCGGCGAGAATCTGCCGGGCGAACGTGACGTTGAACCGCCAGAAGTCGATCAGCTCGCAGGGTGCGTCGATCTCAGCCTGGTAGGCCGACTTGGACTGACCGAGCATCGTTGCAGCAGCGATTCTTTCGCGCCACGGACCGGACAGCAGATCCGCGGCCCGCAGGAACACCGCGGCGCGCTCGTCGAAGGGGAGATCGCGCCATGCGGGGGCTGCCGTCGTCGCGGCGTCGATGGCGTCGCGCACATCCTGGGGGGTGGCCCCGGTGAAGCTGCCGATGATCGACGAGTGCTTGTGCGGTTCGACGACGTTCTCGACCGGGCCGTCGGCCCGGCGGTGAACCCCGCCGATGACCTGACGGATCTCCACGGGGGAGGAACGGAGTTCGCTCAGGCGGCTGTGCAAGCGGGCCCGTTCCGGGCTACCCGGGGCGTAGGTGTTGACCGGTTCGTTGGTGGGGGTCGGTACGGATGTGACGGCGTCCATGGCTGCTCCTCGTCTTCGGCGTGTGCTGCTCATTGAAGTCCGATCGGCTCGCCGTTCAATCAGCCCGTCGGCCAAAGAATTCGTGATCTACTTGTCCGTATGGCCAATACGGTGTCGCTGCGTTCGATGCTGACCTCTCTGCACAGCGCCGTCGTCGAACTCGTCCTCGCGCCCGCGGGAACGGACATGGCGGTCGAGTCCGTCGCGCTGCTCGATGGCGACGACCTGCGGCTGCCTCCGGGAACTGCGTCCGACCTGACGCTGCTGGTCGGCGTGACCGAGGCCGATGTGGTGCGGTGGTTCGACGATCTCGCGTTGCGCCCCGTCGCAGACCGACCGCTCGCGGTGCTGACCAAAGTCGCCACCTCGACTGCGCTGTCCCACGGTGCGCGGGAGACGGGTATCGCATTGGTCGCGGTGCACCAGCAGACACGGTGGGAGCTCCTGCTGTCGATGATGCGCGGAGTCCTGGACCAGGTGCGCGCCCAGAGCCCCAACGACGGATTGTTCGGAGCCGACACCGACCTCTACGAACTCGCGCAGACGGTGGCGTCACTGACGAAGGGCATGGTGAGCATCGAGGACGAGCGCTCACATGTGTTGGCCTACTCGGCATCCGACGACGCGGCCGACGAACTGCGGACCCTGTCTATCCTCGGACGTGAAGGTCCGGCCGACTACCTGCGCAGACTGCACGAGCGAGGGGTGTTCGATCGACTCCGCCGCACCGACGACGTGATCGACGTACCGGCCGATGCCGAACTGGGCATTCGTAGACGGCTCGCCGTCGGTATACGCCGAAGCTCAGGCAGCGCAACGACTCTCGGGACGATCTGGATACAGGAGGGCTCCGCCCCACTCGCCGCCGACGCCGACGCGGTACTTCGCGGTGCCTCGGCCGTCGCTGCCCGACTGATCACCCGCATCGCGAACGCCCCGACCAACGAGGCCCTGCAGATTCAGCGCCTGCTCGGGGCCAGGGGCGGCGGTGTCGACGTCCCGTCGCTGGCGTCGGCGCTGTCGATACCCACCTCGGGATCCGCGGCGGTCGTCGGATTCGCTGCCTGCGGAGAATTCGAGATCAGCGCCCTGGCACCGTCCATTCGATTGCATGCCAGCGCTTTTCGACGAGACTCGTTGGTCACCATCATCGGTGAGAGAATCTACGCACTGTTTCCCGGGGTGGCGTCGGGCACGGGGATCGCGGCGTGGACCGCCGATGCCGTCGGGCGGATCGAGGCGCGTACCTCGCTGGCGCTGCGCGCCGCGGTCGCTGCGCCGATCGCCGATCTCGACGGGGTGGCCGTGGCCAGATTCGAGGTGGACCGAGTGCTCGACGGCACCACCGGCGAGGTGCGCGTCACGACGCTGGAAGAGTCGAGAACCTCGGTGTTGCTGGGAGAAATCCTGGAACTGATCACCAATCACGACCAGCTGCGAGACCCACGCATCACCGCCCTCGACCGCTACGACGCCACCAACGACTCCAGAATGCGCGAGAGTCTCGAGTCGTATCTGGCGTGCTTCGGCGACGTTCGGGCTGCCGCCGAGCGACTGCACATTCACCCGAACACCCTGCGCTACCGCATTCGACGCGTCGAGCAGATTCTCGATCTCGATCTCACCGATTCCGACGCACGTCTCCTCGTCGAGATTCAGCTGCGTATGTGAGCGCCGCCGGTGCTCGCTCGGATCACCAGGGTCGGTTCGATGCTCGAACGCCTCGTGCTTCGGTTTCCGGTGTCGATCTGGTCGAGCAGAATTTCGACGCTTCGCACGCCGACGTCGGTGAACTCCTGGCGGATGGTGGTCAGGGGCGGCGAGAAGAATTCCGCGTCGGGAACATCGTCGAAGCCGACCACGCTGACGTCCTGCGGCACTCGCTTTCCGTGGACGTTCAGTGCGCGTAGCACCCCGAGCGCCATGGAGTCGTTGCCTGCGAACACTGCGGTGACGTCGGCGTTCCGGGCCAGTTCGCTGCCGGCCAGAAAGCCCGATTTTGCGGTCCAGTCGCCGCTGAGGGTGGCCGGTGGTTCCACGCCGGCATCCTCGTGGGCCATCCGCCATCCGGTGACGCGGTCGGCTGCCTCGTACCACCCCAGTGGGCCGGCAACGTGCCACACGGCGCTGTGTCCGAGCGAGAGCAGATGTTCGGTTGCGGCTCTGGCTCCGGCGATCTGGTCCACCGAGACGACGGCCAGATCACCGGCAGGCGAGCCCTCGACGGCGACCAGCGGGAGCTCTCCGGCCAGATCGGCTATGTCACCGCCGTCGGTTCGCAGAGGCGCGATGACGACGACGCCGTCGACACCCTGCTTCTGCAACCGGCGCACACAGGTGATGATCGCCGACTCGTCGAACGAGGTGGGCACGCCGACCACCACGGAGTAGCCGGCGTGACGGGCTGCGTACTCGACGCTGTAGAGCGTCGACACCGGACCGTAGAGAGCGTTTCCGGTCCCCACGATTCCGATGGTCTTGCTGCGGCCGGTGACCAGAGCGCGTGCAGCAGTGTTCGGTCGGTACCCGAGCTCCGAGATCGCCTGAGCCACCTTGTTTCTCGTCGCTTCGGTCACGTTGGGATGACCGTTGATGACGCGGGAGACGGTTTGATGAGACACGCCTGCGAGCCGGGCGACGTCGGTCATGGCGGGTCCGCGAGTCGGTGTCATCTTTGCCGAGCCTCCCTTCCTGGTCGAAGACAATCACAGCATGCCCGGTCCTGCGGTGCCCGCGACCGTGTCGATTACGTGGGTGTGGTCACCGCAGAACCGGTCGTGGTGGGCGCAGGCTTACCGGGCTCGGCACCGGAGAACATCTCGGCAGGCACGGGCACCCCCAGATAGCTGCTCGGAGGCGCAGCCTTGTCACCCTTGTTGCCCTTGCCGCTCGCTGCTCGGCGCTTGGTCCAGATGTCGAACGCCACCGCGGCGAGGAGTACCAGGCCCTTGACCAGCTGAACGCGCTCGCTGGGCGAACCGATGAGGGACATTCCGCTGTTGATCACGGCGATGATGAGTCCACCGGTGAGCGCGCCGACGATGCGGCCGACGCCGCCCTGCACTGCTGCACCGCCGATGAATGCCGCCGCGATCGCGTCGAGCTCGAAGCCGTTGCCTGCGGTGGGGCCCGCCTGATTGAGGCGGCCGGCGAAGATGATTCCGGCGAGGGCGGACAGCACGCCCATGTTCACGAAGATCCAGAAGGTGACCGGCTTGACCTTGATGCCGGACAGCGATGCGGCGTGGATGTTTCCGCCGATGGCGTACACGTGCCGACCGAACACCGTCCGGCCTGCCAGCGTCGAATAGCCCATCACCAGTACGGCGAGAAGGATCAGCACGTACGGCAGGTTCTTGAAGCGCGCCAGCTGTACGGCGATGGCGAGAACCAGGCCGCCGGCCAGAATCATCTTGGTCAGAAACAGTGGCATCGCGTCGACGGTCTGCCCGTACTTCTGCCGACCCGTCCGAGAACGCCACTGAGTGAACACGATTCCGGCAACGGCGAGGATCGCGACGAGCAGGGTGAAGATGTCCGCGCCGCCGAGCGGCCCGAGGCCCACGTTGCCCATGAAGCCCGGGAGGAAGCCGTTGGAGAGAGTACGTACGGGCCCGGGGAACGGTCCGATGCCCTGGTTACCGAGAACGATGAGGGTGACGGCGCGGAAGATGAGCATGCCTGCCAGGGTCACGATGAACGCCGGAATGCCGAAGTACGCAACCCAATAGCCCTGCCACGCTCCGATCAGACCGCCGATGATCAGCGTGATGAGCACCGCGAGCGGCCACGGCACGTTCTGCTGGACCATCAGCACACCGGAGATCGCTCCTGTTGCCGCGACGACCGATCCGACGGACAGGTCGATGTGGCCCGCGATGATGATCACGACCATGCCGATGGCCAGGATGAGGATGTACGAGTTCTGGACCACCATGTTGCTGATGTTCTGGGGGACCAACAGTTGGCCGCCGGTCAGAACGGTGAACAGCAGGATGATCAACGCGAACGCGATGAATATCCCGCTCTGGCGGAGGTTTCGCGTGAGCAGCCCCCGGACGGTCGACAGCTGATTCATCGAAGTACTCCTGTTCCACGGGTCATGAGGTGCATGAGGGATTCCTGTGTCGCGTCCTCGCGAGTCACCTCGCCGGTGATCCGGCCTGCGGACAGCGCGTAGATCCGGTCGCACAGCCCGAGCAGTTCCGGTAGCTCGGAGGAGATCACCAGAACTGCCTTGCCCGCGTCGGCGAGACCGTTGATGATCGAATAGATTTCGAACTTCGCGCCGACGTCGATACCGCGCGTCGGTTCGTCGAGAATTAGCACATCGGGATCACTGAAGATCCACTTGCTCAGCACGACTTTCTGCTGATTGCCGCCGGAGAGCTTGCCGACCACGGCGGAGACGTTCGGTGCCTTGATGTTCATGCTCTTCCGGAAGCCCTCGGCAACCTTGTATTCCTGGTTGTCGTCGACGAAACCGCCGGTCACCAGTTTGTCGAGGGCCGCAGTGGAGATGTTGCGCTTGATGTCGTCGATCAGGTTGAGGCCGTACCGCTTTCGGTCCTCGGTCGCATACGCGATCCCGTGATGGATGGCATCGCTGACGGACTTGACGTGAATTTCCTTGCCGTACTTGTACAGACGCCCCGAGATGTCGATGCCGTAACTGCGTCCGAAGACACTCATGGCCAACTCGGTGCGTCCGGCACCCATCAGGCCCGCCAGCCCGACGATCTCACCACGGCGCAGCGTCAGATTCGCCCCGTCCACCACGGTCCGGCCGTGCTGGGTCGGGCTGTGTACGGTCCAGTCCTCGATGCGTAGAACTTCCTCTCCCACAGTGGATTCGTGGGGCGGGAACCTGTGCTCGAGATCGCGGCCGACCATCAGTGAGATGATGCGATCCTCGGTGACCTCCGGGTTGCGCATGTCCAACGTCTCGATGGTTCGGCCGTCGCGAATGATCGTCGTCCGGTCTGCGATGGCCGCGATCTCGTTGAGCTTGTGCGAGATGATCACGCACGTGATTCCCTCGTCTCGAAGACCGCGTAGCAGGTCGAGAAGATGAGACGAGTCCGAATCGTTCAGTGCCGCAGTCGGTTCGTCGAGGATCAGCAGCGTCACGTCTTTCGACAGTGCCTTCGCGATCTCGACGAGTTGCTGCTTGCCGACGCCGAGATCGCCCACGACGGAGACGGGGTTCTCCCGCAGCCCTACCCGGTTCAGTAGGGCTGCGGCCTCGGAGTTGGTGCGGTTCCAGTCGATGAACCCGCGCCTGGACCGCTCGTTGCCGAGGAAGATGTTCTCGGCGATGGACAGATGCGGACTCAGCGCGAGTTCCTGGTGAATGATGACGATGCCCTTGGATTCGCTGCTCCTGATATCGGAGAACGCGCACGGCTGACCGTCGAACACGATCTCTCCGTCGAAAGTTCCGTGCGGATACACACCCGACAGCACCTTCATGAGAGTCGACTTTCCAGCGCCGTTCTCACCGCAGATCGCATGGATCTCGCCGCGCTCCACCGTGAGCGTGACGTCCTGGAGCGCCTTCACTCCGGGAAACGTCTTGGTGATGCCGTGCATCTCCAGAATCTGGCTCGTCATCGCAGAACTCACTTCAATTGATCGTCGGTGTAGTAGCCGCCTTCGACCAGCAGCTGCTCGTAGTTGCCCTTGTTGACGATCTCCGGCTGCAGTAGGTACGCGGGAACGACCTTCTCGCCGTTGTCGTAGTCCGTCGTGTTGTTCGTCTCCGGCGTCTGACCGTCGAGCATGGACTGAGCCATCGAGATCGTGACTGCGGCCAGCTCACGGGTGTCCTTGTAGATCGTGGAGTACTGCTCGTCGGCGATGATGGACTTCACCGAGGGCACCTCGGCGTCCTGGCCGGTGACGATCGGGTAGGGCTGACCGGCCGTTCCGTAGCCGTTGCTCTTGAGCGCGGAGAGGATTCCGATCGACAGGCCGTCGTACGGCGAGAGCACGCCCTGCACCTTCTGGCCCGAGGAGTACGTCTTGGTGAGCAGGTCCTCCATGCGCTTCTGGGCGGTAGCCGGATCCCAGCGCAGTGTTGCAGCCGTCTCGAAATCGGACTCGCCACTGCCGATCTTCAGAGTTCCCTTGTCCAGGTACGGCTTCAGGGTTTCCATGGCACCGTCGAAGAAGAAGGTGGCGTTGTTGTCGTCCGGCGAACCGGCGAAGACCTCGATGTTCAGCGGGCCCGCGGGGGCGTCGGCCTTGTCGGTGCCGTCCTCGTTCTTGAGGCCGAGACCGACGAGAAGCGACGTGGCCTGATCGACGCCGACCTTGTAGTTGTCGAACGTCGCGTAGTAGTCGACGTTGGGCGAGTTACGGATGAGGCGGTCGTACGCGATGACGCCGATGCCGTTGTCCTTGGCTTCCTGCAACTGCGTGGTGATGGCCGTGCCGTCCACCGAGGCCACGATGAGAAGCTTTGCGCCCTGGGTGATCTGGTTCTCGATCTGGTTGACCTGAGTGGGGATGTCGTTCTCTGCGTACTGCAGGTCGACCTTGTAACCCTGGCCCTCGAGCGCGCTCTTGAGGTTGTCGCCGTCGGCGATCCATCGAGCCGAGGACTTCGTCGGCATCGTCACGCCGATCAGCGCGCCCGCCGTGCTCCCTCCGTCTGCCGGCTCGACGTCTGCAGTCTTGGTGCTCGATCCGCATGCGGTGACCGTGATGGCCAGTGCCACCGCGGCCGCGGCCATGGGTAGATGTCGAAACTTCATCGTTTCTCCCTGCTCGGTGAAATCAGATCTCGAAAGTGGTGGAGAGAGACCTCGTCTGTGCCTCACATCACATCAAGACGAAAGTGTGAGCGATAACATCGGCAATGTCAAAGATTATTTTCCGCAACCCCGCTCACCAGTGTGAGCGCTAACAATGCGGCGCCTCCACGAGCCCGAGAGGGCGCGATCTCGGAGGACCGGCGGGGACGTCAGTGCAGTTCGTGAACCGACTGCTTACCGCTCTTGAGCCAACGACTCGGAAGCCGTCCGACCAACTCTCCCAGCGGGTGAACCGCAGCCGAGAGGATCTCGACGGAATCCTGCAGAATGTCGATCGAGATGCTCATCCGCTCGATGTTCGGTGCCACCGACGTCAGCGTTTCCGACAGCTTGACCAACTGATCGAGCGGACCGCCCTTGGCCGTCAGTCGCTCGATGGCACCGTCCTCGGCGAGAAGTGTTTCGAGGATGCCCTCCTCGGCGATGGCCCGCTCGATGAGTCCGTCCTGACGCGTGAGCACCTCGAGCGGACCGTCCTTGGCCGTCAGTCGTTCGAGCGGTCCGTTGGTGGCGGTGATGCGGTCCAGCAGACCACCTTCGGCGAGCAGTCGTTCGAGCGGGCCGTCCTCGGCGAGTAGTCGGTCCAACGGCCCGCCGGGAGCCAGGATGCGCTCGACCGGCCCGCCCGGGGACAGCAGTCGCTCGAGAGTGCCGTCCTCGGACGTGAGGCGATCGACGACGCCTCCCTGGGCGAGCAGGCGATCGAGCGGACCGCCTTCCTTGAGTGCGTTGCCCAGGGCGCGGTCGTCGGAGGTGAGCTGGCCGAGCTGGGTGAGCAGTTGCATCGTTCCGCCGCGCGGGTTGGCGAGCGAGGCGACACCTGCGGTGCCGGACGCGCCGGTGGCCAACGCCATCCTGGTGGTCGCCAACGCGACCTCCGCCACGCCGATCGCCTGCTCGGCGATGGCAATTCCGGCGCGCGCAGGCAGTGTGATCGCTGACACCCAGTTCATCGTTTTACTGTAACTGCTCGTAGCTCGGAAAATCAGTGAAGAACCTTCAGTCCGACGACGCATCCGACGATGCCGACCAGAAGCGCAACCTTGAGCAGCGAGGCGGATTCGGCCCCGGTGATCATGGCGTACGTGACGGTGAGGGTGGCGCCGATTCCCACCCAGACGGCGTAGGCGGTGCCGGTGGGCAGCGATCGCATCGCGATCGCGAGTCCGATCATGCTGAGCACCACCGTGACTCCGAAGACGACGGACGGTCCGAGTTTGGTGAAGCCCTCGGACTTACCGAGCGCTGTCGCCCAGACCGCTTCGAGGACGCCGGAGACGACGAGAATGAGCCAAGCCATGAGAGATCGCTCCTTGCACCGTCTTGTCGCTGTTCGGGTACGGTGCGCTCGTCCGATTGTCGGAAGTGACTTGTACGATCGTACCAATTTCGGCCGGTGGTGGCCACGGGTTTCGGGTTTGTCAGTAGGCGTACGTGTTCGCCGGTGCCTCGATTCGCTCGACCGTCGACACGGTCATCGTGGGTGTGAATGCGGTGTCCTCGGTCGCCGTGGCAGCATCGACGGTTCCCGAGATCTGCAGCCACGTGCCGTCCGGAATGTCGTCGAGAACTGCGCTACCTGCGTCGAGATGGATTCGGACGGACCTGGCGTCGGCCGCGCAACAGATGATCAGAATGCGGGCGAGGTCGAGGCCGTCTCTCGTGCCGTCGGCCCGCGGCGAGCCTCCGTTCGCGGTGGCGACCGCGAATCCGGTGACGCGAATCTCCCGCCCGTCGAGGCTGCCTTCGGTGTCCCTGACCGCGCGTTGTACGACATCGAGCAGTGGAACCTCGGGCGCGCGCTCGTCCGGCAGGGGTGGAAACGCTGTCCTCTGACGATCGGCCGCCGACGTGACGGAACGATCGCCCACTGCCGAGACCCCAAGCGCGGGCGGTGCGACGAACAGGATGACCGCGAGCGGGACCAAGAGCAGCCAGTACGGACGCGAATCGTGATCATGACCGTCGTCGCCGGGCCCACCGCGGCGGATGTCGGCAACGATCGACGCGATCGCCAGGGCGACGATCAGCACCCCGGCGGTCAGTAGATAGGGATGCAGCGACGGTTTGACGTATCGCACAAAGCTGCCGTCCCACGAGATCTTGACCATGGCTCCGCCGAGGAGGAGTAGCAGCAGATTCTGCACCTCGCGCTTCATCGCGCACCCAGGAACACGTAGCCGCTCACCGAGGCGCACACGATCGCGACGACGAAGGTCAGCGGGGCGAAGCGTGCGACGAACCCGCGTCCGAAACTGCCCGCCTGCATCGCCATCAGCTTCACGTCGACGGCAGGTCCGACCACCAGGAAGACCAACCGCGGCAGCAGCGGCAGCATCGACATGCTCGCCGCGACGAATGCGTCGGCCTCCGAGCACAGTGCCAGGATCACCGCGAGGACGGCCATCACCAGGATCGACAGCAGCAACTGCCCGGCGAGATGGGCGAACACCCAGTCGGGAACCACCAGGTGCAGCAGCGCGGCGGCCGCGGCACCGAACACGAGGAAGGCACCGGCCTGGAGCAGGTCCGCACGCGCCGATTCGCGGAACGTCACCCACTTCGAGTGACCATGGTCGTGTCCGCGATCGACGAGTCGAGCGGTGATCCACTCGGCCTTGCCGAACCTGGTCCACAGCCAGCCCATCACCAGGGCGGTGGCGAGCGAGCCGATGAACCGTGCGAGAACCATCGCCGGTTCACCGGGAAAGGCCACAGCGGTGGACACCAGGACGACGGGGTTGATCGCCGGTGCAGACAACAGAAACGCCAGAGCTGCCGACGTCGGAACACCCTGATCCATCAGCCGCCGCGAGACGGGAACGGCACCGCACTCACAACCGGGCAACGCCATTCCCGCGAGACCGCTCACTCCGACAGCAGCGGTGGCGTTCTTCGGCACCAACTTCCGCAGCACACCGGGCGAGACGAACGCGGCGATACTTCCGCTGACGAGTACACCGAGCACCAGGAACGGTGTGGCCTGCACGAAGATCCCGGTGAACACCGTCGCTCCGGTCTGCAGGGCGGGGGACGAGTCGACCCACCGGGCGACGTCGGCGCCGAAGACGATGCCCAACACGAGCAGAGTTGCGAATACGTGCATGGATGACACCGGAGGCCGAGTCCTGATTCGGCCGTCCGTCTTCGCGTCGAGCATCTCTGCCATCATGCCCCCTCATCGGTGGCTCACAGCAACCTCACAGCGAGAGTGCAGCGATCGAGCAGCCTTTCGCGCGATGATGGACACCGTGAGCGAGACACCCGAGGCCCGAGTCCTGATCGTCGACGACGAACCGACCATCGTCGAGCTGTTGTCGGTCAGCCTGAGGTACCAGGGATTCGAGGTGGCGACGGCGTCGTCCGGTCCCGAGGCACTCGACAAGGCGCGCAACTTCAGGCCCGAGGCTCTCATCCTCGACGTGATGATGCCCGGCATGGACGGCTTCGGTCTGCTTCGCCGGCTGCGGGCGGACGGAATCGATGCGCCCGCCCTGTTCCTGACCGCGCGAGACTCGGTGGAGGACAAGGTGACCGGACTGACCCTCGGTGCGGACGACTACGTCACCAAGCCGTTCTCGCTCGAAGAGGTGGTGGCCCGGCTCCGGGTCATCCTGCGTCGATCGGGCAAGAGCGAGGACATGCAGCCGTCACGAGTTGCGTTCGCGGACATCGAACTCGACGACGACACTCACGAGGTGTGGAAGGCGGGCGAGCCGGTCTCGCTCTCGCCCACCGAATTCACGTTGCTGCGGTACTTCATGGTCAATGCGGGCACCGTGCTGAGCAAGCCGCGCATTCTCGATCACGTGTGGCACTACGACTTCGGCGGTGAAGTGGGAGTGGTGGAGTCGTACGTGTCGTATCTGCGTCGCAAGGTCGACACGGGTGACACCCGGTTGATCCACACGCTGCGGGGAGTCGGCTACGTGATGCGCCAGCCGCGGTGACGGCCATTCGAGGTCGGATTCGAAGTCTGCCGCTGCGTTTCACCTTGGTGGCAGCGTTGCTGCTCCTGGTCGGGCTGGGTCTGTTGGCGTCGGGAGTGGCGGTGACGTCGTCGCTCGAGACGTCACTGATGCGTCGCCTGGACAGTCAACTGATCGAGGCGTCCCGTGGTTGGGCGCAACCCGACGCCCGCCCGCTCCCACCCGTGGACGAGCCGAACCCCGGTCGTCCGCCGTCCAACTTCTTCGTTCGCTCGGTGGCCAACGACGGTACCGTCCGCGGCCCGATCAACGATGTGGCCGAGGATGTTCCGGATCTGTCGGGTACTCCGTCGGCAGTCCCGACGACCGTCGGTTCCGAGGGTGACCCGGCGAAGGAGTGGCGGGTGATCACGGTGACCAACAACGAGGGCTCCACCACCGTGGGAATGTCGCTCAACGCCAACCAGCAGACCGTCAGCAGGCTCGTGGTACTTCAGTTCTACATCGGCGCGGCGGTCTTGCTCGCCCTGGCCGTGATCGCCTACTTCGTGGTGCGGCGCAGTCTGCGACCGTTGCGGGAGGTGGAGACGACTGCTGCGGCCATCGCTGCCGGGGATCTGCATCGCCGAGTGCCCGAATGGAGTGAGAAGACCGAGGTGGGCCGACTGTCGGCGGCCCTGAACGGCATGCTCTCGCAGATCCAGCGGGCCTTCGCCGCAACCGCGGCCTCGGAGGAGGCGGCACGTGCGTCCGAGGATCGGATGCGCCGCTTCGTCGCCGACGCCAGTCACGAACTACGGACGCCGCTGACGACCATCCGCGGGTTCGCCGAGCTGTACCGACAAGGTGCGATGAGCGACATCGCCTTGCTGATGAACCGAATCGAGGGCGAGTCGGCGCGCATGGGACTGCTCGTCGAAGACCTGCTGATGCTCGCGCGCCTCGACGCCCAACGACCCCTCGAGGTCCGCCGAGTCGATCTGCTCACCATCGCCGCCGATGCCGTGCACGACGCGAAGGCGGTCTCACCCCAGCGAGACATCTCGTTGAAAGTGTTGGCGGGACCGGGGATTCCCGAGGTCGACGGTGACGATGCCCGGCTGCGGCAGGTACTCGCGAACCTCGTCGGAAACGCAGTTCGGCACACGCCCGAATCCGCGTCGATCACCGTGTGTGTCGGGACCACCCAGTCTTCGGTGCTGCTCGAGGTGCAGGACACCGGACCGGGTCTGCGAGAGGAGGAGGCTGCGCACGTCTTCGAGCGCTTCTATCGAGCCGATTCCTCGCGGACCAGAGAGAGCGGCGGCAGCGGACTCGGCCTGTCGATCGTCGCGGCGCTGGTCGCTGCTCACCGCGGCACCGTACGCGTGCAGAGCGTCCCCGGGCAGGGCGCGACCTTCCGGGTCGAATTACCCCGCTCCGACGGTTGATTCACTGGTCGTCCTGGCCTTCTTGCGTTCGGCCAGCTTCGTGTACGCGGCTGCCGCGAGTGGAGCGGCGACGAGCATCGACACGAGCCGAATCACCTGAACGCAGGCCACGAAGGTGACGTCCGATCCGGTTGTCGCAGACACCGCGAGCACGGCGGCCAGCCCGCCGGGTGTTGTGGCCAGGTAACCGGTCAGCATGCTCACGCCGGTGATGGCGGAGAGCGCCCAACCGAACAGCGCGCACACCAGGCCGATCGAGAGAACCAACAGCGCCGCCCACGGAAAGATGCGACCGATCGCGCGCAGGCTCGCGGTCGTGAAGGCAAGTCCCGCTTGCCATCCGATGACGATGAACGCCACCGGCAGCAGGACCGTGGGCACCGAGATGTCCACGGGCCACCCGAGCAGTTCGCATGCGCCCGCCACGATCAGCGGTCCGAGTGTCGCCGGTGCCGGGAGTCTGATCAGACGCGCGAGCACGATTCCGACGACAACGGCTCCGAGCAGAAATGCCGTACCGAGATACCACGGCGTCGTCGATTGCTCCGTCGAGTCGGTCGCACCGCCGGTGTCGGTGTGGAAGGCGAACGTGACGATCAGGGGCATCGTGACCACCACGAGTGCGACACGCAGGTATTGGACCACTGCGACGATCCGCTCGTCGCCGCCGAGTTCACGGGCGATGGAGACCAGACCCGTTGCGCCACCGGCGATCAGGGACAAGGCTCCGGTGACCGGGTCGACATCGCGATGAAGAGCCAGCAGAGCACCACAGCCGGCGCTGACGACCAGCGTCCCCGCGCCGACGAGAACGGCGGGAATCCAGTTCTCGCCCAACGCACCGAGTGTTTCGGTGTCGAGCATCAGACCGATCGTCACCGCCAGGGTCCCCTGCGCAGCCATCGACAACGGACGGGGGACGGCCGCGGGTCCGAGGCCGGTGAGCGCGAAGATCACGGCGACGACGAGAGCCGCGAACAGTGACGGTGCCGTGAGTCCCAGCGACGCGAAAAGGGCCCAGCCCCCGACAGATACGGCCGCGAGGCCGATCCATCGGAGGCTGTGCCGCAACACTGTCGTAGCTCGGTCGGAGACGCTCACGCCCCGGACTTGACGAGCAGAACCGGGACCGGGATCTCGAGCAGCAGACGCTGAATCGTCTGTCCCATCAGGAACTTGCCGACGGCCGAACGGTGGCGCGACCCGACGACCAGGATCTCGGACTTCTGCTCCTCGACCAGTGTCAGCAGGGTGTTGACGGCATCGGGATCGGGCCTGCCCACCGCCACGGTCCAGCTGACGGTGTCGGCATGGTCGATGTCGGCCAGAGCGGTCTCCACCGACGTGGATACTGCCTGCGTCTCGGCCGCCTCGGCGGACGGTTCGGCCGATCCCGACAGCGCGTGCAGGACGACGAGGTCCGTCTCACGAATGCGTGCTTCTCGAACGGCGGCCGCCAGTGCTGCGCGGCCCTCGGGTGAATTGTTGTGCAGTACGCCGACAGTCATGACGATTTCTCCTACGCGAGGTGGGGTGGGGGATCAGCCGAACGGGATCTGGCCGAGGACGATGCCGACGGCCAGCATCGCGAGGGAGACGACCACCGCTCGCCACAGGACCTTCTTGTGGTGATCGGCCAGCGACACTCCGGCGAGGGTGACGAGCAGCAGGATGGCCGGAACCAGCGGGCTCTGCAGGTGGACGGGCTGACCGGTGATCGATGCACGGGCCATCTCGACCGGGTCGATGCCGTACTTGCTCGCCGTCTCGGTCAACACCGGGAGGATGCCGAAGTAGAAGGCGTCGTTGGTCATGAAGAACGTCAGCGGAATGCTCAGGATGCCGGTGATGACGGCCAGGTACGGGCCCATGCCGGACGGGATGACGTTGAGCAGCCACTCGGCCATGGCCTCGACCATGCCGGTGCCCTGGAACACGCCCGTCAGAATTGCCGCGGCGAGCACCATGGCGACCACCGAGACGATGGAGGACGAGTGCCGGGCGATCGCGTCGCCCTGCTCCTTGACCTTGGGGAAGTTGACCGTCAGCGCGATGGAGGCGGCGATCATGAACAGCACCGGGATGGGCAGGATGTCCATGACGAGGATGACGAGCAGGATGACCGTCAGAGCAGCGTTGAACCACAGCAACTTCGGACGCAGGGTGTCGCGATTGGGGTCGAGGCCGTCGAAGAACTGACCCGATTCGCCGGAGTCGTTCGATCCGCCGGTGCCGGAGCCATTGCCGCCCTTGCCGCCCTTACGGATACTGCCGCCGCCACCGGAGGCCACCAGTTCGGGTTCGTAGATCAGCTTGCCGATACGACGGCGCTCCATGATGCCCAGGTGAACGGCGAACAGGAGCACGATGATCAGGCCGACGATCATCGAGGGGACCATGGGAACGAAGACGTCGGAGGGGGAGATGCCGAGAGCGGAAGCAGCGCGAACCGTCGGGCCGCCCCACGGAATGATGTTCATCGTGCCGTTGGCGAGACCGGCAACGACCGTCAGGATCACCGGGCTGACACCGAGTTTGAGATAGAGCGGCAGCAGGGCGGACGTCACGATGATGAACGTCGTGGAGCCGTCGCCGTCCAGCGAGACGACCATGGCCAGAATGGCAGTTCCGACAACGAGTTTCATCGGGTCGTTGCGTACCAGGCGCAGAATGCCGCGCACCAGTGGGTCGAACAGTCCGACGTCGATCATGATTCCGAAGAAGATGATGGCGAAGAACAGCAGCGCCGCGGTGGGGGCCAGGGACTTGATGCCGTCGGTGATCATGTCACCGATGCCGAGCCCAGCGCCTGCCAGCAGGCCGAAGATGACGGGTACGAGGGTGAGTGCGACGACGGGCGTGGCTCTCTTGGTCAAGATCAAGAACATGAAGGCGGCTACCATGAGGAAGCCGAGTATCACCAACATCGTGCACTCCTTCTCGAATGTGTGAGGTGGGTCCGGTTGGACTGCGTGTGTGACTGAAGTTACGTAACCGGCATCACAGGGTCGCTGTTGTGCGCACTACCCGCGCAAGCAACGTAAAGAGCCTTTTGCGCATTGTGCTCGAGCCCGCCCGACGCATAGCCTGGGTGGGTGCGATTGAGGACCCAGGTGCTGTTGTTGCAGGCAGCGCTGGTGGCGGTGGCCCTGGCAGTGGCGTTCGGGGTGTTCGCGATCAGCAGTGGCAGGCAGGCGAGCGAGGAGTACGGCGAACGTGCGCTCGCGGTCGCCCGGACGGTGGCGTCGGACCCGGAGGTGCGCTCGCTCGTCGAGCAGTTCTCGGCGGTCGACACCGCGGGCACCGATGCCGCGCCCGCGGGAGTGTTGGCCGGCGGGGCATTGCAGCGTGCGGCCGAGGGAGCCCGAAATCGCACCGACGCGCTGTTCGTCGTCATCACCGATGATCGGGGTCTGCGGTTGGCGCACCCCGATCCGACGGTGCTCGGTCAGCGGGTGAGCACCGATCCGTCGGGGGCGTTGGCCGGCAACGAGGTGGTCGAACAGGAGCGCGGCACCCTGGGCGACTCCGTACGCGCGAAAGTGCCTGTGCTGGCGCTCGGTTCGACCGACCTGGTGATCGGCGAAGTGAGTGTCGGTATCTCGACCACGGCCGTGCGCACCGAGCTGGTGAAGGATCTGATCAACGGCGCGTTGGTGACCGGTGCCGTGCTGCTGCTCGGGCTGATCGGCTCGACTCTGCTTGCGCGCAGGTGGAAGCGGCTGACGCTGGGGCTCGAGCCGGAGGAGCTCGCCGAACTGGTCCGTGAACAGGAAGCGGTGCTGCACGGCATCGGCGAGGGTGTGGTCGCCATCGACCCCGACGGAGTCGTCACGGTCGTCAACGACGAGGCGCGCACCCTGCTCTCGATCGATGGTAAGCCGGGGATGCGCATCGAGGACATCGGCCTGACCCCGAGGCTGCTCGAAGTCATCGAATCCCCGACGTCCGAGCCGGTACTCGCCGCCGTGGACGAGGTGGTCGTCATCGCCTCCGCCCGAAAAGTGCTGCGTGACAATCGCAATCTGGGCACGGTGCTGACCGTGCGTGACCGGACCGACGTGGAGACACTGACGCGTCAGCTCGACGCGGTGCAGTCCATGTCGGCGGTGCTGCGGGCCCAACGCCACGAGTTCGCGAACCGGATGCACCTGGTCAGCGGACTGCTGCACGAAGGTCACCCGGACCGTGCGTCGCAATACATCGACGAGATTCTCGGGGTGGGGCCGAGATCGGAAACCGTCGAGGGTATCGATGCCGTGGCCGACGCCTATCTGCGGTCGTTCCTGACGGCCAAAGCCGCGCACGCCCGCGAGAGCGGAGTCCGAATGGTGTTGGGCGAGAACACCTGGGTCGGGAGAGAGGTGGCCGTTCCGGTCGACGTGACGACTGTGCTGGGCAATCTCGTCGACAACGCGATCGACGCTGCCAGGCTGGGAGTCAGGCGGCCGGCCGAGGTGGAAGTGGAACTGGTGCAGGACGGTTCGACCCTGCACATCGTGGTCGTCGATTCCGGCGACGGGGTGAATCTGGAGCTCGATCAGGTGTTCGTGGAGGGAGTCTCGACCAAGTCGACGGCCGACTCGCCCGGCGGTCGGGGAGTGGGACTGGCGCTGAGCCGGCAGATCGCGCGCACCCGCGGTGGCGACGTGACGCTGGCCGATGTCGGTGGGCAGATCACCGAGGAGAACGAACGAGGAGGCGCAGTGTTCATCGCGTCGATCCCGGATGCACTACTGACTGACGAGGTGTCGCAATGAGAGTACTGGTCGTGGACGACGATTTCCGGGTCGCGGATCTGCATGCCGCACTGGTGAATTCGCTCGACAACTACGAGGTGGCCGCGGTGGCGACGAGTATCGCCCAGGCTCGGGAGCTGGCATCGACGCAGTCGTTCGATCTGGCGCTGGTCGATGTCTATCTGCCCGACGGATCGGGAATCGACCTGGTGCGCGAACTCGAGTGCGACGCAGTGGTGCTCTCTGCTGCGGCGGATCAGCAGACGGTTCGCTCGGCGATGACCGCGGGTGCCTGGACGTATCTGATCAAACCGTTTCCGCGCTCGGCATTGGTCGATCGCCTCACCGGATACCTGACGTACCGCGGCGCACTCGACCGTTCGGACGAGCTGAGCCAGGCCGACATCGACAGCGGACTCGATGCGCTCCGTCCGCGCGCTGCGGCACCGCTGCCGTCCTCGCAGTCCGTCACCCGTGATCTGGTGCTCGACGCGGTGCGCACGACGGCCGAGCCGATGTCCGCGGGTGAAGTTGCTGCGGCCATCGGCATTTCACGCGCGACGGCCCAGCGCTATCTGGCAACCCTGGTGTCCAAGGGGCGACTGCGCATGCAGCTGCGCTACGGATCGACCGGGAGGCCGGAGCAGGAGTACTCGCTACCGCCGGGAGCGTGAGGCCGCCACGACCACGGCCCCGAGAACCGAGATCGAAGCAGTGACCAGAGCGGCCGTGTTCCAGCCTTGGGTCAGAGCAGTCGCGCTGTGGTCGCTCATCGATTGGGTCATTCCGCGGGCTCCACTCCCGGCCGGAACGGCAACCACCGCAACGACGGTGACCCCGATGGCGGATCCGACGTAGCGCGCAGTGTTGTTCGCCCCGCTGCCCATGCCGCCGCGCCCGGCGGGAACACTGGCCACGGCCTCGCGTCCGAGAGCGGCGTTGAGTACCCCACTGGCAACGCCTGCCACCAGCAGTCCCGGCAACAGTCGCGGCCAGGATGCGGTCTCGGACAACCCCGTGAGCATCACCATGCCGATCGCGACGCCCACCAGACCGACGGCGAGTTGCGCTCGACCGCTCAGCGACGCCGGCAGCCTGCGGGCAAGCAGAGCGGTGACGACGGACGTGGCAGACCAGCCGAACAGCAGCAGAGCGGCACCGAGCGCATCGATTCCCAGTACGGTTCCGAGAAATCCGGGCATGTACGACATCAGAGCGATGATTCCGCCGCCGGTGGCCAGCGCGGCGACCGTGGCGGCCAGAAACGGGGGGTGTCGGAAGAGGGCGAGATCCAGCATCGCTGTTGCGCTGCGTAATTCGAGGACCACAAAAGCGGCCAGCAACAGGGCCGCGAGGACGAACAGAACGATCGGAGTGACGGCTGTCCAGCCCTGCCTGCCCTCGACCAGCGCGGCCAGCAACGCGGCGATGCCCGTCGCCAACAGCAGCGCGCCGATCGGATCGAGGCCACGCGGGGCGTCGGACCTGGATTCTTCGACGAGCAGGTGTGCGGCGACGGCCAGCGCGAGCGTGGCGATCGTGAGCACCACGTAGGCCTCACGCCAACTTGCCCAGCGATCCAATACTGCGGCGAGCAAGGGCCCGAGAGCGATTCCGGCACCCACGCTCGCGCCCCACACGCCGCTGGCCTTCGCGCGCACCGGACCGGCCGGGTGGGTGTGGGCGATGATGCCGAGACTCGACGCGATGACGGCCGCGCCGCCGAGGCCCTGCACGATGCGCGCCACGACGAAGATCAGCGTGTTCGGCGAGACTGCGCAAGCGATCGCGCCGACGGCGAGGACGGCTGCACCGACTGCGAACGTGCGTCGACGGCCGAAGTCGTCGGCGACGGTGCCGGTGGTGAGCAGGGCCGCGGCGAGGCCGATGCTCATGGAGCTGAGAATCCAGGTGCGTCCTGCGGCGTCGGACATCAGGTCTGCCGCGGTGCTGTTGATGGTCGCGAGCGGTGCGGTGAACGCCATCAGAGTCAGCAGGGTGCCGAGCGCTGCGATGGTGAGTGCACGGGTGCTGTTCGCAGTGCCGGCGGGCGAGGGGGCAGTATCGGTCATCGTTGTCCTTGTGGTCTGGTGATCGAACTGTAAACGCCCGACTTGGTTCGGTCAACAGACTGTACTATCGCGGCATGGCACTCGGAATCGACTACGCCCGCCAGGACTGCTCCCTGGCCCGTGCCCTCGAACTCGTCGGCGAGCGATGGACCATGCTCATCGTTCGCGACTGCTTCTTCGGCGTTCGACGCTTCGGTGATTTCCAGGTCCACCTCGACATCTCCAAGGCCGTCCTCGCTCAGCGACTCGGCGCATTGGTCGACGCCGGGTTGCTCGAACGACTTCGTGTATCGGAGGGCGGACGCGAGAACTACGTTCCGACCGCCGCCCTCGAAGGACTCTGGCCCGCCGTCTTCGCCCTGAGCTACTGGGGTGAGGAACAGACCGCGAAACCCGCAGGGAAGCGTCGACGATTCATCCACGCGCCCTGCGGTACCGACCTCGGACTACTGGGGATGTGCCCCGAATGCGGACTCGCGCCGGGACCGCACGACATCGACACCGACATCGGCCCTGGTTACGATCCCGACACCCGATCGGACGACGTGTCCATGCAGCTCAGGACGCGTCGACGGCTGTTGGTGCCGCTGCGGTGAGCGAGATGGTTCAGTTCGGGACGTGAGCCTCGTGCCCGAGGTGGCGTAACGCTGCTCGGAGCTTGGCCGCGGCCTCGTCCTGCGACTCCGCCGACGGATTCGGATCGGCACCCGAAATGTCGAAGTTCCCCATGTCGTACGCCGGGAACACGTGCAGGTGCAGGTGCGGAACCTCCAGCCCGGCGATCAGCAGACCGGCGCGCGGTGCGTCGAACGCGGTCCGGACGGCCTGGCCGATGATCTGCGCGACGGCGGTGATCTTGGCGAACGCGGCACCGTCGACGTCCTGCCACTGGTCGATCGCCTCACGCGGAACCACCAGCGTGTGCCCCTGCGTGACCGGCGCGATCGTCAGAAACGCAACCACGTCGTCGTCCTGCCAGACGAAACGTCCGGGAATCTCACCGGCGATGATCTTGCTGAAAATGGAAGCCATGGGAACAGGATGCCCTACCCGACTCGACCGGGGCCGTACCAGTGGTCGTGGCTCCCAGGTAATTGCCAGGTCGGTCGCAGGGCGATTCAAGGTCCGGGCCCGATCGTTGTCGTCATGACAACGAATTCCCTCGCACGAGCAGCAGGCCAGCGGCCCGGCTCGAACGCCACGGCCACTCTCGAGGTGGTCATTCCGGTATACAACGAAGAGGCGGATCTCGAACAGTGCATTCGTCGTCTGCACGAGCATCTGGAAGAGCGGATCCCGTTCCGGTCGCGAATCACCATCGCCGACAACGCCAGTACCGACAGCACCCTCGCGGTGGCACATCGGCTCGCCGACGAGATCGAGGGAGTTCAGGTCCATCACCTGGACGAGAAGGGTCGCGGACGAGCACTCAAGGCCGTCTGGCTGGCATCGGACGCCGATGTCGTGGCCTACATGGACGTCGACCTCTCCACCGACCTCAACGCTCTGATGCCCTTGATCGCGCCGCTGATGTCCGGTCACTCGGACCTCGCCATCGGATCTCGGCTCAACCGATCGTCCCGGGTGGTCCGCGGTGCGAAGCGTGAATTCATCTCGCGCAGTTACAATCTCATTCTGCGGACCTCGCTGCGAGCACGATTCTCCGATGCGCAGTGTGGCTTCAAGGCCATGCGAACCGATGTGGCCCGGCAACTGCTGCCGCTCGTCGAAGACACCGGATGGTTCTTCGACACCGAACTGCTCGTCATCGCCGAGAAAGTCGGCCTGCGTATCCACGAGGTCCCGGTGGACTGGGTCGACGATCCGAACAGCAGCGTCAACATCGTCGATACCGCCGTCAAGGACCTGCAGGGATGCTGGCGCGTCGGCCGCGCCCTGGCCACCGGAGTGTTGCCCGTCGCCGAACTGCGTCGAAGCCTGGGACGGGAGCCGCTCGTGCCCGGAGTACCGCACGGAATGATCAGCCAGATGGTGCGATTCGGCATCATCGGCATCGCCAGCACCATCGCCTACGCGCTGCTGTATCTCGTGCTGCACTCGTTGATCGGCGCGCAGGCCGCGAACTTCTTCGGACTGCTGATCACCGCGGTGCTCAACACCGCGGCCAACCGCGCCTTCACCTTCGGCGTCCGAGGATCGGACGGCGCAGGCAAGCACCAACTGCAGGGACTGGCCATCTTCGGCTTCGCCCTGCTCGTCACCAGTGGATCGCTCGCGGTACTGCACTCGTGGGCACCCGATGTGTCCCGGCACGTCGAACTCGCCGTCCTCATCGTCGCCAATCTCGTTGCCACCGTGTGCCGATTCGTCGCCCTGCGGTGGGTCTTCCGTAGCTCCTCCGACGCAGGCTCGGAGTCCGCGATTTCGGAGAAGAGCCTGTGACGACGACGATCGAGCGGCCCTCCGCGGCTGCCGATTCCACACCGGTGACGTCCCCACGTTGGGAACTGATCGGGCTGGTGGCTCTGCTCTTCGGAACCGGCGTTGCCTACATCTGGGGACTCGGCGCGTCGGGCTGGGCCAACTCCTTCTATTCCGCTGCGATACAGGCGGGTTCGGTGTCGTGGAAGGCCTTCTTCTTCGGCTCCTCCGACGCGGCCAATTCGATCACCGTCGACAAGCCCCCGATGTCGCTGTGGTTGATGTCGTTGTCGGTGCGCATCTTCGGACTCAACACCTGGGCGATGCTGGTGCCGCAGGCGCTCCTCGGTGTCGCCTCCGTGGCACTGCTGCGAGCGACCGTCAAGCGGCGCTTCGGCGGATCGGCCGGTCTGCTCGCCGGCCTGGTACTGGCCGTGACTCCGGTTGCCGCACTGATGTTCCGGTTCAACAATCCCGACGCGTTGCTGGTGCTGCTGATGATCGCCTCGGTCTGGGCGTTGCTGCGAGGCGTCGAGACCGGAAAGACCAAGTGGCTGTTGATCACCGGCATGTTCGTCGGATTCGGCTTCCTCACCAAGCAACTCCAGGTGATGCTCGTCGTACCGCCGCTGGCTCTGACCTACCTGATCGCCGGGCCGCCGAAGTTCCTCACCCGGCTGTGGCAGCTCTTCGGCGCGCTGGGCGCGATGCTCGTCTCGGCGGGATGGTGGATTCTGATCGTGGAATTCTGGCCGGCGTCCTCCCGGCCGTGGGTCGGTGGCTCGCAGAACAATTCGATTCTGGAACTCACGCTCGGGTACAACGGATTCGGTCGCCTCAGTGGCGACGAGACCGGAAGTGTCACCCCCGGGCGCGGCGGTATGGGCGCGGACATGCCCGGCGGAATGGCGGGCGGGATGCCCGGTGGGATCTGGGGAGAAACCGGAATCTTCCGCATGTTCGACTCCTCCCAGGGTGGCCAGATCGCCTGGCTGATCCCGGCTGCGTTGATCCTGCTCGTCGTCGGACTCGTGTTGCGCGGCAGGTCACCTCGAACCGACGGGCAACGCGCGTCGCTGATCGTCTGGGGATCCTGGCTTCTCGTCACCGGTCTGACGTTCAGCTTCATGGCCGGAATCTTCCACGCGTACTACACCGTTGCGCTCGCACCCGCCGTCGCCGCGCTGATCGGCATCGGCAGTGTGGTGCTGTGGCGTCGACGCGACACGTACTGGGTACGCATCGCGATGGCCGTCGCGGTGGCGTCGACCGTCGTGACGGCGTGGGTGTTGCTCGGTCGCAGTGAAAGTTTCGTGCCGTGGCTGAAGTGGGCGATTCTCGTCGTCGGAGCTGTGGCAGCGGTAGCACTGCTCGTTCCCGCGCTGACCCGCGGCAGGCTGGCTGCGGCGTCGATCCTGGCGGTGATGTTCGCCGGACTCGCCGGGCCGACGGCCTACGCGGTCGACACGATCGATACTCCGCACACCGGTGCCATCGTCTCGGCCGGTCCGAACACCGGTATGCGCGGATTCGGCGGTATGGGCGAAGGTCGGGGCGGCCCGGGCGGAATGCCCGGCGGTATACAGCTGCCTGCCGGGGTTCAGTTGCCTGCCGGAATGCAACCGCCTGCGGGTTTCCCGGGTCAGGCGGGGGCTGCCGGCGGCGACGGCGGGGCCGAGATGGGCGGGACGGCTCGGGGTATGGGCGGCGGTATGGGTGGTCTGCTCGAAGGCAGTGCACCGACTGCGGCCATCACCGAGATGCTCGAGCAGGACGCCGACTCCTACACCTGGGTGGCAGCGGCCATCGGAGCCAACACCGCGGCGGGCTACCAACTGGCCACCGAGGATCCCGTCATGCCGATCGGTGGATTCAACGGCACCGACCCCTCGCCGACCCTCGCCCAATTCCAGCAGTACGTCGCCGACGGAGAGATCCACTACTTCATCGGAGGCGGCGGCATGCCGGGCATGGAGTCGGGTACCTCGGCGGAAATTTCCGCCTGGGTCACCGAGAACTTCACCGCGACCACGGTCGACAACGTGACGTTCTACGACCTCACCCAGTAACACCGGACCACCACGAAAGAGCCCCGCGCCGTGACAGGTGCGGGGCGCTTTCGCGTCGAGCAGATAGTCTGATGCACTGTGCGCGTACTAGTCATAGGTTCCGGTGCTCGTGAGCACGCCCTCCTTCTTGCGTTGAAGGCCGATCCGTCGGTCGAGAAGCTCTTCGTGGCTCCCGGCAACGCAGGTACCGCGAAGCTCGCCGAGCAGCACGCGGTCGATGTCGCCTCCGGTGAGGCGGTGACCGCGTTGGCAAAGAAGATCGAAGCCGATCTCGTCGTCATCGGACCGGAGGTTCCGCTGGTCCTCGGCGTGGCCGACGCCCTCCGTCAGGCCGGCATCGCCGTGTTCGGTCCCTCCGCCGAGGCCGCCCGCATCGAAGGGTCCAAGGCATTCGCCAAGGACGTCATGGCCGCGGCCGGTGTGCGGACCGCGCACAGTGAAATCGTCGACTCGCCCGCCCTGCTCGACGCAGCCCTCGACCGTTTCGGCCCCAACTGGGTGGTCAAGGACGACGGCCTGGCCGCAGGCAAGGGCGTCGTCGTCACCACCGATCGCCTCGTCGCTCGCGATCACGCGGCGGAGCTCCTCGAGAACGGCCACCCGGTTCTGCTCGAGTCGTTCCTCGACGGCCCCGAGGTGTCCCTGTTCTGCCTCGTCGACGGCGAGTCCGTGGTGCCGCTGCTGCCCGCGCAGGACCACAAACGCGTCGGCGACGGGGACACCGGACCCAACACCGGTGGCATGGGTGCGTACACCCCGCTGCCGTGGTTGCCCGAGGGTGCCGTCGAGGAGATCGTCCGCGATGTCGTGAAGCCCGTTGCAGTCGAGATGGTGCAGCGCGGCGTGCCGTTCTCCGGTCTGCTGTACGCCGGTTTGGCGATGGGTGCCGACGGCCCGGCGGTCGTCGAATTCAACTGCCGCTTCGGCGATCCCGAGACCCAGGCGGTGCTCGCGCTGCTCGACTCACCCATCGGTGAGGTGTTGAACGCGACCGCAACCGGCACGCTTGCGTCACTTCCGCCTTTGCGTTGGAAGGACGGTGCTGCCGTCACCGTCGTCATCGCCGCCGAGAACTATCCCGGTCGACCGCGCACCGGTGACGAAATCCTCGGCTCCGAGGGCGCAGGCGTCCTGCATGCCGGCACCGCCGTGAAGGACGGCGCGGTCGTCTCCGCGGGCGGACGCGTGCTGAGCGTGGTCGGCACCGGATTCGACCTCACCGCCGCCCGAGACGATGCCTACTCCCGTATCGCGGGAATCCGATTGCCGGGCAGCCACTTTCGCACGGACATCGGCCTGGCTGCGGTGGAGGGTCGAATCGCGCTTTAGGTGCGCTGCGTCGGCCGGGTTTGTCGAGGCCGGTCGTCGGGGGCAAACGCGCGCGAATTCGTCGGATGCGCGCAGAATCGCCTCCGAAACGACGCGGTTTTGCGCGCACATGGCAAATGCGCGCGCGTTTGCTACGGCTCGAGGTACCGAGCGAATCGACGTCGGTAGGGTCGAAACAATGCACAGTGAATCGCAGCGATCGAAGGTCGAGCCGTTCCATGTGATGGATGTGTTCGCCGCGGCGGCCGAGCGGGCGCGCACTCACGGCGACGTGCTCTCACTTGCTGCAGGTCAACCCTCCACCCGGGCACCCGAGCCGGTCTTGCGCGCTACCCGCGAGGCCCTGGATGCGCACCTGCTCGGGTACACCGAGACGCTCGGGATTCTGCCGCTGCGTCGCGCGATCGCCGAGTACCACAGCGCGCGGTACGGCATCACCGTCGACGCCGCGGACGTGGTGATCACCACCGGCTCGTCGGGCGCGTTCACGTTGCTGTTCCTCGCTGCGTTCGACGCCGGCGACACCGTCGTCATGGCGAGCCCTGGCTATCCGGCGTATCGAAACACGTTGGCCGCGTTGGGCTGCCGCGTCGTCGAACTGGACTGCGTGGAAGAGGCGCGGTTCCAACCGACTGTCGCCATGCTCGACGAACTACCCGAGCCGCCCGCGGGTCTGATCATCGCCAGCCCCGCCAACCCCACCGGCACGATCATCGACCCCGACGAACTGGCCGCGATCGCGCGCTGGTGCGACGAGCACGGAACCCTGTTGATCTCCGACGAGATCTACCACGGCATCGCCTACGGGGACGCGCGCACGTCGAGCGCCTGGGAGACCTCCACGGAATCCGTCGCCATCGGATCGGTGTCGAAGTACTTCTCGATGACGGGATGGCGGCTGGGGTGGATGCTGCTGCCGACCCGATTGCGCAGGGCCGTCGAACGATTGGCGTCGAACATGACGGTCTGCCCACCGGCGATCTCTCAGGTTGCCGCCATCGCGGCGTTCACCGAAGAATCACGCCGAGAGCTGGATTCACACGTCGAGCGCTATGCCGTCAACCGCCGAATTCTGCTCGACGGTTTGCCCGCGTTGGGTATCACCGATCTGGCTCCGGCCGATGGTGCCTTCTACGTCTACGCCGACATCGCGCACCTCACCGACGACTCGCGTGGTTGGTGCGCCCGAGTGCTGGCCGAGACCGGTGTCGCGTTGGCACCCGGGGTCGACTTCGACACCGTCCGCGGGAACCACACGGTGCGATTCTCGTTCGCAGGCACGACCGCCGACGTCGAGGAGGCGTTGGAGCGACTTCGTCGCATGTGAGTGAGGTGCCTTGGGGTCGTTCCGCAGGCTCCACTCCTGCCTCGTAGCAGGCTACGAAGTTGCGTTCACGTGCGGCGCAGCCGCTCCAGTACCTCGGAGATATCGGCGGCGTCGACGTCGCGGTGGGTCACGAAGCGCACCTTGCCCGCGACGGTCACCGCGGCGATGCCCAGCTCGGCCAGCTCGGTGACCGTCGTCGCCGGGTCGGGAACCGTTGCGAGGACGATGTTCGTCTCCGGTTCCGCCAACTCCCAGCCTCGCTCGCGCAGGCCGGACGCGAGTGCGGACGCGTTGGCGTGATCCTCGGCCAGGTCACCGATGCGACCCAATGCGACGAGCCCGGCGGCGGCCAACACTCCACCCTGACGGACGCCGCCGCCCAACATCTTTCGGACACGTCGCGCCTCGTGGATACGTGCGGAGTCCGAGACCAACATCGAGCCGACGGGTGCACCGAGGCCCTTGCTCAGGCAAACCTGCACCGTGTCGGCACCGGCAGTCAACGACGCGATCGGAACATCCAGGGCCACAGCGGCATTCCACAGTCGCGCACCGTCCAGGTGAATCTTCAGACCCGAGTCACGGGCGGCGGCAACGAGTTCGGACCATTCGTCCGGGCCGAACACGGCACCGCCGGCAAAGTTGTGGGTGTTCTCGAGCGACAGCAGCGTGGTCCGCAGCGAGAAGTACGGCCCTGCGCCGCCGGCCTTGGCGCGCACCGTCGACGCGAGGGGGCGTCCGGGGCCGCCGTCGTGGGGGAGGGCGTCGGGCATCCCGCCTGCCAGCCATGCGGCGGTGCCGAGCTCGGAACCCAGCACGTGCGCATGCTCGGGTGCCAGGAAGCGATCGCCGCGTTGCAGATGCAGCATCAGCGCGATGATGTTGCCCATCGAGCCCGACGGCACCCACAGTGCCGACTCGAACCCGAGCAACCCTGCCACTGCTTCTTCCAGCGCCGCCATCGTCGGATCGTGATCGAGGACGTCGTCGCCCACTTCGGCGTCGGCCATGGCTTTTCGCATGACCGAATCGGGTCGGGTGATGGTGTCGGAGCGAAGGTCGATCGTTCGATGTGCCACGAGTGACGACAATTCCATAGCGCGAAAGCAGTCCGACGAATGGCCTCGAGCTGGCACGATGACTTGAATGTCCGCAGGTCCGACCGAGTCGCAGCACAAGGTGTCGGGTGCGACTCCGAAGGGGGTGCGCCGCCGCCAGGCATTGGCGTCGGCCGCTGCGGACCTTCTCGTCGAGGGCGGATTCGACGCGGTGCGGCACCGATCGGTGGCCGCACGAGCGGGGTTGCCGCTGGCGTCGACCACCTACTATTTCGAGTCCCTCGGAGACCTGGTAGCCGCGGCGGTCGACGTCGTCGGGACTCGCGAGATCGACGTGATGCGCGGTCGCATCGACGACGAGGGAAAGTGCTCGAACGAAATGGAGTCGACGGTCGATCTCATCGTCGACCTGCTCATCGGGCCCCAGGACGGCCACGAGCAGCTGATCGCGAGATACGAACGCTTCATCGCCTCGGCCCGGCATCCCGAACTGCGAGAAGTGCAACTGCGGCTGCGCGCCCAGATCGACGACCTGCTCACCGACGTGCTTCGCAGATCGGGCCGAACCGTGCAGGAAGAGCAACTCAGACGACTCGTGGCAGTGGTCGACGGGGCCGTCGTCGGAGCGCTCAGCGAAGTGGACCCCGACCCGCGCCACATGGCCCGAAGCATGCTCTTGGCCGTCATCGACATAGTGGCACCGGCGGAACAGGTGCCGGCCGACTGACTGCTAGTCGTTCTCGCCGGACTCTGCGTCTCGGATCGGCGGCACCTCGCACACACCGTCCTCGCAGACGGGGCCGTGGTCGTCGCCGACCATCTCCAATGGACCGCTCATGAGTCGGCAGCGGCCTTCTGCAGGACGTCGGCGAATACCGACGGGGCCTGCGCGCCCGACACACCGAGCCGTCCGTCGATCACGAAGAACGGCACACCGCTGATCCCGTAGGCGATGGCCTGTTCCTTGTCCGCGCGCACTGCCGGCAGGAACTGCTCGGACTTCAGTGCCTCGACCACCTCGTCACGGTCGAGGCCGACCTCCGCGGCCAGGTCGGCGAGGTCATCGGTGCGGCCGACGTGGCGGCCCTCCTCGAAATAGGCCGCCAGGAGTCGTTCCTTCATCTCGACCTGCTTGCCCTTCGACTTGGCGAAGTGCAGGAGCTCGTGCGCCTTGACGGTGTTGGTGTGCTGCACGGCGTCGAAGTCGTATGCGAGCCCCTCGCCTGCAGCCAGCTCGGTCATCTGCCCCAACATCTGCGTGACCTGGGCGGCCGGCATTCCTTTGTGAGAGACGAGAAAGTCGACCTCGCTGCCGTCGAAGTCGACAGGTGTGTCGGGTGCCAGCTCGAACGAGTGGAACTCCACCTCCAGAGTTCCGCCCCCGGCGGTGAACTCCGCGGCGCCTGCCTCGAAACGACGCTTGCCGACGAAGCACCACGGGCACGCAATATCGGACCAGATGTCGACCTTCACTGTTCGGCTCACGGCGGCTGCAACATCGGAATGCGCCGCGGTTATTCCACGCGGCGGGCCGGCACGCGGGAGGTCGGTGGTGCAGTCCGCTCTCGAAACAGTGCAGTCGTCTTCCGAGACCGACAACGGCGCCCCGTAAGCTGGACGCTCGTGAGCATCCCGAATGTCCTGGCCACCCGTTACGCAAGCCCCGAACTGGTGGAGCTGTGGTCTCCGGAGCACAAGATCGCCCTCGAACGTCAACTGTGGATCGCCGTGCTGCGTGCGCAGTCCTCCCTCGGAGTCGACGTCCCCAACGCGGCCATCGCGGACTACGAAGCCGTCGTCGACCAGGTCGATCTCGCGTCGATCGCCGAGCGTGAGCGCGTCACCCGCCACGACGTCAAGGCGCGCATCGAGGAGTTCAACGCCCTCGCCGGCCACGAGCACATCCACAAGGGACTCACCAGTCGCGACCTCACCGAGAACGTCGAGCAGCTGCAGATCCTGCGCTCACTCGAACACGTTCACGCGCACGGCGTCGCCGTCGCGAAGCGGTTGGCCGAGCGCGCCGCCGAGTACTCCTCGCTGGTCATGGCCGGTCGCAGCCACAACGTCGCAGCTCAGGCCACCACACTGGGCAAGCGTTTCGCCTCTGCCGCTGACGAGCTGCTGTTGGCGCTGTCGAGGGTGCAGGAACTGATCGCCCGCTACCCGTTGCGCGGAATCAAGGGCCCGATGGGCACCTCGCAGGACATGCTCGACCTGTTCGGCGGCGACTCCGCCAAGCTCGTCGCGCTCGAGCGCATCGTGGCCGATCACCTCGGTTTTCGGCACACACTCACCAGCGTCGGCCAGGTGTATCCCCGTTCGCTCGATCACGAGGTCGTCTCCGCGCTGGTCCAGATCGGTGCCGGACCGTCGTCGTTCGCGCACACCGTCCGCCTGATGGCCGGCCACGAACTCGTCACCGAGGGCTTCCAGGCGGGCCAGGTCGGCTCGTCGGCGATGCCGCACAAGATGAACACCCGCTCGTGCGAGCGCGTCAACGGCCTTCAGGTGGTACTCCGCGGCTACGGCTCGATGGCTGCCGAGCTCGCCGGAGCGCAGTGGAACGAGGGCGACGTCTTCTGTTCCGTCGTGCGTCGCGTCGCGCTGCCCGACGCCTTCTTCGCCATCGACGGACTCATCGAGACCTTCCTGACCGTGCTCGACGAATTCGGTGCCTACCCGGCCGTCATCGCCAAGGAACTCGACCGATACCTGCCGTTCCTCGCGACGACCAAGGTGCTGATGGCCGCCGTGCGCGCGGGCGTCGGACGTGAGACGGCGCACGAGGCGATCAAGGAACACGCCGTCGCCGTCGCGCTGGCAATGCGTGAGCAAGGCCTCGAACCGGACCTGCTCGACCGCCTGGCCGCCGACGATCGTCTTCCCCTCGATCGCGCCGCTCTCGACGCGGCGCTGGCGGACAAGACGGCCTTCGTCGGTGCCGCCGACGCTCAGGTCGCTGCGGTCGTCTCGGCCGTGGAGCGTCTGATCGCGAAATTCCCGGCCGGAGCGTCGTACACGCCGTCGCCGATTCTCTAGTCGCCGAGGACGTCGGGCAGGTCGGCGACCGAGTCGATCACGTGGTCGGGTTCCATCGCGAACTCGTCGGTGCTGCGTCGATCGAGCACGTCCTGACGGAACTTCCCGGTGCGGACGAGCACTCCCGTCATGCCGACGACCTGGGCGGCGAGGACGTCGTTGTCGAGGTCGTCGCCGACCATGACGACGTCGTCCGGGTCGACACCCATCCGCTCGGACGCCGTCCGGAATCCCAGCGGAGCCGGCTTGCCGATGGCCTTCGCGGTGTGTCCCGACGCCTGCTCCATGCCGCCGAGGTACATGCCCGTGTCGATGCGCAGTCCGGCTCCGGTGCTCCACATCAGCGAGCGATGCATCGCGACGACGGGTATGCCCCGGCACAGCCAGTCGTAGACGCGGCTGAGTCGCTCGTGGGTGAAGTCGGGGCCTGCTCCGCCGACGACCACGACATCGGGATCCTCGGACGTCTCGTCGACGAACTCGATTCCCGGCATGTCGCCTGCGATCTCGCCGTTGTTGATCAAGACCACTCGCGCATCCGGATAGTTCTCCCGGAGATGATCGGCGGTGAGTGACGCGGCCGTGACGATCTCGTCCGAATGCACGTCCAGCCCCACGTCGCGCAGTGCCGTAGCGATCTGCTCACGCGTCTTCGACGTCGTATTGGTCAGGAACGCGCGCGCAATGTCCTTGCTGTCCAGGTACTTCAGAGTGGCCGCTGCCCCTGGCACCGCCTGCCACGACGACACCAGGACGCCGTCGATGTCGAAGAGAACCCCGCCGATGCTCATCGGCAAACAGTAGTCTCCGGGTCCGGGCCCCGCAGCGTCAGAGCATCGAGCGCCTACGCTCGGTGGCTGTGAACCCCTACACGATTTTCGCCGAGATCATTGCCGGGACGGCCGAGGCTTCTCGCGTCCACGAGGACGAGACAGCGATTGCGTTCATGGACATCAGGCCGCTCACCAGCGGACATGTGTTGGTGGTGCCCAAGGAGCAGTATCGGACGCTGGCGGAGTTGCCGCCGGAGATCGGCGCGCACCTGTTCGTGGTGGGGCAGAAGGTGGCCGCCGCTGTGCGTGCCAGCAATCCGCGTGTCGCCGGCGTCAACTTCTTTCTCGCCGACGGCACGGTGGCCGGTCAGGAAATCTTCCACGTGCACCTGCACGTCATCCCACGCATGATCGGCGACGGCTTCGGCCTCCGTGCTCGGCCGTCGTCGCCGCAACGAGCCGAACTGGACCGGCAGGCCGGAGAGATCGCAGCGGCGCTGTAGAGGCCGCCTCGACGAAGTACGGGGTCACCGGCAGATGTCTGCCGGTGACCCCGTAGCTCACGGTCCGCCGAATTACTCGGCAGTGACCTTCTGTGCCTTGGACAGTGCGTCCGCGTAGACGTTGATCGTGTTGGTGTAGCGGCTGTAGCTCTTGTTGGCGCCGTAGTCCCACAGCACCATCTGTTGCTTGTCGACGGCGGCGATGGTGTCGAAACCGGGGTAGCGGCTCGGAATGTCGGCAAGCTTCACATCAGCTGCGTTGGCAACGTCGTGGTAGACGAATGCGACATCGGCATCGACACTCGATACGTTCTCCCAGGACACCTTCTTCCAGTATCCGTCGTCGGTGCCGTCAGGGGTGTACATCTTCAAGCCCCAGCTTTCGTAGTCGCTGAAGTCCGGATCCGCAGACGGATCGAGGACGTACGCGACATCGAGGGGCCAGACTCCGACTCCGGTGAGGTCCTGGCGTTCGGAGGCAACCTTTTTGAAGTTGTCGACGGCAGCGTCGTAGTCGGCCTTGATGTCTGCCAGTTGCGGGGTGTCGAGGTCGACGCCGAGCGAGGACGCGAGTCCGGCGTAGTTCTCGATGGTCTTGGCGGTCGATGTCGTGTCCAAGGTGACCCCGAGGGTCGGAGCGAGCTGATCGATCGTGTCGGCCTTGGACGAGTCGGCCGTGGTGGTCAGCTTGCCGAATTGGCCGAATCGTGGGTTGAACTCACCGATGACCAGATCCGGTTCGAGGCTGGCGGCTTTCTCGAAATCGAATGTGCCCCAGCTCTCGCCGACCGATTCGATGCCGGTGAGATCGGAGCAGCTCAGAATGGGGCTGGTGCTCATCGGAGTCGTCGACCAGATGGCGATGGGCTTGATTCCGTACGACATCAGCGCTGCGGCCGATTCCTCGTCGGCGATGATTCTGCTCGGTTGTGAATCGAGCGAAATGGTCCGTCCGCGGCCGTCGGTGTACGTGAACGGTCCGGACGCTCGGTCGACTGAGTCGACGCGGTCGTTCTCGCTGCACGCGGCCGGGTTCGCATTCAGGTCGACGACCTGGGTGCCGGCATCGTCGGTGTCGGCGGTGCCACTGCTGCACGCAGCGGCAGCGGCGAGCACGAGAACCGCGATACCTCCTGTGAGGGCGCGGGGTGCGGATCGGAATCTGCTCGAAGTGTGGGCTCGGGAGTCGATCATGTGTCTGCTTTCGTAGTCGATAGTGGATGGTGGAACGTGTCGAAGGGGGTCATCTACTCCTCTCGAGGATGTACTGGGCGACGGCAGGGCCGATGGCATTCCATCCGCGTGCCTGCCCGAGTGCGAGGTGCGGCAGATCATAGGGATCCACCCGAAGTTCACCGCGGATTCGCTCCCGCCACAACGTCTCTCGTTGCGCACCGAAGTCGGGATCGAGCCCTTCGGTGGCGGACACGAGGAGGGCGTCGCCGTCGAACGGTGCGGGGTCTGCCGAGGCCGTCAACCGGAGGTGGCGTACGTGAGCCGACACGAGTCGCTCTCTGGTGGTGTCGTCGAGCGCACCGAGGAGCGAGTCGCTGCGTACGTAGGCCGCGATGTCCTCGCGCTGGGACTCCAGCTGCTCCTGCGCCGGTGCGTCGGACGGAACGATGAACGAATCCAGCAGCACGAGCGACGCAACGGTCTCACCCGCAGCGTGGAGCCGTGCGGCCACCTCGTGGGCGATCTGGCCGCCGAACGACCACCCGAGCAGATGATAGGGGCCGGAGGGCGACACCTCGCGCATTCGGCGGTACTGGTCGTCGACCAGGGCGTCGAACGTGTCGAGTTCGATCTCGCCATCGGACAGGTACGGATCCTGCAGTGCCACTACCGAAGTGGGAGCGGGAAGGAAACGCACCAGGCCCATGTACGACCACGCCAGGCCACCTGCGGGCTGGAAGCAGAACACTGTGTTCGGCCCTGCGTCGCGCAGCCGCAACACCGGATCGAGCATCGTTCCGGATTCCGATCCCGACGCGGCGGTTTCGGCGAGTGCGGCAGGCGTCGGCCGGGCGTAGACGTCTCGAACTCCGACGGATCGGCCGAGCACGGACTCGAGTCGACGCGTCAGGCGGACGACGAGCAGCGAGTGCCCGCCGAGCGCGAAGAAGTCGTCGTCACGGCCTACCCGCGTGGTTCCGAGAATCTCGACGAAGATGTCTGCGACCGCTTGTTCGAGTGCGTTTTCCGCGTCGGCCGAATCTGCCGCCGCGGCATCCCACTCCGGTGCAGGCAGTGCACGGGTATCCAACTTGCCGTTGACGGTCAGTGGTACATCGTCGACCACCGTGATGGCGGACGGAACCATGTACGCGGGAAGCTGCTGACGCAGAGCGGCTTTGACGATCGCAACGTCGATCGCGGCACCCTTCTCGGGGACGATGTACGCGGCCAGTGCGCGATCTCCGGCCGATCCGGTCACGGTGACGACCGCGGCGCGAGCGACACGATCCTGCGCGGTCAAGACGTTCGCGATCTCGGCCGGCTCGATGCGATGACCGCGAATCTTGACCTGGTCGTCGGCTCGCCCGAGGTAGTCGAGTGTGCCGTCGGGGCGACGCCTCGTCAGGTCACCGGTCCGGTACATCCGTGCACCAGGTGCACCGAACGGGCAGGCGACGAAACGGTCCGAGGTCATGGACGGCATCGCGAAGTATCCCCGTGCCAATCCCGCTCCGGCCAAATACAATTCGCCGACAGCGCCGATGGGTGCCGGTGACAGTGTGGAATCGAGTACGTACGCCGCGGTGTTCGCGATCGGTCGCCCGAGGCTCGGCCGCGCGGTGTCGGCGACATCGGCACCGAGTGCGTTGATCGTGTATTCGGTCGGCCCGTAGAGGTTGTAGCCGTCCACACCGCGGGCGGAGCGCAACGCATCCCACAGCCCGTCTCCGACGGCCTCCCCGCCGAGCGAGACGAACACCACGCCCGTCGCTCCGGAATCGACCGACCCGGATGCCGAATCCCGGCAACGCTCGCGGTCCAGCAGTCCTTGATCGACGAGATGCTCTCCGTACGTGGGCGTCACGTCGAATGCATCGATCCGGTGCTCGTCGTAGTACTCGAGCAGTTGTTCCGGGTCGCGTCGCAGATCCTCGTCGATCACGTGCACCTCGTGGCCCGCGAGCAGCCACAGCAGCTGCTCCCAGGAGGCGTCGAACGAGAACGACGTGGTGTGCGCAATCCTGATCCGTCGGCCGCCCTGACGGAGAAGAACCGGCTCGAAGATGGCGGCCTCGTGGTTGTAGAACATGTTCGTCAGACCTCGGTACGGCACGGCCACACCCTTGGGGCGCCCGGTGGAGCCGGACGTGAAGATGACGTAGGCGAGTTGGTCGAGATCGGTGTGTGCGCCGCGATCGTCGTCGGTCACGGCCGCGCCGGATGCGTCGTCGATCGCCTCACGCGACAGATCCAGCAGCACCGTGCTCGGCGCAGTCCGAAGATGCTCGGGAAGCCGATCGACGAGAGACGAATCCGTCAGGATCACCGCGGGTTCGGACACCGCGAGCATGTGACCGATCCGGTCCTGCGGGTGTTCGGGGTCGATCGGCACGTACGCACTGTGTGCCGCGAACACCGCGAACAACGCGACCACCATGTCCTCGGATCGGGGGAGCAACAACGCGACCCGACGGTCCGGCCCCGCTCCGAGCGACAGCAGGACCCGGGCGGTTCGGTTCGCTCGCTCGACCAGCTCTGCATAGGTCAGAACGGTGTCGCCTGCACGAACCGCGGGAAACGATGCAGAACTCTCGGCCTGGCGCAGCAGAAGGTCGTAGACGGACAACTCCGGGACAGCACGCGCCGTGTCGTTGAAACGGTGCACCAGCAGGTCGCGTTGCGCGTCGGTGAGTGGGTCGCAGCGTGCGACGAGACCGTCGACGTTCTTCGTGATCGCGTCGAGCGTCCGGGTGAAGGTGTCGATCCACTCGCGTACCGTCGCTTCGTCGACGACGTCCTCCTGGAACATCACCCGCAGCCCGGCAGTCGGGGCCGAGGTGGACCCGGCGTCCGGGTCGACGACTATCGACAGCGGGTAGTGCGTCGCGTCGCGCAGCGTCACGTTCTCGACGCGCACCCGGCTGCCCGGCGGACCGAACGGTGTTTCCGGTGAGATCACCGGGGTGTTCTGGAAGACGAACAGTGTGTCGAACAGTGCGCGGTGTCCCGACATCTGCAGCAGCGCCGACAGGGTGACGTACGGGTGCGTCAGATGAAGTAGCTTGTCCTGCTGGGCTTTCTGCAGCATCTCGGTCACCGTGTGCGACGGGTTCGAGGTGAATCGTGTGGGAAGAGTGTTGAACAGCAACCCGATCGTGGTGTCGATTCCGTCGATCTCGGGTGGGCGTCCCGACACCACCGATCCGAAGAGCACGTCGTCGGTGCCCAGAATGCGACGCAGTGTCATTCCCCACGCCGCCTCGAACACCGTCGAGAGGGTGACGCCCGCGGTGGCAGCGACCTCGAGCAGACCCTGGGACACCACGGGATCCACGGTCACGCGTAGGTCCCGAGAGTTCGACGACGACGTCGCACCGAGCGATCGGCGGCGCGGAGCGACGAGGGTGGGCTCGTCTATCCCTCCGAGATATCTCTGCCATTCTCTCTCGGCGGCGGGCAGGTCCTGTCGAGAGAGCCACGCCAGGTAAGTGCCGAAAGATGCTGTGGATCTGCTGCGTTCGACCTCCTCGTCGGTGTAGCTGTCGAGGACGGACATCAGGAATCGCCAGATCGACCACCCGTCGAGCAGAATGTGCTCCGCCGTGAAGACGAGATGATGATGGGTCGGTCCGTCGGACAGAAGACCGAAGCGAAGAAGCGGCGGGTTCGAGGCGTCGAACGGTATCGACGCCTGTTGGCGGGCGAACCCGTCGACATCACTGCCGGTGCGGTACGTCCACGGAACATCGAACGTCTCCGGAACCACCTGCACCGCGCGATCACCGATCTCGGCGAAACCCACTGCAACGTTGGGGAATTTGTCGATCGATGCCCTTGCTGCCGCGGCGAGGCGGTCTCGATCGATGTGTCCCGACAGCTCGACCACGGTCTGCGAGACGTAGACGTCCGCCTCGCCCTCGCTCCCGGCGAGCAGGTGAAACAACAGGCCGGTCTGGAGGGGCGAGAGCGGCCACACGTGCCGCACCGCTCCGAAACTCCGCCGCAACCGAGCCGCATCCACGTCCGACAGCAGTGGAACGAGGTCCGCCGAATCCCCGTTGCGCCGCGCATCGGTGAGCGCGGTCCGCAAGTGTCGGGCCCAGGTTCGAGCGGCATCCGCTACCGGTAGGCCGCCGAGAGCCCGGTCTGCCGCCGTCACACGAGCGCGGATCGACGAGCCCGTCGTCAACGCGAACGTCGGTGCAGAGCTGCGCATCTCCGTGAACTGTGGAGATCGGCCGATGACGAGAACGACGGTTGCTCGTGGCATCTCCTCGAACACACCGACCGTGTGTTCGCTCGTGTATGCGGCCACGTCGTAGGTCGACGGGTCCGGATCGTCCCTGTGCGCATTCAGGAATTCGTCGATGCTCCTCTGAGCATCCGCCGAACTCAGAGAGAACGGATATCTTCTGCGCAGATGCCCGATCGTACGAGCGTGTCCATCCCGGTCGGGTTCGTCGATCTCGACCAGCCACGCCTCGCCGGCACCGAGATCGGTGAGAGTGCGCGCCAAGGCGATCAGGGCGGCAGCGCGGGTGCGGTCGGTATCGAGCGCATCCGCGGTGTCCAGCGCATCCGCGGTGTCCCACACGTCTGCATCGGCCGTTCCAGGTTCTCCGGCCGCGAACTCGGTGACGGTGGTTGCCAGCACGTCGTCGCCGAAGTCCAGCCAGGCTTCTGCATGCTCGACGATCCCGAGATCCGTCGCACGAGAATCCAACTCGCGCAGGTAGTCCGCGAAATCGAGCGTCGAGTCCACCGCGACGGGTGGCCACGACTCGCCATCGACGAACAACGGATGGGCGCGTAGTACGGTGCCGGACTCGGATTCGGTTGCGGTGACCGGTCTCGAGCCGACGTCGACGGTCCCATCGAGCGGGCGTGCGATGGCATCGTCCACCGAGGCGATCGCGATGTGCCGCCCACCGTCGCCGTCGCGAACGAGGGTCATCCGCAGAGCGTCGAATTCCGCCATCAGACGGTAGGCGGTGGCCGGCGACCCGCCCGGCACCGTCCATTCGACACAGGCGTCGTCCGAGATTCCGGCATCGAGCATCCTCAGCTGCGCCGGTGCGAGCCGGGCGGTGCCGGACGATCCCGGGGTGGTCGGTACAGCGATCTCGGCCACCACGAGTCGCGGATGACGAGTGCCCTGCACGAGGACGGCATGGACCCCGGAGAGCAGCGTCCGCGCGGTCGTCTCGGTGAAGAGGTCGCGGTCGTACACGAGGGTGAGCGAGCGTCGGCCGTCGGCGGTGAACCCGATTCCGAACGTCAGGTCGAACTTCGCCGCCAGCGATCCGCCCCCGAAAGCCGAACGGGTGCCGACGTCTCCGAAGTTCGGACGGATCGGGCGATCGTCGACGTCCGCGATCATGACTTGGAACAACGGGTTGACACCCGGTATCCGCGGCGGGTCGAGGGTCGCGACGACTGCCTCGAACGGCACGTCGCGGTGGTCGTACGCCTCCAGATCGCTCGAGCGCACTCGATCGACCAACTCGGTGAACGTCAGTGCGTCGTCGACCGACGCCGAGAGGACGACCGTATTGACGAAAAAGCCCACCGTGCTTGCCAACTGCGCATCATTGCGACTGTCCACCGCGGTGCCGATCGGGACGATGTCACCGGAACCTCTGGCTCGCAACACCATTGCGACAGCAGTGTGCAGCAGTACGAGTGGGGTGACCGCATTTTCGCTCGTGGATCGATCGATGGCGTCCGACAGTTCGTCGGACAACGGGACGGTCACCAGTTCTCCGGTGCCGCCGGCGTCGGCCCTGCGCTCGAAGTCGCGCGGGAGCGCAGTGACCGGCGGAACGTGGCCGAGCCGCTCGACCCAGAAGTCGAGGTCGGACCGATCGGTTGCGGTCTCACGCTGCCACCGCGCGAACTGCGCGTACGTCGCGGCGGTGTGCGTCGTCGACGGCAGTGGGTCTGCGGCGTTGCCGAGAGAGCGCCCGTACGCCGCGGCGAGCTCGTCGACCAGAATCTTCACCGACTCCTGATCGCACGCGATGTGGTGCAGCGTGATGCGTAATCGGGTCGCGTCGCAGGACAGCCGAATCGGCAGCTCGGACTGCAGATCGATGGGTGTCGGCACCGTGACTGTCGGTTCGACGCGGAACATGTCGGCTGCCTCGTCGACCGACAGAACGTGTTGGGTCCAGTCGCCCGAACCGGCCGGATACACCGTGCGCAGAATGGGATGTTGCGCAACGAGTTCCACGCCGGCTCGGTGCAGGGCGACGGGGTCGAGAGGCTCGTCCGGTTCGAGATCGAGCGTGAGCAGATACGCCGTGGACGGGCCGGACAGGCTCTCCAGGAACAGTAGTTGTTCCTGCCCGAACGACACGGGTGCCCCGTCGGCGTCCGAATGGTCACCTGGCCTGCCGACCTGAGCACCTGCAGTGAAATCGATTGCTGCGCCGAGTGAGGCGACCGTTCGATGATCGAACAACACGGGCAAACCGACGCGGACACCGAACTCGGCGTGCAGTGCAACCGCCAGGCGTAGCGCCATCAGCGAATGACCGCCGAGAGAGAAGAAGTCGTCGGAAACACCGATGTTCGGCACGGACAGCACCGCCGCGAAGACCCGGCACAGACGCTTCTCGATCTCGGTGCGAGGAGCGTCGCGACCCGCGGGGTTCGCTGTCGGTTCCGGGAGCGCTCTGCGGTCGAGCTTGCCGTTCGCGGTGACGGGGACGTCGTCGAGGATGGTCATGTACGTGGGGACCATGTACTCGGGGAGCTTGCTCTGCAACCACGACGTCAGGACCGTCTGCAGCTGTTCGCGATCGATGCCGTCGCGATCCGTCGGGATCGCGTACGCACTCAGCACGTCTCCCGACTCTCGGTGCAGGACGGTGACCGCGGCGTAGCGCACCGAGGGGTGGTCGGACAGTGCCGATTCGATGTCTTCCAATTCCAACCGCATGCCGCGAATCTTGACCTGGTTGTCGGCCCGACCGAGGAAGTCGAGTGAGCCGTCCGACCGCCACCGCGCGAGGTCGCCGGTCCGGTACATCGCCGAGCCGTCGGCTGCGAACGGGTTGCCCACGAATCGTGCCGCGGTCAGCGCCGACGCGTTGCGGTATCCGCGTCCGAGCAGCGACCCTGCTGCGTAGAGTTCGCCGCCGCATCCGATCGGGACCGGGCGAAGTCGTGAATCGAGAACGTAGAGTTGCGTGTTGGGGTTCGGCCGACCGATGGATGTGGCGATTCGGTCGTCCGCGTCGTGGTAGATCACATGGGAGACACCGATGGTCGCCTCGGCCGGCCCGTACCCGTGGTAGAGGGTCGTGTCCAGTCGATCCCGAAAGCGGGAGAACAGGTCAGGGGTGAGAACCTCTCCGCCGCACCAGACGTGCCGCAACCCGGACAGGGCGTTGTCGGTGTCGAGGTGCAGCAGTGACTCGAGCATCGACGACACCAGGTAGACGAACGTCACGCGTTCGCGGGCGATGGTGTCGAGGAGATAGAACGGGTCCCGCTCGCCGCCGTCCTTCGCGACGACGACGCGGCCACCGCACACCAGCGGCAGCAGGATCTCGTTGATCGAGATGTCGAATGCCAACGGTGCCTTGAACAGTGCGGCGTCGTCCGCGCCGAAACCGAGGATGTCCGTCCGCTGCCAGTTCAGGCGCTCGGAGATCGCACCGTGTCGAATCATGGCACCCTTGGGTCGGCCGGTGGATCCCGACGTGAAGATGACGTAGGCCAGCCGATCGGCCGAGATGGTCTCGAATTCGCAGCGGACCGCCGGGTGATCGAACTGCCAGTCGTCGAGGTTCACGACCGTCTCGTTCGGCACGACGGAGGAATCGTCGAGGTGCGCCGAATCAGGATGCGAGAGAACGACTCGCGTGCCGGAATCGGTGAGTACTCGTTCTCGTCGGTCCCGTGGCCAGGACGGGTCCAACGGTACGAACGCGCCGCCTGCCCGCAGGACGGCCAGCAGAGAGATCACCATTTCCGCCGAGCGCGGCATGCTCAGGGCCACGACGTCCTCGGCGCGAAGGCCGTTCGCGACGAGCGTGGACGCCAGCTGCGCGACCATCGTGGCGGCACGCTCGTAGGTGATGTGGCGCGTACCGTCGACGATGGCGATGCTGCCGGGACGATCACGCGCGCGCTCGGCGAACATGTCGGGTACCGGGGTGCGGTCGATCACGGAGTCGGTGTCGTTGAAGGCGTGGACGATCCGTGATCCGGTCGGTTCGTCGACCAACGTCAGTTCGCTGATCGGCCGATCGGGTGCGGTGCCGATCGCGGCCAGCAGAACGGCCAGTGCGTCGAAGCGCGTGTCGATATCGGAGGCACTGGCGCGGTCCCCTCGCATCTGAACCGTGACGGGCGCGGACGGCCCGATGCAGGTCAGAACGAACTCGAGGTCGTTGAACGGCCCTACGCTCAGTGCCTGTCCCGACCAGCCGATACCGTGCGAATCGACCTCCCCGACAATGATGTTCGCGCCAGGACCGAACGAGCGTCCGGCTGTGCTCCGCTGTCCGAGCGCGCGATCGCGGATCATGTCCTCGCCGCGGTAGCGGCGGTGGGGATGCGATTCGGCCAGCGAACTCCTGATCTTTCTTGCGACGTCGGCGACGCTGTCGAGCGGCTCGATACGCACCGTCAACGGATGAGTCGTCGAGACGGTGCACGGTTCGGAGCGCAACAGGTCCGTGGTCCGTGCAGCGGTGGGCAACGTCAGGGTCACGTCTCGTTCTCCCGACCAGCGGTGCACGAACGCCGCGTAGACGGCGAGATAGACGTGCGCCGGCCGTACCCCAGCGGATTCGGCGAGGCCGCCCAGCGCACCGACCAGGTCGGCGGACAGGTCCGTCCTTCTCTCGTACACCGACCCGGTGGGGGCTGCAGGCATCGGTAGCAACGTGATCGGAGGTGCGGCCGCTGCGAGCCGCGTGCGCCAGAACTCGCGGTCGCACAGGAACTGCTCGGACTCCCGGTACGAAACATCCTCGGCCACCGCACTGTCGGCGAGCCAGGGGCTGCGGTCCGTGTCGCCGTGGACGTACGTGTCGGTGACAGCGGTCGCGAGCAGCACCGCACCCGCAGCGTCGAGAACGATGTGGTGTGCGCGGAAATACCACACGTGACCGTTGTCGCTCGACACCAGTACCGAGCTCATCAGCTGATCGAATTCGAGATCGAGCGGGGTGCTCAGATCCTTCGCGGCGAGGACCGCCGTCGTCGCTACTGCATCCTGTCCACGTCCGTCGACCAGCGTGGTGACAATTCGAGCGTCGGACGAGATGCGGACGGGCCTGCCGTCGTGATCGGTGGTGAAGCGGGACCGTCCGCCTCGGTATCGGTCGAGGACCGAATCGATGGACGTGAGCAGTCTGTCGACGTCGAGGTCCGAGGGGAAGGAGATCTCGAAGCCGATGTTGAATGCGGCGCTGGTCGGGTCGGCCTGGTGCGCAATCCACATGTCCGTTTGTGCGGCGGACAGTGTCGTGCCGACCGAACGAGCTGCGTAGGTGGTGTCATGCACGGAGTTGAGCTCCTTCGTCGGAGGTCGGGCGGTGGTGCGAGCGGATGTCCTCGGGCGACCGGCCGGCGGCAACAGCCGCCACGGCCGCGGCGAGGTCGCGCGCTGTGGTGTCGTCGCCGATCAGTGCGTGGACCGTCACCTCGACGTGTGGGCCGTCGGACGAGGCCACCGAGTCGATGCGGTATCCCCGTCCCGAGGACGTGTCGAGAGGTTCGGCCGATGGTCCGTCCGGCGGCACGATACGGGCGCGCCACAACGTCTTTCGACGTGTGTCGATCGCCAACCGCAGCCCTTCGTTGCGTTCCCGAAGCGACCGTTCGATCTCGACGAGGTCGTCGGCGGACAGCGGGCGGGCAACGGGCGTGCTGACGGTGTGCACGTGTTCGACGATCCCGGCGTTCTTCGCTGCGCGTACCCCGGTGGGCAGTGGCACCGGGGTACCCGGCGCTGCCGTCGTTGTGCGTGCGGGGGAGCGGTACTGCGCGGATGCAGCACTGCGCCGGGCGATGTCGGCCAAGGTGCGGAGTTCGAACACATCGCGGACGGTGAACGTCAGACCCGTTCGAGTTGCTTTGGCGGCGAGCAGAACCGCGCTGATGCTGTCTCCGCCCGATCGGAAGAAGTCGTCGTCGAGGCCGACACGCAGGCCCAGATCGTTCTCGGCAATGTGCAGCAGTGCGCGTTCGGCATCGGTATCGGGTGCGCGATGATCACGAGCTTCGACGGCCGGCTCCGGAAGCGCGCGGCGGTCGAGCTTGCCGTTGACGGTGACGGGTATCGCACCGAGCGGGACGATCGCTGCCGGAACCATGTGCTCGGGCAGACGTTGCCGGAGTCGATCGTCGATATCGACAGGCAGAGAGCCGGATACGCGAGCTACCACGTACGCGACGATCGAACCGTCGCGCACCACGGCTACCGCGGACTCGATGTCGGGGCATTCGTCGGTGATGGCGGCGGCAACCTCGCCGAGCTCCACCCGCTGGCCGCGAATCTTGATCTGGTCGTCGGCTCGCCCGAGAAATTCGATGTCCCCGTTGCGCCGCCACCGGGCGATGTCACCCGTGCGGTAGAGGCGATCTCCCGGCGACCCGTGTGGGTCGGCGACGAATCGCGATGCGGTGAGGGACGGGCGACGGTGATATCCCTGCGCGAGTTGTATCCCGGCGATGTACAGATCTCCCGCCACGCCGAGAGGAACCGGCCGAAGGTGGGAGTCCAGAATGCGAATACCTGTGTTGTGCAACGGCGTTCCGATCGGGACCGAGGACCGGGGGTCCACGTCGGCGACGGTGTACGCGGTCACGTCGATCGCGGCCTCCGTCGGGCCGTACAGGTTGTCCAGTCGTACGCCGGGAAGAGCTTCCCGAGCGCGACGCGCCAGATCCGGGAGCAATGCTTCTCCGCTGCAGATGATCCGACGAAGCGAGGTGCAGGCGGACGCATCGGTGGCAGAGAGAAACGCGTCGAGCATGGGCGGGACGAAGTGGATGGTGGTCACCGCTTCTTCTCGGATCACCCGGCCGATGTACTGCGGGTCACGATGCCCATCGGGCTCGGCCAGCACGGTCGATGCACCGACGGTCGCAGCGAGGAAGAATTCCCACACCGACACGTCGAAGCCCGCGGGAGTCTTCTGCAGAACTACGTCGTCGTGGCCGAGCCGGTACTCGTCCTGCATCCATCGAAGGTGGCCGACGATGGCCCGATGTGTGTTGACAACGCCTTTCGGGCGCCCCGTCGACCCCGAGGTGTAGATGACGTAGGCGGCATCGTCGGGTGCCGGGCGAACAAGCGTCGTCGACGGCATCGCGGTCGAGGAATCGAGCGGATCCACCACCGGTGTGGTGCCGTCTGCGAACTCGACGTCGCCGGGTCGTCCCACGATCGCTATCGGCCGAGCATCCTCGACGGTGAAGCGAAGCCGATCCTCGGGGTAGCTCGTGTCCAGAGGCAGATATGCCGCCCCGGAACGGATCACGGCCATGATCGAGACCAACAGTTCGAGCGATCGGGGAACGGCGACGGCGACCACCGAGCCGGGCCGCGCTCCGAACTCGGACAGTCGACGCGCGAGAGCCTCACTGCGATCGGTCAGTTCACGGAATGTCAGGTCGCTCCCGGCGAACCGAACTGCCACCGCGTCCGGCCGGTGTGCTGCACCGCCGTCGAGCAGATCGATCAGAGTGGCGTCGTCGGTCGGGAACGAGGTGTCGTTCCATTGCGCGACGGCGTCTGCTTCGGCGGTCGAGGGACCGCCCAACTCGGCGATCGAGACCGCCTGATCGGTTGCCAGAGCGGTGGCATTGTTCACCAGCCGTTCCAGCAGAGCGAGGGCAGTGTCGTCGTCGAACACATCTGTGGCGTAGTCGATCGTCACGGCAAGGCCGTCGACGCTCTCGGCGAACTCCACGAGCACGTCGAATTTGGCGGTGTGCGTCGACACGGCCTCCGGTTTCAGTGCCGAATCTCCCAGCGTCAGTTCGGAAGACCTCCGCGGTGGCACCTGGTGCACCACCATCACGTCGAACAGTGACTCGGAGCCGGATGCGGCGACCACGCGCTCGAACGGCACATGAGCGAGGTCGTATGCGTTCAGCGTTGCGCCGCGCACACGGTCGACGACGGTCCGAAGGCTCGGCGATCCGGACAGGTCGACGCGGAGGACGACGGTGTTGAGGAAGTAGCCGATGGTGTCCGGAGCGCCGGAGCGGGTGGATACCGGCAGACCGATGCAGACGTCGTCACCTGCCCCACTGCCGGCGAGAGTCACTGCAACCACGGCCGAGGTGAGCATCGGCATCGTCGTACCGGTCCGTATGGCAACGGACTTCAGGCCCGCAACTGCGCCCCGAGGCAGGTTCCGCTGCGCGCTGCCCGCCGTTCGGGTATCGGTTCGGCGGGCTCGTCTGGGCCGATCGAGGGGTAGTTCGGTCGATTCGGGTGCCCCGTTCAGTACCTGCATCCACGAGTCGAGTCCGGAATCGATGTCGACGGGTTCTTCGACGTCTGCGTACTGGGTGGCGTCGGATTGCCATAAGGGACGGCGTCCCGCCGAGCGCGCCGAGTACGCGAACGTCAGGTCGTCGAGCAGCACATCACGTGACCACTCGTCGAATGCGATGTGGTGCACCACGATCACGAAGTGCTCAGCGGTGGTGAATGCGCGGATCGGGATGTCGGTACCGAGGTCGAACGCCGTCCGCACGACATCGGTGACGCTCTCCTCGGTGGAGACCATGATGGTCTCGGGTACCGGCACGATCCTCGCAGTGGGCTCTCCGGACGGACTCGGATACACCGTCCTGAGAATCTCGTGCCGCTCGACCACGTCTCGCAGCGCCGCACCGAGCGCCTCGGTGTCGACGGACTCGGATCTGCGCCACACGAGTGGAACGTTGTAGGTCGCTCCGGTGCCACGGACGTTCCAGTCCATCCACATGCGGAACTGGCCCGGTGTGAGCGCCGATCGATCACGCCGGGCGTCGTTCTCGGTCGTCCGGATGTCGCACGGCGACGAGGACTCACACAACCGGGCCACGGCGTGCACGGTCGGCTCGGACATGAACCCGCCCAGAGGAATCCGAACACCCAGTTCTCGGCGGATACGGCCGAGCACGGCGATGGCACCCATCGAGTGACCGCCTGCAGCCAGGAAGTCGGTGGTGCGACCGACGCTGTGGATGCCCAGTGCGTCGGCGAACGCCGCCGCCACCGCCCTCTCGGTCTCGGTTCGTGCAGGCTCGTCGGCGGCCTCGACCCGAACCGGGTCGGGTAACGCACGCCGGTCGAGCTTTCCGTTCGCCGTCGTCGGAAGCGAATCGAGACGCACACAGGTGGCTGGAATCATGTGTCGCGGAAGCCTGGTGGACAACGATCGGACGACGTCGCCGTCGGAGAGATCGGCACCCGCACTCGTGACCACGTACGCGATCAGCGAGCCGTCACGGACCAGCACGGCAGCATTGTCGATCCCGGGCACGGTCACCAACGCGTCCACGATCTCGCCGAGTTCGACCCGCATGCCGTTCAACTTGACCTGGTCGTCGTCACGTCCGAGGTACACCAATTCACCTGTGGCCGACCAGAGGGCGCGGTCGCCTGTGCGATACAGCCTGCGCCCGTCTTCGGAGTGCGGGTCGGCGACGAATCGCCCGGCGGTCAGGGCAGGCGCACCGGTGTAGCCACGTGCCAGCTGTACTCCACCGAGGTAGAGATCGCCGGGTGCGCCGGGTGGAACCGGTCGCAGCGCGTGATCGAGAACGTACGTGCTGGTGTTTCTCACCGGCGCTCCGATCGGCACCGACGCGGCCTCGTCGTCACGGCGTACCCGGTGCGCCGTGACGTCGACAGCAGCTTCGGTGGGGCCGTAGAGGTTGTCCAACCTGACGTGCGGCAGTGCGTCGAGAGCCCGGCGGGCAGTGCTGCGCGGCAGAGCTTCTCCGCTGCACACGAGCAGGCGAAGTGCGGGGTTGGGCGCGTTGTCGAGGGGAGTACCGGCGAGATACTCGGTGAGCATCGACGGAACGAAATGGGCGATGGTGACCCCGGCATCGTCGATGAGGCGATGAAGATACTCGGGATCGGTGTGACCGTCGGGATCGGCGACGACCAGCGTCGCGCCGGTGATCAAGGGCAGGAAGAACTCCCACACCGACACGTCGAAACCGGCAGGCGTCTTCTGCAGAATGCGGTCGTCGATTCCGACGTCGTATCGATCGCGCATCCACTCCAGTCTGTTCATCGCCGCGCGATGAGACACCGCGGTGCCCTTCGGTTTTCCGGTGGAACCGGAGGTGTAGATGACGTAGGCCGTGTTGTCCGGTCGCAGCGGTGCAGGTACCGGCCGGGTGCCGGTGACGGAGATGTTCGACGGATCGAGGACGGCGATGTCGGTGAACGGAAGGGCGAATTCGGTGCTGAGGACGACGCGTGGATCGGCGTCCGCAGCAATGTATCTCAGCCGCTCCTCGGGCAACCCCGAGTCGAGCGGAAGATATGCAGCGCCCGCGCGGTGCACGGCCACCAGTGACAGCACCAGCTCGTACGAGCGCGGCACATGAACCCCCACCACGTCGTCCGGTCCGACACCTGCGTCGAGGAGCGCGCCTGCGAGTGCATCGGCATCGCGGTCGAGTTGCGCGAAATCGACCGTGCGATCACGGTGCACCACCGCAACGCGATCGGGGTGTGTGCGGATGGTGTCGGAAACGAGCTGGGGCAGAACGGATTCAGTCATCGGTGCGGGTTCACCGTGTGCCCAGGTGTCCGCCACGAGACCGGTGACGGAGGGGTCGGTGAGGGTGCGTCTCGACACCGGGACCGACAGATCGTCCGCAAGTGTGCGAAGAGCGTGGGAGAAGCTGCGCGCGTACTGTTCTGCGAGGTCCGCGTCCAGTACGGCGGTTGCATATTCGACCGAGTACGCCATCGACGATCCGCGATCGTCGACGGTGAACGTGATCGGGAACTTGGCGGTCGCGGTGCTCGGTGCCTCCCGGCGACCGGCCTGTGTGCCCAGCTGCAGGCGGGTGTCCTCGCCGGTGTCGGAGAGGAGGACCGTCATGACCGACGGGACCGTGGTGTCCGAGAGTCCGCACTGCGAGACGACGTCCTCGTACGCGAGTGCCTGGTGATCGAAGGCGGAGAGATCCGCGGATCGGACGCCGTGCAGGAATCGATCGAGAGTCTCGTCTCCGACCATCCGGGTTCGCAATATCAGCGTGTTGAGGAAACATCCGATCGAGGCGTCGAGCGCGGAATCGGTGCGTAGCGACACGGGAGCAGCCACCAGGATGTCGGTGGCACCGGTCATGGCGGACACCGCAAGTGCGGTGGCCGCGTGGCACATCATGAACAGGCTCACTCCTGCGTCGGCTGCAGCACGGCGGAGAGCATCCGCGTCTGCGGACGAGAGTGCGAAGTGAAGCGTCTCGCCGGCGTCACCCACCGCTTCGGTTCGTGCCAGCGGCGACACCGGGGGCTCGGCCAAGGTCCGCTTCCAGTGCGCGAGCATGCGCGACGCCGTGGACGTGGGGTCGTCGGACGTCCCGAGCACGTCGCGCGACCAGGAGGCGAAGTCGTCGTATTGCACTGCGAGCGTAGGTAGCTCGGGGTCTACGCCGTTCGCTCTCGCGGCGTATGCGGCTGCGAGATCGGAGCGGAAGACGGATTCGGATCGGTCGTCGGTGGCGATGTGATGGAACGCGACGGTGAGGCGGTTGTTCGTCCGGTTCCACCAGGCTCGGACGGGTGGCTCCTCGGTCACGTCGAACACGATCGACTCGGGTGCCGGGGACACCTCGGTGACGTCGAGCACGGAATCCACCGTGTCGAGTACGACCGGCCGTTCGTGATCGGGGTAGACGGTTCTGAGTATCGCGTGTCGATTCACCACGTCGAGCAGAGCCGCACCGAGTGCCGTGCTGTCGATCGGGCCGTCGAACTGCCACTCGACAGGAACCGTGTACGACGCGCTGTGCGGTGCCCACTGATGCAGGGCCAGCATTCTGCGTTGTGCGTCCGACAGAACCGGTTCGGACACATCGCCTCCGGTTGTGAGCGGCACGGTCGCCGGTGCCGCATCGACGAGCCAACGAGCCAGCGCTGACGGGGTCCGGTGATCGAACACGGCACTGATGGGGACGCTCTGACCGGTGCGTCGTGCCAGCGACTGGCCGAGGCGCACCGCGAGAAGCGAGTCGCCGCCGTGGGAGAAGAAGTCGTCGTCGGCACCCACCCGATCCCGACCGAGCACATCGGCGAACGCACTGCACACCGTCGCTTCACGCGGGGTGGACGGAGCGCGGTAGTCCTCGCTTCCGGCGAGTTCCGGTTCCCCGAGCGCACGACGATCGAGCTTTCCGTTCGCAGTCAGAGGGAATGACTCCAGAACGAGAACTCCACTCGGAACCATGTATTCGGGCAGATTGTCCGCGGCCCAGGATCGAATTCGCTGCGCGTCGGTTTCGGCTCCGGCGACGGGGACCACGTATGCAGCAAGGTAGGCCGAACCCGCGGGCGTGGTGCGCACCGTGACCGCACAGTGGCGCACGTCCGGATGACCGGCGAGAACCGACTCGACGTCCTCCAGCTCGAGTCTCATCCCGCGGATCTTGACCTGGTTGTCGACGCGGCCCGCGAACTCGAGAGTGCCCTCCGGCGTCCAGCGTGCCCTGTCGCCGGTGCGGTAGAGACGGCTGCCGTTGTCGCAGAACGGGTTCGCGACGAAGCGGGACGCGGTCGACGCTGGGGCGTGAACGTAGCCGCGGCCCAGAAGGTAACCCGCTGCGTACAATTCGCCGTCGGTGCCGATCGGAAGCGGGCGAAGGTCCTCGCCCAGCACGTACAGCGCAGTGTTGGGGTTCGGTGCACCGATGGATGTCGCGATCCGGTCGGCGGTGTCGGAATACACGACGTGCGAGACGCCGATCGTCGCTTCAGCGGGCCCGTACCCGTGGTACAGGGTGGTGTCCAGTTGCGCTCTGAAGCGCGCGAACAGTGAGGGCGTGAGCACCTCACCGCCGCACCAGACGTGCCGCAGTCCAGTCAGCCGCCCCGCACGGTCTCCGGTGGCGGAGGCGTCGATGTCGAGCAAGACGTCGAGCATCGACGACACGAGGTACACGAACGTCACGCGCTCGTTCGCGATCAGGTCGAGCAATCTGTCCGGATCGCGTTCGTCACCTGGGCCTGCGATGACCACCCGTCCACCGCTGACGAGCGGAAGCAAGAATTCGTTGACCGAGATGTCGAAGGACAGTGGTGCTTTGAACAGGGCAGCGTCGTCGCTCCGGAAGTTCAGCAGTCGATTCATCTGCCAGTCCATCCGAGCGCAGATTGCGTCGTGGCGGATCATCGCGCCCTTGGGCTTTCCAGTCGATCCCGACGTGAACATGACGTACGCCAACGAAGATCCGTGGATGTCCGCCTCGGGCATCGTGTGTGCGTGGTGCGCGTGCACCCAGTTCTCGAGATCGACGGGCACCGATGCGACGGAGTCGAGCGCATCGCTGTCGAACCGGATGCACAGGAGGCCGATTCGGGCCTGCGCGGCCACATCCTGGCGCCTGGCCAGGGGCCACGACGGATCCACCGGTACGAAGGCTCCGCCCGCTGTCATCACCGCGAGGGCCGCGACGACGGTCTCGGCGGAGCGGGCGATGCCGATACCGACCGTCTGTTCCGATGTCAGTCCACGGGCGGACAATTCGGTCGCCAACTCGTCGACCCGTCGTTGCAGTTCGGCGTAGGTGATACGGCGGGGGCCGTCCACCACCGCGACCGACTCGGAGTGCAGACTCGCGGATTCGCGAAACACGGCGGGCACCGTGCGCTCCTGCGTCGGCTCCGCCGTGTCGTTGAACGAGTGCACGACAGACTCGTATTCGGTGTCGGACAGAATGTTCGGTGCCGACACGGGAGTGTCGGACCGAAAGGTGCGCAGGAACGACCGGAGCCGATCACGGTGTACTCGCGCCGCGGCTCGCGGACCCCGTACGTCGATCACGGTGCCGAGACCCGGCTCGCTCTCGACGGCGAAGTCGATGTCGTCCACCGGGCCCAGGCGGACTCCACGCATCCGAATCTGCTGATCACCGAACGAGATCGGACTCTTCCAGACCATCATGTTGATGCTCGCGCAGTGGGTGGGCGAGCCTGCCGCTCGACCATGAGCGCGTAACGTGTCGAGTTCGGGGATGAGCCCTGCTTCGACGTCGGACAGCCGGTCGGACGGCTCGATCGTCACGCGCATCGGATGGGTACGGGAGAGCATTCCCAGCTGCTCTCGCCGGACCGAGTTGGACCGTGTGTGCAGAGCCGTCGACACAGTGACGGTTCTGCGGCCCGACACTCGGTACACGTACATCAGGACCGCCGCGGTCAGTGTGCGCGCGTCGGCGGGTAGATCGATGTCCGACTGTGCGAAATCCAAGGTGGAACACCCTGTTTCCGTCGGATCTGCCTTGTCCGCCAGGGCCACGGCGTTCTCGACGCGATCGGCTCGACGTGCGATCTCCTCGGAATCGATGCGCGCGTGGTCGCTACCGCGGTACTCCAGTTCCTCGTCCAGGAGCATCCTCGACGACCACGTCGGAGTCTTACCGCCGTTCCACACGTCCGCGACCGCGCGCGTGAGTGCGCGCACCGCATACGCGTCGACGACGATGTGGTGGTAGCCCTGATACCAGCGCAGGTGGCCGTCGCCCAGATCGAACACCGTGTGCGTGAACAATGGGCCGTCGAGCGATCTGACCGTGTCGAGGTCGGATCGGATCGCCTCGTCGGCGGCGGCCGGATCACATTCGACGCGTTGGACATTCACCGTCGGCGGTGTGGAAATCCGACGAACCTGCGACCCGTCGTCGGTGAACAGCACGTGCAGGTTGTCGGCCGCGCGGAGCACCGTGTCGATGCTGTGCACCAATCGCGCCGCATCGGCGTCGGACATCTCCATCAGGTCCACGACCCAACCGATGTTGAACTCCGCGCTGTCCGGGCGCAGCTGCTGGGCCGTCCACACGTCCAGCTGCGACGACGTCAGGTCCAGCGATTCTCCACGGGCGCTGTGCATTCGGTGTGCTCCTCGACATTGTAGATCCGGTGGACTGTTGATCTCGGGAGTCGGTCAGCCCGGGTTTTGCACCCCGACCGCGTCCGAGCCCTTCCACGCACGCCAGAGTTGTGCGTACGGCCCACCTGCGTTCACCAGGTCTTCATGGGTGCCGTGTTCCACCACCCGCCCCGCGTCGAGGACGGCAATGGCATCGGCTGCGGCGGCTTGAGTGAGCCGGTGGGCGACGACGAGTGTCGTTCGCCCGCGCGTTGCGGCGTGCGCGGCTCGTTCGAGTGCGCGCGCTCCCGAACTGCCTGCTTCTGCCGTGGCCTCGTCGAGGACGGCGACCGGGGTATCGACCAACACGAGTCGGGCGAGGGCCAACTGTTGCTTGCGATGAGCGGTGAGCGAATACCCGTCGTCGCCGACGACGGTGTCGATGCCGTCCGGCAGCTCGCGCACCCACGACGCCGCACCGACGACGTCGAGTGCCTTCCAGATCTTGTCGTCGTCGCGGACGTCACCGAGCGCAAGACGGAGGTCGTCGATCAACGGCCCGGCGGTGACGTGGACGTCCTGGCTCAGGATCGACACGTAGCGGCGCAGTTCCGCTGTTCCGAGATCGTGCAGCGGCACCCCGCCGATGGTCACCGTTCCCGAGTCGGGCTCGATGGATCCCGCTGCGACGAGTGCAGCGGTGGTCTTGCCGGCTCCGGTGGAACCGACCAGTGCCAGCGAGGTCCCGGCAGGCACCGTGAGGTGGATGCCGTGCAGAATTTCGTCGCCGGAGACGTACGAATACCGAACCCCGTCGAGGCTGAGCGTGTACTCCGATGGGGCGGCAATCTGTGGGCGGTCGGGTAGAGCGATGTCGACGACTCCGACGAGTCGATTCAGACTTGCACCGGCGGATTGGATTTCGTCGAACAGGAACAGGATGGTGCCGAGGGGGTTGAACAACCGGTGGAAGAGCAGCACCGCAGTGGTGACGGCACCGATCGTCACTTCGTCACGTGAGAACAGGAAGTATCCGACGACGAGCAGGATCGACAGGCCGAAGAACTCGGCTCGGTTCTCTCGGCCGACGAACCGCGTGAACAGTCGGAAGACCGAAATGGCCAGTGTGCGTGCCTGGTTCGATGCCGATTCGATCTCGGCGAGCCGCATGTTCTCGGTTCCGTATGCCCGCACCGTGCGAAGTCCGTGAATGCTGCTGGTGAGTGCTTCCGATCGGTCGCCCATCGCCGCCCTCTCGGCGGCGTACAGAGGGCCACTCCGCGGCAGGTACCAGCGAAGCGCGAGCAGATACAGCGGCAGTGCGAGCATTCCGGCGAGACCGAGGCGGTAGTCGAGACCGAACATGGCCACCACCGATACCGCGACGAGCAGAGCGGCCGAGATCATCGACGGGACAACGTCTCCGGCAGCACGGGTGATCCGCGCAACGTCGTCTCCGATCCGAGACAGGAGGTCGCCGCGCCCGGTTGATTCGACCGTGACGGGGGGAAGGTTCAGAACACGTTCCAGAGCCGATTCACGAAGTCCCGCAACGATGGTTTCGCCGAGGCGGGAGACGGCATAGCTCGTCCCACCGGAAAACGTTCCCGCCAGTACTGCAGCCACCGCGAGGATGGCCACGATCGGGAGGATGGACCGAGGCGTACCGCCGTCGGTCACTTCGTCCACCAGTCGACCGAGAACGAAGAACGGCACCAGAGCGGCCAGCGAGGACACGATCCCGGTCACGAGTGCACCGACGAGAGCACCGGGATGCCGACGAATCCGTGCGCCGAGCCACCGCCGGGACCGACGGGCCTCCGCGATCGGCAAGCGGTGTCGATCCTGTACGTTCGCGTTCATCGTAGAACCGCCTCTGCGTACTCGGCGTTGGTTGCGGTCAGATCGGCGTGTGTCCCGGTGTCGCTCACGTGCCCGTCGCGCAATACGACGACGACGTCTGCTGTTGCCAGCAGCGCCGGTGACGACGTGACGACGACAGTGACGTCGTCACGATCTGCCGAATGTCGCACTCCTCGAATGCCATCGGCGATGGCCTGTTCGGTCACGGCGTCCACTGCGGTGGTCGGCTCGTGCAGCACGAGCACGGGTGGACGCGCATACAGCGCTCGGGCCAGTGCCAGGCGCTGGCGCTGCCCACCGGACAGATTCTGTCCCCGGTCGTTCACTCGGTGCTCGAGTCCGTCCCGGTGCACGGTGGCAACCTGGTCGGCAGCCGAAGCCGACAGCACCGCGTCGAGGTGCCCTCGATCCGTGTCGGTTTCGAATCCCACGATGTTCTCGATCAGCGAGCCGGCGAAGAGATCGGTGGTGTGCGGCTCGGCCAGCACTCTCGTCCGGAACGACTCGCGCGAGACCTCGCGCATGGACACACCGGCGAACATCACGTCCCCCGAGTACTCGTCGGAGGCGACTTGGCCGCCGAGAACGGTGGCAAGAGCGTCTCCATCCGAGGGATCGAGCGCGATCACCGCGACGAATTCGCCTGGACGGGCGTCGATGTCGATGCCGGCAAGAGATCGAAAGGTCACGTTCCGCACCGACAAACCCGTCGGCACCGGTACCGATTCGGGTCCGTCGGACAGAAGGGAAGGGGCCGAGAGCACGGTCGACACGCGTTCTGCGGAACCGCGCGCACGCGCAACCACTGCGGGCGCGGAGGTCAGCAGGGTGAGCGGCTCGATGAGGAACTGGGCGAGACCGACCACCGCGATCAGCTCCCCGATGGAGATCCGCCCGTCGAGTGCGAACCATCCGGCCAACGATGCGACGCAGGCAGCGATCAGCGCACTCACGGTCGTCGTGACACCTCGCTGGAGCGCGAGTGACCGGACGGTGGCGAGGGCTGCGTTCAGTGCTGTTGTGCTCGCCGCGCGGTAACGAGCAGACGCGGCATGTTGGGCACCGATTCCTTGGAGAGACCGCAGGCCGACGACCAGATCACCGGCCATCGCGGTTGCCTTGGCCACGCGAGATTGCTGCTGCACCGTGCGTGCGGTGATCAGCGGCGTCGCGAGTCGGAGCAGTGCCATGAACAGGGGTGTGCCCAGTAGTACCGCGAGGCCGAGTGGGACGTCGATGACGAACAGGGCGACGGCTGTCGCGAGAACCGCAGTTGCTGCTGCTGCCATGCGCGGAAAGAGATCGAGGAACCATGCTGCCTGTTCGGCGTCGCTGCTCGACACGGTGAGCATCTCGCCGTCGGACAACGGAGTGCGCACCCCGCAGGTGGACAGGACGCGACCGGACACCTCCATGCGCACCAGGTGTGCTTCGCGCTGGAGGGCCAGGTTCAGCTGGCGCATCCCGACCTGGAACGCCGTCGTGAGTGCGATGAAGAGCACGGCCAGGGCGGCGATGGACCAGGCCAGTTGCACCGGCCCGCCGTCGGCGATCCCGCGGTCGATGATCACGCCGAGGGCCAACGGCACTGCCGTCTCGGCGATCTGGTGCGCGCACAGCAGGACAGTTCCGACTGCGAGTCGTCCTCTGTTGCGGGTCAGGGTGCGACGAACGATGCGGCGCGCGGTCAACGGTGCTGCGGGGTTCGCCTGCGCGGTGAGAGCGGTCACGGGGTGGTGGTGAGGTAGCCGCCACCGCTCGGAAAGTACTCCAGAGCAGCGTGATCGGTGCCGTCGTCGGTTCGGACGCGGTCTATGACGAGTGCCCGATTTGTGCCGCGGTGGGCATTCGGGCCCGCGACGATGGCCATGCCGTCGCCTTCACGAATGAACACTCGGCCTGGAGTGCCTCCGTAGATCCCCTGTGACACATGAGCTTCCACGACGGAAATGCGCTCGCCGCGATAATGCGTGAACGCGTTCGGGTACGGGTCGGACATCGCTCGAATCAACCGGTCGATGTCGGTCGCGTCCCAGGACCAGTCGATCAGACTGTCGGTCTCGTGTCTCTTGTGGAAGAACGTGCGCTCCGACAGGTCTTGTGGGCGCCACCGGGCTGTGCCCGCTTCGATGCTGTCGAGTGACTCGAGGAGGACCTCGGGAATGAGATCTATCGTGGCCAGCACCAACTCCGTCGCGGTGGAACGGGGGCCGATCGGCACTGCGGCCTGAGTGAGGATATCGCCGGTGTCGAGCTCGCCGTCCATGCGGTGGGCGGTCAGACCCACCTCGGGTGCGCCGCTGATCAGGGCCCATGCGATGGGTGAGAATCCGGTGAATTTCGGAAGGAGCGAGTCGTGAAGATTGAGCGTTCCGTGGGGCGGGTGATCGAAGATCTCCGGCGGAAGCCAGGTGCGCCAGTTGTTGGCCACGATGATGTCGGGGGCCCACCGGTGAATCCGGTCGATCAGCGCGTCGTCGGGCCGTCGGGCCAGATGTACGGGTACGTCGTGTCCGCGGGCCAGGTCCTCGACCGAGTCGGCCCAAATGCTCTCGTACGCTTGATCACTGGTGGGATGAGTTACCACACCCACCACCTCGTGCCGCGACTCGATCAGCGCCTGGAGAGTCTTGTGACCCCAAGTCTGATAGCCGAACATCACCACTCGCATGACGAGCCTTTCCTCGGAACGGTTACATCGAACGTCGGTCACGGGAGTCCGGCCACGGCTGTTCGTGCAACCGACGGACCCGACGCCTCAGCGAGGGTAGCCTAGCCTAGCTTCGGAATGTGCGGTGCCGTGCTTCTCTAGTGAGGTGAGGCTTGCCTCAATGGTGTTACCTTGTCAGTCGCCTCGCCCCGTCGGGTGTGGGACGCAGTGAGTGCCAGGTCGAGTGGAGAGGTTCCGAAGAACGATGAAGGTTCGTACGAAGTGGATGAGGATCGCCGCGTCGATCGCGCTCGCCGGAGGGCTGACCATCGCCCTCGCCGCCGGATGCAGCAGCGATACCGAGGAGACGCGTGCCGCCGACTCCACGACGTCTGCGCAGGAGTCCGCATTTCCGGTCACGATCGACTCGGCACTCGGATCCGCGACGATCCCCGAAGCACCGAAGCGGATCGCGACCTGGGGTTGGTCGAACCAGGACGCGATTCTCGCCCTCGGAGTCGTACCCGTTGCGATGCCGACATTCGACGGTGCCCAGTACGGTGCGGACGAACGCGGTGTTCTGCCGTGGGACGCGAAGGCTCTCGCCGACCTGGGCGGCGACGCGCCGACACTGCTCTCCGGTGACGGCACCGGAGCGGTTCCGGTCGAGCAGTTCGCTGCCGCCGCACCGGATCTGATCTTCGCGCCGTACTCGGGGTTGAGCCAAGAGGAGTTCGACAAGCTCTCCGACATCGCGCCCGTCGTCGCGTACCCGGACAAGCAGTGGACCACCTCGTGGGAGGACCAGCTGACCATCGCGGGCAAGGCGCTGGGCAAGGAGAAGGAGGCCGCCGACCTGGTTTCCGGAGTCGAGGCCTCGATTGCCGATGCGGCGACGAAGTACTCTGCGCTGCAGGGCAAGACGGTCACCGTCGCGCTGCCCAACTCACCCGGCACTTTCGCCGTCAGCAAGGACGACGACGTACGAGTCGAGTTCCTCGAGCAGCTCGGTCTCGTCAACGAGCCCACCATTCAACAGGCCGACCCGGCCAAGGACCCCGACGCCGTGTACTTCGAGCTCAGCCTCGAACAGGCGCAGTTGCTGAAGTCCGACGTGCTGTTCGTCGTGGCGTACGACAAGGAATCGCTCGCAGGGTTCCTGGCCGAACCCGCCGTGGCCTCGCAACCCGTACTGGCGCAGGGTCGTACCGCCTCCACCGAGGCCCTCAGTGCGGACAAGAACTTCGCGTTCGGTGGCCTGACGGTGCTGACGATCCCGTACATCCTCGACGACGTGGCCTCGGCACTGAACACCGCCGCAGAGAACGTTCAGGGCTGATAGAGATCGGGCGGCCCACTCGACGCGAGCACAGGCGTATTCGCTTTCGACTACAGGAGCGTGTTTCACCGTGGCAAGGTCTCATCGACTTCAGGTCGTCTTTCCCGAGGTCCTGCGCACGGCAACGGTGATCGAGACACGCCGGCTGGGTTCGGGTATGCGCAGGATCGTGTTGGGTGGGCCGCAGCTGCACGAGTTCTCGCGCGACGATTACCGGTTCCCGGCGTTGCGTAGCGAAGGATTCGACGATTTCGTGCGGCTGTTCTTCCCGGCGGAGACCGACGGCACGGTGGTGCTGCCGACCCAGCACGAGCGCACCGTCGAATGGCCGCGTGATCCGCGTCCGGTGACCCGCAACTACACCGTGCGCAGCGTCGATCCCGAGACCGCGCAGGTGACTCTCGACTTCGTCACCCACGACACCGGCATCGCGTCGACGTGGGGTCGGCGTTGCCGCGTCGGCGATTCCATCACCCTGCTCGGACCGGTGCGGTCGGGCCATGCCCCGGCCGGTGTCGACTGGGTGTTGCTCGTCGGGGACGAGACCGCGTTACCTGCCATCGCTCGATATCTCGAAGAGGCATTGCCGGGCCGACGAATCAGGGTGTTCGTCGAGGTCGCCGACGTCGAGCGAGAGTTGCCGTTGCCGACGGCCGCCGACGCCGAGATCACGTGGGTCCACCGGGACGGCGTCACCGCCGGCACCGGCGACTTGCTCGACAGCGCGGTGCGGGCGGCACCCTGGTGGGACGGAACGGTGTTCGCCTGGGTGGCGGGGGAAGCAACCGCTCTCAAGGGAATCCGTCGGTATCTGCGCGAGGATCGCGGCCTGCCGCCCGAGATGGTCGACGTCACGGGGTACTGGCGTCGCGCCGAGGTTCTGACCCGGGCCGACGATCCCGAGGTGCCCGACCTCAGCGGCGGCGAGTCCGAGCCGTTCGACAGGCTCGCCGAACGTGCGGAAATACTGTCGCCCTTCGCCTTGAGGGCGGCCAACACATTACGTATCCCGTTGCACGTGTCCCGAGGGGCGTGCTCCGTCGAATCGCTGGCGGAAGCCACCGAGACGGACGCGCGCGCCCTCGCGAAATTCGTGCGCTATCTGCGTGCCGTCGACGTCCTCGCCGAGAACTCCTCCGGTGACCTGATTCTCGGCGATATCGGTGAGGCGATGCTCGGCGACGACTGGATCTCGCACTGGCTGGACCTGGACGGGATCGAGGCACGGGTGGAGCTGTCGATCACAGGTCTGGTGGACAGCCTGCGGACCGGCACCGCCAGCGCGAGCCTGCTGACCGGCAACACGTTGGCCGAAGACCTCGAGGCGTCCCCGCGGCTCACCGAACTGCATCACAACCACATCGCCGACGAGGCCGCGTTCCTGGGTTCTGCTCTGGTGCAGGACTATTCGTTCGACGGGGTCTCGTCCCTGTTGGTGGCGGGCGCAGGATCCGGAGTGGTGCTCGGCTCCGTTCTGCCCCGGTACGACGGTGTATCGGCGGGTGTGCTCGGGTTGCCCAGCGAACTCGACCTGATTCGACGTGACCTCGGCAAGTGGCCCGAACTCGAGGAGCGAGTGGCGAATTACCCGCAGAGCGTGATATCCGAACCGCATGTGGAGCACGGGAACGGATTCGACGCGTATCTGTTGCTCGAGGTCACCGGACACTATCGTGACGACGACCTCGTACTGTTGTTGCGCAATGCGGCAACGGGATTGGCCGACAACGGAAAATTGGTCGTCGTCGAGCGACTTTCGAGTGACGCTTCGTTCAACGAGGACCAGGCCGAATTCGATCTACTGATGCTCTGCATGCACGGTAGCGGTGTACGAACGGTATCCGAATTCGCCTCCGTGGCAGCCGATGCCGGCCTCGCTGTCACGGCGTCGACCCTGGTCGGTTGGGGCGTCACGGTGCTGGATCTGCGCCGTGTTCCCTGACACCGTCGAAGCCGTTGTGATAGTGCACTAGTTAGGTTAGCGTTGCCTATCGAAGGCGTGCGCGGATGTTCAGGCACTTTCGTTGCGCGCAGAAACGCGGTCATGGACCCATTCACTGTCAGGAGCGCTTGCACGATGACTGTCGACGACAACTCGCGAGAATACGACCTCACCGAAGACTGCGAGTACGACATCGTCGGTGTCGGATTCGGGCCCTCCAATCTGGGACTGGCCATCGCGATCGAGGAGCACAACCGAACCTGCACTCCAACAGAACGATTGACGGCCTGCTTCGTCGAGTCCAAGGGCGAGTTCGCTTGGCACCCCGGCATGTTGCTGCCGGGGACGTCGATGCAGATCTCGTTCCTCAAGGACCTGGCGACCCAGCGCAACGCCAGCAGTGAATACACCTTTCTGGCCTATCTGTCGGAGCAGGGCCGGCTCAATCACTTCATCAACCTGCAGACGTTCTTCCCGAGCAGGCTCGAGTTCCACGACTACCTGGCGTGGGCCGCCGGAAAGGTCGACGCGATGGTGCACTACGGCACCCGGGCGGTGGACGTCGTCGACACCGGCGACGGGTACGGCGTCCGAACCGAAGGCCGACGAACCGGGACCGTGCGGGGGCGCAACATCGTGCTCGCCGGAGGGCTGACCGCCACCCTGCCCGACGGAGTCACGGCGTCGGCGCGGCAGTTCCACAACCATGATCTCCTCGGCCATCTCGATCGGTTGCCGTCGCGGTCGCATCGCACGTTCGTCGTCGTCGGTGCCGGGCAGAGCGCCGCCGAGGTGGTGGACTACCTGCACTCGACGTACAGCGATGCGTCGGTGCACGCGGTGTTGCGCAAGTACGGGTACAGCCCGGCCGACGACAGCCCCTACGCCAATCGCATCTTCGATCCGGCGGCCGTCGATGACTTCTACTCGTCGTCGCACACCCTGCGCGAGCAGCTGTTGCAGTATCACCGCGGCACCAACTACTCCGCCGTCGACCTGCCTCTGATCGAGGAGCTGTACGCCCGGGAGTACGCCGAGCGGGTCAGCGGGCAGCGGCGGTTGTTCGTGCACGGAGCAACCCGCTTGATCGGAGCCACCGAAGAGCCGACGGGCGTGCGTGCCTCCGTCGAGCACGGCCCGACGGGTCTTGCCGAGGACATACTGTGCGACGCTGTCGTCTATGCCACCGGCTTCACGTCCCTCGATCTACCCGAGATCCTCGGTCCGCTGTTCGACGCCGTCGAATACGACTCTCGCGGTCCTCGCGTGACGCGTGACTACCGACTCGTGACGCGTGAACCGAGCGCGGGTTCGATCTACCTGCAGGGCGGCACGGAACACACGCACGGCCTGACCTCGTCGTTGCTGTCGAACATCGCTGTTCGCAGCGGTGAGATCGTGAAGTCCGCTGTGAGCGCGAGGGTGCGATCGGTGGTGTGAATCGGGTGAGCACGAGGACGGGCGACGGGCCGGAACAGCGAGATGTTCCGGCCGAAGTCGGTGGTCTCGCTCGCACCGATGCGCGTCGGGCCGCGGGGTTGTTCGTCGTCCTCGGTGTTCTGGCAGCGCTGTGCCTGGTGAGCATCTCGGTGGGCACCGAGTACATCCCGATCGGTGAGGTGTGGCACGGGCTGTTCGTCGCCGACGGATCCACCGAATCCGTGATCGTCCGCGAACTACGGCTTCCGCGTACCGTTCTGGGGTTGCTCGTCGGAATCGCCCTCGGGGTTGCCGGTGTACTGATTCAGGCGATGACGCGGAACCCGCTGGCCGACCCGGGAATTCTCGGCGTCAATGCCGGGGCGGCATTCTTCGTCGCGATCGCCGTCGGCGTGCTGGGTGTCACCGACATTCGGTCCTACATATGGTTCGCGTTCGCCGGGGCAGTGGTCGCCACGATCGTGGTGTACGCGCTGGGGTCGCTGGGGCGAGCGGGAGCCACTCCGATCCGGTTGACACTGTCCGGAATTGCGCTCGGTGCGGTACTGGGCGGCGTCACCTCGGGCATGCTGTTGCTCGATCCGGACGCCTTCGACAGGATGAGGTTCTGGGGAGCGGGGTCGTTGGCCGGTCGAGGTCTGGACATCGCATCCGAAGTCGCCCCGTTCATCGCGCTCGGAGTCTTCCTGGCGGCCCTGATCGCTCGTCCCCTCAATGCGATCGCACTCGGCGACGATCTGGCCCAGTCGTTGGGGGCGAACGTGATTCGTACGCGAATCGTCGGCGTCGTTGCTGTGACTCTGCTCGCCGGTGCTGCGACGGCGGCGGCCGGGCCCATCGGGTTCGTCGGACTGATGATTCCGCACATGGTGCGGTGGTTCGTCGGACCGGACCAGCGTTGGATTCTGATCTACACGGTGTTCGCGGCACCGGGCCTGCTGCTGCTCTCGGACGTGGTCGGCCGCATCGTGATCAGGCCGGGGGAGCTGCAGGTCGGGATCGTCACCGCGTTCGTCGGCGCGCCCGTGCTGATCGTGCTGGTTCGCCGCAAGAAGGCGAGCGGACTGTGACCCGGGGACAACGCGGCGGCGACATCGATTTCGGCCGAAAGCTGTGGGTCGTGCGCATGCGGGATCGGGTGGACTGCCGCATCGACATCCGAACGGTGGGCGTCTGCGGGGCGTTGCTTCTCGTGACGGTGGTGGTCTCCGTCGTCGCGGTCGGTACCGGCGACTACTACATTCCGCCGAACGAGGTGCTCGCCGCGGTGTTCGGCGACGCGCCACGCCTGACCGAGATCGTGGTGATGGAGTGGCGGTTTCCCCGAGTGGCACTGGCCTTCCTGTTCGGAGCCGCCCTCGGGGTATCGGGCGCGGTCTTTCAATCCTTGACGCGAAATCCCTTGGGCAGCCCGGACATCATCGGATTCGGCACCGGTGCGTACACCGGTGCGCTCGTGGTCATCCTCACTCTCGGTGGTGGCTACTACCGGACCGGAGCGGGCGCGCTGATCGGCGGACTCGCGACGGCTGCTGTGGTCTACTTACTCGCGTACCGGCGCGGGGTGCAGGGCTTCCGGTTGATCATCGTCGGGATCGCCGTCAGCGCCGTTCTGGCCTCCGTCAACACCTGGCTCGTGATCAGGGCCGACCTGGACGACGCGATCGCGGCCGCCGTGTGGGGTGCGGGCACCCTCAACGGCCTGGGGTGGTCGCAGGTGGGACCCGTGCTGGCCGTGTCGGTCGTCATCGCGTCGTGCTCGGCGGTGCTCTCGCGTCGGCTGCCGATGTTGGAGATGGGGGACGATGCGGCGAGGGCGCTCGGTGTGCGCGCCGAGCCGACCCGGCTGATGCTGGTGTTCCTGGGGGTTGCGCTGATCGCAATGGTCACCGCGGCTGCAGGGCCGATCTCGTTCATCGCGCTGGCCGCGCCGCAGTTGGCGCGCCGCCTCACCGGCACCTCGGGAGGGGCGATGGTGCCTGCCGCGTGCATGGGGGCGCTGCTGTTGGTCGTGAGCGACGTTGCTGCGCAGCGCGCCTTCGCACCCACACAGCTGCCGGTGGGTGTGGTGACCGTATCGGTCGGCGGCGCATACTTCGTGTGGTTGTTGGCGCGGGAAGGCAGGAAGCAGTGACGAAGCCTCGATTGCACACCGACGACATCACAGTCGGATACGACAGGAGCGTCGTCAGTGAAAACCTGACCGTCGAGATTCCCGACGGCAAGTTCACCGTCATCGTCGGACCGAATGCCTGTGGTAAATCGACTCTGCTGCGGGCACTCTCGCGGCTGCTGAAGCCTTCTCGCGGAACCGTTCTGCTGGACGGGAAGGCGATCTCCTCGTACCCGGCGAAGGAAGTTGCCCGACGCCTCGGCCTGCTCCCGCAGACCTCCATCGCGCCCGACGGTATTTCGGTGGCCGATCTCGTTGCGCGGGGCCGTTATCCGCATCAGAAGCTGATCCGGCAGTGGTCGACGACGGACGAGGGTGCGGTGATCGAGGCCATGAACGCCACCGGAGTGACGTCGCTGTCCGCCCGTCCGGTGGACGAACTGTCCGGCGGACAGCAGCAACGCGTATGGGTGGCAATGGTTCTCGCGCAGCAGACGCCGCTGTTGCTGCTGGACGAGCCGACGACCTTCCTCGACATCGCCCACCAGATCGAGCTTCTCGACCTGCTGGCCACGCTGAACCGCGAGAACGGCCGCACTCTCGTCGCCGTGTTGCACGACCTCAATCACGCCTGCCGGTACGCCGATCACATCATCGCGATGAAGGACGGCGCGGTGGTCACCGAGGGCGCGCCCGCCGACGTCGTCACCGCCGAGCTGGTCGAGGCGGTCTTCGGGCTGCCGTGCCGCATCATCGACGATCCGGAATCGCACACGCCGTTGGTGATCCCCAAGGTGGTCGGTCGCAGGCTAGGCAAGCCTTAGTTTAGAATCGGGGAGAGTGGCCGCCGAAGCGGCCTGAACGTTCTCGCAAGAGTTACGACGGAATATGCATCGAGGATCGAGATGAACGAACAACCGCGTGGTTACTACTACGCCGATGTCGTTGCGGTGGAACGACTCACGGTGCACATGGTGCGTGTGACCTTCGGCGGCGAGCATGTCGCCCGTTACCGCACGCTCGGGGTGCCCGACGAATGCGTCGGAGTCTATTTCCCCAGGGCAGGCGAGGTGATCCCGCCGCCGATGACCGAGGTCGACGGGTTCTGGTGGTTCCACGGTCTCGACGATGCCCCCGAAGGCCGCAACTACACCGTTCGTCGTCTCGACCCGGAGCGGGGTGAGCTGACCATCGACTTCTTCGCGCACGAGGGCGGTGTCGCATCCACCTGGGCTCAACAGGCCGTCCCGGGGCAGACGGTGTTGTTCACCCGTCCACGATCCTGGTATTCACCGCCCGCCGACGTGCAATGGCTGCTGTTGATCGCGGACATGACCGGGTTGCCCGCGCTCGGCCGACTCGTCGAACAGTTGCCGGCGGGGGCCAAGGCTCACGCGATCGTCGAGGTTCTCGAACGCGGCGACATCCAATCCTTCGAGACCCAGGCCGACGTCACGTTCGACTGGCGCATCGGATCCGGAAACGGCGACAGCGCAAGCGTTCTCGACGATGCAGCATTGGCGTATCCGTTGCCGGAGGGCCGCGGGTACGTGTGGTTCGCAGGCGAGGCGTCGTCCTCACGTCGGGTGCGCAAGCACTTCCGCAAGGAATTGGGCTACGACATCGCGTACTTCGACATCATCGGATACTGGCGCGCCGACTCCGAGAAGTGGCTCGAGAAATACAAGCAGTACCAGGAGGAGGCGCTGGCGGTGTACAACGGCGTCATCGAATCCGGCCGCTCCGAGCAGGAAGCCAGCGAGGCATTCGATGCGCTGCTCGAGCGGGTGGGGCTCTAGCCGGCGTTGTCGAACTCGTAGTCCGGCAGCTCCAGTGTCGCTGCGTCGGGGCCGAGGAACTTGCTGGTCACGGCTTGTACGGGCTTCGATCCGGCCAGGCGAAGTACGGTGCGGAACGCCGCCACTCCCGCCGAGGTCTTCGGATGCGCGACGCGAGGCACACCGGGCGGGAGTTTCTGAGCCTGATCGACGAACGGACGCATACGCGCCTCGAAGGCCTCGAACCCGGCTCGGTGATCACTCGCTCGCGCGAGCTCGCCGGCGAGAACGTACGCGCCGGTGACCGACAGCGTGGTGCCCATGCCGCTCAACGGCGTTGCGCACCAGGCGGCATCGCCGAGCATGCCGATTCTGCCGTCGGACCAGCGCGGGGCCTTCACCCGCGCCAGATAGTCGACGTACAGTTCCGAGTCCGGTCCCAGCGAGTCCAGGATCCGGGGCACTTCCCAACCGACGTCGGCGAACGTCGAACGCAGGGCGGCGACGACGCGTTCGGTGGACGCGCCCTCGTAGCCGCTGTCGTCGGACACCCAGGACAGGCTGAATCGCGTCGTGCCGAGGTTGTCCGGTCGTAGATTCGCCACGCGAGATCCGGGGGCGTTGAACCAACGCCACCACCCGTCGTCGCTCGGTCCCTTCGGCAGTACGCCGTAGGCGGTGTACAGGCCGACGGGTGTGGTCTCGGCCTCCCCGGCGAACACCAGTTCCCTGCTGCTGGAGCGGATTCCGTCGGCGAAGAGAACCAGATCGAACCGCTCGGACGGTCCCGACGCGAACGTCACATCGACTCCGTCGGCATCCTGGGCCACGCCGACGACGCGATCGCCGTAGCGATACTCGGTTCGCGGTCCGGCGGATTCGACGAGGATCCGCGCGAACTCGCCGCGCAGAATCTCCAACTCCGCCGTCGGTCCGTCGTGGGTTCCGTCGCCGGCCGGGAAGGCCGCGATGGTGGCGTCGGCGTCGTCGACGAATCGGGTGCCCTTCTCGGTGGTGCCGCTCGCGAGGAGGGTCGCGTCCAGACCCATGCGACGCAGCACCTCGCGGCCGGAGCCGCGAACGTCGATGTTCTGGCCGCCGAGTCGCAGTTGCGGTGAGCGTTCGAGGACGGTGACCTCGAAGCCGGCTCGGTCCAGCCAGAACGCCGCGGTGGGACCGGCGATGCTCGCACCGGTGACGAGTACACGAGAAGTCATGGAGTGGGAGTGCCCGAGCGTCCGGCCGTTCAATCCCGGAGGGAAAGTAGCTGAGCCTCACCTTTGTGGTGTACTTTCATCGAATTGTCCGAATGACCCGTTTTCGTCAGGAGAACCGTGTTCACCGTTCGCCGTCTGGCGCTGCTCTCGTTCAGCGCAACCCTCGCCCTCGGTCTCGTCTCATGCAGCTCGGACGGCTCGTCCGACGAAGGCACGTCCACCTCCGAGTCCGCCACCTCGGAGTCCGCACTCGTGGTGTACTCCGGCCGCGGTGAAGAGCTCGTCGACCCGCTGATCGAGCGAATCGGTGGCGGTATCGAGGTCGACTACTCGGGCAACACCAACGCACAGGCCGCAAAGATCCTCGAAGAGGGCGACGCGACCCCGGCCGACGTCTTCTACGGTCAGGACGCAGGCGCACTCGGTGCCCTGGACGAAGCGGGCGCTCTCGCACCGCTGCCCGAGGACATCCTCTCCCTCGTTCCCGAGCAGTACCGCGGGACCGACGGCACCTGGGTCGCCACCTCCGCGCGGGCCCGCGTGTTGGCCTACAACTCCGATTCGGTGCAGGCAGCAGACCTGCCCACCGGTATCGACGGACTGCTCGACCCGCGCTGGCGCGGACAGATCGGCTACGCACCGACCAACGCGTCGTTCCAGGCCTTCGTCACCGCTCTGCGGGTGCAGCGCGGCGAGGACGGTGCTCGCACCTGGCTCGAAGGATTCGTCGCCAACGAGCCGGTCGCCTTCGAGGGCAACGGTCCGCTGCTGACCGCCGTCAACGACGGACAGGTCGCCACCGGCCTGCTCAACCACTACTACTGGTACCCCTTCAAGGACGAGAACGGTGCCGATGCCCCGGTCGAATTGCACTACTTCGAGCCCGGCGACCCCGGCGCGCTGATCAACGTCGCCGGTGCCGGTGTGCTCGCTGCCTCGGACAACCAGGAAGCGGCATTCGATTTCGTGCGCGAGTTGCTCTCGACCGAATCGCAGACGTACTTCGCGAACGAGACAGCCGAATACCCCGTCATCGATGGAGTCACCTCCGACTACGACCTGCCGCCGCTGTCCGAGCTGGGCTCGACCGATCTCGATCTGGGCCGGCTCTCGTCTCTCGAGGCCACCCAGACCCTCCTCACCGACGTCGGAATCATCTAGTCGGTGCTCGTGTCTGCACTCCAGCCGCTTCGGCGGCGTCACTTCGGCGGTCGTCCCGTTCTCGGGACGACCGCGTTGTGCGTGGGAGCGCTGACGCTGACACCCTTGGTGTACCTGTTCGTTCGAGCGTTCGACGGAGGAACCGAGAAGGTTCTGCGTCTGCTCCTGCGGCAACGCACACTCGACCTCGCCGTCCGTACGGCAACACTGACTCTCACCGTGCTCGTCGCGTCGGTGGTGGTCGGGACGCTGCTGGCGTGGTTGACCGTCCGTACCGATCTACCGGGGCGACGCTTCTTCGCGATGGTCCTCGCAGCCCCACTCGCCATCCCGTCCTACGTCTCCGGGTACCTGTGGATCGCCGAATTCCCCTCGCTGGCCGGCTTTTCCGGTGCAGCGCTGGTGCTCACGTTGTCCTGCTTCCCGCTGGTGATGCTGCCGGTATCGGCGGCGTTCGCCACCGCGGACCCTTCTTTGGCCGAGGTCTCGCGAACCCTCGGTCGAGGCGCTGTACGCACGGCGCTCACCGTCGAGTGCCGTCGCGTCGTTCCGGCCGCGGCGGCGGGCGCACTTCTGGTCGCGCTGTACACCATCAGTGACTTCGGGGCGGTTGCTCTGATGCGATACGACGCCTTCACGCTCGGTATCTACAGCGCGTACCGCGGGGGACTCGATCGCACCGCGGCCGCAGTCCTCGGGCTGGTGCTCGTGGTGGGCGCGTTGGTGCTCACCCTCCTCGAACGGCGTGCTCGACGCGGCGCCACGGCGAGGGTGGGATCGGGAACCGACCGGATGGCCGAGCCTGTGGTTCTGGGCCGGTGGCGTGTGCCTGCTCTGGCCGTTGTCGTTGCTGCTCTCGGTGTTTCGGTGCTGGTACCGATTCTGGCCCTGTCGCGGTGGCTGAGTCGATCGTTGCGCTTCACCGTCGACTGGGCGGACGTACTGGCCGTCACGGCCAAGACCGTCCAGTACTCCGCGACGGCCGCTCTTGTGGTGGCCTTGCTCGCGTTGCCGGTCGCGCTGTTCGCGGCCCGATCCACGTCGAGGGCCGCCCGCGGTGCCGAGTTGTCCACCTACATCGCGCACGGACTACCGGGTATCACCGTCGGGCTCGCCACGGTCTTTCTCGGTATCAGGTTTCTGCCGTCGTTCTATCAGACGGCGGTTCTGCTGGTGCTGGCGTACGTGGTGCTGTTCCTACCGTTGGCCGTCGGCAGTACGAGGGCGGTCGTCGACGCCACTCCCGTTGTCCTCGAGGATGTCTCACGCACCCTGGGTGCGGGCCGGTTGCGCACCGACCTCCGAGTGACCATTCCGATCGCCGTACCCGGCATCGCTGCCGGGGCCGCGCTGGTCTTCCTGACCGTCGCCAAGGAGCTGCCTGCGACGTTGATGCTGCGCCCTCGGGGAGTCGACACGCTCGCGACCACGCTGTGGTCCACCACCGAGGCGTTCCGATACGGCGAGGCGGCTCCCTACGCCCTGGCCCTGATCCTGATCTCGGTGGTCCCGACGGTCGTTCTGACACGAGCGTTGGGGCGCACGACGCGGAAGCGAGTAGCACTGCCATGAGCATGGTGATTTCCGGTCTCGTTGCCTCGTACGGCAGTACGGCGGTGCTGCACGGGATCGATCTCGACCTCGGTGACGGCGAGATGCTTGCCGTCCTCGGCCCCTCCGGCTGCGGCAAGACGACCCTGTTGCGATCCATTGCGGGACTGCACCGCATCGACGCGGGCCGCATCACCTCCGACGGGCGGGACATCTCGGTTGCGGGGCAGATTCAGGTGCCGCCGGAGAAGCGAGGGATAGGACTGATGCCGCAGGAAGGTGGATTGTTTCCACACCTGACGGTACGTAGGAACATCGAATTCGGTTTGCGTACAGGGTTTCTGCGGCCCTACCTGTCCGGTCACGCAGAGCGCACCCGACGCGTCGACGAGATGCTCGAGCTGGTCGGACTACCCGATGCCGGCGGGGTGAAGCCCAGCGAACTCTCGGGCGGTCAGCAGCAGCGCATCGCGTTGGCACGTGCGCTCGCACCGGCTCCGTCGGTGGTGTTGATGGACGAGCCGTTCGCCGCCCTCGACGCGGGGCTGCGTACCTCGATTCGACAGGACGTTCGAGAGCTGTTGCAGTCCAGCAAGACCGCGTCGATCCTCGTCACCCACGACCGAGCCGAGGCGCTCGGAACAGCCGATCGGGTCGCCGTGCTGCTGGGTGGTCGCTGCGCCCAGATCGACACTCCGCGTGAGGTGTACGAGCGACCCGCCACACCCGCCGTCGCGCGGTTCGTCGGCGACGCCTACTTCGTCGACGCCGCAGCACAGGGCGGCCACGTCGACACCGTCCTCGGTCGTCTCGAATCCACCACCCGAGCGACGGGAAACGGGCAGGCGTTGCTCCGTCCCGAGCAGCTGTCGGTCTCGGAGCGCGAGGACGGCGCATTCGTCGTCGAGCACGAGTTCTTCACCGGCCCCGAATCCTCGGTGACCCTGCGGCACAGTGGCACCGGGCTGCGGCTTCGAGCCATCGCCCGAACCGCGGACCGATTCGCCCCCGGAACCGCCGTCGACGTTTCCGTGACGTCTCCGGTGCATTGGTTCGCGGGTTCGGTGGACTAGTTTCGCAACTCCACCAGCACGATCGGCTCGTCCTGACCCTGCCAGGTACCCAGAAGATGTGGGAGCTCGGTCGGCACGGAATCGATCACGCGGCGGACATGCAGTCGAGGTGACGTCGACGCCCACCCGCCGGTACCCCACACCTGGGTGGTGGATTCGCGCACCGATCGAGAACCGTCGGCCGACTGCACCACCAGCTCGGCCTGATGAGCGCCCTCGGCGATGGCCGCAATGGTGACCGCCACGAACACCGGATCGCCGACGCCGTCGTACACCCAGCGCTTCCCCAGCACCGAATGTTCCATCGTGGCAACGAGATATGCGTCTGCCCCGGGCAGCGGTGCGCTGCGGTAGGTGAGTGGCACCTGTAACACGGTGCCCGACGACGAACGCAGGAGATGTGTCTCGATACCGACCTCGCCGTCGGGGTCGTCGAATCGATACGCAGCCACAGCGTCCAGTTCTTCGGCCTCCGATCCATCCCACCAGGGTTGCGTCGGAATCCACGCCGCGATGGCGTCCAGTTTCGATGGAACGAGCGTCGCGCGATGAATGAGGGCCATGCAGAAAAACTACCGAAGGGAACGCTATCGGGTCGGTTCCGCGGCACGCTTGGGCATGAACAGTGCCGCGAAGGCCATCACCGCTGCTGCCGCCAGGACACCCAGAAAGACCGGGTGGATGGCGTCGGACAGATGTTCGGGACTCGGGTCGTCGGAGATGCGTGAGTTGACGATCGCACCGAACACCGCGACCCCGACTGCGCTGCCGATGGAGCGGGCGAACATGTTGGTCGAGGTGGCGACGCCGCGCTCGGACCATTCGACGCTCGACTGGGCTGCGATGAGGGTGGGGCTCGCGATCAGGCCCATACCGAGGCCGATCACGAAGCACACCGCGCCCACCTGCCATACCTGGGAACTGGAACCGAGGCCAGTGGCGAATGCCGCTCCGACGACCGCGATGGAGGCACCGATCAGCGCGGTGGTGCGGAAACCGAACCGGAGGTACACCCGCCCGGAGAGGGAGGCCGCGATGGGCCAGCCGAGTGTGAGGGTGGACAGTGCGAAGCCTGCGACGATCGCGCCGGTGCCGAGCACGCCCTGCACGAACGTCGGAACGTAGGACGTCAGGCCGAGGATCAACGCACCGACGAGCAGCGAGATGAAACTGCTGACCACCAGGACTCGACGCGTGAACACCCACAACGGCAGGATCGGCTCTTCGACTCTGGTCTGAACCACCGCGAAAGCGGCGAGCAGCGAGAGTCCGGCGACGAAGATGGCGATGCTGACGGGGGAGTTCCACGCCCAGGACTGTCCGCCCTCGAGCAGCCCGAGCAGCACCATCGCCGCGCCCACCGTCAGCAGACCGGCACCGAGGTAGTCGATCTTGGGCTTGGTGCGTTCCACGGCTCCCTCGTCGAACTTGCGCCACAGCATCACCGCGGCCAGCGCGCACAGCGGAATGTTGACGAAGAAGATCCAACGCCACGTCAGGAACTCGGAGAAGATACCGCCGAGGGCCGGGCCGAGTACCGAGGACATCGCCCACACGCTGGCGAGGTAGCCCTGCACCTTGGCGCGCTCGGCCAGGGTGTAGATATCGCCGGCGATGGTGATCGCCATCGGCTGCACGGCACCCGCGCCGAGACCCTGGACTGCCCGAAAGGCGATCAGGGCGGGCATGCTCCAGGCCAGGCCGCAGAGTATCGAGCCGAGCAGAAACACCGCGATGCCGAACAGCATGATCTTCTTGCGGCCGAACAGGTCGGCCAGTTTTCCGTACAGCGGCACCGATACTGCCTGCGCCAGAAGATAGATGGAGAACAGCCACGGAAACTGCGTGAACCCGCCCAGGTCGTCGACGATGGACAGCACCGCGGTCGCGATGATGGTCGCGTCGAGGGCGACCAGAGACGTGCTGAGCATCAACGCAATCAGTATCGGCCCGCGTTCGGAGCGGAATCCGACAGCCGACGTCGTGTTGTTCGTTGCCACGGCTACCAGTCTGATGCCTGCCGGCACCCCCGCCGCCACCGGCCCAGATAGTGTTGAACACCGTGCGACCATCACTGAGTAGCTACGAGCATCTGGCCGGCGGCAAGGTCCGCGATCTCTACACGATCGACGACGCGCATCTGTTGCTCGTCGCGAGCGACCGAATCTCGGCCTACGACCACATCCTCGACACCCCGATCCCGGACAAGGGACGCGTGTTGACGGCCATGAGCGTGTTCTTCTTCGAGGAGCTCGGCGGCGTCAACCACCTGGCCGGTGATCCGCTCGACGAACGCATTCCCACCGAACTGCTCGGCCGCGCCCTCGTGGTGAAGAAGCTGAACATGGTGCCGATCGAATGCGTCGCACGCGGCTACCTCACCGGTTCGGGTCTGTCGGATTACAACGCGACCGGAAAGGTGTGCGGCGTCGAACTCCCGCCGGGGCTGATCGAATCCAGCAAGCTCGGCCAGGCGATCTTCACGCCCGCGTCCAAGGCCGAGCTCGGCGACCACGACGAGAACATCACCTTCGATCAGGTCGTCGAGAAGATCGGTGCCGAACTCGCCTTCAAGCTGCGCGAGGACACCATCGAGATCTACACACGCGCTGCCAACTTCGCTCTGGAACGCGGAATCATCCTCGCCGACACGAAGTTCGAGTTCGGTACCGACGCAGACGGCAACCTCGTGCTCGCCGACGAGGTGCTCACCCCTGACTCCTCGCGCTACTGGCCTGCCGATTCCTATGAGGAAGGTCGCGTCCAGCCCAGCTTCGACAAGCAGTTCGTCCGCGACTGGCTGACGGGCGAATCCGGCTGGGACCGCAACTCCGACACCCCGCCACCACCGTTGCCCGACGACATCGTCGCAGCCACACGCAGCCGCTACATCGAGGCCTACGAGCGCATCTCGGGCCTGAACTTCGACGATTGGGTCACGCCATGACGATCACCCCACCCGTCGCCAAGAAGGTGCCACTCGAGCGCACCCATCACGGCGACACCTTCATCGACAACTACGAGTGGTTGCGCGCCAAGGAAGATCCCGAGGTGATCGCCTACCTCGAAGCCGAGAACGCCTACACCGAGCAGCAGACCGCAGGCCTGGAGTCGTTGCGCGGCAAGATCTTCGACGAGATCAAGTCGCGAACCCAGGAAACCGACCTGTCCGTGCCTACGCGCATGGGGCAGTGGTGGTACTACTCGCGCACCGTCGAGGGCAAGTCGTACGGTCTCCAATGCCGTTGCCCCGTCGACTCTCCCGACGACTGGACTCCGCCGACGCTGTCGTCCGACGTGGACGTCCCCGGTGAGCAGATCCTGCTCGACGCCAACGAAGAAGCGAAGGGACACGACTTCTTCTCCCTCGGCGCGTTCTCCATCAGCCTCGACGGCACGCTGCTGGCCTATTCCACCGACACCGAGGGCGACGAGCGCTACACACTGCGCTTCAAGAACCTCGAGACCGGCGAGCTGCTCGCCGACACCATCGAGAACGTCGCGCCCGGGGCCACGTGGACGGCCGACGCCACCCACGTGTTCTACCTGACGGTCGACGAATCCTGGCGTCCCGACACCGTCTGGCGGCACACGCTCGGCAAGTCCGGGGACGTCAAGGTCTTCCACGAACCCGACGAGAGCTACTGGGTCGGCTTCGGTTCCACCCGCAGCGAGAAGTACCTGATGATCTGGGTCGGCTCGAAGATCACCTCCGAATGCCTCGTTCTGGAATCCACCGATCCCGAGGGTGAGTTCCGCGTCGTGCTCCCGCGCACGGACGGCGTCGAATACAGCATCGAACATGCCGTCGTGGCCGGTGAGGATCGATTCCTCATCACCCACAACTGCTCGGTGAACGGGTGGGGCACCGAGGGGGACAAGGCCGAGAACTTCCTGCTCGCCGAGGCACCGGTCTCGGACCCACTCGATCAGCGCACTCTGGTTCCGCATCAGGGCGACGTCCGAGTCGAGGATATCGATGCGTTCGCCGGCCACCTGATCTTCACGTACCGACGAGAAGCGTTGACTCGCATGGCGATCTGGCCGCTGACCGACGAGGGTTACGGCGAGTACCGCGAGCTCGAATTCGACGAGGAGCTCTATTCGGTAGGAGCCGGCTCGAACCCCGAGTGGGATCAGCCGTTGCTGCGGATGGTGTACACCTCGTTCATCACCCCCGGCCAGGTCTACGACCTCGACATCGCCAGTGGTGAACTGCTGCTCCGCAAATCGCAGCCGGTTCTGGGCAAGTTCGATGCCGGTGACTATGTGCAGCATCGCGAATGGGCCACCGCGCCGGACGGCACGCAGATTCCGCTGTCGGTCATCGCGCGCAAGGACGTGCCCGACGGCCCCGCGCCGACGCTGCTGTACGGCTACGGATCGTACGAGGCGTCGATGGACCCGTCGTTCTCGGTGGCGCGGCTCTCGCTCCTCGATCGTGGCATCGTCTTCGTCGTCGCACATGTTCGCGGCGGCGGCGAAATGGGTCGGCACTGGTACGACAACGGCAAGACGCTGAAGAAGAAGAACACCTTCACCGACTTCATCGCTGCCGCACAGCATCTCATCGACACCGGACGCACCTCGCCGAAGCACCTCGTCGCCGACGGCGGCAGTGCAGGTGGACTGCTGATGGGCGCGGTAGCCAACCTCGCGCCGGAGCTGTTCAACGGCATCCTCGCCAACGTTCCGTTCGTCGATCCACTCACCTCCATCCTCGATCCGTCACTGCCGCTGACGGTCATCGAATGGGACGAATGGGGAAACCCGTTGGCCGACAAGGAGGTGTACGACTACATGAAGTCGTACAGCCCCTACGAGAACGTCGAAGCCAAGGACTACCCGTCGATCCTGGCGATCACGTCCATCAACGACACTCGCGTCCTCTACGTCGAGCCCGCGAAATGGGTTGCTGCACTGCGAGCAACGAAGACCGGTGACTCGGACCTGTTGCTGAAGACCGAAATGAGCGCCGGACACGGCGGAGTGAGCGGGCGCTACGAGAAGTGGAAGGAAGCGGCCTTCGAGTACGCGTGGATCGTCGAGAAGACCGGTGCGGCGGCGCCGCTCTAACGCCACATGTAACGGACCTGCGGTCGCCCGGCTTTACCGTATTCGGTGTGCCGGGTGACCAGGCCGTCGTCGGCCAGTCGCTCGAGATATCGCCAGGCCGTCACTCGGGAGACCCCGACGACCTTGGCGGCCTCGGACGCGTTGAGTCCGTCGGCCGCTTCCTTGATGCTCGCGGTGATGCCGTCCATCGTCTGCGGGGCAATACCCTTGGGTGTCGAGACGCGTTCGTCGGCCGTCCGTAGGTGCGCCATGGCGCGGTCGATGTCGCGTTGACTCGACGCGTTCTCCCCGGCCGGCAACGCAGCGTGGAATTCGCGATAGCGCTCGAGCTTGTCGCGGAACGCGGCGAACGTGAAGGGCTTGAGCAGATACAGCACGATGCCGTGCGCTACTGCCGAACGCACCACCGACAGATCCCGCTCGGAGGTGATGGCGATGACGTCGGGACTCGGCCGTAGACCGCCGAGAGCTGCTGCCACGTCGATGCCGCTCGCGTCGGGCAGACCGATATCGAGCAACACCAGATCGACGGCCTCGGTGCTGGCGAAACGCATGGCCGACGCTCCGGTGTGCGCCACTCCAGCCACCTCGAAGCCCGGGGTGCGCTCGACGTACGTCTTGTGTGCCTCGGCGATCAGTGGTTCGTCGTCGACGATCAGGACGCGGATCATGACGCCGATCCAGGGATGGTGGCAACCATGACCGACCCGTACGTCACTTCCGAGGTCAAGGTGCCGCGATGGCGACCGATCACCTGAGTCACCAGGGCGAGGCCGAGGCCGCGTGAGCCGGACTTGGTCGAGTAGCCGCGCCGCAGAGCGGCTTTGAGCGTCTCCGGCGGCATTCCGGGACCACTGTCGGCGACCCTGACGACGAGTTCACCATCGGCGTCGCGGACCGTCACTTCGACCCACGGCTGGTCGGATTCTTTCGAGGCATCGATGGCATTGTCTATCAGATTGCCTACCAGCGTGACCAATTCACGCGCAGTGAGCACACCCTCGTGCTCCATCGCTGTGTCGTCGGTGATCGTCAGCTCCACGCCCTGCTCGGCGGCCTGACTGACCTTGCCCAGCAGCAGCGCAGCGAGTGCCGGTTCGCTGACCGCGTTCATCAGACGGTCGATGAGCGCCTGCGAGAGTTCCAGATCGGCCGTCGCGAACTCGACGGCCTCCTCGGGTCGGCCGAGCTCGACCATCGTGATGACGGTGTGCAGCCTGTTCGCCGACTCGTGAGCCTGCGAACGCAGCGACTCCGCGAAACTGCGCACCGAGTCCAATTCACCCATCAACGAACGCAATTCGGTCTGATCACGAATCGTCAGCACATTGCCCAGGCGTCGGCCCTCCCACATCACCGGATCCTGATTGACGACGAGTACGCGATCCTTCGTCAGATGCAATTCGCCACGCACGATGCCGGTGTCCATCTGCTGCATCGACTCCGGCAACGACTCGAAAGAGACCGGGCCCTCCGGTAGATCGAGGAGGCGTCGGGCCTCGTCGTTGACCAACTCCGCCTCGTCCCCGCGGCCGAACACCAACAGTCCCTCGCCGATCGAGTGCAGGACGGCGTCGTGATGCTCGTACATGGTGCGCAGTTCCGCCGGTGCCATTCCCAGTGTCTGACGCCGGAGCCGACGGCTGAGCAACGTCGATCCCGCTGCGGCGACGACGAAGGCGGCGAGCACGACCGCGATGATGAGCGGCAGGCCTTGGAAGAACTGATCACTGATCTTCTGGCGAGTGACGCCCGCCGAGACGAGGCCGACGATCTCGCCCGAGGAATCGGTGACCGGCGTGACCGACCGGATCGACGGGCCGAGAGAACCCACGTACGTCTCGGTGAACGTCTCGCCCAGCAAGGCGCGGTCGATATTGCCGCTGAACGGCTTACCGATCAGGTCGACGGTGGTGTGCGTGAATCGGGTGCGATCCGGTGCCATGACGACGATGAAATCGACACCCGTGACCTGACGAATCTTCTCCGTTTCCGGCTGCAGACGTGACGTCGGGTCGTCGGACTCGATCGCAATGGGCGTCGACGGTTCGTTGGCGATGCTCACCGCGATCGCCGTGACTTCGCGTCGGGTGGCGTCGTCGCTGTTGGACCGTTCGTTGAGCACCGTCAGGATGCCGCCGGCGAACACGACGACCGCCATGACGACGAGCTGCAGCACCAATACCTGGCCGGCGACGCTCAGTGGGCGCTTCGAGGACAACGCAATCCCTTCGTGCAATACATCGGACGTGAACGAAATGAACGTATAGGTGACTCCTGTCACCCGGTGCAGCAACATCATCTCTCAGCAGGGGTGATCCACCTCACTCCACTCCCAGTAGTCACGAAGTCCGCAGTTCGACTCGCGCTTCACCGGAACCCAGAAGGAACATTCATGACAACCATCGATGCGGAGCGGTTCGACAATCCGCCCACCGAGCCCAAGAAGAAGCGCGACAAGACTCATTGGCTCTACATCGCCGTGATCATCGCCGTCGTCGCCGGCGTCATCGTAGGACTGACCGCCAAGGACTTCGCCGTCGAGCTCGCGGTCCTCGGCACGCTCTTCGTCAGCCTGATCAAGATGATGATCAGCCCGGTCATCTTCTGCACCATCGTCCTCGGCATCGGATCGGTTCGCGCCGCAGCCAGTGTCGGCCGAGTCGGTGGCCTTGCCTTGGCCTACTTCATCACGATGTCGACCATCGCCCTCGGTATCGGCATGGTCGTCGGCAACCTGATTCAGCCCGGCGAGGGACTCAATATCGTGCCCGGCGGTGGCGATGAGTACGCCAAAACCGCAGAGGGTGCGGGCGGAACCATGGACTTCATCGCCGGCATCATCCCGGAGAGCTTGCTGTCGTCGCTGACCGCCGGATCCGTCCTGCAGACGCTGTTCGTCGCCATCCTCGTCGGCTTCGCGCTGCAGGCCATGGGCAAGAGCGGCGAGGGCATCCTCAAGGGCATCGGTTCGGTGCAGAAGCTCGTCTTCCGCATCCTGACCATGATCCTGTGGCTCGCCCCGATCGGTGCCTTCGGTGCCATCGCCGGTGTCGTCGGCAAGACCGGGTTCGACGCCGTCATCCAGCTCGGCACCCTGATGCTCGCCTTCTACATCACCTGCTTCATCTTCGTCTTCTTCTTCCTCGGACTGATTCTGCGCTTCGTCTCCGGCTTCTCCATCTTCAAGCTGGTCAAGTACCTGGCCCGTGAGTACCTGCTCATCGTCGCCACGTCGTCCTCCGAGTCGGCCCTGCCGCGTCTGATCGCCAAGATGGAACACGTCGGAGTCGAGCGCACCACCGTCGGCATCGTCGTCCCCACCGGATACTCGTTCAACCTCGACGGCACCGCGATCTACCTGACGATGGCCTCGATCTTCATCGCCGACGCCATGAACATGCCGCTCTCGATCGGCGAGCAGTTCTCGCTGCTGCTCTTCATGATCATCGCCTCCAAGGGCGCAGCCGGCGTCTCCGGAGCCGGTCTGGCCACGCTGGCCGGTGGCTTGCAGAGCCATCGCCCCGAACTGCTCGACGGAGTCGGCCTGATCGTCGGAATCGACCGGTTCATGTCCGAGGCCCGTGCGCTGACGAACTTCTCGGGTAACGCCGTCGCCACCCTGCTGGTCGGCACCTGGACCAAGACCATCGACAAGGACCGGGTCAACACCGTCCTCGACGGAAACCTGCCGTTCGACGAGGAGACCATGGTCGACGACCACCTCCCCGAGGACGACCGGCCTGCAGACAAGCAGGTCATCATCGAAAAGCACGCCGCCAAGGCGTAGTGCCTGCCGGGCGCCGCGCATCCCCCCGTCGCCCGGTTCGGAAAAACGCAAGTACGACCCCGCCACCAGCGGGGTCGTACTTGCTTTTGTACGTCGGTTCCATTCTGTCGGTACTCACAGGTAAGTTCGGGTGATGACTGAAGTTCAGAACATCGGCATCAACACCCTGGGTGGTGCGCCCACCTCGCTCGACGAGTACGCCGGAAGAGCCATCCTCGTGGTCAATGTCGCCTCCAAGTGTGGACTGACCCCGCAGTACGAAAAGCTCGAGAAGCTCGCCAACGAGTACGCGGCCAGTGGCCTGTCGGTCGTCGGCGTGCCGTGCAACCAGTTCGGTGGCCAGGAGCCCGGCACCGCCGAAGAAATCGAAACGTTCTGCTCCACCACGTACGGCGTCACGTTCGCGATGACCGAGAAGGTCGACGTCAACGGTGACAACCGGCACCCGCTTTACGCCGAATTGACCAAGACCGAGGACGCCGACGGCAAGGCCGGCGACGTCCAGTGGAACTTCGAGAAGTTCCTGATCTCGCCCGACGGCGTCGTCACCGATCGTTTCCGTCCGCGCACCGAGCCGGACGCACCCGAGGTGCTCGCCGCTATCGACAAGATCCTGCCGAAGGAAACGATGGCCGTTTAGCTTCTGTCTGCATCGACTTCGAGCCTCGTTCACGCTGGTGTGCGAGGCTCGAGTCATGTCTGGACGCCTGATCGTGTCGGTGAGCGGAATCAAGAACGACACCTACGAGCATGCCGCCGATTTCGCGCGCATCCTCGACGGACGTGGCGTCCCGCTGTCGTTGCTCGTCGCACCTCGGTTGAAGGACAAATACCGACTCGCAGCGGACGTGCCGACCCAGGAATGGCTGCGGGCGCGGCGCGACGGCGGCGACGCGATCGTTCTGCACGGCTACGACCAGGCCGCGACGAAGCGTCGACGCTCCGAGTTCTCCGCACTGCCGCGTCACGAAGCCCGACTGCGACTGATGGCAGCGGACCGCGTCATGGAACAGACCGGCCTGCGCACCCGCATCTTCGCCGCTCCGCGCTGGATCGCCTCACCCGGTGCCGTCGAAGCCCTCCCCGACGCGGGCTTCCGAATGTTGGCTGCACTCAACGGCATTCACGACCTCGAACGCGACGGCGTCGTCCGCGCCCGAGTGTGGGGAATCGGCGAAGGATTCAAGGCCGAGCCCTGGTGGTTCAAGGCACTGGTACTCGGCGCAGGCCGCACCGCCCGACGCGATGGAGTGGTGCGCCTGGCCATCAGTGCCAAGCAACTGGGACGACCCGGACCACGACAGGCAATCCTCGACGCCATAGACCTCTCCCTGCACCACGGAGCCGAGGCGGGCGTGTACGAATGGATCCCGCGCACCAAATCCCGCGTGGCCTAGCTCCTCGCTGCACCCCCACCCGCCCCGCGTCAATGGACCATTGCACCGCTCAGACGTCTGCAATGCGCCATTCACGCGCACGGGGTTACGGCGTGAATGTGCCATTGCACCGCTCAGACGTATGCAGTGGTCCATTGACGCGAACGGGGTGAGTGCGGTCGTAGACTCGCAACAATGAGTGCCTCGACTTTGACCCTTGACGACATCGTTGCCGCACATCGACTTCTGCGCGATCGCAATCCGCTGGTGCAGTGTCTGACCAACACGGTGTCGGTGCAGTTCGTCGCCAATGCACTGTTGGCCGCGGGTGCCGCGCCGGCGATGGTGGACAACCCCGAGGAAGCGGCAGGGTTCGCCGAGATCGCCGACGCGGTCCTGGTCAATCTCGGAACTCCGACGGCTGCCCAGGTGGAGAGTTCTCGATTGGCATCGGCCGCAGCGAGGGCAGCGGGGAAGCCGTGGGTACTCGATCCGGTGGGAGCCGGCGGTCTGCCGTGGCGAACCCAGGTGGCCGTCGAGCTACTTGCCAACCGGCCCAGCGTCATTCGCGCGAACGCGTCCGAGGTCATGGGACTGGCGGGTGCCGAAGGTGGATCGCGCGGGGTGGATTCGTCTGCACACGTAGCAGATTCGGTCGATGCGGCCCGGTCGCTGCTCGACCGGGCCGAGGTCGTGGCGGCATCGGGGGAGACCGATCACATTCTCGGCCCCGACGGCATGGTGAAGGTGGGCGGCGGAAGCGGACTGCTGCAACGGGTTACGGCTACCGGGTGTGCGCTCGGTGCACTGACGGCTGCCTACTGCTCGGTGTCACCGACTACACTGATCGGTGCCGTCGCGGCGCACGCGCACGTCGCGGTCGCGTCGGAGATCGCGGCCCGGTCGACGTCGCGGCCGGGGTCTTTCGCAGCTGCGTTCCTCGACGGACTCGACACGGTCGACGAGTCGGCAATTCGTGAATTGGTTCGGCTCGACATCGGCTGGCCTGAATGACGCGCGCTCCAGTGTGCAGTTGGTGCTCCACTGTGCCGCAATATCCGCGGGAATGTCGCAAAAAGTGCGCGTAGTGGTGCGAAAAATGCAGATCGCTGCGAAGGTAACGCCCTCTTGACTGAAATGTGATGTAACGGAGCACGTTTGCGGGCGACATACCTGGCGTCGGACAATACGAACCAGGCGGTCTTCATGAAACGACTTCTGCTCCTCGCTCTCGGTGCATCGGCCCTCGTCGCCTGCGGGGGAGCGGAGCAAGGAACGCCCTCGGCAGCACCGTCCTCGGCCGTTCCGGCGACCACGGCGGCAAGCCCTGCACCGGTGACACCCGACCCGGCCACCGTCACCGAAGAAACGCAGCCACAGCGGACTCCGCCCGAGGAGGCCGGCGACCTGGTTCCGATGGGCCCACCGGACGCCGAGCCGCAGTGCCTCGATCTGGCGTCGGCACAGGTGACACAGGCCGTGGACTCGCTGCCGCTCGTGTTCGCCGACTCACCGTGGGTCGCCACCGACATGGGTGATCCGTGTGCGTCGTTCACCTGGGTCGAAGCCCTGCCGTACGGCGCTACGGTGAGTTCGCCGACGCATCTACTCTTCTTCCACGACGCCGAGTACTTGGGCACCGCCACGCTCGAGCCGTACGGATTCACCTCTGTTGCGGCGCAATCCGCCGACACCGTCACGGTGAACTACCGCTGGCCGCTCCCGAGCGATGCGAATGCCAATCCCACCGGCGGCCCGGTGACGATCGACTACGCGTGGGACGGGACGCAGGTGACCATGATCGGCACCCTTCCGCCCGAGGTCACCGGCTAGATCGAGACGGACGATTCCTCGGGAAGCTCGCGGATTTCGGCGTCGGACATCTCCTTGAAGCGGCCGTAGTAGATGCCCCTTGCCTGTTCCGCAACGATGGCCTGGTGGATGGGGAAGGCCATCTTCGGCGCTACCGCACGCAGGAATTCGACTGTCTCGGAGAGCTTCGACCACGGCGCGGCTGCGGGCAGCGCGAGAACCTCGACCTGCTGCTCGGGGACGAACAGCGAGTCACCCGGGTGGAACAGCTGGCCCGGATTCTCCGGTGTGCCGAGCAGGTACCCGGTGTTGTCGATCTCCGGTAGTTCGGGGTGGATGACGGCATGGGTGCCGCCCACGCCGGTGACCGTGATGCCGCCGACAGTGAATGCCTTGCCTGCGGGAGCTGCCGCCCACTGGCCGCCCAATTGGCCCGCGGTCATCGGATCGGCATGCAGTGCCGCGCGCGGATTGGCCTCGACGAGAGCGGGAAGACGTTGCAGATCGACGTGATCCGGGTGCTGATGGGTGACGAGGATCGCGTCGAGTCCGGTGATGCCCTCGAACCCGTGGGAGAACGTGCCGGGATCGAACAGCACGGTGGTGCCGTTGAGTTCGACGAGAACGCAGGAATGTCCGAAGTGTGTCAGCCGCATGGGCTCCACAGTAAGCGCGGTTTCGCGCCTCCCGCCAGGGCTGCGTAGACTCCCACCTGCCGGTAACTGTCTTGCTGTACGTATTTCAAGGAGCGCTTTCGTGGCCCGAGTCGTTGTCGATGTCATGCCCAAGGCCGAGATTCTCGATCCCCAGGGTCAGGCGATCGCAGGAGCGCTCGGACGTCTGGGGATCTCCGGCGTGTCCGACGTCCGTCAGGGCAAGCGTTTCGAGCTCGAGGTCGACGACACCGTCGACGATGCCGAGCTCGAGAAGATCGCCGAATCGCTGTTGGCCAACACGGTCATCGAGGACTGGACGGTCACTCGCGTGTCGGTAGAGCCCGCCGCATGAGCGCCCGCGTAGGGGTCATCACCTTCCCCGGGACCCTCGACGACGTCGACGCCTCCCGCGCGGTCACCCTCGCCGGTGGAGAAGCCGTCAGCCTGTGGCATGCCGACGCCGACCTGAAGGACGTCGACGCCATCGTCGTCCCGGGCGGATTCTCGTACGGTGACTACCTGCGAGCCGGTGCTATTGCCCGATTCGCCCCCGTGATGGAGTCCGTCGTCAAGGCTGCCGAAGGCGGTATGCCGGTTCTAGGTATCTGCAACGGATTCCAGGTTCTCTGCGAGGTGGGACTGCTCCCCGGCGCGCTGACTCGCAACGAAGGCCTGCACTTCGTCTGCCGTGATCAGTGGCTGGCAGTGGAGAACACCGATACCGCGTGGTCGTCGCGATACGAGCCCGGTGCCGAGATTCTGATCCCGGTCAAGAACGCCGAAGGTCGGTTCCAGGCACCGCAGAACGTGCTCGACGAGCTCGAGGGTGAGGGCCGGGTCGTCTTCCGATACAGCGGCAGCAACCCGAACGGATCGCAGCGCGGGATCGCCGGCATCTCCTCGGCCAACGGCCGGGTCGTCGGTTTGATGCCGCACCCCGAGCACGCCACCGAGCCACTGACCGGACCGAGCGACGACGGCCTTGGCATCTTCTACTCGGCACTGGACACGATCGTCAACGCCTGACCCGAACTTGTCGGTGGTCGCCGATATCGTGCCGCCATGACACTGACGCTGGGCATGATCACGTTCGACACCACCGATCCCGGACCACTCGCACGCTGGTGGGCGGCGCAGGTCGACGGCACGATCGTGGAGGAGAACGACGGCTGGTTCTATGTCGTCGAACTCGCTGCGGCACCATATCGAATGGCCTTCCAGAAGATCGACGACCCGACGCACGGCAAGAATCGCGTCCACCTCGACATGACTACCGATGACCTCGACCGTGAGGTCGCGCGCCTGATCGAGGCGGGTGCACGTGAGGTTGCGCAACACACCATGGGCGACTTTCGCTGGGTGACCCTGACCGATCCCGACGGCAACGTGTTCTGCGTGTCCGGTTCGCACTGAGTAGCGGATGCCCGCCCAAGCGTGGGTGACTCTCGTCGTGGGAGTCCTCGCCGTCGTCGGAGTCGCTCTCACCATTCGTCAGCGCACCGTTGCCGACAAACGGGCCCAGGCCTGGCAGCGGATCGCCTGGTGCCTCGACCACACCGTCAGTGACAGTGATGACGAAGCGGAACTCGGCTGGGACGTCTTTGCGACGGTCACCGACTCCCCGCTCATCACCAGCACCGAACGCAAGGTGCTACTGGCCGTTGCGGGCCGGTCTGCACGTCGCGCACTGGCGCAACCGCGCGAAACCGAGGACACTGACGGCGAGAGCGAGCAGGAGGACCCGCGATGACCACCACCGACGAACGCAACATCAAAGCACCACGTCCAACGGTCGCCGCTGCCGCTGCCCGCGCGTACATCACCATGGCCGAACGCGATCATCAACCCGTCCCCGACTGGATTCGCGACGCTGCCGCCGGACGGCCCACCACTCCGCCGCCCGAATAGCGGGTCTACCGGCACGTGATCGCGGTCAGGCCGCACACGCTCGCAGCTCCGCCAAGGTAGAGGCAAAGATGCCCGTTGGGCCGTGCGATACGTCGCAGTACTCGCCGTCTCGCCAGAAGAACACCGAGCGTGACAGTGGGCTCGGTGTGTCACGTGAGAACACGTCCGCCAGTTCGGCGAGTGCGGCCGCTGCCGTGAGTGCGCTGTCGGCGTTGCGCGGCCGGTGAAAAATGAACTCGTAGGCATTGGGAACGACGAACACTACGCCGTACAGACATTCGCCGAGGTGTGCGGAGATCAGCGTGGACATATCGGCGACCTTCGACGCGAGGTAGATCGAATCGCCGCTGAGGACCTCGATGTCGATGCTGTTTCTGCTGAGAATTCGGCCGTCCTCGAACTTCAGCGCTGCGGTGTTCCTTCGGCCGGCTGCCCAGGCGGCGTTCAGGTCTCGGCCGACGAGATGCCGATCTGCCAGTGTCACAGCGCGATTCGGAGAAGACAGGTTCAGTACCCGTCGCGGTGCGCCCGGCACGTCGAGTAGCGGGACGGAATACTCGTACTCGCGCTCACCCATGGCCGCCAGGGCAGACGGAGCGATGACGCGCTCGCGCAGCCTCGAGTGGAACTCGTCGTCCGACAGTCCGGTGATGAACGTGGGATCCGCCTCGCGCATCGTCTCGATCATGAGATCGACATGGCCGGCGATGATGCCGTCCCACGCCGATCGACTCACCCCGGAGCACCGGGCGAACACATTGTTCAGTGACATGCGAATGCCGGAGCCCACCGCCAAAGTCGTCGCGTCCTCGCGGTGAACCACCACCCCGCGCTTGCGAAATGCTTCGATCGTCTTCATCCTCACGATGGCGAATGTGGTCGCATGAACTGCGCCGTAGTCAGGCAAAGAATGAAATTTCATGACGTTGTCCCCCCGGTCGGTGTGTGCTCTCGAGGTGTTCGACGCGGCGGCTGCCACAATGGTTCCCATGTCGACTCACGCCTCCGCAACCGGTCTCTGCAACTTCGTCGACGTCTCGCCGTCACCGTTCCACGTCTGCAACACGGTCTCGGTGCAACTCGAGGACGCCGGTTTCGTGCGCCTCGAGGAGACCGATGCCTGGCCGACGGAGCCGGGCCGCTACTACCTCGTTCGCGGCGGATCACTGGTTGCATGGAGTACCGAGAGCAGTAATTCGGGTCGTTCCGCAGGCTCCACTCCTGATGGCCCTTTCCGTATCGTCGGCGGACACACCGACAGCCCCAACCTTCGCGTGAAGCAACATCCCGATCTGCAATCCGCGGGCTGGCAGATGGTCGGCCTCGAACCGTACGGCGGTGCCTGGCTGAACTCCTGGCTCGATCGCGATCTGGGTATTTCCGGCCGGCTGAGTGTGCGCGACGGAAACACGGTGCGCGAGGTTCTGGTCAAGGTCGACGAGCCGATTCTGCGAGTTCCGCAGCTCGCGATCCACCTCTCCGAGGATCGCAAGGGCGTCACCCTGGACCCGCAGCGACACGTCAATGCCATTTGGGGCGTCGGTAATTCGCCACAATCGTTCATCGCATACGTCGCCGAGCGAGAAGGCGTCGACCCGCATTCGGTACTGGGTTGGGAGTTGATGACGCACGATCTCGCGCCCAGCGCCGTCGTCGGTGTCGAGTCGGAATTGGTCAGTGCGCCGCGTCTGGACAATCAGGGCACCTGCTACGCCGGGACCCAGGCTTTGCTTGCGGCAGTGGAGAATCCGACCGCTGTCACGCCGGTGCTGGCACTGTTCGACCACGAGGAAGTCGGCAGCATGTCCGATCGCGGCGCGTTCTCGAATCTGTTGAACACCGTGCTCGAGCGCATCGTGCTCGGACGCGGCGGTGGCCGTGAGGACTTCCTCCGCACGATGGCCGGATCCATCTGTGCCTCAGGCGATATGGCGCACGCGACGCATCCCAACTACCCGGACCGGCACGAGCCCGCGCATCGCATCGAACTCGGTGGGGGACCGGTGCTCAAGGTCAACCAAAACCTGCGCTACGCAACGGATTCCGCGGGTGCGGGTGCCTTCGCGCTGGCCTGCGATCAGGCCGGAGTTCCTTTGCAGCGCTACGTGCATCGCGCCGATCTGCCCTGCGGCTCGACCATCGGACCCATCACCGCGTCGCGCACCGGCCTGTCGACGGTGGACGTCGGAGCGGCGCAGCTGGCCATGCACTCGTCGCGAGAGTTGATGGGAGCCAGTGACGTGAAGTCCTATGCCGACGCGTTGGCGGCATTCCTCGCCCCTGCCTGAGTCCGATCGGCGATCGCAAACGCGCGCGCATTCGTCAGGTGCGCGTGGATTCGTGACCTGCGCGGGGGCGATTTCGCGCGCGTATGGCAAACGCGCGCGCGTTTGCGGGGCGGGGGTGTGGGCGGAGGCTGAATACCGCGGCGCGACACCGTTCCCCGTTCTCGTTTCTCGTTCCCCGTTTCTCGTTCCGCGATCGCAAACGCGCGCGCATTCGCCAGGTGCGCGCGGATTCGTGACCCGTGCCGGGGCGATTTCGCGCGCGTATGGCAAACGCGCGCGCGTTTGCGGGGCCGGAGGGGGGTGAGCCAGTGACCCGGGATCCGTGAACCCGTATATCGAAGACCCGAGCTCGGCTAGACCGGGCTCAATTGCAGGCATGCATCGGCCGCGAGCCAGAACAATTGTTCGCGCACCGTCGTGGCCTTGGTCCAGCCGCGGTGATCCCAGTCGGCGGCGAGGGAGTCACCCGCGTACAGCAGTTGCGCGAATCGCACGCCGCGGAATCGGGCGACGGCGCAGAAGGCCGACGCTTCCATGTCCACGGTTCGGCAGCCTTCGTCGACGCGGCGGGAAACGCGGGCGCGGGTCTCGCGGTAGAGGGCATCGGTCGTCCAGGAGCGGCCGGTGACGAAGTCGACTCCGGCGTCGGTGAGCACCGACTGCAGCACGGCCACGCCGGCGGGATCGGCGTCGACCACCCGTCCCGGCGGCAGGTAGTGGAACGAGGTGCCCTCGTCGCGGACGGCGCTGTCGACCACCATCACGTGTCCCATGCCCAGGTCGTCGGACAGTGCCCCCGCACCGCCGACGGCCACGAACTGGGTGCATCCCATCGCGATGGCCTCTTCGAGGAACAACGCTGCCAGCGGAGCGCCGACGCCGGGGTGGAAGACGGCAAGTTTCTCCCCGTTCCGTTCGATCTCGTAGACGGGGTGTTCGCCGTGCTCGGAGCGCATGACCGAGACGACTCTGGCGTCGCCCTTCGCGCAGATGCTGTCGATCACCTCGGAGAAGAAACAGACGACGGCCTTGGGTGGTACGTCGACTCCCTTGGCCACCATCGACGGGTCGATGACGCCCGTTTCGTCCAGATCGTTCTCGGTCAGCGCGATGTCCATCAGGTGATGTTCGCACGACCGAATCACAGCCCTGCACGACCGATGCCGTACATGTCGCACGGTCCCGATAGACTCTCCCTGGCATTTCGCTCCATCGAAGGGACCTATTCCTCGTGTCCGCTAGCTCTGTACCCACAGACACTGTCTCCAACGCCGTCGCCACCCCCGACGTAGCGCAGCCGTACAAGGAACTCGGACTCAAGGACGACGAATACGTCCGCATCAAGGAAATCCTCGGCCGTCGGCCCACCGACGCCGAGTTGGCGATGTATTCCGTCATGTGGAGCGAGCACTGCTCGTACAAGTCCTCGAAGGTGCACCTGAAGTACTTCGGTGAGACCACCACCGACGAGATGCGTAAGCCCATGCTCGCCGGTATCGGTGAGAACGCGGGCGTCGTCGACGTCGGCGACGGCTGGGCCGTCACGTTCAAGGTCGAGAGCCACAATCACCCGTCGTACGTCGAGCCCTACCAGGGTGCGGCAACGGGCGTCGGCGGCATCGTCCGCGACATCATGGCCATGGGCGCTCGCCCGATCGCCGTCATGGACCAGCTGCGATTCGGTGCTGCCGATGCACCCGACACGCGCCGCGTCCTGAGCGGCATCGTCGCAGGAGTCGGCGGCTACGGAAACTCCCTCGGCCTCCCGAACATCGGCGGCGAGACGGTGTTCGACGCCTCCTACGCCGGTAACCCTCTGCTGAACGCTCTGTGTGCCGGCGTCATGCGCGTCGAGGACATGCACCTCGCGTTCGCGTCGGGCCTGGGCAACAAGATCATTCTGTTCGGTGCACGCACCGGTCTCGACGGTATCGGCGGCGTGTCCGTACTCGCGTCGGAGACTTTCGACGGAGACGAGACCGGCGGGGGCCGCAAGAAGCTGCCGGCCGTGCAGGTCGGCGACCCGTTCACCGAGAAGGTGCTCATCGAAGCCTGCCTCGAGCTGTACTCCAACAAGCTCGTCGTCGGTATCCAGGACCTCGGCGGTGCCGGGTTGTCCTGCGCCACTTCGGAACTGGCATCCGCGGGCAGTGGCGGCATGCACATCGAGCTGGAGAAGGTGCCGATGCGCGCCACCGGCATGACTCCCGCCGAGGTGCTGTCGAGCGAATCCCAGGAGCGCATGTGCGCGGTGGTCACTCCCGACAACGTCGATGCATTCATGGCCGTCTGCAAGAAGTGGGACGTTCTGGCCACGGTGATCGGTGAGGTCACCGACGGTGAGCACCTGCAGATCACCTGGCACGGCGACACGGTCGTCGACGTTCCGCCGAAGACCGTCGCGCACGAGGGCCCGGTGTACAACCGTCCCGTGCAGCGACCTGCCACCCAGGACGATCTGGTCGCGAACACCACGGCGTCGCTGAAGCGTCCGGAAACCGGTGACGAGCTGAAGGCGACGTTGCTGAAGATGATCGGCTCACCGCAGCTGTGCAGCCGACGCTTCATCACCGAGCAGTACGACCGCTACGTGCGCGGCAACACCGTCCTCGCCGAGAACGCCGACGCCGGCGTCATCCGCATCGACGAGAAGACCGGTCGCGGAATCGCTTTGGCCACCGACGCATCGGGTCGCTACACCGCACTCGACCCGTATCAGGGTGCGCAGCTCGCGTTGGCCGAGGCGTTCCGCAACGTCGCTGTCACCGGCTCGACCCCCAAGGCCGTCACCAACTGCCTGAACTTCGGCTCACCCGAGGATCCGGGCGTCATGTGGCAGTTCCAGCAGGCCGTGCGCGGCCTGGCCGACGGCTGCGTCACCCTCGGCATTCCCGTCACCGGTGGCAACGTCAGCTTCTACAACCAGACCGGTGCCGAGCCGATCCTGCCGACGCCCGTCGTCGGTGTTCTCGGCGTCATCGACGACGTGCATCGCCGCATCCCGACCGGTCTCGGCCTCGAACCCGGCGAGACGCTGATTCTGCTGGGCGATACCCACGACGAGTTCGACGGATCCATCTGGGCGCAGGTCGAGCACGATCACCTCGGCGGCGTTCCGCCCAAGGTCGATCTCGCTCGCGAGCAACTGCTCGCAGACATTCTGCTCTCGTCCTCGCGTGACGGACTGGTCTCGGCGGCACACGATCTGTCCGAGGGTGGTCTCGCGCAGGCCGTCGTCGAAGCTGCTCTGGCCGGTGAAACCGGTTGCCGCATCATCCTTCCCGAGGGTGCCGATCCGTTCGTGACGCTGTTCTCCGAGTCCTCGGGCCGAGTACTGGTCGCCGTACCGCGCACGGAAGAAACTCGCTTCACCGGCATGTGCACCGCCCGCGGTCTGCCGTGGGCGCGCATCGGCGTCGTCGACGAGGGCTCGGATTCGATCGAGGTCCAAGGGCAGTTCTCCGTCCCGATGACGGAGCTGCGCGAGACGTTCGAGAGCACTCTTCCCAGACTCTTCGGCTGACCGAGGTGGGGGGACGCACATCGGAGCAGCGCCGGGGCGAGGTCGACGCGACACTCGAGCAGGACCAGCATCATCGGTACCACCTGCCCTCGGTCGAGTTCTCCGTCCCCTCACCCGCCAAGCACCCGTTCGTCATGTGGGCCTGGGGCCTGCTGCGCCTCGACTTCACCGGAATCGCGTTCAGCGCGTTGTTCTTCTGCTGGTCGCTGACTCCGTCCCTGCTCCCTCGCGGATGGTTGTTCCAGGGCATCATCGGCGGTATCAACGCGGCCATCGGCTACGCATTCGGCGTCGCGGTGGGTTGGGCCGTCACCCGTTGGTGGCTCTCGTCCCGATCGTGGTGGCCGTTGCCGCGCAAGGTCGAGCTGGCCGTCAAGGTCTCCGTACCCGTCCTGGCGATCGCGGCATCGATGATCATGCTGGCGATCTCGGCGGAATGGCAGCGTGAGCTGGCCGCACTGATGGACGCGGAGGGCACCACCACAACGGGGTACTTCCGCACCGGTGCGCTCAGTATCGCCATTGCGGCGCTGTTGATTTCGGTGTGGCGGGTGTTGCGTGACCTCGTTCGCCTGCTCGCCCGTCAGATCAACCGCATCGTCAAGATGCCACGAGAAGTGGCCAATGCGCTCGGGGTCGTCGTCCTCGTGGTGCTGTCCGTCGCGTTGGTCCAGGGCGTATTGCTGCGCGCGGTCTCCGAGGTCACCAATTCCGCGTTCAGTCTGCAGAACGACGAAACCCGGGACGGCGCAGAGCAACCCGTTGCCGACGAACGTTCCGGCAGCCCGAACTCGTTGGCACCGTGGGACACCCTCGGGTTCGAGGGTCGCAACTTCGTCTCCAGCGGGCTGCGTGCCGACGAGATGGAGCGGGCCACGGGCCGTCCGAGCCTCGAGCCGATCAGGGCATACGCAGGCCTGGAAACCGCAGAGACCCAGGACGAGCGACTGGACATCGTGGTCGCAGAACTCGAACGCACCGGGGCATTCCAGCGAGCGGCTCTCGTGGTCGTCCCGACCACCGGAACCGGATGGGTCAATCCCACCGCCATCGAAGCCGAAGAGCTGATGTTCGACGGCGATGTCGCCACCGTCGCATCCCAGTACTCGTACCTGCCGAGTTGGATCTCCTTCATTGCGGAGGGGGACAAGGCCGCGCAGGCAGGTAGAGCGCTGATCGACAAGGTGCACGACCGTTGGCTGCAGGAACCCGAGGCCACGCGCCCCAAGTTCTACGTCTACGGCGAGAGCCTCGGTACCCAGGCGGGGGAGGGCGCTTTCGACGGTTTGGCCGACATCAGGGCCACCGCCGACGGCGTGCTGTGGGTGGGGCCGCCGAACAACAACCGAATCTGGAGTCAGTTCGTCAGCCGACGCGATCCGGGAAGCCCGGAGGTTCGGCCGGTCTACTCCGAAGGACTGACGGTCCGATTCGCCGACAACTCGTCGGGCATCCCGCCGGAGGATCAGCCCTGGTACGAGCCGCGAATCCTGTACGTGCAGCACGCGTCGGATCCGGTGGTGTGGTGGTCACCGGACCTGCTGTTCGAGCGCCCCGACTGGCTGTCCGAGCCACCGGGACCGGACCGGCTGCCGAGCATGCGCTGGTTCCCGGTCGTCACGTTCTGGCAGGTGGCCGCCGATCTGACCAACGCCGCAGGCGTCCCCGACGGGCACGGCCACAACTACGGAACCCTGGTGCTCGACGGCTGGGTGGCCGTCGCCGCGCCCGAGGGGTGGACCGAGCGCGACACCGAACGAGTTCGCGGCGTCATGGAGCAGTTCGCCGGCCGGGACGGTCCGGAGAAGTGAGAACCGCACTGACGGCCGGAGTTGAGCCTGCGGGACGACCCGTTCTGACCGGACTCGCGACGACGGCGTGGAGTACCTACATCCTTCCCGCGCTCGGTCTCGACGCACGTCGGCGGGCGGTGGCCAACGCCTCGTTCGCCGTCGGTGTCGCTGCACTGTCCCGAACGAGCGCGGCGGAACTCGGTCTGCGCAACACTGCCGCCGGCCTGAAGTGGGGCGCTGCGGCGGCGGCGGTGCCGGTGCTCGGATCCACCGTCGTGGCCGCAGTTCCCGCGTTGCGACGCCGGGTCAGGCCGTCCGAGGACGAACTGGCCGAGTGGGTCCTGTTTCGGATTCCGGTGGGGACCGTCGTCACCGAGGAGTTGCTCTTCCGCGGTGTGCTCGACGCCGCGTCTCCTGCTCTGTCGCCGATCTTCTTCGGACTCTGGCACATTCACCCCGCTCGTGCTGCGGGTGACACCGTGCTCGGAACGGTCGCGGCGACGGCGGCGGCCGGTGTGGTGTTCTCGTGGCTGCGAGCCCGCAGCGGGAGTGTGCTCGCCCCGGCGCTGCTGCATTACTTTCTCAACGCGAGCGGCGCCGTGCTGGCGCATCTGGCATCCGTCGACGAAGAGAGGGGCTGAACGACCATGCCACCGCACAAGGAAGTCGGCCCCGCCGAGGTGCGCGACGCCGTTCTGGCCGTCGAGCAATGGATCAAGGGTGAGGCGGACAAGCCTGCGCGGGCACAGATCGCCGCTGCGGTGCGTACCACTGCCAGAACTCTGGGCCAGAATGCGCCCGGATCCTCGGTGGAGGTGCGGGTGCCGCCGTTCGTCGCGGTGCAGTGCATCGTGGGGCCGCGACACACGCGGGGAACCCCGCCGAACGTGGTCGAAACCGATGCGCTGACGTGGCTGCAGGTGGTCACCGGAGTCCGCGATTTCGCCGAGGCTCTCGCCGACGGTTCGATCGATGCGTCGGGCAGCAGAGCAGCCGAAGTGGGTCGCTGGCTGCCACTGTTGTCCATCAGGTGATTCGCTCGAAATCGGACACGGGTTCACCTGCTGGGAATCTCCCGTACACACGATGCGTTGACTCCGGCCGTGTGCCCGTAGACTCGGGCACGGCCCCCCGCCCCGTACCCCCAAGGGAGCAATGCCCGTGACCAACGCCGATTTGTCGGTCGACAGTCCGAATCTTCTGGTAGGCAAACCGCTCGACGAACCGGAGAACGAGCCGCGCGAGGAGTGCGGAGTGTTCGGAGTATGGGCACCGGGCGAGGATGTGGCCAAGCTCTCTTATTACGGTCTCTATGCGCTGCAACACCGTGGTCAGGAGGCTGCAGGCATCGCAGTGTCCGACGGCTCCCAGGTGCTGGTGTTCAAGGATCTCGGTCTCGTCAGCCAGGTGTTCGACGAGCAGACACTCGGCGCGATGCCCGGGCACGTCGCCATCGGACACTGCCGCTACTCCACCAGTGGATCGGTCACGTGGGAGAACGCGCAGCCGATCTTCCGCACCACCACCGCCGGCACCGGGATTGCGCTCGGCCACAACGGAAATCTGGTGAACTTCGCCGAGCTCGCCACCAAGGCGCGCGACGCAGGGTTGATCAGCGACCGGCTGCAGGGCAACGGCACGTCGGATTCCGACGTGGTGACCGCGCTGCTGGCGCACAAGGCTGCCGACTGCACCATCGAGCAGGCGGCGATGGAACTGCTGCCGCTGCTCAAGGGTGCCTTCTGTCTGACGTTCATGGACGAGCACACGCTGTACGCCGCGCGTGACCCGCACGGTGTGCGCCCGCTGTGCCTCGGCCGCCTCGATCGCGGCTGGGTGGTTGCCAGCGAGACGGCGGCACTCGACATCGTCGGTGCCGCGTTCGTCCGCGACATCGAGCCGGGTGAACTGCTCGCGATCGACGCCGACGGTGTTCGGTCCTCGCGATTCGCAGCCCCCGAGCCCAAGGGCTGTGTGTTCGAGTACGTCTACCTCGCTCGGCCCGACAGCGTCATCGGTGGTCGTTCGGTGCATTCGACGCGAGTCGAGATCGGACGACGCCTCGCGAAGGAGCATCCGGCCGAGGGTGACCTGGTTATCCCCGTGCCCGAGAGTGGAACTCCCGCTGCGGTCGGTTTCGCGCAGGGCTCCGGCATCCCCTACGGCCAGGGCCTGATGAAGAACGCCTACGTGGGGCGCACGTTCATTCAGCCGTCGCAGACCATTCGCCAGCTCGGCATCCGGCTCAAGCTCAATCCTCTCAAAGAGGTCATTCGGGGCAAAAGGCTGGTGGTGGTGGACGATTCGATCGTTCGCGGCAACACTCAGCGCGCCCTGATCAGGATGCTGCGTGAGGCCGGTGCGCTGGAGATTCACGTGCGGATCGCGTCGCCACCGGTGCGCTGGCCCTGCTTCTACGGCATCGACTTCGCTTCTCCCGCAGAGCTGATCGCCAACGGTGTCGACTCCGAGGACGGGATTCTCGAGGGCGTTCGGCAGGCGATCGGAGCCGATTCGTTGGGATACATCTCCATCGACGGCATGATCGCTGCCTCCGAGCAGCCTGAATCGCGCTTGTGTGCAGCATGTTTCACCGGCAAGTACCCGATCGATCTGCCTGCCGACAATGCGCTCGGCAAGCACGTCCTCGAGGGTCTGCTGGCTTCGGCCGCCGGGCAGCCGGTGGACAACGACGCGAATGTGAGTGCTCTGAGTCGTCCGTGAGCTGGGCGTTCCCGCGAGGGAACAGCGGGGTTTTCTCAATGCCACATATTGGAAACAGTCCGTCGGTACTGTCCCGAGTTACATAGGACACACCGATTGGATAGAGGCTTTCAGATGACCCTGTCGCCCGACGACGGACGCATGCAGCGCTACAGCGCGGCATCGAAGACCGCTGGACCCATCAGGGCCGTGCGCAAGCACGGCAAGAAGACCGCTGCAGTGGCAGCACTGTCGGTACTCGCATTGACTGCGGCAGCCTGTGGCTCGGGCCGCACCGACGACGCCGGCGGTTCCGGCGACAGCGGCGGCGGCGAGACCATCACGGTCGGCACCACCGACCAGGTGACGTCACTGGACCCGGCCGGCTCGTACGACAACGGCTCGTTCATGGTGATGAACCAGACGTATCCCTTCCTGATGAACTTCGCGCCCGGTAGCTCGGAGCTCGAGCCCGATGTCGCCGAGAGCTGCGACTTCGCCGAGCCGACCGTCTACACGTGCACGCTGAAGGACGACCTGAAGTTCGCGAACGGCAACCCGCTGACGAGCGAGAGCGTGAAGTTCTCCTTCGATCGAATCGTCGCCATCAACGATCCGAACGGGCCCGCATCGCTGCTGACGAACCTCGACAGCATCGCGACGCCGGACGAGAAGACCGTCGAGTTCACGCTGAAGGCAGCGAACGACCAGACGTTCCCGCAGATTCTGGCGACACCGGCAGGCCCGATCGTCGATCAGACCGTGTTCCCGGCAGACTCCGTTCTCGACGACGACGCCATCGTGGCGGCAACGCCGTTCGCGGGCCCGTACTCCATCGCGAGCTACGCGAAGAACTCCCTCGTCAGCTTCACCGCGAACGGCGACTATCAGGGAATTCTCGGAGCCCCGAAGACGTCGTCGATCAACGTCAAGTACTACACCAGCTCCGACAACCTCAAGCTCGACGTGCAGAACAAGGCCATCGACGTCGCATGGCGCTCGCTGACCCCGACGGACGTCGAATCGCTCGGCAGCGTGGACGGTCTGACGGTGCACGAGGGACCCGGCGGTGAATCGCGCTACATGGTGTTCAACATGAACACGATGCCCGGCGACACCCCGGAGCAGAAGTTGGCCGTGCGCAAGGCAATTGCGGCCTCGGTCGATCGTCAGGCGCTGTCCGACGGCGTCTACAAGGGTACGTACACCCCGCTGTACTCCGTGGTCCCCACCGGTCTGGCCGGCGCGAACACCGCCTTCGGCGACGTCTACGGCACCACGCCCAATCGTGACGAGGCGGCCGGATTCCTCTCTGCCGCAGGCATCGCCACTCCCGTGCAGCTCAACCTGCAGTACAACCCGGACCACTACGGTTCGAGCTCGAGCGAGGAATACGCCGCGATCAAGAGCCAGCTCGACGCGACGGGCCTGTTCAATGTCAACCTGCAGTCCACCGAGTGGAGCACGTACACCAAGGAACGCGTCGCCGACGCCTACCCGGTGTACCAGCTGGGCTGGTTCCCGGACTACCCCGATGCAGACAACTACCTGACGCCGTTCTTCGGGCCCGACAACTTCCTGCAGTCGCACTTCGAGAGCCCGGCCATCACCTCGCTGCTCGATCTCGAACGCACGACCGCCGACGAGAATGCTCGGATGCAGATCATCGGTCAGATTCAGACCGAGCTCGCGACGAACTTCCTGCCGACGCTTCCGTTGTTGGAAGGCAAGCAGATCGCCGTCGCCACCGACGAGATCAGCGGTGTGGACGAGACTCTCGACGCCTCGTTCAAGTTCCGTTTCGTCACTCTCGCCAAGAGCTGACGGCGTGCCCACTACCGACAGCACGACGGTAGAGGGCGAGAAGCAAGCACAGCAGGCGAGCGCGCCGTCACGGTACGGCGCGCTCGCCCGTTATCTCGGGGTCAGATTTCTGCTGATCATTCCGACCGCCTGGATTCTCGTCACCGTCGTGTTCTTTCTCATGCGGGTGATCGGTGATCCGATCACCGCGGCCCTCGGTGGCCGCCTTCCCGCCGAACAGATCGCTCAGCGCAAGGCGGAGGCCGGGTACGACAGGCCGATCCTGACGCAGTACTGGGAGTACCTGACCGGATTGCTGCGCGGCGATTTCGGCCGCTCGGCCACCGACAATCGCGCGATCAGTGACGTTCTGCTCGTCAACGGCGCTGCCACACTGGAATTGGCGTTCTGGGCACTGCTGGTCGCCTTCGCTGTCGGCATCCCGCTCGGCTTCTTCGCCGCCACCCATCGGGACCGATTCGGCGACGCCTCGCTGCGGATCTTCGCGATCCTGGCGTACGCGGCTCCGGTGTTCTTCGTCGGCATGCTGCTCAAGTTGCTGTTCGCGGTCAAGCTCGGCTGGCTGCCGGTGGCGGGACGAGCGAGCACGAATGTGGAACTGGCACTGCAGAACGTCTCGCCCAAGACCAACATTCTCATCGTCGATTCGTTCCTGTACGGCGAGCCGAGCTACATCGTGGACGTGCTCGAGCATGCGGTACTTCCCGCTCTCGCCCTGGGTCTGCTGACGGCCGGAGTGTTCCTGAGACTGGTGCGCGTCAACCTGATTCAGACCCTGCAGGCACCCTTCGTCGACGCCGCGCGCGCTCGCGGATTGAGTGAGGGCACGGTGACGCGACGGCATGCGTTCCGCAACGCCATGATTCCCATCGTCACCGTCATCGGTCTGCAGATCGCCGTACTGCTCGGCGGCGCGGTGCTGACCGAGACGACCTTCGAGTGGCAGGGCCTGGGCTACGAACTCGCCCGATACCTGCAGGCTCGCGATTTCGTTGCGGTGCAGGGCATCGTGACGTTCCTGGCCGTGGTGGTCGCCGTCGTCAGCTTCGTCACCGACGCGATCGTCGCACTCATCGACCCGAGAGTGAGGTTCTGATGAGCACCGAAGTCGTGCTGTCCGACGTTCCTCCGACCCGCCCGCACCGTCGGGGATTTCCCGGCGTCGCGTTCGTCAAGTCCACGTCGGGCTTGCAACGCGTCACCCTGATCGTCGGGTTGGCCCTGATGGTGGGGTTCGTGATCGCGGCAGTGTTCGCTCCGCTTCTCGCGCCGTACGGGTTCTCGCAGACCAGCGATGCCGGGCAGGATTTCGCCCGCCAGGCAGCCCCGTCCGCGCAGCATTGGTTCGGCACCTCGGTCCGCGGCGAGGACGTGTTCTCTCGCGTGATCTACGGTGCGAGAACAGCATTGATGGTGATCGCGTCGTCGTTGATTCTCTCGCTCATCATCGGCGTTCCGCTCGGCCTCGCCTCGGGCTACATCGGCCGTTGGTTCGACCGCGTGCTCGTGCTGTTCATGGACGCGATGTACGCGTTTCCATCGCTGCTCCTCGCGGTCGTCATCTCGATCGTCGTCGCAGGCGGACAGTCGTCCAGTTTCGGCGGTATCGCGTCCGCGGCAATCGCCATCACGGCGATCTTCGTGCCGCAGTACTTCCGCGTGGTACGCAACGCCACGGTGGCGGTCAAGACCGAACCGTACGTCGACGCCGCACGGGTCACCGGGGCCGGAACTCCGCGAATCCTGTTCCGCCACATCCTCGCCAACGTGGTGCAGACGCTGCCGGTCATCATCACCCTCAACGGTGCCGAGGCCATCCTGACCCTCGCCGGACTCGGATTCCTCGGATTCGGCATCGAGCCCACCTCCGCCTCGGAGTGGGGATACGACATCAACAAGGCGCTGCCCGATATCTCCAACGGTATCTGGTGGACGTCGGTGTTCCCCGGCCTTGGCATCGTGCTCGTTGTGCTCGGCCTGACCATGGTGGGCGAAAGTGCAAGCGAGACACTCAATCCGCTGCTGCGCACCCGCAAGAAGTTCAAGAAGGCGGTGAAGGTATGACATCGAGCGTTGCAACTCCACGCGAGTCGGCACTGTCGGTGAAGTCGTTGTCCGTCACGTTCCTCACCGATGCCGGCGAGGTCGATGCGGTCACCGAGGTCTCGTTCGAGGTGTATCCCGGTGAAGTCCTGGCCGTGGTGGGCGAGTCCGGATCGGGTAAATCCGTCAGCGTCAGATCTGCCATCGGACTGCTACCCGACACCGCACGCGTGGAGGGCCACGTGGTGCTCGGTGGCCAGGACGTGACGAGGCTGAGCAACAAGGCGTGGGCGCAGTTGCGCGGCAACAAGATTTCGATGGTGTTCCAGGAGCCGGGCAGCGCCCTCGATCCGCTGTTCACCATCGGGTATCAGATCGTCGAAGCGCTGCGGGCGCACTCGGGCAGTGACGGCAAGCGCATGTCGGCGAAGGATGCCAAGACGCGGGCTGTCGAACTGTTGACGATGGTGGGTCTGCCCAGCCCCGAGCAGCGCTTCTCGTACTACCCACACGAGCTCTCGGGTGGGCAGAAGCAACGCGTCATGATCGCGATCGCCATCTCGTGCGAGGCGAAAGTCATCATCGCCGACGAGCCGACCACGGCCCTCGACGTCACGGTGCAGGCCGAAATCCTGGAGCTGCTCCGCGATCTCAAGGACCGGCTCGGCTGCGCCGTCGTGCTCATCACCCACAGCATGGGCGTCGTCGCCGATCTGGCGGACCGCGTCGTCGTCATGCAGAACGGTCGCGTCGTCGAGGAAGCTCCGGTGGCGCAGCTCTTCGACGCACCCGCGGACGACTACACCAAGAAGCTGCTGGCCGCGGTGCCCACTCTCGCCGCCGTGGAGTCCGACAAGACCGTCGACACCTCGGGCGAACCGGTACTCGACGTCTCGCGTCTGGTGGTGCAGTTCTCCGGCGGCGTCGGCTCGCCCGCCTTCCGGGCGGTCGACGACGTCTCGCTGACCATCCACCGCGGCGAAACCCTCGGTTTGGTGGGCGAATCCGGCTCGGGCAAGTCCACGATCGGCAGATGCGTCGCAGCACTGCAGAAGCCGACCAGCGGCAGCGTGACGGTGATGGGGCAGAACATCGCAGGGGTGAGCGAACGCAAGCTCAAGCCGCTGCGCAAGCGATTCGGGTTCGTCTTCCAGGACCCGTCGGCCTCACTGAACCCCCGGCTGACGGTCGAACAGTGTATCGCCGAGCCGATGATCGTGCACAAGTACGGCTCCAAGGACGCGATCGCCGCGAGGACGACCGAACTGCTCGACGCCGTGCAACTGCCGTCGGGCACCGACAAGCGCTACCCACACGAGCTCTCGGGTGGGCAGCGGCAACGCGTCAGCCTGGCGCGGGCACTGGTGCTGGGTCCGGATCTGGTGGTCGCGGACGAGCCGACCAGCGCACTGGACGTCTCGGTGCAGGCAGCCGTGCTCGACCTGTTCGAGGCACTGCAGCAGGAGTTCGGCTTCGCGTGCCTGTTCATCAGCCACGACCTCGCGGTGGTCGACCGTGTTGCGCACCGCGTGGTGGTGCTGCGCAACGGGGCGATCGTGGAAGAGGGGACACCGTGGAAGATCCTGAGATCGCCGGAGGCGGACTACACCAAGAAGCTGTTGGCGGCGATCCCGGGAAAGCGGCTGCACACGTGAATTCTTCTCGCCACCGGGCACTCCGGTACCGTTAGGGCGCTATCTGCGCCGCTATGGGCGCTGACATGATCGAGTACACAGGCTGGAGCCGAATGACCGAGGAATCCCAACCCACGAGCGCAACTCACTCGGGCGGTGCCTCCTACGCGGCGGCCGGGGTCGACATCGCCGCAGGAGATCGAGCAGTGCAACTGTTCGCGCCGCTCGCAAAGAAGGCCAGCAGGCCCGAGGTCATGGGCGGTCTCGGTGGTTTCGCCGGTCTCTTCGCGCTCAAGGGCGACTACCGCGAGCCCGTCCTGGCCGCCTCGACCGACGGCGTCGGCACCAAGGTGGCCGTGGCACAGGCCCTCGGCAAGCACGACACCCTCGGCCTGGACCTGGTCGCCATGGTCGTCGACGATCTCGTCGTCTGTGGTGCCGAGCCGCTGTTCCTGCAGGATTACATCGCCGTGGGCCGTGTGGTTCCCGAGCAGGTCGCCGAGCTGGTCAAGGGCATCGCAGAAGGCTGCATCATCGCCGGCTGCGCACTGCTCGGCGGCGAGACGGCCGAGCACCCGGGTCTGATGGCCGACGGCGATTACGACCTCTCGGCCACCGGCATCGGCGTCGTCGAGGCGGATTCGATCCTCGGACCCGAGCGGGTGCGTCCCGGTGACGTCGTCATCGGCATGGGATCGTCGGGCCTGCACTCCAACGGCTACTCCCTCGCTCGCAAGGTGCTGCTCGAGATCAACCACATGGACCTCGGCGGACACGTCGAGGAGTTCGGCCGCACTCTCGGTGAGGAACTGCTCGAACCCACCAAGATCTACGCCAAGGACTGCCTCGCGCTCGCTGCGGAGACCGACGTCCGCACCTTCTGCCACGTGACCGGCGGCGGACTGGCGAACAACCTGTCACGGGTCATGCCCGAGGGACTGGTCGCCGAACTCGACCGCACCACGTGGAGCCCGGCTCCGATCTTCTCGCTGATCGCTCAGCGCGGACGCGTCGAGCGGGCCGAGATGGAGCAGACGTTCAACATGGGTGTCGGCATGGTCGCCATCGTGGCACCCGAGGACGTCGACCGAGCACTCGCTGTGCTGACCGCACGCCACATCGACTGCTGGACGCTGGGCACGGTGAAGAAGGCGACCGGTAAGGATGTCGCCGACGAGCGTGCGCTGTTGCTGGGTAATCACCCGAGGTTCTGATCGCCCGAGCACCGGGCAAACAAGTGAGGGGGAGCCGCACCGCGGCTCCCCCTCAGTCGTTCAGTGCACAGTACTAGCGTCGCCAGTCCTCGTACTCGTCTTCCTCGACTCGGGAATGCACATCCGAGTCAGAGTGGATGCCACGATGGGAGTTGGACGAACCACCGGAGAGTTCCTTCTGCAGACTCTCCAAGTCCGTTGTCGGCGAGCTGTACTTGAGCTCACGAGCGACCTTTGTCTGCTTTGCCTTAGCCCTGCCTCGGCCCATGGCGGTGCCCCCTCGCGGACTTGCGGGGCGGCCTGGGGAAATTTGGCGGCCCCGTTAGAGTTGGTATTTCTTCCTGGCACACACTCTAGCGCGCGAATCGCCGCGATGCGCATACGGCACCACGTGTCGGTGGCGGGCGCACCGGCGCGACACGCCCGGGGTAGGGGTCGGCGCTGCCTGTACCTGCAGATATCCGTGCACAGGCAAACTATCTTCGTTCCACGACACGAGAACTACGTGCTGCGCGTCATGGGGAGCGGAGCTCGAAGAAGCGACCGGAGGGTCAGTTGCGCGAGGATTTCAGCGCTGCTGCCGCATCGCGGTAGACCTTGGGCGCCAATCCCGGCGCGTCCAGCAGAGTCTGCATCGCAGCTGTGTCCCTCCCCTCGAAGAGCATCCGCACCGTCACCCCGTGCTCTGGGACCGACGTCACAGTCACGGCGTCCCCGGCGCCGAAGACCCCGGGTTCGAGAACACGGAAGTACGCACCCACATCACCGCGCGCGGTGAATCGACGGATCCACCCGGGCTCGGCCATCCACCGCGCGAACGTGCCGCAGGGCTTGCGGGCGATCGTCACCTCCAACTCCACACTGCCCACTCGCCACCGCGAACCGATCACCGCGTCGGTCACCGGTACGCCGGTGGTACGGAGGTTCTCGCCGAACCGTCCGGGAGGAACAGGCGTTCCCAGCTGATCGGCCCAGTACCGCGCTTCGTTCTCGTCGTAGGCGTAGACGGCCTGATCGAGTCCGCCGTGGAACTTCGTGTCCCGGCAGTGATCGCCGCCGACGCCGAGCTCGTGGACATCCACCGGCCCGTCGACAGGTCGCTTGTCGATGCCGCTGTCGACCACCGCGCGGCGTCCGAACGGAACATCGGCGTGCACGACGCAGACAGCGAGAACTGTGCCGGTCACCGGCCGCGCAGGCGGTCCACCGCAGCGCGACCGGCCTGGACGTCGTCGTACGACGGGATCGAATCAGGATCGATCGACGCCGCACACGGACCTGCCTCCAGGGCGGTGTCCACCGGAATGGATCTCTTGACCAGCGCCAGAGCGATTGGCCCGAGCTCGAAGTGATCGATGACGGTGCCCAGACGCCCCACGGACCGTCCGCCCGCGGTCACCGCGTCACCCGTGTTGGGTCGACCGTCCGCGGAACCGTCGAGATGCAGCAGCACCAGATGCCGGGGCGGGCGACCGAGATTGTGTACGCGCGAGACCGTCTCCTGCCCGCGGTAGCAGCCCTTCTCCAGATGCACCGCGCCGAACTCGGCGGCGCTGCCGATCCAGCGAACCTCGTGCGGAATGGTCTTCTCATCGGTGTCCACGCCCACTCGCGGACGCAGCGATTCCACCCGCAACGCTTCGAACGCCCAGGTTCCGGCCGGGGTGGCACCGGCGTCACGCAGTCGGAGAAACCAGTCGGTCGAGTTCGCGCGGGGGATCATCACGTCGTACGAATTCTTGCCCGGCCAGGGCATCCGCCGAACGAAACCGCCGCCGTCGATCGGCGACGCCCCGTAGATCTCGCCGGGAGCGGGCAGGCCGGCCTTCGCGAGCACCGCCGCCGCGTCGGATCCGAGCACGGTGAGCACGGCGAGTTCGTCGGCCTGGCGGGGTTCGGCCTTGGCCCAGAACACCATCTTCTGCAGGAACGACAGCAGACCGGGTCCGGCTGCACGTTCGGTGTCGATGTACGTCACGCCGTCGATATCGGTCTGCACGAAGTGATGCTCGATACGGCCGTTGACGTCCAGGCTCAGGTTCTCGGCGGAGCTGCCGTCGGGCAGGTTCGAGACGAGCTGGCTCGAGATCGTGTTCAGCCAGCTCAGGCGTTCGTCTCCGCTGATGGCCAGGACGAACCGGTGCGACCGATCGATGACGGCAGCTGCGCTCGCGGCGTCCCGCTGCTCGCCGAACGGATTGCCGTAGTGCCAGGCCACCCCGGCGTCGATGCTGTCGTCCGGGGACGGTACTGCGTTGGGAAGAGTGAGAAGAGGACTCGGGCTGATCGTCACGGAAACGGACACCACCCCATAGTAGGAGCCCGTCGGCGCAGCAACTCGGCGACCGGTCCTTTTACACCCTCGAAACGACGATGACACGGCGCTGCGACGACACGGACCTAGCGTTTCGATCCATGAAGAAACTGGCGCATCCGGCCGCGCAGATCGGCCTCGCGGCGATCGGCGGCATCGTGTTCGGGTTGGTGGTCGGCGAGTGGGCCGCGAACCTGAAGTTCATCGGCGATCTGTTCATCCGACTGATCCAGATGTCGATCGTTCCGCTGGTGATGGCCTCGGTCATCGTCGCAACCGGATCGATGGCAGGGGCGGGAACCGGCAAGATCGCGTTTCGCACCTTCAAGTGGATGATCGGGTTCTCGATCGTCGCTGCGGTGCTGGCCTGGGTACTGAGCAGCATCATTCGGCCGGGCGCGGGCATGGTCTTCACCCAGCAGCTCGATCCGTCGCTCGAGGAGTCGGCGAGCGAGGCACTCGGCTGGCAGGACACGCTGCTCAACTTCGTCAGCACCAACGTGTTCGACGCCATGTCCACGGCGACGATGGTGCCGATCATCGTCTTCTCGCTGCTCTTCGGCATCGCCCTGCGCAGTCACATCACCAAGACCGGCAACACCCAGGTGCTCTCGTTCATGGACCAGATTCAGCAGATCGTCCTGACGATGATCCGGCTCGTCATGGTCATCGCCCCGGTCGGTGTGTTCTGCCTGCTCGCCGCGCTCGCCGGAGACGTCGGCTTCTCCGTGGTGTCCACCGCGCTGAGCTACCTCGGGACGACGCTGCTCGGGGTGTTGATTCTGTTCGCGCTCTTCGTTGTGGTCGTGACGATGCGGACCCGATTGAACCCGTGGAAGCTGCCCAGCAAGCTCACCGAACAGACGGCCGTCGCGGTGACGACCACGAGCTCGGCCGTCACGTTCCCGACGGTGCTGCGCAACACGGTCGAGAAGGTGGGCGTCAGTCAGAAGGTCGCCAACTTCACGCTGTCGATCGGGTTGACGATGGGGTCCTACGGTGCCGTTCTCAACTACATGATCGTGGTGATGTTCCTCGCGCAGGCGGGCGACATCGACCTCACTCTCGGGCAGATCGTGTTGGGCATGGGCCTGGCGGTTCTGCTCAACATGGGCACCATCACCGTGCCCGGCGGATTCCCCGTCGTCGCGATGTTCCTCGCGACCTCGCTCGACCTTCCCTTCGAGGCCGTCGGCCTGCTGATCGCCGTGGACTGGTTCGCCGGAATCTTCCGCACCTTCCTCAACGTCAACGGAGACACGTTCGTCGCGATGCTCGTCGCCAACGCCGACGACGAGATCGACCGCGAGGTGTACAACGGCACCAAGGTCGTCGTCGCGGAGGATCTCGACCTCGACGAGTACGCAGACGCGATGGCGACGGCCGACCGAGCGGATTGATCGAACGCGCCCGCCCCCATCTAGGGTGGCGGGCATGTCGGAGTCGGTAGTGGTGACGTTGGACGGCCGAGTGCACGACGCGAATCGGCCGTTGCTGTTCGCCGACGACCTGGCCGCGGTGCGCGGGGACGGGGTGTTCGAGACGCTGCTCGTGCGCGGCGGCGCGGCCTGTGCGGTCGAGTTGCACCTGGCCCGGTTGGTGGCGTCGGCGAGGGCACTGGACCTGCCGGTTCCCGATCTCGAGCAGTGGCGCACTGTGATCGAACAGTCCGTCGGTCTGTGGGCGCGAGAGTCCGAGGACGAGGGTGTGCTTCGGCTGGTCCTCAGTCGCGGACGCGAGGGCGGTGGTGACCCCACCGCGTACGTGACGGTGGGACCGCTGCCCGAGCGGGTGCGGGCCGCGCGCGCCGACGGGGTGTCGGTGATCACGCTCGATCGCGGCTACTCGGTGGACTTCTCGTCGGGAGCGCCGTGGCAGCTCGCGGGGGCCAAGACGTTGTCGTATGCGACCAACATGGCCGCGCTGCGGCACGCCGCCGCTCAGGGCGTCGACGATGTGATCTATCTCAGCAGTGAGGGTCGGGTGCTCGAAGGTCCGCGCTCGACGGTGGTGCTCGCGCGCGGTAAGACTCTCGTCACACCGTCGGTGGAACAGGGCATCCTGGCCGGAACCACGGTCGCCGGGTTGTTCTCCGTGGCCGAGTCCGCCGGTTGGACGTGCGAGCACGGGAACCTGTATCCGGCGGATCTCATTGCAGCAGATGGTGTTTGGCTGGTCTCGAGCGTCACTCTCGCGGCTCGGGTCACGGAGATGAACGGCGTTCCCCTCGGCACTCAGAGGCGTGCCGACGATGTTCGATCGATGGTCGATGCGGCCGTGGAGACGGTCGAAACTCGATAGGAGCCGAACGACCCTGCCGAAAGACTCTTCCCTACTACTAGTCGTAGTAGTACATTCGAGTTTGTCGCGGGCCAACGCCCTGACCTGCGGTGTTGCCCGTCACAGCTCGGGTGTGAGAGTTCGGAGTATCGATGGACGCGTTGGATGTCTCGCGGTGGCAGTTCGGTATCACCACCGTTTACCACTTCATTCTCGTACCTCTCACGATCGGCCTCGCGCCGATGGTGGCCGCCATGCAGACCATGTGGGTGATCACCGGCAAGGACTCCTGGTATCGACTGACCAAGTTCTTCGGCAAGCTGTTCCTCATCAACTTCGCCCTCGGCGTCGCCACCGGAATCGTCCAGGAGTTCCAGTTCGGCATGAACTGGAGCGAATACTCCCGCTTCGTCGGTGACGTGTTCGGCGCTCCTCTCGCACTCGAAGGCCTCGTTGCCTTCTTCCTCGAGTCCACGTTCCTCGGACTGTGGATATTCGGGTGGAGCAGACTTCCGAAACTGGTTCACCTGGCCACGATCTGGCTCGTCGCCATCGGCGTCAATGCCTCGGCCTTCTTCATCATCGCGGCCAATTCCTGGATGCAGCATCCCGTGGGCGCGATCTACAACGAGGAGACCGGGCGCGCCGAGCTGACCGACATCTGGGCACTGCTCACCAACAGCACAGCGCTGGCGGCATTTCCCCACGCCGTGGCCGGAGCGTTCCTCACCGCTGCCACCTTCGTGGCCGGAATCTCCGGTTGGTGGATGGTCCGTGAGGCCCGTAAGAACAAGGCCGGGGTCGATCCGCAGGCTCCACTCCAGGAGAGCAACTCGCGCAGCATGTTTCGCCCTGCTGCCCGCATGTCCTTTGTCATCATGATCGTCGCCGGTGGCGCGCTGGCCATCACCGGAGACATCCAGGGCAAGCTCATGTTCGAGCAGCAGCCGATGAAGATGGCCTCGGCGGAATCGCTGTGCGACACCGAGACCGGAGCCAGTTTCTCGCTCCTGACCGTCGGAACACACAACAACTGCGAGTCCGTGGTGCACCTCATCTCGATCCCCGGCCTCACCTCGTTCCTGGCGGAGAACGACTTCGGTGCCACCGTGCAGGGCGTCAACCAACTGCAGGAGCAGTACGAGCAGCAGTTCGGGCCGGGTAACTACAAGCCGAACCTGTTCGTCACCTACTGGGCATTCCGAATGATGATCGGACTGGCCGCCGGATCCGCTCTGCTGGCACTGGCCGGCCTGTGGGTCACCCGCGGCGGCCGAGTACCCGACCAGAAGTGGTTCTCGTGGCTGAGCCTCGCGGCCATCCCGACTCCGTTCCTGGCCAACAGCGCCGGCTGGATCTTCACCGAAATGGGCAGGCAGCCATGGGTTGTCGCACCCAACCTGTCCGGCGTCGACCAGATCAGGCTCACCGTCGACCAGGGTGTGTCCGACCACCCCGTCGGCCTCGTCCTCGCCTCGCTGGTGACGTTCACACTGCTGTACGCCGCCCTCGGTGGTGTCTGGTTCTTCCTCCTTCGCCGCTACGTCATCGAAGGACCTCTCGACCACGACGCGCAGCCGCACGTCGATCCACCGGAATCGGAAGACGAAGAGCCCAAACAGCTCTCGTTCGCGTACTAGGGGAACAACCATGTCACTGCCCGAATTCTGGTTCTTCGTCATCGCCTTCTTCTTCGTCGGCTACTTCGTGCTCGAAGGCTTCGACTTCGGCGTCGGCATGCTCATGCCCATCCTGGGTAGGCATCCCGACGCTGTCACGGGGGAGAAGCGCAGGCGTGCCGTCCTGAACACGATCGGCCCGGTCTGGGACGGCAACGAGGTGTGGCTCATCACCGCGGGCGGCGCGCTGTTCGCGGCCTTCCCGGAGTGGTACGCCACGTTGTTCTCCGGCTTCTACCTCCCGCTGCTGCTGATCCTGGTGGCCCTGATCCTGCGTATCTGCGCCATCGAATGGCGCGGAAAGATCGACGACCCGGTATGGCGTCGACGCTGCGACATCGGCATCGGCATCGGGTCCTGGGTTCCAGCGGTGCTGTGGGGCGTCGCGTTCGCCAACATCGTGCGCGGCGTCGCGATCGACGAGAACAAGAAGGTCACCGCAGGCTTCTTCGACCTGCTCAACCCATACGCCCTGCTCGGCGGTGCCACCATGGCGCTGGTGTTCGCCCTGCACGGCGCCGTGTTCATCGCGCTCAAGACCTCCGGCGACGTGCACGAGGATTCGGCGAAAATCGCAGCGCGACTGTCCGTTCCGGCAGTTCTCGTCGGCGGCACATTTGCCCTGTGGACCCAGCTCGCACACGGCAAGACGTGGACGTGGCTACTCGTCGGGGTGGCCGCTGCCGCTCTGCTCCTCGTCGTCGCGCTGACGGCGAAGGTGCGCGAGGGCTGGGCATTCGTCTTCACCAGCATTGCCATCGTGGCCATCGTCGCGCTGCTGTTCGCCTCCCTGTTCCCCAACGTGATGCCGTCGAGCACCGACGCCGCCTTCGACCTCACGATCGCGAACGCGTCGTCCAGTGCGTACACGCTGAAGGTGATGACGTGGGCTGCAGCCTTCGCCGCCCCTGTTGTCCTCGGATACCAGGCCTGGACGTACTGGGTCTTCCGCCAGCGCATTTCGAGTGCCCAGATCCCGGACTCGATCGGACTGACGGTGAAATCGTGACCGCGCCCGCTCGTTCGCGGGGACCGGTCGATCCCCGCCTGTGGAAATACTCCAGCTCTGCGCGGGGCTACCTGATCGTCACTGTCGCTCTGTCGACCGTCGTCACGCTCTGCATCATCGTCGGCGCGCTTGCGATCGGCCGGGTACTGGCAGGCGTCATCACCGATCCGACGGCCAGATCACTGTCCGCGTGGACGACGGAACTGGCCGTGCTGGCGGGCGCGGTGGCCGTACGTGTGCTCGCCACCGGAGCCCAGTCCCGCTACGCGCACCGGTCGGCGTCACGGGTGGTTGCCGAGCTCGAGGTCGAGGTGCTCACGGCAGCAACACGATTCGAGCCTCGGGAGCTCGACAGCGAACGGGAAGAGTTGGCCGTCGTCGTGACCCGAGCCATCGGGGGTCTGCGGGCGTACCTGACCGGCTACCTGCCGGCGCTGGTGTCCGCGGTCATCGTCACTCCGCTCGTTCTGGTCGTCATCGTCACCCAGGACGTGACCTCGGCGGTGATCATCGCGGTGACGTTGCCGCTCATCCCCATCTTCATGATCCTGATCGGGTTGTTGACCAAGGGGCGAGCCGCGGCGACGCTCACCACGATGACCCGGTTGTCTGCGCAGTTGCTCGATCTGCTGGCCGGTCTGCCGACCTTGCGCGCGCTGCGCCGCGAACAGGGACCGGCTGCTCGCATCCGCGCACTGGGCGACGCACATCGACGAACAACGATGCGCGCGTTGAAGGTTGCCTTCCTCTCGTCGATGGTGCTCGAGCTGCTTGCGACCCTGTGTGTCGCGCTGGTGGCCGTCGGAATCGGATTGCGCTTGGTCTTCGGGGAGATGACGCTCGAAGCAGGCATCATCGCGTTGATTCTCGCCCCCGAGGTGTATTTTCCGCTGCGCGCCGTGGGGACCCAGTTCCACGCAGCAGAGGACGGCGTCGAGGCCGCGGACCGAGCATTCCGAGTCCTGGATCGGCGCACCACACAGCCGACCGGTGGCCGGACCGTCGACGCTACGACCGCGGACATCGAACTCGTCGGACTCACCGTCGCGAGCCGGGACGGTCACGCTCCGGCAGAACTGAGTGCGCTGTGCCGAACAGGCACCATCACGGTACTGACCGGCCCCAACGGCTCCGGGAAATCGACTGCGCTGCAGGCGGTTCTCGGACTCACGACGCCGACGAGCGGTGCGGTTCTCGTCGGTGGCGTGCCCGTGGCCGATCTCGATCTCGACCGCTGGTGGGCGCAGGTCGCCTGGCTGCCGCAGCGGCCGGTACTGCTTCCCGGCACGCTCTACGAGAACGTCACCCTTCACGGGGTGCCCGACCCCGATGCACTGGACGCAGCCTGCCGCGCTTCGGGATTCGATGCCGTACTGCGAGATCACCCGAACGGCTGGAACACTCGCGTCGGGCAGGGCGGAGTGGGGCTGTCCCTCGGCGAACTGCAACGCCTGGCCCTGACCAGAACCTTCGTCTCCGACGCTCCGGTGATGGTGCTGGACGAGCCGACGGCGCACCTGGATGCGGCGAGTGAACAGACTGTGCTGCAGGCCGTTCGAGACGCAGCCGACCGAGGTGTCACCGTGGTGATGGTCGGTCATCGGCGCTCGGTGCTGCACGCCGCAGATCGCGTCGTCGAGGTACGAAGCAGTTCACCGGTGGTACGGGAGTTCGATCATGTCTGACCTACGACGCGCACTGAGCCTGTTCGAGCTCTCCCCGCGGCGGGTGGCACTGGCCGTGGCGGCCGGCGTGGCAACCCTCGGCAGCGCACTGGCCCTCGCCGCACTGTCGGCATGGCTGATCACCAGAGCCTGGCAGATGCCTCCGGTGATGGACCTGACCGTCGCCGTGGTAGCCGTTCGGGCGCTGGGCATTTCCCGCGGGGTGTTCCGCTACCTCGAACGACTGACCACGCACGACGCGGCACTGCGCGGTACGACGGCAGCGCGAACCCGGATCTACGAGCAACTGGCGAACGGACACGGCGCGCTCGCTCTGCGGCGCGGGGACGTCCTGGCTCGCACCGGAGCGGACGTCGACGTGCTCGGCGACGTCGTCGTACGCGCGATCGTGCCCATCTGCGTGAGCGTCGTGATGATGCTCGCAGCCGTGGGCCTGCTTGCAGGAATCGCGCCTGCTGCCGCGTCGATCCTGGCGGTGTCGTTGCTGATCGCCGGCGTGGGCGCACCGATTCTGGCGGCGCGGGCCGCAAGGATCGCCGAGGAGGCCGGAGCCGACGCCGACGCGCGGTTCGCCGAGACGGCCGTCCGGGCACTCGACCACGCCGCAGAACTGCGGGTCGCCGGACGCCTCGACGCGACGCTCGCCGAAGCCCGCGGGGCAGCACAGGATTCGGTGGTCGCCCGCGACCGGGCGGCGCGGCCGTCGGCGCTGGCCGATGCCGCCGGTCCGTTGTCGATCGGTGCATCGGTGATCGGGTCCTTGCTCGTCGGCATCGGGTTGTACGGACCGACCGGAGGCACCGTAGGCGGGATGACACCGATGGCCCTGGCGATCATCGTGTTGGTTCCGCTGGCCGCCTTCGAGGCGACCGCGGCACTGCCCGGAGCGGCAATCGCCCTGATGCGTGGCCGAATCGCGGCCACCCGAATCATGGCGATGCTCGATGCGGCTCCGCCGCAGCGGCGTGGTCATGTGCCCTCCGAGGCACTCGACCGCACCACTGCGCGAAGCGCACTGATCGGGCCCAGCGGATCGGGGAAGAGCACGATGCTGCGGGAGTTCGCCGAGGAATGCGGTTCGGACGCAGCGCTGTTCGCCGAGGACGCGCATCTGTTCGACACCTCGATTCTGGAGAACCTGCGGGTGGTCCGCGGCGACGTGAACGAGGAGGAAGCAGCGGAGGCGCTGCGGAAAGTCGGCCTCGGCTCGTGGCTCGACACCCTGCCTCTCGGCGTTCACACCACCCTGGTCGGCGGCGCGCAGGCCGTCTCGGGGGGAGAGCGCCGCAGACTGTTGTTGGCGCGCGCTCTGGTCAGTACGGCACCGATCGTGCTGCTGGACGAGCCGACCGAGCATCTGGACCGAATCTCCGGCGAATCGATACTGCGCGAGCTGCTCACCACCGACGGAGGATTGTTCGGAGCCGACCGAACCGTGGTGGTCGTCACCCATCAACTGCCGGAGAACACCGACGCCGACCAGGTGATCGACCTCGGCTCGGACCGTGAGAAAAAACCCTTTGCCGACTCGGAAACTCGGGCGTACGTTGTGAAGTACACGAGAGAGGAGGTGGTCTGAAGTTGATGAACTCTAGGACGCGTGAGGTGGCTGTCAGCTAGCCGCAATCGCTGACGGATTCACTGCGAAGACCGCGCGAGCGGCAGGCGAATCCCAGGCAGCTACCCGGCCCCCGAGCCCCCGACCTGTCCGGTCGGGACCTGAAATCAGGTATGGCTCGGGGGCCGTTCGCGTGCAGTGGGTGGTGAGAGAGAGTCAGCCGATGTAGCGAGTCAGGCGCGCGGACAACCGCGGTGCCAGTGGGCCGTCGGCGACGACGCGTTCTTCGACGTACGCGAGATCCCCGCCTTCGACGATGCCGTAGAGCCGCTTGGCCCCGCCGACCAACGCACCCGATGTGCTGCGGATGACGACATCGGTGGCCAGTTCCCAGGACGACTTGGTGAGTGCATGGCCGTAATACAGTTCGACGACGCCGGTGCTGTGTGTCAGCAATAGCTCGACGACCTCTTCGTCCTCGGAACCCTTGAGCCCGTTGCCACCGCTCATGCGCCAGAATCCGGTTTCGCGGAGATCGGGGTGTGCGAAGTTACCGTCGGAATCGAGTCGCCACGAACGTGATTCCCAGCTCAGGTAGCTACCGCCGTCGTGGGTGACGACGATCTGCTGACCGAAGGGGTAGTCGGTACCGGACTCGGGGTCGTGGCCTTCGCCTTCACCGCGCCACACGCCGACGAGCGGCAACAGAGCGAGCATCGACGGGTGCAGATCGGGGCCGAGGCGGAGGTTGGCCGTGTCGTCGGGATGCGGGATGTCCGGCAGGACCGGAACGTTCCGCGTCGACGCGTCGGCGAACTTCTGCTCGGCAGCCGCTATTGCTTCGTCGCCACTGGTGACGGGGGTGTCGAGCCCCTCGTCAGCACTGCCGGGTCGACCCGCAACCGGTTCTGTCACGATTCGTCGTTGACCAGTCGGTAGACGACATACAGCGAGAACGCGATGATGGCTACTGCCGCAAGCGCCAGCAATACCTCGAAGAAGATGACCACGAGTGCGAGTTTAACCCGCTGCGATCGTCGTCGAGAACAGCGGCCCGAATCCGGGCTGTGTCTTTGGTGACATGTAACCGAATTCAGGGCTGGGGGTGCGCTGGATCACTCTTCTTCGTGGGAAAATCCCGTCGAGCAGGTACCTTCTTCGGGGGGCGTCGGGCGCTCGAGGGTGAATTTCCGACGTTGTTCACTGTGTTCTGTCACGAAGGCTGGGGAGGTCTCCGCAATAATGCTGCGTCGTAAACGGGCTCTGACATCGTCGTTCGGATCCGTGTTGTTCAGGTCCGGGGTGGTCACTCTGGCGTTGGCGCTCGCCGCTCCCGCAGCTGCGCTCGCCGCTCCGGACTCGGGATCGGCGGACTCGGGATCCTCCGACTCGGGGTCGTCGGACTTCGGGTCTTCGCAGGGCCCGAACATCGACCCCAACAACTACGCGCAGGACTGCCCCGATGTGCTGGTGCTGGCGGTGTCCGGTGCCACCGACTCGGCGTCGGACCGAAATCCTCTGGCCGAGCAGGCGTCCACGGTCGCGTCGAACTGGGTCGGGAACGTGACGGTCCCGGTCGGTGAGGCGAATGCCGACAGCCCGGGTACCGTCGGCTGGCTCTACGTCCCGTACGCCTCGACGTACGGCTTCGACGTTCTGGACAACGTGCCGACCTACCACGAGTCGATCGTGGAAGGTGTCGCAACGACCAATCGTCTGATGGACGAGTACAAGGTCAAATGTGGAGACCGAACCAAGTTCGTACTCCTCGGATACAGCGTCGGCGGCGAGGTACTCGATCGTTTGTCCACCGAGATCGGCGCGCGTGACTCGAGTGCCCTGGTGAACGGCGACGACATCGCGGGCGTGATCATGGTCGGTTCGCCCTACCGCCCGGCCGGTGTGCCGAATTTCGGTGACGAGCCGGGTGAATCGCTCGGTGGCTTCATGGACCGGTCACCGCGGGATTACGGAACGCTGACCGACAAGGTCACCTGGTCGTGCCGACCGTGGGATCTGGCGTGCGACGCTCCGGACGACATCGAACTTCTGCAGCTCGCCCTCGAGGTCATCTCGCAGATGCGGCTGACCGTCCTGAACCCGGTACAGACCGTGTCCGACTTCGCGCGCGCAGTGACGACCATTGCTTCGCGCGCGATCGTCGATATCGCCACCGACAAATCATGGTTCACCTCCGACGAGACTCTGCTGCAGGTCTTGGTGAGGGTGGCGGATGTGGATTACACCGTCGCTGATCAGCAGGCGGTGGACGCATTGACACCGGAGCAGCTCCTCGCCGATCTCAACTGGGCGATGGGGCCCGGTGCCGAGACCGTGGAAGCCAAGCTCCGTGCCGAGGCCACCGGGTTCGAGGAGAACAACAAGGGCATCGCCGATGTCGTACTCGGGCCCTACCTGGCGCTCGGCTTCCTGCAGCACCTGTCGTACTGGTACAACGACCCCAACGACGGGTACGAGTGGGAGAGCGAGAAGATGGTCGCTTGGATAACCGACCTCGCACGCACCGAACGCGACAAGAAGAACGCGACCGGGCCACAGACGTCGACGCCGGAAACCCCCGCCCCCGAGACCGAGACCGCACCGGAACCTCGCCTGCTGCCGGAGCCCGGAACGGTCACTCGGGTCAGCGATCTCGGAGCGTTCCTCGAGTCGCAGGGCATTCCGGTACCGGAAGGGATGTTCCCGCCGCAATATTCGACGGTTCCCGACCCCGGCGCCTCGGTGCCCGTCCCGAACTAGCAGCCTCCACCGAACCGAAAGAACCCCGCACCTGCGAGCAGGTGCGGGGTTCTTGTCTCGTTCGATGCGAGCGGGTCGGATCAGACTCCGACGGTGACGTTCGCCGAGTGCACGCCTGCGCCCTCGGGAGCGATGACGGTGTCGCCGTTGCCCGATGCCGACAGTGCGCGCAGCGTCCACTGTCCGGGAGCGGCGAAGAACCGGAAATCACCGGTGCCCGACGCGACGACCTCTGCGGTGAATTCGCCGCTGCCGTCGAGCAGACGCACGAAAGCCCCTGCTACCGGCTCACCGTCGCCGGCGAGGACACGGCCGGTGATGACCGTTTCCTTCTCGACGTCGACGCCTGCGGGGATGGTCTGGCCTTGTACGGGTGCTCCACACATATCAGTGAACCTCCAGCTCGATGGGTGCTCCGACGAGAGAGCCGTATTCGACCCAGCTGCCGTCGTAGTTCTTGACGTCTTCCTTGCCCAGAAGCTCCTTGAGGACGAACCAGGTGTGGCTCGAACGCTCACCGATGCGGCAGTAGGCGATGGTGGCCTTGCTGTCGTCGTAGCCCTTGGTCTTGTACAGCTCTTCGAGCGCTTCGTCGGACTTGAACGTGCCGTCCTCGTTGGCGGTGGTGCTCCACGGGATGTTGATCGCGGACGGCACGTGGCCACGCTGCTGAGCCTGCTCCTGCGGCAGGTGAGCGGGGGCGAGAATCTTGCCCGAGAACTCGTCGGGCGAACGGACGTCGATCAGGTTCTTGTTGCCGATGGCGTCGATGACCTCGTCGCGGAACGCGCGGATCGACAGGTCGGGTGCCTCGGCGCGGTACTGCGTGGTCTCACGGCTGACGACGTCCTTGGACAGCGCGCGGCCGTCGAGTTCCCACTTCTTGCGGCCACCGTCGATGAGCTTGACGTCCTTGTGTCCGTACAGCTTGAAGTACCAGTAGGCGTAGGCAGCGAACCAGTTGTTGTTCCCGCCGTACAGGACGATGGTGTCGTCGTTGCTGATGCCCTTGGCCGACAACAGGTCCGAGAACTGTTCCTGATTGAGGAAGTCGCGGCGAACCGCGTCCTGCAGGTCCTTGCGCCAGTCGAGCTTGACCGCACCTTCGATGTGTCCGCCGTCGTAGGCGCTTGCGTCTTCGTCGACCTCGACGAAGACGGTCTTCGGTGCGTTCAGGTTCTGCTCGGCCCAGTCGGCAGAGACCAGGACGTCGGAGCGAGCCATGGTGTTCCTTTCGGTCTTTCTTTACGGATCGGTGAGGGTCAAGCAGTGGTGCGCAGTCGCGCGGCGAGGGGGTAGACCATGCAGCCGAGGCAGACCGCGAACGCGGCATTGAGGAAGGCCGCGAACAACGCGAAGCCTGCCGCCACGGTGCCGACGACCGGAGCGCCGAGCGCGAAGCCGACAACTCCTACGGCGGCGAACACGAAGCCCACCAGTTGAGCGAATTTCAACGGTGCCACCGGCTCACGTTCGCTGGTGGGGGAGAGGCGCGGTGCGACGAATGTCGCGTAGATCGTGCCGTACGGACTGCGCTTGGGTCCGCGGACGGCTCCGATTCCGAAGACGATCGCCTGTAGCCCGAGCAGGATTGCCGCCGCGGGGACAGAGAACGTGGTCAAGAGGAGAACGACGACCAGAACGGCGGTGGTGATCCACGCTGCGAAGCGCGGACCACGAACGTCCACCTGGTCGATCGTGGCAGTGGGGGTGGTGGTCCGGGTGTCGGGTGTCGACATCGAGAGGTACTCCTGTGCGAGGCCGGGGCACGCCGCATCGGCAGTGCTCGGACGTGGATTTCGATCATCGGGCCGTACATCACGCATGGGCGTGGCGGCAGAAGGAAATCAGCAGCAGCGACAGCAACAACCGCCCAGTCGGCACAGATCAACTGTGCGACGACTGGTGAGCATCAGCTCGCGGCGGGAGAACACGAAGAGCATCGTACCCTCTACCAGCGGCGCGTCCTACCGCCGGTCCGAAGAGGCGAGGTCACAGAGCGTCGAGCGCCGACCGTAGCGCCGCCGCGGACGGCACACCCGCGATTCTGGAGCGCCGTTGCAATCGGGTGTCGAGGACAAAAGTCGTGGGCAGTGACAGCACGCCCAGTTCGCGGGCGAGGATCGGATGGGCGTCGATGTCGAGTTCGAGCTCCCGGGCATCGCTTCGATCGTTCAATACCTGCTGGACGACGCGTCGCACGGCCGCACACGGTCCGCACCAGTCCGCCGAGAAGTGCAGGACGGTCGCGACGTCGGTCGTGGCACCCGCGTCGAGCAGGAGCGGGTGCAGAGCGTCGGTCTCGGAGTCGGTGTTCCGTACGGCCCGCACGGCACCGGATCGGCTGCGGAGGAACAATCCGGTAGCGACGGCAAGGATCGCCACGACGACAAGAACTGTGATCCCTGTCACGGCTTTTCGATCTCGTTGAGGTCGATGGTCACGTTCTCGCCCGACCCCTCGATGACGATCTGCGAGCCCTCCGCGTAGACGTCCGTCGGCAGGAGTCCGAAGGGCAGGCTCTGACGCTCGATGGTCCTGGTGAACAGACCGAGCACCGTGGGCTTGGCGAAATCGGGAATCGTGAAGTCCGCTTGGCCCTCCGGGCCGAAATAGAAGTCCGACGCGACGATGGCGACGCCGTCCCCTTCGAGCAACAGGTCGGCCTGGACGCTCACGGTCGTTTCGAGGGGGCCGACCGGAACCGTTCCGGTCAGCACGACGCCCCCGGTCGTGGTCTTGCCCGACCCACCGGAACCGCCGGTACCGTCCGACTTGTCGGCCGGCGGAGCAGAAACCTGCAGGTCGACGATGCCGAGGAACCGGCCGAGGTCCGTCGCCTCGATACGGACGCGGCCGTCGAGTTCGTCCACCGGGATCGCCCGAACGTTGTTGTCGATCAGGTCGGACAGCTCGATGTGCACGCCGCGAAGATTGGCCTCGATCGTCGTCGAGCCGACGTACTCGGTCGGCACGTCCTGGGCTCGAATCTCGATGTTCTGGTAGCGGCCGTCCGCCGCCTGGGTGAGGAACGGGAAGCCGTGCACGATCACCTGAGGGTCGGAGGTGAGCTCGCCGCCGGCACGGATCGCGCGGGAGACTCGGTACTCCGAGTAGGCCGCAGCGCCGAAATCCACCACGAGCGCGAGGGCCAGCAGGCTGGCGAGTCCGATGAGAAGTGTGCGCACCGGTCCATTGTGACCGACGGATCGCGTACTGCCCTCTTCGGCCGGTTGTACGGACAAGCTAGTCTGTGTCCTTGACGATCACTCGAATCCAGCCTGGGCTGGACCGGCCAGCAGTAAGAATGGAGACGCAGTGGAGCTCCTACTACTGACCTCCGATCCCAATCCGGAGGGCGTTCTGCCGTCCCTTGCTCTCCTGGCGCATCACGTACGCCCGGTACCCACCGAGGTGTCCTCGCTTCTCGAAGCCGGTTCGGCAGACATCGCACTGGTCGACGCCCGCACCGACCTGGCTGCTGCCCGTGGTCTGTGTCGCCTGTTGGGAAGTACCGGCTCGGCCATCCCGGTCGTCGCGGTGCTCACCGAGGGCGGGCTCGTCGCGGTGAATTCCGATTGGGGCCTCGACGACATCCTGCTCCCCGGTACCGGCCCCGCCGAGCTCGACGCGCGACTGCGGTTGCTGGTCGGCCGCAGTGGGGGAGTTGCCAGCCCGGAGACCTCGGGCAAGATCACGCTCGGCGAACTGGTCATCGACGAGGGCACCTACACCGCGCGGCTGCGAGGTCGTCCACTCGATCTGACCTACAAGGAATTCGAGCTGCTGAAGTATCTGGCTCAGCATGCGGGCCGCGTCTTCACTCGCGCCCAGCTCCTCCAGGAAGTCTGGGGCTACGACTTCTTCGGTGGAACGCGCACCGTCGACGTCCATGTTCGACGCCTACGCGCCAAGCTCGGTACCGAATACGAGTCGCTCATCGGGACGGTGCGCAACGTGGGCTACAAGGCTGTTCGGCCGGCGCGCAACGCCAAGGGCGGACCGGTGGCCTCGGACGCTGCCGGTGGGGATTCCGACGATGCGGATTTCGAGTTCGAGCAAGAGAGTACTCTCTCGTAGATGAGTTCGGATCCTGCGTTCGACGTCCAATCGACCGACGGCGGCGCACCGTCTTCCCGTGTGTCCTACGAGATTCATCAAATCCTCTCCCGTGCAACGGAAGTCGACGGTACCGCGCCTTTGTCGGAGCAGGCCGTGAAGGCCGTCGACGACGGTGACGAGGTCGTTCGTCTCGTGGCGACCGAGGGTGATCGTGTCGTGGGCTACGTCGGAATCGCCGACGGGATGGCCGAGGCAGTCGTCGATCCTTCGGCCCGCGGTCGCGGCGTCGGACGTGAATTGGTTTCTCGCGCACTCGATATCGGCTCCGAAACTCGAATCTGGGCGCACGGCAACCTGCCGGCTGCGCAGGCCGTCGCGGCGCGCCTCGGGTTGCAGGTGGTTCGCGAGTTGCTGCAGATGCGTCGCGCGTCCGCGCATCCCGAGCTTCCGGATGTCGTTGTGCCGGAAGGTGTTTCACTTCGAACGTACCGTGGGCATCAGGACGATGCCGAGCTGCTGCGGGTCAACAATGCGGCCTTCTCCTGGCACCCCGAACAGGGTGGCTGGACCGATCGCGACATCGACGCGCGCCGCGACGAATCGTGGTTCGATCCGGCAGGTCTGTTCCTGGCCTTCGAGGAGGGCAGCGACCGCCTCCTCGGTTTTCACTGGACGAAGGTCCACCCGGCCGAGGGTTCGGAACCGGCCATCGGCGAGGTGTACGTGGTCGGGATCGACCCGCAGTCGCAGGGGCGTGGTCTGGGTCGAGTGCTCACGCTGGCCGGCCTGCACTACCTGCGCGGTAGAGAACTGGGCCAGATCATGCTCTACGTCGAGGCCGACAACACCGCTGCCGTGCACACGTACACCAAGCTGGGTTTCGAGAATTACCACGTGGACGCCGCATACGCGCGCAGCAGCTGAACGGACATATCGGCCAGGGTGTTCATCTTCCGTTCACCCGCGCGGGGGTAAACGTCTACCACCTGCCCTTACCTTTCTCCATGGGTGGCAACCAACGCCGCCTGGTGCGAGGTTCTCTCGAGGAGCCGGCACCCACACAGTCACAGCGCGGCCGATCAGGTCCGAGCCGTGGACACGGCCTACAGATTCCCCGGAGGAAACAGGTGAACCTCAAGCGCAACGGTGCTCTCATGAGTGCAGTGGCCATCAGTGCCATGTTGCTGACCGCATGCGGTAGCGACGCGAACGTCGCCACCACGGACGGCGCATCCGAATCCTCGGCTACCTGCGAGGGCAAGTCTCCGCTGACCGGCGAAGGCTCTTCTGCGCAGCAGAACGCTATGTCCAACTTCACCTCGATCTACTCCGGCGTGTGCGCCGGCAAGGCCGTCGAGTACACCACCAGCGGCTCGGGCAACGGCCGCACGCAGTTCGTCGCCGGACTGGTCGACTTCGCAGGGTCCGACTCCGCGATCAAGGACGAGCAGGCAACCGAGGCAGCCACCCGCTGCGCCAGCAACCCGGCATGGAACCTGCCGCTGGTCTTCGGCCCGGTCGCAGTGGCCTACAACCTCGACGGCGTCGACAGCGTTGCGCTGAATCCGGACGTCATCGCGCGCATGTTCACCGGCCAGATCACCACCTGGAACGATCCCGCCATCGCCGCACTCAACGAGGGCGTCGAACTGCCGTCCACCGCGGTCACCCCGGTCTACCGGTCCGATTCCTCGGGCACCAGCGACAATTTCCAGCGCTTCCTGGCCGCTTCGGCTCCCGAGGCGTGGACCCTGGACCACAGCTCCGACTGGGCAGGCGGCGTCGGCGAAGGTGCCAACGGATCCTCGGGCGTCGCCCAGGCCGTGGCAGCTACTCCCGGCTCGGTCACCTACGTCGAGAAGGGCTTCGCCGACCAGGAGAACCTGGGCACGGCTGCAGTCGACTTCGGCAACGGACCGGTCGAGCTCACCACCGAGTCGGCTGCCGCAGCGATCGACGCGGCAACGTTCTCCGGTGAGGGCAACGACCTCGTCATCGACATCGATGCGCTGTACGCCAGCAACGAAGCCGAGACGTACCCGCTGGTTCTCGCAACCTACGAGATCGTCTGCTCGGCCGGCTACGACCCCGAGACCTCGGCAGCAGTCAAGTCGTTCCTGCTCAGCGCAGCCAACGAAGGTCAGCAGGGCCTCGAGGAAGCCGGCTACGTGCCGCTCCCCGAGTCCTTCAAGGAACGTCTGACCACCGCCATCGAAGCAATCGCCTGATTAGATGAGACGTGATCCTGCTTCGGCTCGTGGTGACGCGAGCCGAAGCAGGACCGTCCTCGACCTCCACACGAGACAGTGAGCGGTATGAGCGACACCCACTCGATGACCGGCGTCCCCTCCGCGGCTACCGTGCCCTCCGCGGGTTCCGCGCACAAACCGGAAGAACCACAATTGTCAGACAAGAAAAAATCGGGGACCGTGACACGTCCCGGTGACCGGATCTTCTCCGGCCTCGCCACGGGCTCGGGGATCTTCATCATCGCCCTGATCGCCGCCGTGGGTATCTTCCTGGTCTGGCGTGCCATTCCCTCGCTGTCGAACAACACGGTCAACTTCCTGACCTACAACGGTGCCTGGGACACGTCCAACACCTCGGCCATGGCGTTCGGTGTTCTCGATCTGTTCCTGGTCACCGTCACGGTGTCTCTGTTCGCGCTCGTCCTCGCGATGCCTGTTGCACTCGGCATCGCCATCTACCTGACGAATTACGCTCCCAAGCGAGTAGCGGGACCGCTCGGTTACGTCATCGACCTGCTGGCCGCGGTCCCATCGATCGTCTTCGGTCTCTGGGGCCTGTACGTCCTCGCGCCCGCCATCAGCCCATTCGCGGAATGGCTGAACTCGTCCTTGAGCTGGTTCCCGCTCTTCAGCACCGGCTCGGTCTCCATCGCCGGCGGCGGCACCATCTTCACCGGCGGCATCGTGCTCGCGGTCATGATCCTGCCGATCATCGCCGCAGTCACCCGCGAGGTCTTCATGCAGACGCCGAAGGGGCAGATCGAAGCAGCTCTCGCCCTCGGAGCCACCCGCTGGGAGGTCGTGCGCACCACGGTCATTCCGTTCGGCAAGTCCGGTTACGTCAGTGGCTCCATGCTCGGTCTCGGTCGCGCACTCGGTGAGACCATCGCGCTGTACATCATCATCCGCAGCACTCAGGCAACCTTCGGCGGAACGCTGTTCGACGGCGGTTCCACGTTTGCGACGAAGATCGCGCTGGCCGCGGGCGAATTCAACAACCCGCTCCAAGCCGGCGCCTACATCGCTGCAGGTCTGGTGCTCTTCATCCTCACCTTCGTCGTCAACGCCGGTGCCCGCGCCGCCATCGCCGGAAAGAAGGACTGACCCATGACCGCAACGATGGACAAGCCCGTCAAGGAACCCACGTTCCAGGGCGTCAGCGCTCGGCGTAAGGCGTCCAACCTCTCGGCGACGATCCTCGTGAGCCTCTCGGTTCTCGTCGCACTCGTGCCTCTCGTCTGGGTGCTGTACACGGTGGTCTCCCGCGGCCTGTCGGCAGTGGTCTCTCCCACCTGGTGGCAGAACTCGCAAGCAGGCGTCACCCAGTTCATCGCAGGTGGCGGTGCGTACCACGCCATCGTCGGAACGCTCCTGCAAGGACTGTTCTGCGCCGTCATCTCCATCCCGATCGGCATCTTCGTCGCCATCTACCTCGTCGAGTACGGGGTAGGCACGCGACTGGCCCGAGTCACCACGTTCATGGTCGACATCCTCACCGGTGTGCCGTCCATCGTCGCGGCCCTGTTCATCTACGCGCTGTGGATCGCCACCTTCGGATTCCAGCGATCCGGTGTGGCCGTCGCATTCGCTCTCGTTCTCCTGATGATCCCCGTGATCGTGCGCTCGGCCGAGGAAATGCTGCGCATCGTTCCCCAGGATCTGCGCGAGGCGTCCTACGCACTCGGTGTGCCGAAGTGGAAGACCATCGCCAAGATCGTCATCCCCACGGCCCTGTCCGGCATCGTCACCGGAATCATGCTCGCCCTGGCCCGCGTGATGGGTGAGACGGCACCGGTGCTGATCCTGGTGGGATCGGCCACCGCCATCAACTTCAACATCTTCTCCGGGCCGCAGACGTCTCTGCCGCTCATGATGGTCGACCTGCAGAAAGCAGGAACCGGCGTGCTCACCGCTGAGCGCATGTGGGGAGCAGCCCTGACGCTGATCCTGATCGTCGCAATACTCAACATCGGCGCGAAGTTGGTCTCGAAGTTCTTCTCGCCCAAGAACTTCTGACCCACCCGACTCCAGCGAATTCTAAGGAACGAAGAACATGGCAAAGCGTCTCGATCTCAAAGACGTCAACATCTACTACGGCAAGTTCCATGCCGTCTCCGACGTCACTCTGGCCGTCCCGCCGCGCAGTGTCACCGCGTTCATCGGACCGTCCGGCTGCGGTAAGTCGACCGTCCTGCGTTCCCTCAACCGCATGCACGAGGTCACCCCCGGCGCGCGCGTCGAAGGTTCGGTGCTGCTCGACGGCGAGGACATCTACGGCAACGGCGTCGACCCCGTGGGTGTGCGTCGCACCATCGGCATGGTCTTCCAGCGCCCCAACCCGTTCCCGACGATGTCGATCCGGGACAACGTCGTCGCCGGCCTGAAATTGCAGGGCGGCCGCGGCAAGAAGGAGCTCGACGAGATCGCCGAGCGCTCGCTCAAGGGTGCCAACCTCTGGAACGAGGTCAAGGACCGCCTCGACAAGCCCGGTGGCGGCCTCTCCGGCGGACAGCAGCAGCGTCTGTGCATCGCTCGCGCGATCGCCGTCTCGCCCGACGTGCTGCTGATGGACGAGCCGTGCTCGGCCCTCGACCCCATCTCCACTCTCGCCATCGAGGACCTGATCCAGGAACTCAAGCAGGACTTCACGATCGTGATCGTCACGCACAACATGCAGCAGGCCGCACGTGTGAGCGATCAGACCGGCTTCTTCAACCTCGAGGCCACCGGCAAGCCCGGCAAGCTCATCGAGATCGACGACACCGAGAAGATCTTCTCCAATCCGACGCAGAAGGCCACCGAGGACTACATCTCCGGTCGCTTCGGATAACCACATACCGCGAAGAGAACCCCCGCCGAGCGAAAGCTCGACGGGGGTTCTTCTCGTTGTGCGCTTGCCCTGATTCGGTCGTCGAGTAGCGCTGCTGGGCAGCGCTACTCGACGAAGAGCGGTTCTACGAGGTGGGAATGTTGTTCTGGTGCAGGTCGACCGGTAGCTGGCCGGTGACCAGGAAGATCACCCGACGGCCGACCTCGACGGCATGATCGGCGAACCGCTCGTAGAAGCGTCCGAGCAGGGTCACGTCCACTGCAGCAGCGACTCCGTGGCTCCACTCGCGGTCCATCAGCACCGTGAAGAGGTGACGGTGCAGATCGTCCATTGCCTCGTCCTCCTCCTGCAGCTTCGCCGCGCGCTCGGGATCGCGGGTCTCGAGGACCTCACGGGCCGAGGCACCGATCTGAACTGCGAGGCGACCCATCTCGGCGAAGTACCCGTTGACGACCTCGGGGAGGGCGTGGTTCGGGTGCCTGCGACGGGTGATCTTGGCGACGTGCAGTGCGAGTGCGCCCATACGGTCGATGTCGGCGACGATCTGAATGCCGGCCACCACCGAACGGAGATCGCCTGCGACCGGAGCCTGCAGGGCGAGAAGCGTGAAGGCCTTCTCCTCGCACACCGCGCTGAGCTCGGTGATCCTGTCGTGTTCGGAAATGACCTGCTCGGCGAGCACCAGGTCTGCTTGAAGGAGGGACTGAGTGGCCTTTTCCATGGCCGCACCAGCCAGGCTCGCCATCTCTCCGAGGAGATCGGCAAGCTCGTTCATCTGTTCGTTGTAGGCGACGCGCATGAGCGAAGTTTAGTAGGTCACACCGACCAGTTCCCTGTCCCGAGGGTTAACGGAGCATGAATGAACTCAGGCGCACGTGTCGTCGGCGGCGTTGGTGAACGAGAGATCCTCCGGAAGGGGCGCGCTCTCGGTGGTTCCTTCCACCTGGGTGGGATCGATTTCGGTACCGAATGCCGTCGGAAACTGGGTGTATCCGGGATAGTTCGAGCCCAGCACGACCTCGACGACATTGTTCAGGCTCGGTGCCAGTTCGATGGCAGCGCCGGGGATCGCCGACGCGACCGTCGCCGCAGCCGCCTCCTGATCCTGGGAGTAGCGCACCACGGTCTGGGCGGCGGTACCTGAGAAGTTGCCGACCGTCAGGATCTGGAATCCGTATGTCGCAAGTTCGTCGGATGCCGTCTGAGCCATGCCTGCGATGTCGGATGCGTTGGATACCTGCAGGGAGACGGTTCCCGGATCGACGGCCAACAGCGGAGCGTCGGGTGTGGCGGCAGGTTCGGGTACGTCGGGTGTTACCGGCTCCGCGCGTTCCTCACCGGGCAACGGAGCGTCGTCGATGATGGCCTGGAAGATCGCACCGATTGCGTCGTCGTTGGGGATCTCGTTGCCGTAATCGTTGGTGCCGGTGGTGGGGATGGTCAGGAAGGTGACCGCACCCGCGTCCACGTTCTGCAGCGAGCGTCCCAGCGTCACCAGGTCTTGAGTCTTGACGTTCTCCACGAAGGTGTCCGAGGTGAACGCATTGACGAACCCGTTGAGCTTGCCGGGATCGAGCAGCACGTTGTTCGAGAGCGCAGACCTCAGCAGGGACGACAGGAAACGCTGCTGTCGCTTGATCCGGCCGTAGTCGCCGTTGCCCTCGGACTCGACGTTGCGCGCCCGAACGTAGTTCAGTGCGGTTCGGCCGTCGATGCGCTGCGTTCCGACGTTGGGGAGGACGTCTCCCAATTCGTAGTCCACCAGTGGTTGCGCGGTGCAGACCTCTACGCCTCCGACCTCGTCGACCATGGACTCGAACCCGGCGAAGTCCATCCCGACGAAGTGTCCGATACGCAGGCCCGAGATCTTCTGGATGGTCTTGACCAGGCACTTCGGGCCGCCGAGGGCGTAGGTGGCGTTGAGCTTGTCGCCGTACGCCTCGGGGAACATCTCCCCGGTGTAGGTATTGGTGTCGTTGTCGAACTGCTCGCACTCGGGGCGCGTGACATCGAGGTCGCGGGGGAACGAGACGGCGACGACGCGGCTGCGATCGGCCGGAATGTTGACCAGCATGACCGTGTCCGAGCGGGCTCCCTCGGCGTCGGCGACGGTTCCGGCACCCACCTCGCCGCTGGCCCCGGTGCGGGTGTCGGTGCCCACGATCAGATACGTCTCGTCGCCGTACTGGCCTTCGGCGTCGACGACGTCGGTCGAGTCGGGATCGAGAGCGGCGACCTGCAGAAATCCCTGATCGGTGTTGCGTAGGTATCCCCACACCACTCCGGTCAAGGCCACCGCCAGGATCGCGACGAGAGAGACCAGGCTGCGGCCGATCATCCGCACCCGACGGCGTCGACGCACCCGGCTCATCGCCAACCGCGTCAGAGCGGGTCGATCCGTTGCGGGCGCACCCACCGGTTCCGGTGCCGCATGCGGCACCGGGGTCGGCGGCACCGTTCGGGCAGGTGGGGGAGTGGACTCGGTGATGGGGGCGATGATCTCGGTCGGCTCTTCGGCGTCGGGACGCTCGGCCGGCACCCGCCGCATCGATCCCGAGCGCGACATCTTGTCCACCAACTCGGCCACCGAGACGGTGTCGGCATTACGCGGCGATCGTTTACCGAGCCTGCCGCTGTCTCCGGGCTGCGGCGGCTGCTCCGGATCCGGTGTCGCGGGGCGTTCGGATCGCGGTGGGCGCTGTCCGGATCGTCCGATTGCGCCGGGTTGTCTGATTGAGGACAGCGGGCGCTCCCATGGGGCGCGACCCTCGGGCACAGACGGGCCCGACTCTCGATCGTCTCCCACGAATTCGAACCTGGCCTTCCATCACACGCACGCGCTGCCTTCTCGGCAATCCCAGCCATAGTACTGACTCGAGCGGCATGGTCCACTCGTGCGAGGTGGGCGGCTGGTCAGCTGCGAATCAGCCGCCGGAATGCATCAGGTCGGCACCGGCGGGGACACAGACGTCCTCCGGATCGTCGAGCCAACCGTCGGGCAGCGACACCGCGCCCGGCGAGCCCTGCCGACCACGGGGACCTTCGGCGTCCTTGGGAAACGGAACGGTCGGATCGAGTTGCGCCAGAAGGTCGTCCAGTTCCCCGAGAGTGGACACCAACGCCATCGAGACTCGGAGGTCCGACCCCGCAGGAAACCCGCGCAGGTACCAGGAGACGTGCTTGCGCAACTCGCGCAGGCCCTTCTTCTCCCCGTGATGCTGCGCCAGCAACTCGGCGTGGCGAGCGATGATCGTGGCCACCTCGCCGAGGGTGGGGGGAACGGGCTCGGGGCGGCCGTTCAGGCGAGCGCTGAGTTCGGCGAACAGCCAGGGCCTGCCGAGGCAACCTCGCCCGACGACGACGCCGTCGCACCCGGTCTCCGCCATCATGCGGACCGCGTCGGACGCCGAGAAGATGTCACCGTTGCCCAGTACCGGGATGCCGGAGACATGTTCCTTGAGTCGAGCGATCTCATTCCAGTCGGCGGTGCCGGAGTAACGCTGTGAGGCCGTTCTGGCGTGCAGTGCCACTGCCGCCGCGCCCTCGTCGGCGGCGATTCGACCTGCGTCGAGGTGAGTGTGGTGGTTCTCGTCGATGCCGACGCGGAACTTGACGGTGACGGGAATGTCGGTGCCCTCGGTCGCCTTGACCGCAGCAGCGACGATGCGGCCGAACAGGTTCCGCTTGTAGGGCAGCGCAGCACCGCCGCCCTTTCGGGTGACCTTCGGAACCGGGCAGCCGAAGTTCATGTCGATGTGGTCGGCCAGATCGTCGTCGACGATCATCTTCGCCGCGGCGTACGTGGTGTCCGGATCGACGGTGTAGAGCTGCAACGACCGAGGAGTCTCGGTGGGGCCGAAGGTCGTCATGTGCATCGTGGCCGGCTGCCGTTCGACGAGCGCGCGCGCCGTGACCATCTCGCACACGTACAGACCCGAGGTACTGCCTGCCCTCTCCAACTCCTGCTCCCTGCACAGGGTGCGGAACGCCACATTGGTGACGCCGGCCATCGGTGCGAGGACGACGGGGCTGCGCAACTCCAGCGAGCCGATCTGCAGTGTCATGAGGGAAGCCTTTGGAACGGAGGGAACGTAATCGTGGTGATGACGGTGGGCCGAGAACGGTGACGCCGGAAAACAGTGGTGCCCGGCACCGAAGTCGGTACCGGGCACACCAGCCGATCTGAGCTTACGACGCGCGTGCTTCGGCCTTCGCGCGTTCGCGGGCGAGGGAGCGATCGCGCATCTCCTCGAACTTGGTGGCCTGCCGCTCGAGGTCTTCGAGGAACGCGGCGAGTTCTTCGCGCTTGTTCTCACCGCGTGCGGTGAAGTCGTTGCGCTCGAACACGCTCCACTTGCGCAGCACCGGCCAGACGACGTCCTCGAGGTGCTGACGCAGGTCGTAGATGCCGTGCTTGGCCATCAACACACCGTTGCGGCGGAAGTTCGGCATCCCCGCGCCCGGCATGACGAAGTTCGTCACGATGTCGGAGACCGCGTCGAGGGTCTGGTCGGGTGCGATGTCCATCGCCGCGCCGGTGATGTTGCGGTAGAAGATCATGTGCAGGTTCTCGTCGGCGGCGATGCGCTGGAGCATGCGGTCGGCGATCGGGTCGTCGCAGACCTTGCCGGTGTTGCGGTGCGAGACGCGCGTCGCGAGTTCCTGGAAGGTCACGTACGCGACGGAGTGCAGCAAACCGGTCTGCGACCCTGCCGGTGAGGCGAACCCGTTGGTCATGTGGATCATCCGGGCCTCTTCGAGGGCGACGGGATCGACGCCGCGGGTGACGACGAGGTAGTCGCGCATGACGATGCCGTGCCGGTTCTCCTCGGCGGTCCAGCGACCGACCCAGGTTCCCCAGGCACCGTCCTGGGAGAAGTTCTCGGCGATCTCACGGTGGTAGGACGGCAGGTTGTCCTCGGTGAGCAGGTTGGTGATCATCGCGGCCTGTGCGACGTCGGAGAGCTTGGACTGCTCCGGGTCGTAGTCCTGGCCGCCGAGTGCGGCGAAGTTGCGACCTTCGTCCCACGGAACGTAGTCGTGAGGGTGCCACTCCCGCGCCATCGTGATGTGACGGTTCACATTGTCCTCGGCAGTGGGCACCAGCTCTTGCAGAAGCTCGAGCTGTGTCAGATCCCTCGCCATTAGATCGCCTCCATAGATTGCGTACGACCGGTCCAGCTTACGGCACCGTAGGTTCGGTGTGAACCTCGTTGCGCCTGTTCACTTGCTGTTCCGGCGGTCGTGATGTTCGGTGTCGATCGACGCGACGTGCCCCCGGGAGCGCCGATCCTCCGGCCGGCCTTCGCGAGTTCACGAACGCTGCAGTTCCCCCTGCACGTCGCTCTGTCTCGGCCGATCGTTACTTCCGAGTGTACGTTCCGGACAGGTGTGATCACTGTTACCAGGACGGTGTGTGGTGCCCCCAGTAGGACTCGAACCTACGACCTGCGGATTAAAAGTCCGTAGCTCTACCAACTGAGCTATAGGGGCGCGGCTCGAAAGTGTAATGGGCCGCGCAGCGCCGGCGGGCAGTACCCCCGGCAGTGGTGCAGACCGGTCAACGTCCGAAGCTGCTGCACCCGCTCGGTACCGGAATACCGGCCAGGCGGTCGTCGATCCAGGCGTACGCGCCCGGAATGCCGCTGAGTGCGACGATCAGGTGCTCACCGAGATACTCCTCGAGTCTCACGTTCGCACCCTGAGCGCACCATTCGTCGTAGAGGGTCTCGGCTCCCTCCTTGGGAATCCAGAACTCCTGTTGTCCGTGATAGATGAAGACGGGGACGGTCGGTGTCTTGTCTCCACCCATGCGGGTCGACGCGATGATCTGTTCGGCGATCGGTGTCCGGTCCACATTCGGAATGTCCGACAGCGCCTGTGCCGGGATGGGTGCCACCAGGCCGCCCGGTGCGGTCAGATAGATGCACATGTCCTTGCCGATGGTGGCCAAGCGCAGACCGTTGGCGTTCATCAACGAGAACATCTCGGGATACTCTCGGGCGACTCCGAGCGTGGCCGACAGGAACAGTGTCGACCCCACCGTTCCGTTGAGAGAACGCAGCAGAATGCGGTAGTCGGTGGGTGCACCGCCGAACGCCACGCCGACGAGATTCACGTCCGGGGCGTAGGTGGGAGCCAGCTGCGCGGCCCATCCGGACGCGATGGCACCGCCGGAATATCCCGTCGCGGCGATCGGAGACTCCGCAGGCAGGCCCAGTTCGGGCAGTTTCACCATCGCGCGGAGGGCGTCCAGGATGGCGTGGCCCGCCATCGGTCCGGCCGCGTATCCCTGCCGCGGCCCCTGATGATCGGTGACGACGACGGCATAGTTCTTCGCCAGGAACGACTGCACCGGAACGATCTCCGGTGCAATGCCGCGGGGGAGGGTCCACGACGGAGCGCAGGTGTTCCCGAGTGAGTCGATGGCCATGTTGTACGCGACCACCGGCCGACTCCCGGGTCCCGTCCATGGGGCCGAGGGCACGATGACCGTAGTGACACCCGCGACCGGACGATCCTTGGAATCGTTGGTACGGAACAGGATTTGGGTCGAGGCGACCGGCGTGAACAGAGGTCCGACGGTCACCCGTCGGGTCGCCAGCACCGCTCCGGGAGGTTGCTGTTCGTAGCCTGCGGGTGGATCGAACCAGGGCTCGCCCAGCGGGGTGGGTAGATACAGAGCCGGATCGGCGACGGGGGCCACGAAGTTGCCCAGGGGATCTGCGGCCGCGGTGCCGGTTGTCGACAGAGCGAGCACGCCCACCGCGAACAAGGTTGTGATGGAACGACATGCGCGGATCGATACCTTCATGGCAGTCACTCGCTTCCGATCGGCAGAACTCCCGATGTGATGTATTTCACAGTAATTCAGGACGGACGCGATCTCGGGGTAAGGCTGGGAACGTGTCGAAACCGTTACCGACCGGTCTTTCTCATATCGTTTATCGTGCAATGGATTTGGCCGATGATCCTCGACCGTCTCGGTGTATTCGGTTGGTGAGCAGTAGATTTGAAACGCTAACGAGCAAAGCGAAACAATCGGGACTCGAGATGCGTTACCGCGAAATGTAATTCGGTTTTCAACCGAATGCAGGTCGGGTTCCCGCGGTGGTGTGGACGGTGTGTCGACCGTCCGGTTCGGGGAACTCGTCTGCGGCTCGGGCAACGCCGAAGGTGAGTCGATCGGTGCGCGATTCGGTCCAGGGAGGTCCGACGAAGTGTCGGTTCGCCTGCGGTTGCGGGCCCGACAGAAAGCGGCTCGAGTGCGCACCCCCTGCAGCGCACTCGAGCCGCGCAGATCATACCATCCGGCTTGTTTCGGTTGCCTAACCGATTTTTCGGTCGGGTGTGTGTGTCGAAGCGAACCGTAGGTGAGTCGACTCGTATGTCGTTCGGGTGAAGTACTCTCTATCTGTACTACCTGCGGATACGCAGGGCGCTTGGGGCTCGGAGGCACGGAGTAAATGGCACAACAAGAGCGCGCACGGCGGACCCGGGCGGCCATCGTAGAGGCGGCGGCGGCGGAGTTCGCCAAGCGTGGATACGCAGCGGCATCCGTCAACACCATCTTGGAGGGCTCCAATGCCACCAAGGGTGCGATGTACTTTCATTTCCAGTCGAAGGAAGATCTGGCCCGAGCTGTGCTCGGAGCGGGACTGGATCGGTACGTCGCCATCACGGAGAAGTGGGCGGACACCACCGCACATCCGTTCTACGTCGTACGCGGGATCGTGGACGACATCGCGCAGAACTTCCAGAACGACGTGATCGTGCGCGCCGAGTTCCGGCTGATCGTCGAGCCGGAATTCTATGCGGAGGTTCATTCGGGTGGCGGTCGTGTCTGGGGCGCTCAGGGGCTCGCTCAGGCCGAGCGTGCGCTGGCGATGGGCGACCTGAAGCCGGAGTTCGATGCGGCCAAGTTCGTGCGAGTGCTCGCCGCGTCGATGGCGGGTCAGCGCTACATGTCGGATCTGGTGGCCGACAACGCGGATCTGCGCGAGCGTTTCGAGGAGTCCGTGGAAGTCGTACTGCTCGCCATGGCGTCGGAGCGTTGGCTCGCGGAATTCAAACTGCACGGGTGGGAGCACTACGGCGAAAACTGTGCGAAAACCGCCTCTGACCTGCCGGTTTGAGATTTACAGCGAAAGTGTCCTAAGCTATCCCAGCTCCCAACGGAACGCCGTTGAGGGTAACGTCGAAGCAGTTCGGCGGGCCCCCTTCGTCTAGCGGCCTAGGACGCCGCCCTTTCAAGGCGGTAGCGCGGGTTCGAATCCCGTAGGGGGTACGTAGGAAAAGATCGGATTGACAATCCGGTCGGCAGTACAGCATTCTTCTTCTCGCTTCACGGCGAGATGCGGATTTGCAGTTCGGAGAGTTACTGCGCTAGAAATAGCGCGGCAACAACAGCAAGGCCCTGTGGCGCAGTTGGTTAGCGCGCCGCCCTGTCACGGCGGAGGTCGCGGGTTCGAGTCCCGTCAGGGTCGCAACATCGGTACGGAAGTACCGACATTGCGATGGCATTGTTTCACCGGTGCCGCCCGGCCAGGTAGCTCAGTTGGTACGAGCGTCCGCCTGAAAAGCGGAAGGTCGCCGGTTCGATCCCGGCCCTGGCCACCACGGTGTTGGATCGACAAGCACGATGAAAGCCCCTTCCGGTCGGCCGGCAGGGGCTTTTTCGTGTGCACGAGTTATTGTCGACGCGTGGACGTGATCGATCGAGCGCAGGAGGATCTTGCGCGCGGAGACAGCATCGCTGCTCGAGATCGGCTGGTCGGTGCCTTGGTTCGTAACCCGACGTCGCCCGGCATCCTCGAATTGCTCGCGTACACGTATCTGGTGCTCGGCGATCGTGCGGCGGCCGGAGCGGCGTGGTTCCTCACCGACAAGTCCGACGACGATCCCACGGCGTCCGCTGCGTTCGCCGCCCTGGAAAAGCAGTACAGATCGCCCCTGACGATGGCGCAGGCCCTGCCCATCCACGCGCCCTCCGATTGGTATCCCACCCGCGCTCGGATACGGCTGGCGCGGCTCGGAGCCGCGATCGAGGCCAACGGCCAGCAATGGGTGCCGCCGCGAGACGTCGTCTACTTCGACGAGGACGGTCTGAATTCCGACGACTTCTACGACGTGGACGGCGATTCCGACGATGCCGATGTCGACGGTGCTCGGACGGGCGCGAGCTACCGCTCCGTGCGGCAGCGCGCGATAGCGGCGACCATCGTCATCGCCATTGCTGCCACCTCGGCATCGGTGGTCCTGGCACTCGTCTTCGGGTGACGCCGGTTCACGGACGAAGTGTCCGACGCCGAGCGTAGAGTCGCGAAAGAAATTCCGGCCGACGATCGAGGGTGACGAGTTTTCATGGGCACAGCGAACGGCGCGCCGTCACCGGCTCCGCGAGACGACAACTATGCCGTCAACCTCGAGCAGGCGAGGGTGTTCGCGAGAGGACTCGCCGAACACATCGAGACATGTTCGGCATCCATCGAGCGGGCCCAATCCAAGGCATTTCGAGCTCGCGCGGATCGCGCCGAATCCAAGGCCCGAGCGTTCGAGTCCGAGGCGTCGACGCTTCGAACCGAGCTCTACGAAATGTACCGACACGTCGATGCGATGACAGCGCGCTTTCCGGAGCTGCGCAGCGATCCATCCGTTCGCGGCTAGCTCTCGGCTGGATCAGACAGCTGCGGAATCGGTGACCAAGCCGAAGGTCGCCTCTGCGCCCCGACGGCCGAGCGCCGAGCCCCACACCTCGTACACCGCATCGGTGGCCGACGATCGCTCGATGTCGCGGCCCTCCGCGACGGTGATGAGCGTGCGTGAGAGCTCGAACAGACTGACCCGGTGATTTCGCGCGGTCGTGAACAGCTCGTCGATGGCGTCGGCGACGGATCCACCGTGGATCCCGATGAGCACTCCGGTTGCGATGTCCACGTGTGTGCGAGATGCAGGCGATTCGGGCAGTCTGTCGGTCATCTTTTTCCTCGAGATGTTGTGGTCGGTGCGGATGACCGAAGTGGATCCTGGCGTCGAGCGGGCTTCACTGTCTCACACGGACATGACATTTCATACCGTCGGTTGCGCCCGCACGTGCATACGCTCGCCCTGGGGTCCGAACAGGCTCAGAAGCTCGACGGGCCGGTTTCCGACGGCACCGAACCAGTGCGGCACACGAGTGTCGAATTCGGCTGCCTCACCGGCCTTCATCGTCAGATCGTGCTCGCCGAGAATGAGGCGAAGGGTGCCGTCCAGCACGTAGAGCCACTCGTACCCTTCGTGCGTTCTGGGGCGAGGCTCGGAGTCCTCGGGTCGGACCAGAAGTTTGTACGCCTGCAGGCCGCCAGGACGCAGCGTCAGGGGAAGGATCGTCACGTGCTCGCGAACGGTGGCCGTGGTGCGCACCCGAGGGTCCGCTACGGGCGGCGCAGTCACCAGATCGTCGAGTTTCATCTGATGGGCGCGAGCGATGGGCCAGAGCAACTCGAGGCTGGGCTTGCGGTCACCGGACTCGAGTCTCGACAGTGTGCTGATCGAAATTCCGGTGGTGTCGGACAGCGATGCCAGGGTGGTGTTCTTCTCCATCCTGATGCGCTTGAGGCGGGGACCGAGGCCTGCGATCACCTCGTCCAGACTCGTGTTCGATTCGTCCATGCCCCTATTGCAGTTTCGGCAACCGAATTTGTCAACCCCGGAAACAGTGACGTGCGAAAACCGCCCGTGAACGACGGCAGACGGCACATACTCGATCGATGACCGGTCGTTCGGGGACCACACATCGCCGAGGCGTGATCCGCGATGCCTACGGAAGTCCCGCATCCGAGGCGTTCATGGTCGTCGCCATTGCGACGATTCTGATCACCAGGGCGTACCTGGAGTTGACCCACTACCCCCAGGTGGGTGGTAAGTCGCTCCACATCGCTCACGCCCTGTACGGCGGAGCGGCGATGATGTTCGCTCTGCTGATCGGGTGGATGTTCATCGGGTTCGGCGTTCGAGTGTTCACCGTGCTGCTCGGTGGGATCGGATTCGGGCTGTTCCTCGACGAGGTCGGCAAGTTCGTCACCAAGGACAACGACTACTTCTACGGACCCTCGTCGGAGATCATGTACGTCCTGGTGGTCCTGCTGTTGGTGTTCAGCAGGATCGTCCGGGAGTTCCGCCGCCCCTCGGTCGACGAATCGCTGGCCAACGCGGCTGCCATCGCCGCAGACGGCGTCGCGCACGGCCTCCCCGAGCATCGACGCGACTGGGCGCTACGGATGGTCACGCGGGCCGAGGCGGAGGGTGCCGACGCGGACACCGTGGCCGGAATCAGACTGTTGCTCGGTCGCTGTCGTCTGTCGACGTCGCGTACCCACTCGCTGCGGAACGCTGTTCCCCGGCTGATTCCCGCCTTCTTCACCAGCGCCCGGTGGATTCCCGTCGTCGGCTGGGGGTTGGTTCTGATCTCCGGGGCCGGGGTGGTGTTCGGGATCGTCGAACTCGTCATCGGGGAGCTGCACATCGATCGGCGCGACCTGACGATCGACATCGACGGAATGGGGATCGCAAGCGGGATCCTGTTCGTCAGTGCCTGCCTCACCTTCGCCACGGCGCTACCGGCGATGCTGTGGTTGCGCACTCGGGGCCCGCTCTGGCCTCTGCGCACACTCCGCGTGTCCGCGTTGATATTCACTCTGCTCAACGCGCTCGTGGACTTCGCTCAGGAGGGATTCGCCGCGCTGGTGAACGTCGCGATCGGACTGTTCGCACTCGCAGTCATCTCGCATCGCATCACGGTCCGTACCGCCGAGATAGCCGATATCACGGCCGAATCTGCTGTGAAGCAGGTGGATTCAGACTCCGATTGCTCTCGAACCGTCGAACCAGGCCGCTGATCGGATCGACGAATTCGATCGAGCGTGCCAGCAAGCGGAGCGGGTCGGAGTAGTCGTCGTCGGCGACATCTCGGAACTCGGGGTAGAAATTGTCCCCGACGATCGGAATCCCCAACGAGCACAGGTGAACTCGAAGTTGATGAGTCTTGCCGGTTCGAGGATGCAATCGATACAGGCCGTGGGCTCCGAGCGTGTCCACGAGCTCGACGAGTGTCTCGGCGTTGGGCTCGCCGGGTACCTCGCGGGCCTGGAGAACGCCGCGTTCCTTGATGATTCGGCTGCGTACCGTCAACGGGAGTTCGAGGTCCCGGGCGAGTGGAGCGATCGCGTCGTACTGCTTGGTGATCGTGCGTTGAGCGAACAGCTCCTGGTACGGCCGGCGGGCCTGCTGTCGCACGGTGAACACCAGAACCCCTGCGGTGAGCCTGTCCAGACGGTGCGCCGGGCTGAGCTCGGGCAGGTCGAACCGGCGTCGGAGCAGGACGAGGGCAGACCGCGCGACGTAGGCACCGCGCGGAGTGGTGGCCAGAAAGTGCGGCTTGTCGACCACCAGTAGATTCTCGTCGCGATGCAGGACGTCGAGGGAGAACGGCACCGTCGGCTCCACCGGTGGGTCTCGGTAGAGGTAGATGTCCGCTCGCGGTCTCGCGACCGTCGTCGAATCGATGGGTGCGCCTACCGCGTCGACGATCTCGCCGCCGGCGACCTTCTCGGTCAGCCTGGCCGCGTCCTGGGGGAACCGGGCGCGCAGATAATCGAGCACGGTGATCCCGCTCGACGTGTCGGGCATCCGTACCCGTGTGGGGTCGAGGCCGTCGCGCAACGGCAGGGGAGCGGCGGGCATGCATCGACTCTAATCGGTGGAACATGGAAACACCCCGGTCGGAATTCCCGACCGGGGTGTGGACTGCGGTAGAACCTTTCGGGTCCGACTCAGATGGTGACGACCATCTTGCCGGTGTTCTCGCCCTTCATGAGTCCGATGAACGCAGAGGGAGCGTTGTCGATACCGTCGACGACTGTCTCGTCGAATTCGATTGCGCCGCTGTCCAACCACTGGGTCATCTTCGAGCGGAATTCCTCGGTGAGGTGCGCGTACGAACCGACGATGAATCCCTTGAGCGTCAGCTCCTTGCCGATGGCCAGAGCGAGATTGCGCGGTGCGGGCGTCGGCTCGCTGGAGTTGTACTGAGCGATGGCTCCACACATGGCAATTCGGCCGTACTTGTTCATCGAACCGATGGCGGCTTCGAGATGCTCGCCGCCGACGTTGTCGAAGTACACGTCGATGCCGTCCGGTGCCGCCTTGCGGAGCTGCTGGGCGACCGGGCCGTCGTGGTAATCGAATGCCGCGTCGAAACCGAGCTCGAGCAAGCGGGCGACCTTCGCCGGAGATCCGGCACTGCCGATGACCCGAGATGCGCCGAGCGCCTTGGCGATCTGTCCGACGAGCGACCCGACTGCGCCGGCAGCGCCGGACACGAACACGACGTCGCCCTCCTTGAACGAGGCGACCTCGGTGAGGCCTGCGTACGCCGTCGTGCCGGTCATTCCGAGCGCACTGAGGTATGCGGACGCCTTCGCGGCGGACAGGTCGACCTTGCTCGCACCCTTCGCCGGAACGACGGCGAGATCTCGCCAGCCCTTACCGTGCAGAACGGCGTCGCCGACGGCGAACCCCTCGGCCTTGGACTCGACGATCTCGCCGACGGCACCGCCGTCGAGCGGGGCGTCGATCTGGAACGGCGGGACGTACGACTTCACGTCGTTCATCCGACCACGCATGTACGGATCGACCGACATCACGATGTTGCGGACGAGGATCTGCCCGTCCGCGAGTTCGGGGAGTTCGACGACCTCCGCGCGAAAGTTGTCTTCGGTCGGCCAGCCTTCTGGGCGGGACGCGAGGTGAATTTCGTGTGCCTTCATGGTGTTTCCTCTTACTCGTCTTCGGTGACGGTGACGGTGACGTCGATGTTGCCGCGGGTGGCGTTGGAGTACGGGCAGACCTGGTGGGCCTTGTCGGCCAGGGTCTGGGCGTCCTCGCGGCTCAGGTTCGGCAGCGTCACTTCGAGGGTGACGGCGAGCTGGAAGCCGCCAGCGTCGTTGGGTCCGATGTCGACGCGAGCGCCGACGGCCGAATCGGTGACGTCGGCCTTGTCCTGGCGCGCCACCATCTGCAGTGCGGAGTGGAAGCAGGCGGCATAGCCGGCGGCGAAGAGCTGCTCGGGGTTGGTGCCGTTGCCGCTGCCGCCCATGGCCTCCGGGATGGCGAGGTCGAGATCGAGACGTCCGTCGGAGGTGCGGGCGTGGCCGTTGCGGCCCTCTCCGGTCGCGAGAGCTTCGGCGGTGTAGATGGTCTTCATGATTCTCCTTCTGTCGTGCGCGAATCGGTGTGATGCAGAGCGCTCGTCAATGCGTCGAGCGATTCCTTGAGCTTGACGAGATCGTCGATTCCCATGCCGGTCTTCTCGGCCAGCTTGCGCGGGAGGTCGAGTGCCTTCGCGCGCATGGCGCTACCGGTCTCGGTGAGGTGGATTTCGACGCGGCGTTCGTCCGTGCTCAGCCGTCGGCGCTCGATGAAACCGAGGCCTTCGAGCCGCTTGAGCATCGGCGACAGAGTGCCGGTGTCCAGGTCGAGTTCGGCGCAGATGTCCTTGACGCCGCGCCCGTCCTGTTCCCACAGCACCAGCAGTACGAGGTACTGCGGGTACGTGACCCCGAGCTCCTCGAGCATCGGGCGATACACCGCGGTGGTAGCCCGCGATGCGGAGTACAGCGCGAAGCACACCTGACGGTCGAGTGCGAGTTCGTTGGTCACCTCGAGAACAGTAGTACACGGTTAAGTTGTGCGCAACCTATCTGTCCGGCGTGAGCGGAACCTCGTGGTCTGCTTCGAGGTTCCACTCGCCTGGCGTCAGCCCTGCAGGGCGTCCTTCAGGCCGTCGAGCACGATGGTTGCCGCCGTCGGGCCTGCGTTGAGGTACCACGGGTCGTCGTCGACTCGAACGATGTGGTTCTCGGTGGCCGCGCTCATTCCGGTCCACAGCGGATTGGTGGTGTACGACGCGGCGCTCGAATCGGCTTCGGCATCCTGGCTGGAGACGAACACCCAATCGGCGTTCGCGAGCTGGATCTCCTCCTCGCTGAAGTCCTGCGAGGTCTTGTCGAACTGCTGGCTTTCCGGTCGGGCCAGTCCGGTGTCCCAGGCGATGTATCCCGCGAACGACGGGATGCCGAACACGCGTGCCCGATCGGCGGTGAAGCGGACGAAGGAGACCGTGGGTGTGCCGCCGCCGGCAACCGAATCACCCAGTGCCGCAGCGTCGGACGTGAAGGTGTCGACGAAGGTCTGTGCCTGCTCGGTACGGCCCAACGCGTCGGCGAGAAGCAGGAAGTCCTGCTTCCAGTTCACTCCGGTGCCCTCGGTCAGTACGGTCGGCGCGATGGTCGACAGCGTCGAGTAGATGTCCTCGGAGCCCGCCTTGTTCGCCAGGATCAGGTCGGGTTCGATGGCGGCGATGGCCTCGATGTCGACTTCCTGCCGGTTGCCGACGTCGACGAACCGGTCCATCCGATCCGCGTACTGCGGGAACGAGAAGCTGATGTAGTCCGGGACCAGTGCGGCTCCGTCGCCGTAGGCGACTCCGGTGGGTACAACGCCCAGAGTGAGGGCCGCGTCGAGCTGGCCGGTGGCGATCACGACGATCTTCTTCGGTTCGGCGGGGATCTCGGTGGAGCCGCCGAAGTGGCCGACCGTGCGGGGGAACACTCCGTCCGCGGCACCCGAACCCATACCGTCGGGGATGCCGGTCGGTCCTGGTGCGTCCGTCACGGCGTCGCCGGTGGTCGCTTCGGTGCTGGTGGAAGGCGTGGCCGTCTGCTCGGCGGTGCCGCCACAGGCAACGGTGGTCAGTGCGGTGACCGCGGCGATCGTGGTGGCCAGCAGTAGACGTTTCACTTCGTTCTCTTTCACAGGGCGGGCGTAGGCAGGTAAGCCTAGCCTGTACCTCGCGAACGAAGTGAGCGGAACTTCGTAGCAGGGGCCGAAGTTCCGCTCACCCGGGGTCAGCGCAGCGCGGCCGCCGCCTGCACCATGTTCGTCAGTGACCGTTCCACCTCGGCCGGCCCGCGGGTCTTGAGTCCGCAGTCGGGATTGACCCAGAGTCGTTCGGCGGGAACGGCTTTCAGTGCCGCGCGCAGAGACTCGGTGATCTCCTCGACACTCGGTACCCGCGGTGAGTGGATGTCGTACACACCGGGGCCGACGCCGAGGTCGAAGCCGACGGAGTTCAGGTCGTCGAGCACCTCCATGTGCGAGCGAGCCGCCTCGATGGACGTCACGTCTGCGTCCAGGGCGACGATCGCGTCGATGATCTCACCGAACTCCGAGTAGCACAGATGCGTGTGAATCTGCGTGTCGTCGGCGACACCGGACGTCGAGATCTTGAACGATCGCACCGCCCATTCCAGATACGCCGCTGTATCTTTCGCACGCAGCGGTAGCAGCTCGCGTAGGGCAGGTTCGTCCACCTGGACGATGCGAATGCCCGCTGCCTCCAGATCGATCGTCTCGTCCCGGATCGCCAGGGCGATCTGGGCCGCGGACTCGGCCAGCGGTCGATCGTCTCGGACGAACGACCACGCCAGAATCGTCACCGGGCCGGTCAGCATTCCCTTGACAGGCTTGTCGGTGAGCGACTGCGCATACTCCGACCACTTCACGGTCATGGGTTCGGGACGCGAGACGTCGCCGTACAGAATCGGCGGCCGAACACACCGAGTTCCGTACGACTGGACCCAGCCGTTGGACGTCGCTGCGAAGCCGCCGAGCTGTTCGGCGAAGTACTGCACCATGTCGTTTCGCTCGGGCTCACCGTGCACCAGCACGTCGAGTCCGATCTTCTCCTGCAGTGCAACGACATCGGCAATCTCGGACTGCATTCGGGATGCGTATTCGGCGTCGTCGATCTCACCTGTGCGCAGGGCTGCCCGAGCGAGTCGTATCTGCGTGGTCTGCGGATACGAACCGATGGTGGTCGTCGGCAACGACGGCAGGTCCAGCCGCTCGGCCTGTGCTCGACGACGCTCCTCGGCCGGGGTTCGGTCGACGGAGACACCCGCCTCCATGCGTTCTCGGATGACCGAGTCGTGCAGGCGCGGATCGGTGCGACTGCTCTCGAGCGCGGTGCGGGCCCGCTCGAGCTCGGATGAGACCGATTCGGTCCCGTCTCGAAGCGCCCGGGCGAGGAGTGTCACCTCGGCAACCTTCTCGGCGCCGAACGCCAACCACGACCGGAGCGGATCGACGATGTCGGTCTCTCCGTCGAGGGTGTACGGAACATGCAGCAGCGAGCACGAACTCGACACTGCCAGGCTCTTCGCGCTGCCCAGCAGGCTCGCCGACGTTGCAAGTGCCCGGTCGAGATCCGTCCGCCAGATGTTGCGACCGTCGATGATGCCCGCGACGATGTGCTTGCCCGCCAGCGCAGGTACCACGGCAACCTGCTCGACGGTGCCCGGCACCGTCAGGTCGATCGAGAATCCCTCCACTCCGGTCGATGCGAGCACGGGTAGCGCAGCGCCGAGGTCACCGAAGTACGACGCCAGCAATATGGCAGGCCTCGTCGACACTGCACTCAGAAAGTCGTAGGCCTTCTTCGCGGCGTCGATCTCGCTCCGAGTGCGATCGGCCACGAGCGCAGGTTCGTCGATCTGGACCCACTCGGCCCCGGCATGGGCGAGTGTCGTCAGCAGCTCGCCGTACAGCGGCAGAATCTCGTCGAGGCGGTCCAGCAGAGGTGCGTTGCCGCCGACTGCCTTGGACAGGAGCAGGAACGTGATCGGTCCGATGATCACCGGTCGCGCCGAAATGCCCAGCGCAACAGCCTGCTTGAGATCGTCCACTACTTTCTCCGAGTGCAGGGAGAAGGTGGTGTCGGGGGAGATCTCCGGGACGAGATAGTGGTAGTTGGTGTCGAACCACTTGGTCATTTCGAGCGGTGCGACGGCGTCGGTCCCGCGTGCTGCCGCGAAATACCGGTCCAGTTCGGTGCCCAGGCCCATCACTCGCGGTGGCAGCGCTCCGAGTAGCACTGCTGTGTCGAGCATGTGGTCGTAGTACGAAAAAGTGTTCACCGGAACGGAATCGAGTCCGGCGGCTGCGAGTTCTCGCCAGGTGCTCTCGCGCAACGTCCGCGCCACGGATTCGAGTCCGACGGCGTCGAGCTTTCCGGCCCAATAGGATTCGACGGCTTTCTTGAGTTCTCGGTTCGGTCCGATACGGGCCGAGCCGAGCACGGTGGCGGTGAATTCGATACTCACGGTTGGTCTCCAGGTGACTGCTGCATCGACGGTGCACCGCCTTCTCGGACGCGCACATCCCGGAGAGCCCCACGAGCAGCCGTACCAGGGTTACGCGCCCATTCCACGAGGCGGTGAACCGCTGCGCACGGCGTGCGCAGCACAGACGGCAGGTATTCGGACTCGCGGGCGCGTGGACGAAGAGCCCACTCCTACTGGCCGTCGCTTCCCGAAGAGGCCTCTTCAGTGCTTGTGGTGACGGCGGTCGTTCCTGCATACCGCTGCGGGACAGTCCCGGATTCTCACCGGGTTCCCTCTCGCGATGCGCCGGAACTGCTGCGCATCGCTTCGACGCCGTGGCGAACTTCGGGGCTCCTCATGGACACCTGGCGAACCGACTGCAGGAACGAGCATAGATGCATCCGCGACGAATCTGCTACGGTGCTTTTCATGCAGCGCACGTATTTCTGGTTTAGCAGGCCGGCCCCGGGTGGGTCAGCCAGCGACGCCATGCGCTGACCCTCCACCCCACGAGCCGGATACAGACCGGCTCGAAGTGCGTGTGGAGCATGAGGAGCCGGCCTGGGAACAGGAACGCCCTCTCATGACACTCTCTCTCGATACCCCACCTCTCGACGATCAGCGGACCATCAGCATCAGTCCGCTGGTTGCCCCGTCGGTGCTGCGCCGCGACCATGCAGTGGACGACGCGATCTCGGCCACCGTCAGAACCGGACGCGCCGGCGTGGTCGACGTGCTGGACGGTCGCGACGATCGACTGATCGTCGTGGTCGGCCCGTGCTCGGTTCACGACACCGACGCTGCACTCGACTACGCCCGACGCCTCGCGGCCAAGGCGTCCGAACTGGGCGATCGACTGCACATCGTCATGCGGGTCTACTTCGAGAAGCCGCGGACGACGCTCGGGTGGAAGGGCTTGATCAACGATCCGCACCTCGACGGCAGCTTCGACATCAATTCGGGCCTGCGCGTGGGACGTCAACTGCTGCTCGACATTTCCGCGCTCGGTCTACCGGTCGGGTGCGAGTTCCTCGACCCGATCACCCCGCAGTACATCGCAGACCTGGTCAGCTACGGCGCAATCGGTGCGCGAACGGCGGCGAGTCAGGTGCACCGCCAGCTGTGCAGTGCGTTGTCGATGCCGGTGGGGATCAAGAACTCCACCGAGGGCGACATCCAGGTCGCGGTCGACGGCACCCGCGCTGCCGCCGCGAGCCACGTCTTCCCCGGCACCGATCTCGACGGTCAGGCGGCTCTGATCCGTACCGTCGGAAACCCGGATTGCCACGTCATTCTGCGCGGCGGCGTCGACGGTCCGAACTACGACGCCGAATCGGTCGCCGATACCGTTGCGCGACTGCGAAAGTCGGGCCTACCGGAGAGAGTCGTCATCGACGCCAGCCACGGCAACAGCCGCAAGGACCACAACAAGCAGGTCGACGTGGTCACCGACGTGGCAGCGCGGGTCGCGGCAGGCGAACACGGCATCGTCGGTCTGATGCTCGAGAGCTTCCTGGTCGCGGGGCGTCAGGATCTCGAACTCGGCCGCCGTGACGATCTGGTGTACGGGCAGTCGATCACCGATGCCTGCCTCGACTGGGACACCACGGCAACGCAATTGGACGCACTTGCGGCAGCGGTCGAGGAGCGTCGAAACCCGACCGCGCGTTGACGCGTCGTGTGTCAGCGAACCCCGCGCGGTCGGAACTGCACGCTGATGCGTGGGCCGGTCGCGCGGGTGGACTTGGGTACGGCATGCTCCCAGGTCCGCTGACACGAGCCGCCCATCACCACCAGGTCGCCGTGCCCGAGCGTGAACTTCAGCGAGGTTCCGCCGCCGCGCGGTCGGAGCATGAGTTGTCGTGTGGCGCCGAGCGACACGATCGCCACCATCGTGTCCTCGGTGGCGCTGCGGCCGATGTTGTCGCCGTGCCAGGCGACGCTGTCCGATCCGTCGCGGTAGTAGCACAATCCGGCGGTGGCGAACGATTCACCGAGTTCGGCGCGGTAGTGCTCGTCGAGGGCGTCGCGCGCGTCGTAGAGTGCGGCGTCGGGCCACCGCTCGCGCTCGGCGTAGAACCGAACCAGGCGCGGCACGTCGACCACGCGGTCGTACATCTGCCTGCGCTCGGCCCGCCAGTCGACGGCGTCCACCAGCGAATGGAACAGGTGGGTATCGGCCAACCAGCCCGGGCGAACGTCCACCCACGCCCCGAGTGTCAGTTCGCGACGGGTGACGGACTCGAGCGACCCGACGCCACCGTCGGCGTCACCGAACAACGAGCCCTGCATGGCGAGCGACATGACCGCCACTGTATCGAACGTGTGTTCCCATTTCCAGCGAACGGCGGTAGCGTGCCGTCATGGGATATCGATTTCAGGTCGTCGTCGACAGTGCGAACCCGCATGCGCTGGCGAAATGGTGGGCGCAGACTCTGGGCTGGCAGGTCGAACCCAGCAACGAGGACTTCATCCGTGAGATGGTCGCTGCCGGCCATGCCCGCGAAGAGGACACGATCACGTTCGAGGGCGTTCTGGTGTGGCAGGCGGGCGCGGCGATCGTCGATCCCGAGTCACCCGGCAGCCCACGGGTGCTGTTCCAGTCGGTGGCCGAGCCGAAATCGGTGAAGAATCGGTTGCACCTCGACATCCGCGTCGGCGACGAGCGTGAATCGGTGGTCACGCAACTGGAAGCACGGGGTGCGTCGGTGTTGCATCGAGGACATCAGGGCCCCAGTGTCTGGATCACGATGACCGATCCCGAGGGCAACGAGTTCTGCGTCAGCTGAGACGGTATGCGCCGGGGGTCTGACCGGTCCAACGCTTGAAGGCTCGGCGGAACGCGCTGGGCTCGGAGAAGCCCAACCGGGCAGAGATGTCGTCGACGCTGTCTCCGCGGCTGAGCCCGGAGATCGCTGCGTCGCGCAGCACCTCTTCGCGCAGTTGGTTGATGGAGGTGCCCTCCTGCCGAAGGATTCGTCGCAGGTGCGGTGGGCTGATGTTCAGCATTGCCGCGATCTCGTCGGTTCCCGGTGCGCCACCTTTGAATCCCGTTTCCAGGGCGCGGCGAACCTGGCTCGACGCAGTGCTGTCGTAATCCCGGGACGAGAACAGCAGATTGGGCGACTCCGCGAGATACTCCGCCAGACTCGCCTCGGTCTGCACGATCGGTGCCCGCATCACCGCGCTGTCGAATTCCAGTGTGGCGAGCTCGGTTCCGAACTCCACGTGGGTTCCGAAGATGGCGTCGTACATCTTTCCCGCCTCGGGTCCCGGCAGCGCGTAGGGCAGTTGCACCGACAGAAGCTTGACCCGGCTGCCGATGAGCCACGCTGCGAATCGGTGCAACAGAATCAACAGGAAGTCGGTCAGCAGTCGCTCGGCGAGTTGGTTGCCTTCCGGGCTCAGATGGGTGGTGGGGGTGACGTGCACGGTCAAGACCGTGGATTCTTCGGTTCGATCGATCGTCATGGGGCGCACCGGTATCAGTACCCGCATGGTCTCGGACATTCGAATCAGTGCAGCCCACAGGTTCTCGGTGTGTATGAGTGTCTGGCACACCACGCGAAAGCTCCCGCGGCGCACCGGTACTGCGGCGAGACCGAACAGTTCGTCGCCGGTCATCGTCCAGACGGCCTGGGTGAACGCGGTGACCTGCCGAGTGGTCAGACGCTCCGTCGGATTGTCGAGGATGGTGGCTCCGATGCCGGCCATCGACAGTGGGTAGGTCAGGTCCACTCCGCTCTTCGTCGCGAGGTCGACGGCCTGCCTCACGAAGTACGCCGGGATCGTCGGTTGCGGAGTCACAACTTCCGTAGCCTCTCGGCCGCGTCGGCGAGTACCTCGTCCTGTTTGCAGAAAGCGAAGCGCACCAACGATTTCCAGGGAGCTGGCTCGTCCACGAACGCCGTGACCGGAACGGCGGCGACGCCCACCAGATCCGGTAGGGCACGGCAGAACTCGTAGGCGTCACCGCGCCCGATCGGTGCGATGTCGGCACAGACGAAATACGTTCCCGCGCTGTACTTCACATCCGATCCCGCGGCGGCGAGAGCGTCCGAGAGCGTGTCTCGTTTGCGTTGCAGGCCGTCGCGCATCGCCGATATCCACGCCTGCTCGTGCTCCAGTGCGTAGGCCACGGCCGGCTGGAACGGAGTGCCGCCCACGAAGCTCATGAACTGTTTGGCGGCGCGGACGGCGTCGATCAATCGGGAAGGGCCGAGCGCCCAGCCCGTCTTCCATCCGGTGGCATTGAAGGTCTTCGCGGCACTCGACACGGTGACGGTGCGCTCGAACATTCCGGGCAGTGTCGCGATCGGGGTGTGCACGCGGCCGTCGAAGACGAGGTGCTCGTAGACCTCGTCGGTGAGGACCAACAGATCGTGTGCCACCGCGATGTCGGCGATGCGGATCATGGTGTCGCGGTCGAAGACCGTGCCGGTGGGGTTGTGCGGGGAATTGACGATCAGCATGCGTGTTCGGGGCCCGACGGCGCGTTCGAGGGCGTCGGTGTCGACGGTCCACCCGTTGCCGTCGGCGACGAGCGACACGGCGGTCCTGGTGGCACCGGCCAGAGCGATGGCGGCCGCGTAGGAGTCGTAGAACGGCTCGATCAACAGGACGTCGTCGCCTGGCTCGATCAGACCGAGGAGGGACGCCGAGATCGCCTCGGTGGCACCGACGGTAACGAGTATCTGAGAATCGGGGTCGTAGCTCTGACCGAATCTGGCCGCCCTGTCGTCGGCGATGGCAGCGCGCAGCACCGGCATGCCGGGGCCGGGGGAGTACTGGTTGAGGCCGCTGGCGATGGCCTCACGCGCGGCCTCGAGCATGGCCGGTGGGCCGTCGGTGTCGGGGAAGCCCTGCCCGAGGTTGACGGCATTCTTCTCGACGGCGAGAGCGGTCATCTCGGCGAAGATCGTCGATGCGAACGGGCGCAACCGTGCCACTGTGCGCGAGGGGAACAACTCGGACATTCCTGCAGCGTAGTTCACAGACCGGAACCGGTCCTTCGCCCTGCGTCTGTACTGTGCCTGTCATGCGATTCGGATTGTTCGTGCCACAGGGGTGGCGTCTCGATCTCGTCGGTATCGACCCTGCCCGGCACTGGAGTGCGATGCGCGATCACGCGCTCGCCGCCGAGGCCGGTCCGTGGGAATCTCTGTGGGTCTACGACCACTTCCACACCGTTCCGACCGCGACCGACGAGGCGACGCACGAGGCCTGGTCGCTGATGTCCGCCTTGGCCGCATCCACGTCACGCATCAGGCTGGGACAGATGTGCACGGCGATGGCGTACCGCAACCCGGCCTACCTCGCCAAAGTTGCTGCCACCGTCGACATCATCTCCGGCGGCCGCGTCGAGATGGGCATCGGAGGCGGCTGGCACGAGCACGAGTTCCGCGCCTACGGCTACGGGTTCCCCTCTGCCGGAGAACGATTGGGCAGGCTCGACGAGGGTGTGCAGATCTTCAAGCAGGCATGGACGGCCGGAGAGGTGTTCCTCGACGGCAAGTACTACGAGATCGACGGTGCCGTGGTGCGACCCCTACCGTTGCAGGAGGGAGGCATTCCGCTGTGGATCGCGGGCGGCGGCGAGAAGGTGACTCTGAAGATCGCCGCGAAGTACGCGAACTACACCAACTTCGACGGAACCCCCACCGGATTCGCCACGAAATCTGCTCTGCTGCGCGAGCATTGCGCGACCGTGGGTACCGATTTCGATGCCATCGTCCGTTCGGCGAACTACAACGTCGCCATCGGCGCGACCGAGGCCGAGGTGGAAGACAGACTGCGCGCCCTCGAAGCTCGCCTGACCGAGTACGTGGGCGCCGAGAAGGCGCACAGCGCACTCGATGCGTACCGCGGCATGCCCGCAGTGGGAACTCCTGAGCAGATCGTCGAAAACCTGACGGCGCTGCAGGACCAAGGGATGACGTACGGCATCTTCTATTTCCCCGAAGCGGCCTACGACCGCTCCGGCATCGAACTCTTCGAGCGGGAAGTGATCGCCGCACTGGCTTAGGTCGTTGCTGCAGGCTCTAGCGCAGGTCGTCGGGAAGATCCGCAGGATCGATGAGCAACTGTTGGTTCTTGGCCGTGCGGACCTTCTCCGACAGGCCGATGTTGGCGTGCAGCAACGCCCACTCACCCTCGGTGATCTCCTCGACGGCGCGTGTGATGACTGCCGGATCGGTGGTTCCCCATGCGATGGGCATCGCCGAGGCCAACTGCCACGTTCGACCGCCGGTGTTTCGGCCACGGTCCGCGAGAACCGACACCGCGGGCACCTGTGCGCCCCGCTCGACGGCGTGTCCGGGAAGCGACCGCACGACGCGGGTGATCAACACGAAGTGCGGCTCGTCGACCTCCGGCTTCGCGATATCGACCAGGGCCAGCAGTATTGCTCCACTCGGTAGCTTCTCGGTCACCACCGCCGGCACCAGATCGCCTGCAGCATATTGCGATTCGATGGAACCCATCTTTCGGGGCGCCCACAGCATCACCCAGAGCGAGGTGGCCGCGCCGATCAGGAACACCACGCCGAGGATGTACGACCACGGGGCCGCGATCCAGATGAACCACGCTCCCAGCGCGATCAGGAACACCGCGGTGAGCGCTGCGGATGCCCGCAACCGGCGAAGCTCGGTGAACGTCTCGTTGACCGACTTCGCGTGGGCTACGTCTACAGGGAACTCGAACTTGCGCACACAGGTATTCCTAGCACGGCACCGAGCCGACCCGAAGTCTCAGATCGCCGGACCGAGCAGATCGTCCGCGTCGGTGATGCGGTAGGCGTAGCCCTGTTCGGCGAGGAAACGCTGACGGTGGGCTGCGTACTCGGCATCGAGGGTGTCGCGGGAGACCACCGAGTAGAAGTGTGCCTGACCGCCGTCGTGTTTCGGTCGGAGCAGTCGGCCGAGGCGCTGAGCCTCTTCCTGCCTGGAGCCGAACGTTCCCGAAACCTGCACCGCCACGGAGGCTTCCGGAAGGTCGATCGAGAAGTTCGCGACCTTGCTCACCACGAGCGTCTGGATCTCGCCCTTGCGGAACGCGTCGAACAGCACTTCACGTTCCTTGTTCTTGGTCGAGCCCTGAATGACCGGAGCGTTCAGCGCTTCACCGAGCTCGTTCAGCTGGTCGAGGTACGCACCGATGACCAACGTCGGAGCGTCCTGGTGTTTGGCGAGGATCGATTTCACGACGGCGATCTTCGTGTGCGCCGTCGAACACAGCTTGTAGCGCTCCTCGGGCTCGGCGACCGCGTACGACATGCGCTCGGCATCGGTGAGGGTGACGCGAACCTCGATGCACTCGGCCGGTGCGATCCAGCCCTGCGCCTCGATGTCCTTCCACGGCGCGTCGTAGCGCTTGGGCCCGATCAGCGAGAAGACGTCGCCCTCGCGGCCGTCCTCGCGGACGAGCGTCGCGGTGAGGCCGAGGCGTCGACGCGACTGCAGATCGGCCGTCATACGGAACACCGGCGCGGGGAGTAGATGCACCTCGTCGTAGATCACCAATCCCCAGTCGCGGGAATCGAAGAGCTCGAGGTGCTTGTACTCACCCTTGGTACGACGCGTGATCACCTGATACGTGGCAATTGTCACAGGGCGAATCTCTTTGCGCTCTCCCGAATACTCGCCGATCTCCTCCTCGGTGAGCGAGGTGCGTGCGATGAGTTCGCGTTTCCACTGCCGACCGGCGACGGTGTTGGTGACCAGAATCAGCGTGGTCGCCTTGGCTCTGGCCATCGCTGCTGCGCCGACCATCGTCTTGCCCGCGCCACAGGGCAGTACGACGACGCCCGAGCCGCCGGCCCAGAACGAATCGGCCGCCATCTCCTGGTAGTCGCGCAGCGTCCAGTTGCCGCCCTCGGTGTCGAGCTCGATGGGGTGGGCTTCTCCGTCGACGTAGCCGGCGAGGTCCTCGGCAGGCCAGCCGATCTTGAGCAACATCTGCTTCACGTGGCCGCGTTCGCTCGGATGCACGATCACCGTGTCCTCGTCGACCATCGCGCCGAGCATGGGCGCAATCTTCTTGTGGCGCATCACCTCTGTGAGCACTGCGCGGTCGAGGCTGATCAGGACCAGACCGTGTATCGGGCTCTTGACCAACTGCAACCGGCCGTAGCGCGCCATGGTGTCGACGATGTCGACCAGCAACGGTTGCGGTACCGCGTAACGCGAGAAGTTCACCAGCGCGTCGACCACCTGCTCGGCGTCGTGGCCTGCGGCACGTGCGTTCCACAGTGCCAGCGGGGTGATGCGATAGGTGTGCACGTGCTCGGGGGCACGTTCGAGCTCCGCGAACGGTGCGATGGCCGCCCGCGCTGCACCCGCGAGTTCGTGATCGACCTCGAGCAACAGCGTTTTGTCGGACTGGACGATCAGCGGGCCGTCGGTCACGGGTTCCTCCTAGAGACATCTGCTGCGCCCGAAAGAGCGCAACTTCTCCATTGTCCACAGGTAGGGGCGTGCGTGCACGTGAGCCCGGTCTACTCGACCAACGCGACCGAGGTGATCCGGTGCAGCGTGAAGCGCCGAACCCCACCGGTGGCGGGGTCGAACGCGTCGAGTTGGCCGCCGCCGATGCTGATCGGATCGACGATGCGATGGGTCGCCACGCCCTGGGCATCGACGTAGCCGATGCTCACGCTCCGTTTGACCTTCGCCGCGGTCTGCAGCAGCGTCATCGTCGCGGTGCTGCTGGCCCGAGATCCGTCGGCCCGCACCACTGCGCCGCCGTTGCCTGCTGCTCTGTCGGCAGCGCGCATCCCGCGCACCAACGAACCCAGCTGTTCCTCGGTGGGGACGGCCGGAGTGCGGAACGCCTGGCGTGGCCGCCTCGCCGATACCCGCGACCCGCGGGATCGCAGATCGACGATGGTGCCGGACGAGTCCTCGCCCGCAGGCGCAAACCCGGCTCCGGCCAGGACCGTGAGCACCTCGGCGAGCGGGGCCTGGGAGATCGCGACGGTCGGAGCCAGCGCTCTCAGGGCCAGCGATTCGGCCGCCGGGGACGCCATCACCTCGGCCAGCAATGCCGGATCCTCGCATCGAACGAACGACGCGGCGACGCCTGCTCGTAGCCGGCCGTGCCGACGAGCCACGTCGTCGATCAGATAGGTCAAGGCCTGGGGCACCGGCGTGCGCGAGTGGGTGGCGAACAACGTGTGCAGCTCGGAGGCGCTCAGTCCCACATCGAGAGCGCGGCGCAGGCTGGTGTCGCTGATCCGGTACATCGTGGCTGCGCCCGCGGATTCCACATCGGCGACCAGTTCGATTCGATCCTGCAGGTCCGGCTCGAGCGGGCCGGGTGCCACCAGCGTGAGATCGGCTTGCACCAGGACGTAGTCGATGGGCTCGGGCAGGGCCGCACGCATGTCGGCCTCGGCATTGCCGTCGTGCAGCAGGGAGCGGCCCGGGGTCGAGATCGCCCCACGGGCGACGATGCCGAGAGCCGTTGCCTCGGCGAGGACATGTCCGACGGGCGTGACGCCGAAGCGCCCCGACCACCGGGGTCGACGCCACGCCAGGGTGCGGGCGAGGTCGGCGGGCTGCGCTGCGTGCCCACTGCCGAGTTCGGCGAGCAATTCCAGGATCATGCGTCGATCCCGCGGTGCGGCAGGAGAGCGGACTTCCTCGGACAGGGCGGCGATGGGCTTGTCGTTGGGGTCACGCATCCCGATGACCCACGGTGCCCGCGGCACTTCGAGCCAAGCGGAGGCGAGGGTGTGCCAGCGGGCCGCCGGGGCTGCGGTGAGCCATGCGTCGACGGCAGGGGTCGGCGCCCAGTAGTCGTCGCCGTTGTCGGACGCAGGAACCGGGTCCGGTGTTCCGCTCGAGATGAGATGGGCGGCCGACAGCAACTCGACGAGGACACTCACTCGGTCGTCGTCGAGGCCGGTTGCCTTGCTGATCTTGCGGAGCTCGCGCACTCCGAGGCCGCCGGCCTTGAGAGCGGGTGCAGGAGAAGCGGACAGTGCCTCGATCACTGCGACGCAGTGCCGACCCAGCTCGAGTGCCTCTCCTGCGGCAGCGGCGTCGACATCGGCGAGCGAATACGTGCCGGTGGCGAGCTTGGGTTCGGCGAGCGAGCGTGGGTCCGACATCGGTTCGCCGCGCAGGATCTGCCCGACCTGGACGGGAAGCTCGACGGTTTGCTCGTCCAACCAGATCAGCAGGCCTGCGGCGAGCAGCTTCTGGACGGGTCGATCCGGCGGCGTGCCCGGTGCGGCGTCGCGGGTACGGCCGGTCGGGGACGATCTGGCGAGGGTCTCGAGAAGACTGCGTTCGCCGTCACCGAGTTCGGCGAGGGCCGCGGTGATGTGTGATTCGGTGAGGTTGTCCACCGGGTCGAGAGCGCGGCCGATGCGCCACGGCACCGCGTCCGCCGCTGTGGCGCCGATCCGGAAACCGGCTGCGTCGCCCCACACCAGCAGGCGTTCGCGCAGCTGGGCCAGTGCCTTGTCCACGCTCTTGGCCGGTGCGCGTTTGGCGACCACGGCCAGCAGCGCGGCGCGGGTGACGGGCCGCTCGTACGCCTCTTCGATGGCGAGGATCTCGAGCACCGTCAGGGCCAGGGTGTCGAGGGTGTCGGCGGTGTGCAGGATCGACCGGCGCTGCTCGGCCCGACCGGCCAGCACGGCCAGGGATGCGGGCGGCGGCGCGGTCAGATCCGGACGCAGCGACATGGCCCTGATCAGCTCGGCGTCGCTGCGAGCTGCGATCCACTGAGGCAGATCCGGGGGCGTGTCGGTGTGTCGGTGCGCAGTCGTGTCGGTCATCGTCTATCAGATTAGAGACCTGGGCTGGTGCTTGCCGCAGGGCAGGTGTCAAAATAGGCGCATGGTGAACAAGTCGAAGAAGCCCTATGTCGATCCAGGCTGGCCGGAAACCGCTCGCGGTGACCACGCGGTGACCGAACTCTCGTCCGCTCGCTCGGGTGGCTTGTCACCCTTCGGCGAAGACACGGAGTTCCCGCTGCCCGTCGAAGACCTCCCCTATGCCCATCCGGTGACCGTGGTCAATCGCTAGCTGCGGCACTCGAGCACGAAAAAGCCCCCGACATCCGTCGGGGGCTTTTTTCGTACGAGCTGAACCGTCGCGGGCGCTTACTGAGGCAGGAATGCCTTGTTGGCCTGGTAGAAGTTCACGATCTGCGGATCGAGCTGGATGCCCTGGGCCGCGTTCTGCACGAACGAGGCGATCTGCGGATCGTTGGTGATGTTCTGGACGGCGGTGACGATGCCCTCGACGACCTCGGCCGAGTTGTCGACTGCCGGGATGGACGTCAGGTCGGGCAGTGCGGGAACTTCCGGTGCCTTGGGGGTGACCGGAACGCTGCGCTCGGTGGGCGCGCTGCTCAGTCCGAGGCTCGAGGAGCAGGACGGCCATGCGCCCCAGCCCTGCGAGTCGAGGACCTTCTCTGCGACTGCGATCTGCTCTTCGCGGCTGGCCTGGTTGGCCGTGGCCGCGTACTGCTGGCCGCCGTGTGCGTTCCAGGTGCTGGGGGAGAACTGCAACCCGCCCTGGAATCCGTTGCCGGTGTTGATGCCCCAGTTGCCGCCGGCTTCACACTGTGCCAGTCGGTCCCAGTCGGAATCCGGTGCCGCGTTGGCGGTGCCGGTGAAGGCGATGCTTGCGGTGCCCATGATGGCTCCGGTGACAGCGACCTTTGCGACGGTCTTGCCAGTGGTGCTCGGCTTGCGATGACGTCCGCTCATACGAGTTGAAATCCTCTCCACACGCGCCTGCGAGGTCAGCTGTCGGGTTCGGGCTGAGAGGTAGCCCGGCCTTTTCGCTCACTCCTGCGAGTGGGCAATTGGGCTTCACCCCAAGGGAAGTCGGTGCGACTTCGTGAGTCGCTACAACTTCCCGGTTGTCCGTGGAGGACGTGGGTCCCCCGTCCTCGTCCCCTGGGTGATCGTCGAGGGTGTTCCGGTTCCCGCGGGACGAGGTTTGGCGCTGCGGGTCGGAATTCGGCCGAACTTTCCGGCCGCTGCTGACCGTACTGAAATTCCCGCCTTACGTCACTATTTGGTAACTGTCGATTTCGAGGTGTCGTCGAGAGCGCATTTCGTACCCCTTTCGGGTCTCTCGAGTCGGCCCAGCTAGTGGACGTGCCGGGCATTGAACCCCTGTCCGTTGCCTACCCGTTACCGGAGCGTGATGTGATGGAAGTCACATCGACCGGAAGCGGTTCGGAAGGTCACCGAACGGCAACGATGTCCTTGCCGAGGGGCATCAGGGATACGGGAATCATCTTCAGGTTCGCGATCGCCAACGGGATGCCGATGATGGTGATCGCCATCGCGACGGCGGTGACCACATGAGTCAGCGCCAACCACCACCCGGCGAGGATCAACCAGAGCACGTTCCCGACGAGCGCGCCGGACCCGGATCCCGGCTTGTCCACGATCGTCGACCCGAACGGCCACAGCGCGTAGACGCCGATGCGGAACGACGCGATGCCGAACGGAATGGTCACGATCAGGATGCACAGCAGCAGTCCGGCGAGGAAGTAGCCCAGCGCCAGCCACAGGCCGCCGAACACCAGCCAGATGACGTTCAGTATCAACCGCATGGTCAGCGCGCCCTTCGTCCGGATGCCAGCGCGTACACCAGGGCCAACACGAAGCCGGTCGGCGCGGAGAACATGGCCGTCAGGTACAGCCCCAGTGGTGGCTTGGCGTCGGAGAAGATCGGAAACATGAGGATCGCGACGATGGCGACGAGGCCGATCGCGAACAGGGCCAGCGCGATGCGCAGCAGAGTGGTGCTGCTCTTACGGGTCGTTGTGTCCACGTACACCACGGTAGTGCGAAACGGGGCACTGTGAAGAGCGCGGTGCAGGGAACAACTCGAATGCTCTATCCGGGATCACCGCGCTAGACTGACGTATTCGCGTCCTACGTTCTCGTGGGGCGCGAAACTCGTGCGGGCCGAACATCGGTCCCACGAACAACGCAACTTTCTACAGCAACAGATGAACGGGTGAGCTCAGTGCCGACCGGCAAGGTGAAGTGGTACGACGTCGACAAGGGATTCGGATTCCTCTCGCAGGAGGAAGGCGAGGACGTCTACGTGCGTTCCTCGGCGCTGCCCGAGGGCGTCGAGGGCCTCAAAGCCGGTCAGCGAGTCGAGTTCGGTATGGCCGCGGGACGTCGCGGACCGCAGGCGCTGAGCCTGAAGGTGCTCGAGCCGGCACCGTCGGTGCGTCAGAACACCGGCAGCCCCCGCCGCGAACCCGTCGAGCGCAAGCACACCCCCGACGAGCTGCACGGGATGGTCGAGGACATGATCACGTTGCTCGAAGCGACCGTGCAGCCCGAGCTCCGCAAGGGCAAGTACCCGGACCGCAAGATCGCTCAGCGCATCTCCGAGGTGGTCCGGGCCGTCGCCCGCGAGCTCGACAGCTGATCTCGGGACCGACTACGGGCGCGTGCCGATCGACCAGATGGCGTGGCTGACGAAGCCCTCCTGATTTGTGTCGGTGTCGATGATGCCGGTGGGCAGACGAATTTCGATTCCGAGCAGGGTTCGGTCGCTGTCGTCCGTGGTGGGCACCGTGACACTGAGCCTGGTTCCGGGTTCGTTGAACGCACTGTCCTCGACGACATTTCCGCTGTCGTCGCCGTAGACCAGGGCGAGTACCCACGGTGCCGAGTAGACGGCCTCGGGGAGCGAGAGCTGCACCGCAGGGGCCTTGCCGACCTGAATCTCGGTGGTCTCTCCGACATTGGTGCACAGCGGGTCGCTGACGGCGCAGTACAGGTACGGCTCCACGTCGACGGCCCGGCCGTTGGCGTATGCGGAGACGACCGGTTCCTTCTCCGGCGCGTTCCCGATCAGCAGGGCGAGCACCGCGACGAACGCGACGGCGACGACGAGCAGACCCGCTGCGGTCAGGGCGGCGATCTTCTTGGTGCGGGGAGCGAGATTCACTTGGTCACGTTTTCGCCGAAGGAACCGTCGGACACTTCTTGTTCGACGTGGTCGGGGCGGTTGCCGCCGAAGCCGGGCAGAAGTGATCTGCCGCGGTAGGTGAGGAATGTCTGCACGAGCCCGATCGTAAGCAACACCGAGACCACGGTGAAACCGAGCCAGTACTCGGTGGGGAGCAGCACGCCGAGCGTGCCGCCCAGGACCCAGCACAGCTGCATGACGGTTTCCGATCGGCCGAATCCCGACGCGATCGACTCCGGCGGCAGGTCGGCCTGCAGGGATGCGTCGAGGGAGACCTTGGCGAGTGCGCTGGCGCTCGACGCAACGAGCGCGGCCACCGCTGCGGTGAGCAAGCTGTCGGTGACCGCGGCGACGACGGCCACCACCGTGACGGCGAGCGTGCACCGAAGAACCACAAGGGATGGCCGGCCGAGCTTGATCCTGGCACCGAGCGCGTTGCCCGAGAAGTTGCCGAGACCGGCGGCGGCTCCGACGAGTCCGAGCATCGCGGCCTGCTGAAGCGGCTCGTGTTCGGTACGGGATTTGGCGACGAACGCGATGTAGAGCGTCAGGAAGCCGGTGAGAATCCGGATGGTGCCGTTACCCCACAGACCGACGATGACGGCCCGGCCCAGGGGCTGTCTGCGGTTCTTGGTGCTGCTCGACGTCGGCGGGGACGAGGTCGTGCGGCGGAGGTTCTCGGTCGGAGCACCGCTTCCGGCGTAATCGTGTCCACCGTGCTGCTCTGCGTGGTAGCTCAGGGTTGCGGGCACCTCGCCCTCGGTGATCTCCACCCAGGACGGGATGCGCATGCTCAGGTAGGCCCCGAGCACGGTGATCGCCGCGACGAACCACAGGGCTCCCGGCGAGCCTGCGACGAACGCGATGCCGCCTGCGACGGCACCGGCCGCGATGGTGCCGCCGAGCAGTCCGAACACCGTCAGACGGGAGTTGACGCGAACGAGGTCTATCTCCGGTGGCAGTACTCGCGGCGTCACCGCGCTCTTGAGCACCGCAAAGGACTTGCTGAGGACGAGCATGCCGAGCGCGGCCGGATACAGCACCCAGCTGTCGAAGTTGAACACCAGCACCACCGCCAGCACGGTGCGCAGCCCGAAGGACGTGGCGAGCGCGATGCGTCGGCCCTGCTGCAATCGGTCGAGCAGCGGTCCGATGAGCGGCGCGATCAACGCGAACGGCGCGATGGTGATGACGAGATACAGCGCGACCTTGGTCTTGTCTTCACCGGTGGCCGCGGAGAAGAAGAGAGTGTTGGCCAAAGCGATCGCCAGCGCTGCATCCGATGCGAAGTTGGCCATGGTCGCGTAGGTCAGTGCAGTGAGACCGGACTTGTCGGCACCGTCGGCCTTCGCGGCTCGCTGGAACGACGCGATTCCCTTACCGGTCAGTTCGCGTCCGCGCATGGCTGCGACGCGGGTGACGGTCAGCTTCTTGGGCATCGGCGGTGGCTTGCGTGCACCGGCTTTGCCGCGCACCGCAGTGATCTGCTCGGTACGCGGCGGGTGCAACGGCGGCAGCGGCTGACGTCGACTCGGAACATGGGTGGGCGTGAGAGGAACAGCGGGCGGGTAGTTCGCCAGACCGGGGTGCTCGAGGGGGTCAGGAGCGGAGCCTGCGGAGTGACCGGGTCGGTCAGGAGCACCGTTCTGCTCGGGGGCGTGAGCGGAGCCTGCGGAGTGATCCTGTTCTGAATCGTCCGCACCCGGTGGGGTGTGGGGGAGACGTGGATCGGTCACGGTGTCAATTCTGTCCTACCGGAGCGGTATCGGTGAATCGCACCTCGAAGATCGTGGGCCAGTATTTGCCGGTGACGAGGAATCGGTCGGTGCCGGGAATCTGCGCGATGCCGTTGAACACGTCGGCACCGCCTCGTTGAGAGGCCGACATCGAATTCCACAGGGGGGTGCCGTCGATGACGGCCGTCACCGCGCCGGTCTCGGGGTCGATGCGCATGATGTCGAACGTCTGCCACACGTTGGCGTACACCGATCCGTCGTCGGCGCATTCGAGTTCGTTGAGCCGCTCCACTGGATTGCCGTCGAGAGTGACGTTCACGGTGCCCTGGGCGTCGAACGACGTGGGGTCGCGGAAGGTGAGGGTGGACGAACCGTCGCTCATCACGAGGCGGTCGGCCGATGCCTGCGTGCACAGCCCCCAGCCTTCGCCGTCGTAGTTCACTCGACGTTGCTCGGCGAGGGTGTCTCGGTCGCGGGCGATCGCGACGCCGTCCTGCCAGGTGATCTGCCACAGGGTGTCGCCGTCGACGGTGATGCCTTCGCCGAACAGGTCGGACGGCAGGTCGACGCGGTCGAGTTCGGTCATCGTGTCGAGCGATGTCCGCCTGACGAACGACGATCCTTCCAGTCCGGTGCCCTCGTAGAGCACGTCGCCGTCGATCTCGAAGCCCTGGGTGAAGGCGTCCTTGCCGCGGTCGTATTCGCGCACGACCTCGGTGGTCAGTGTCGGAACCGAGTCCGACGTCACCGGGGTCGGCTGCGTCGTCGACGAGCAGGCAGTGACTGCCAGTACCGAGGTGAGGGCGGCGGCGAAGGTGCGGGCGCGGGCGGTCATTGCACCCATGATGGCAGCCCGAACTGGGCGTCACCGAGTCGATGCGGCAAACTGAATGTGTGAGTTTCGTATCTTCTCCAGAGCTCGATTCCATCCGCCCCGTCTTGGCCGATGCCGCGGACCTCGCGCGGCAGGCTCTGCTCGACCTGGGAGAGGGCGGTATCGGCGAGTACCTCGGGGTCACCGCCGAAGACGCCAGTGCGGCCACTCACCGGTTCGCCAGCGATCTCGAGGGGTATCGCGGATGGCAGTGGGCCGTTGTGGTCGCCGCCCCGGAGGACGCGGATCACGCCACGGTCAGCGAGCTGGTTCTGCTGCCGGGACCCGATGCCCTCGTGGCTCCGTCCTGGGTGCCCTGGGACGAGCGCATCCGTCCCGGTGATCTGGGCCCCGGTGATCTACTGTCTCCGCGCCAGGACGATCCCCGGCTCGTACCCGGGTACGTCGAATCCGGAGACCCTGCCGTCGACGAGGTGGCGGGCGAGATCGGTCTCGGCCGAACCAAGGTCATCAGCCTCGAAGGACGCCTCGACGCCGCCCAGCGTTGGCACGACGGCGACTTCGGTCCCGATACCGAGATGGCCAAGGCCGCGCCGTCGACCTGCGGGCTGTGTGGCTTCTACCTCCCCATCGCCGGCTCGCTGTCCGCCGCTTTCGGTGTGTGCGGCAACGAGTTCGCGGCCGACGGACACGTGGTGCATGCCGAGTACGGCTGCGGAGCGCACTCCGACACCGAACTCCCCACCGGAGCCGGATCGCCGCAATTCGAGCCGTACGACGACGCTGCACTCGACGTCATCGCCTCGCCGGTCGCTCCGGTCGAGCCTGCTGCTGTCACCGAGACAAGCGACACCGCCGAGAACACCGACACCGCCGAGACGACGGAAGAGGCTTCGGCTGCCCCGGAAGAGTCGGCTGCCTCCGAAGAGTCGGCGGCCGCCGAGGTCGTGGCGGCCGACCACGCCGAACCCGTCGCCGATGATGCGTCGAGCACCACCGATGTTGCTGCGCAGGAAGAAGCTTCGGCATCTCCGAGCTGATAGACCCGTTCGACACCGGGTCGTTGCGGGAGTCTATTCTCGCGGCGTGGGGCTCTTCTCCCACCCGGCTTCGGGAGGACTCGGCGTCCGAGTCCGATCTGGTGCGCGGGGGTTACCGCGATCGTCTGCTCACCGAGCTGGCACAGAATGCGGCGGATGCTGCGCAACGCGCCGGCGTCCCGGGCCGGCTGGCCGTGTGGACCGATAGGTTCGGCGCTCTGCATGTCGCCAATTCCGGTGCGGCGCTCGATGTCTCGGGCGTACATGCCCTCACCGCGCTGCGGGCTTCGGCCAAGGGGGCGACGGATCCTGGCGTCGGACAATTCGGGGTCGGGTTCACCGCCGTGCGATCGGTGTCCGACGAGATCGAGGTGCGCTCGCGCAACGGTGGCGTGGCGTTCAGCGCACGGCGCACGCTCGAGGCGCTGGACGAGCGAGGATTGCTTTTGCCCGACACCGGCGTGCCGGTGCTGCGGCTCGCATGGCCGGTCGCAGATTCGCCCGCCGACGGCTTCGACACCGAGATCGTGTTGACATTGCGAGCCGAGGTAGCGGCGGATTCTGTCGCAGCAGGCTTTGTGGACGAGGCCGTCGACCTGCTGCTCGAACTGGACGCGTTGAACTCCATCGAGATCGACGGCGTCGTGATCGACTGCAGCAGAACTGAATTGGACGACCATTCCTCCGAGATCACGATCGGTGCGCGAACCTGGCGGCAGTTCACCACCCCGGCTGCCCGCTGGCTCGCTCCGATTGTCGACGGTCTGCCCGTTCCCGCTCCGCCCGATGTACTGCGCGCTCCGACTCGGTCGGACGAGCTACTGTCGTTGCCCGCGTTGGTCATTGCCGATGTGCCGATGCAACCCGATCGGCGACGCGTGTTACCGGGTGTCTCGTTCGACGCGGTAGCGCACGGGTACGGGGACTTCGTGGCCTCGCTGCCTGCCGCATCCAGGGTGTCGTTCGTGCCCGAGGTCGGATTCGCTCGCAGTGAGGTCGACGGCGCACTGCGTGAACTCGTGTTTCGTCGATTGTCCTGCGCGCCATGGCTTCCCGGTGCGGACGGACGCGACCTCGTGCCCGAGCGAGCGAACGTCGTCGCGGATACCTCCGAGGAACTCGTCTCGGCGCTGGTCGATGTCGTACCGAATCCGGTCGACGCATCACTGTCGGGTGCGCGGTATGCCTCGGCGCTCGCGGCAGTGGGTGTGCACCGCATCGGGTTGGCGAGGCTGGCGGAAATGGTCGGTGGGCTCGATCGCGAGCCGAGTTGGTGGCGGCGACTGTTCGACGCGTTGACCCCACTCGTGGTCGACGGTGTGGCTGCGGAAGAGCTTGCTGCACTGCCTGTTCCGCTCGCAGACGGTCGTACGGTGACCGGCCCGCGGACGACGGTGATCGGCTCCGATTCCTCGGCTGCGGTCACCTGGGTCCGGCTGGTGCACCCGGATGCGGTGAGTCCGCTGCTGACTCGGCTGGGTGCCCGCGAGGCGACTGCGACCGAGCTGCTCACCGACCCGGCACTCGAGGCGGCTCTGGACGATCTCGACTGGGACGAGAGCGAGGAGGTCGACGGGCTGGTCTCCGCCGTGCTCGCGTTGGCAGGAGAGGCGGGCGAACTACCCGGTTGGCTCGGCGGTCTGCCCCTCGAAGACGACGGGGGCGAATTGCGCAGCGCCGACGAATTGTTGCTTCCCGGAGCGCCGTTGGCAGATCTGCTGATACAGGATTCACCGTTCGGTGTGCTCGCGCCTGCGGTGGTGGACAGGTTCGGTGAGCGGGCGCTGCGAGCAGTGGGCGTCGGGTGGGGATTTTCGGTGGTGCGTGACGAACTGCCGACCGGGCCGGATCATGATCTCGACGACGAGTCGGCGTGGTGGTCGAGTCTGTCCGAGGAGCCGGAGACGCTCCTCGCGGTCCGAGATCTCGACCTCGTTCGATCGGATGCCTGGTCCGAGGCGCTGACCGTGTTGCTCGACGATCCCAGTACCAACGCGGCACTGGTCGATCGTGACGGCTACACCGCGTGGTGGATCGGGCACCATGCGCGACTGCATGATTGGCGTCCGGTCAGTTTTCGAGCGCCGTCCGACGAGACGTTTGCCGGATTGCTCGATCCGCTGGATCATCCGCGTGCCGACGAGCTGCACGCCGTGCTGAGCGCGTCGTTCTGTGACAGCGTCGACACTGCTCGAATTCTGTTGCGAGCGCTGTCGGATCCACAACGGAATCCGACCCCTGCGGTGATCGCGCGAACCCACACACTCATCGCCACCGCTGTGGCGGAGCGGCGTATCGACGTGTCGGACATCGACCCACCGGATCGTGTCCGCACCCTCGGCGGCGCAGTCGTGGACGCGTCGGATGCGTTGGTGATCGATGCCCCGTGGCTGGCGAGCGTCGTACCACCGGAGGTGGCAGTGCTCTCGGACATGGCCACCGCCGCGGTACTGGCCGACGTGCTCGACATCAGGTCGGCGTCGGAGGCGATCAGCGGCGAGGTACTCGGAACCGGGCGGGTCAGCTCCTGGGACCGGGAACCGGGGGCTGTATCGGCCTGTGCGGTCATGGGATTGCCGCTGCCGTCCGGTGGGGTGGTGGTGCATCGCGAACTCGTGGTGCGGCTGTCCGGCGACGTGAGCGGCGAGCGAGCTGTCAGTGGAGATCGAACAGTCCCGTGGTGGGTGACCGCCGACGGAACGGTGCATTGTTCGCAGAGTTGGGAGCGACCTCGTGGGGTTTGACGGTGTGATCCTGGACTGGATGGTGGAGCATCGAGTCGGGTGGGTCACGACGATGTTCTGGATCATCACCACGGTGGGAAACACGGTATCGATGTTTCTGCTGTCCGCGGTGGTCGTCGTGGCGTTGCTTCGCGTCGGACGCAGATCGGATGCCGTGGTGGTCGCGGGAGCGATGCTCACCGGGTGGGGGCTGATGAATGCGCTCAAGTTTGCGTTCGCGCGGGAGCGGCCACCGATTCCGGAGCGGCTGGTGGATATTGCGAGCCATTCGTTTCCGTCCGGCCACGCGATGATGTCGATGGTGCTTGCCACGGTGGCGATCGCTGTGATGCTGCGATCGTCCACGCCGTGGCTGCATCGGCCGGTACTGCTCGTGTTACCTGTGGTCGCGTCCCTGCTGATCGGATTCTCTCGGATCTACCTGGGTGCGCACTGGACCACGGACGTGCTGGCCGGCTGGGTGTTCGGTGCCCTGTGGGGGCTGGGGTGGATCTATGCCGTCAGGCTGATCAGCGAGAGAAGTCCGAGCGCTGGGCGATGACGAGCAGCTCGTCGCGCATGGCCGGGCTGGAGACAGCGTTGGCGCGTGCGTAGAGGGCGCGGAGCGAGCGGACGTGGTTACGGCGATTGCGGTACTGAGAGACGAGCTTCATGGCCTGGCTTTCGTGGATCAAGAGGTTGTTTTATCTGACATAACCCATGGTCCACGTTAACTTTGTGTTACTCAACCGGCTGAGGGGTTAGTTTGCCCACCTCAGGGGCGGTGTGGTGACCGGGCTTACGTGATCCTGATCTCAATCGAGGCCGCGTTGGGCGGTTTTGCTTCCGCGACGTGACGCCGCTCTCTGCATCAGGAAGATTCCGAACCCTACGGCACCGACCGCGATGCCGGACCAACACGTGGCGAGCGCATCGTCGGTGCGGTCCCCGGTCGCTGTGAACACCACGAGCGCGATGATCCAGCCGAGGATGCCGATGGCCAACACCGGCACCGGATCGGTGAGGCTGCGCGGGATCTGCGGGAGGTCGGTCACAAAATCACGCTACGCCACCATATTTCCCCAAGTCTCGCGGTGTGCTTTATCGTTCGCTCATGCAATTGTCGTCGCGGCTACTCGACAACTACTTCAAGATCACCGAACGAGGCTCGACGGTGGGATCCGAGGTCCGAGGAGGCGTGGTCACCTTCGTGGCCATGGCCTACATCGTCGTCCTCAATCCGCTGATTCTGGGCAGCTTCTCCGCCGACGACGCGGCCGCCAAGACCGATGTGCTCGGCAACATCCTGCCGGTCGCCCAGGTTGCCGCCGTGACCGCGCTGGTGGCCGGATTCATGAGCATCGCCTTCGGCATCATCGCCAACTACCCGTTCGGCATCGCGGCGGGCCTGGGCATCAACACCCTGCTCGCCGTGACGATCGCACCGCAGGTGACGTGGCCGGAGGCGATGGGGCTCGTCGTCATCGACGGCATCATCATCGTGCTGCTGGCGGTGACCGGGTTCCGCACGGCGGTGTTCAACGCGATCCCGGCCGAGCTCAAGGCGGCGATCGCCGCCGGCATCGGCGCGTTCATCGCCTTCATCGGTCTGGTCGATTCCGGCTTCGTGCGACGGATCCCCGACGCCGCGGGCACGACGGTTCCCGTCGGGCTCGGCATCGACGGGTCCATCGCGTCGTGGCCGACGGTGATCTTCGTGTTCGGGTTGTTGCTGATGGGCGTGCTGGTGGTGCGCAAGGTGCGCGGCGGTCTGCTGATCGGCATCGTGGTCACGACGGTGCTGGCGGCGATCGTCGAGGCCGTCACCGATGTGGGTCCGTCCAACGGTGTCGACCCCAAGGGGTGGAATCTGTCGGTGCCGCAGTTGCCTGCACAGCTGGTGCAGTCGCCCGATCTGTCTCTGGTGGGCAACGTCGATCTCTTCGGAGCGTTCACCCGCATCGGTGTGTTGGCTGCGAGTCTGCTGGTGTTCACGCTCGTCCTCGCGAACTTCTTCGACGCGATGGGCACGATGACGGGGCTGGGCAAGGAAGCGAAACTGGACAAGGACGGAAAGCTGCCGAACATCGGTAAGGCTCTGGTCGTCGAGGGGGCCGGAGCAATCGTCGGAGGCGGCGCGTCGGCGTCGTCGAACACCGTGTTCGTCGAGTCGGCTTCCGGAATCGCCGAGGGTGCGCGTACCGGGCTGGCCAACGTCGTGACCGGATTGCTCTTCCTGTTGGCCATGTTCTTCACCCCGCTCACGGCCGTCGTTCCGATCGAAGCGGCTGCTCCGGCACTGGTCGTGGTGGGTGCGCTGATGATCGGGCAGGTTCTCGACATCGACTTCCGCCGCTTCGATTACGCGCTTCCCGCGTTCCTGACCATCGTGGTGATGCCCTTCACCTACTCCATCGCCAACGGGATCGGCGTCGGTTTCATCACCTGGGTGATACTCGCGGTCGGGTCCGGCCGCGCGAAGTCGGTACACCCCCTGTTGTGGATCGTTGCACTGCTGTTTGTTGCATATTTCGCAGTCGGACCCATCACCGAGGCGGTTACATGATGCGGGGTCGGTACCAGGGCGTATTCTCAGCGCTGTGACGTCGGGAAACGTAGTTAAAGATAATCGCGAATTGGCAAGCGATCTGTCGCTTGCGGTGGTGAGGCTGACTCGCCACCTTCGGGGTAGGCGAGTGGACTCGCAAGTCTCGCTCACTCAGCTGTCGGCTCTGGCCACGCTGAGTCGGGAGGGCGATATGACGCCGGGTGCATTGGCCGCGCGAGAGAAGGTCCAGCCGCCGTCGATGACGCGGGTGATCGCATCGTTGGCCGAACTCGGTCTGGTGGCGCGCACCCCACATCCCACCGACGGGCGGCAGGTGATCGTCTCGCTCTCACCGGCCGGTCGAGAGCTGATCGCCGACGAGGCCAGTGCCCGCGAAGCGTGGATGACCGCGCAGCTCGCAGGCCTCGGACCCGAGCAGCTCGACACACTCCGTGATGCGGTGACGATCATCGGGGCCCTCGTGAGCGACTCCGAGTAGTTACCTAGGGTTATTATCTGAATGGTGGCCCCTGCTTCCCGTACCTCCAGCTCGACGATGTTCGCCGCCCTGAAGACTCACAACTACCGATTGTGGGCGTCGGGGCAGATCGTTTCGTTGGTCGGCACGTGGATGCAGCGGGTTGCCCAGGACTGGCTCGTTCTGACGCTGTCCGGCGGCAACGGCTTCGCCGTCGGCATCGTCATGGCCCTGCAGTTCGGGCCGACACTGTTCCTCTCGGTCTGGGGTGGGGTCCTGGCAGACCGCTACGACAAGCGCAAGCTACTCATGATCACCCAGGTCTTCGCCGCGGTGTGCGGTCTGGTGCTCGGCGTGCTCGACGTCGGAGGGATGGTCGAGCTGTGGCACGTCTACGTCATCGCATTCATCCTCGGCTGCTCGTCCGCGATCGATGCTCCGGTGCGACAATCGTTCACCATCGAGATGGTCGGCAAAGAGACCCTCGCCAATGCGATCGCGCTGAACTCGATGACCTTCAACATGGCGCGCATCGTCGGGCCTGCCGTGTCCGGAGTGCTCATCACCCTCGTCGGCACCGGCTGGGTGTTTCTCATCAATGCCGTGTCGTTCGCGGCGGTGTTCGGTGCACTCGTGGCGATGAACGTCGGTCAGCTCTTCCGCGTCGAACCGGCCCCACGCGCCAAAGGGCAGGTGCGGGAGGGATTTCGGTACGTCTGGGGGCGCGGTGACCTACGAGTCCTGCTGGCCACGGTCTTCATGGTCTCGACGTTCGGCCTCAACTTTCCGCTGAGTCTGTCGGTGTTGGCGCGCAACACGTTCGGGAGCGGAGCAGACGCCTACGGTCTGCTCTCGACAACCCTGGCAGTGGGCACGCTGGCCGGAGCGACTCTGGCTGCGCGGCGGGCGAGCGCGCCGCGCCTGCGGCTGTTCATCGGTGCCGTCATCGCATTCGGAGCCTTCGAGCTGATCGTCGGATTGATGCCCAACTATCTGCTCGTGGCACTGTTGCTGATTCCCACCGGTGCCCTGACACTGACGTTCACGACGTCGGCGATGAACATTCTGCAGATGTCGGTGCCGTCCGACATGCGCGGACGCGTGATGGGCATCTACATGCTGTGCTTCCTCGGCGGTACTCCGCTGGGCAGTCCGGTTCTCGGTTGGCTCGCCGACGCCTTGGATCCGCGGGCACCGTTGCTGTTCGGTGGGGCCATCTCTCTGGCGACCGGCCTCTTCGCGGCGGTGTATCTACTGCGGCACAACAATTTGCGGATCACCGTGGTACCGCCCGCCGACGGTCACCGGCTCCCCACCCTCGATACCGTCGCCGTGAGCACAAAGGTGTGACGGTGGGTCAGATCCAGCCGTGGCGTCGAGCGAGAGCGCAGGCCTCGTGTCGGTTCGCTGCACCCAGTTTCGCCGCGGCAGCGGACAGGTAGTTGCGGGTGGTGCCGGGCGAAAGATGGGCCCGCCGTGCGATCTCCGCGATCGACGCGCCGTCGGCGGCGAACTCGAGCACATCGGCCTCGCGCGGAGTGAGCGGCGAGTCTCCGGCTCCGATGGCTTCCGCGGCCAGCGTGGGGTCGACGTAGCGCCCGCCGCCGTGCACGGTGCGCACCACCTCGGCCAGGGTCGCCGCCGAGGTCGTCTTCGGCAGAAATCCGCGCACACCCGCTTCGAGCGCCTTCTTCAGATAGCCCGGCCTGCCGTGACTGGTGACGATGATCGACGCGCAGGTGGGCAGCATCTCGGCGATCTTCTGGGCCGTCTCGATACCGTCGATCCCGCCCATCTGCAGGTCCAACACGGCGACATCGGGGGCGAGAGAGGCCGAGACGGTCAACGCCTTTTCGCCGGAGTCGGCCTGCCCGACGATCTCGATGTCGTCCTCCAGATCGAGCATGGTCGCAAGCGCCGAACGAATGAGATTCTCGTCGTCGGCCAGTAGAACTCGAATCATGATGTTGTCCTTGTCGGGTCGTTCCGCAGGCTCGACTCCTGCCTTGGGTTCTCGATCGGTAGCGCCGCGGTGAGGGTGAATTCCTCGGAGGTCTTCTCCGTGTTCAGGGTGCCTCCGACCGCGACCAATCGTTCCCGCAACCCGCTCAGTCCCGTGCCGTCGTCGCGGCCGGACGAAGCACTGGGATGGTCGTTGGTCAGGCGAATGCTGTTGTCGGTCAGCTCGATCCGGCAATAAGTGGCAGCGGAGTGGCGCAGAATGTTCGTCACTCCCTCGCGGACCACCCAGGCGGCCGCCTCGGCCGCGCGCTCGGACAGAACCGATGTCTCGCCGACCAGTTCGGTGGAGATACCTGCGGCGGACAGCAGCGATCGAGCTCCGTCGAGTTCCGATGCCACATCGACCGATCGATAGCCGCGAACCAGCTTTCGGGCGTCGGCCATGGATTCCTGGGCCAGCAGGCGAACCTCGTCCATCTGGCCCGCCGCTCGATCGTCACCCCGGCGAGCCAGCGTCGCGGCGAGTTCGCTCTTGACGGCTATTGCCGAGAGTGCGCGCCCGACGACGTCGTGCAGATCTCGCGAGAATCGCAGACGCTCCTCGGCAACCGAGAGTGCGGCAGCAGCGTCGCGAGTGGCGTCGAGTTCGGTGACGATGCGCAGCAACCACGCCGACAGTTGCACGGTGAACGCCATGAAGGCGATGAAGATGCCGAGTATCAGAGTTTCCACTGCCGGGGTTCCCACAGCCGCCGCGATCGCAGCAGCGGCCACAGCCGCCGCCAGGGACCATCGCAACGGAATCAGGGTCGCGACCGCAGTGGTGACGAGTACGGCGGCCCACAGTGCGTTGCTCGTGGTCCCGCCGGCAACCAGCACCACGGCGGCGACTGCCGTGATCGCCAACGGAATTCGTGGGCTGGCCGTCGACTCACCGCCGAGCGCGGGGGTGCGCTGCACCACCACAAAAGCGGCGGCGGCGCAGACAGCAGTCGCTGCCATCGACAGATAGTCGTCGTACTGCAGAGATGTCAGCATCGCTCCGACGGCAACACCGACGGTGATGAGCAGGAAGGACTGGCGGGTGTAGACGCGCACCTTGTCCACTGCACTGCTGTCGTTCCAGCCGTGCAGTGGATTGAGGTACTGGTGCAACTTCATGATCTCCAGCCTTGCAGACGGTCGACGAAAGGGTGTGATCTAGGACCGCGGTTCCCAACGGAAGTGCGTGCGGGCGATCAGGAGGCTGCCGACGATCCACGCGAGCATCACCAGCAGCGGCATTCCGGCTTCGGTGAAGGTGGCAGCGAAGCCGATGGACGCGTCGCCGGGCGTGGTGGTGCCGAACCAGCCCAGGTTCAGCAGGTCCGAGACCGCGGCCATCGGGGTCAGCTCGATCACCCTGCTGAACGAATCCGGGAGAACGCCGCGCAGCGCGGACGAGCCGACCATGGCGATCAGGATGACCGGCAGGCTGGTGATCTGTGCCGCTTCCGCGTTGCGAGTGAAGGCCGAGGTGATCAGCGCCAGTGCGGCGAACAGCGCAGCACCTCCGAGTAGGGCCACGGCGACGAGCAGTACGTTGATGGGAACCGGCCCACCGAAGGCCACCACCACAGCTCCGACGATCAGACCCAGTGCGACGGTGAGCACCAGTGAAGGTATCGCCGGTCCCATCAGAATCTGTAGGTCCGAGCTCTCTCCGGTGCGAAGCCGCTTGAGTACCAACTCGTCTCGACGCGTGGCGTAGACCGAGAGCATGTTGTAGAAGACCAAGAGAACCAGCAGGAACAGTGCGAAGATCTCCAACGCACTGGCGACGCCTGCGTCTTGCAGCCCGGCGTCACCCCGGCTGCCGACGATCAGCAGCGCGATGGGGACGATCAACGGCATGACGATCGCGTTGAACAGCAGTACTCGGTTGCGTCCGAGGAGGGTGAACTCTGCTCGTGACAGTGCGGTCATCGTGCTCATGCGCTCATCACCTTCTGGTCTGTGAAGTCTGGATTGTCGAATTCGTCTGCGATGGAGAGGAATACGGTTTCGAGTGATGCCGCTCGGGCGTCGAGTCCGTGCAGGGTGACCCCGTTGGTGCGGGCCCACACGAGCAGGTCGGTGAGCGTGTCCTGTACCGAGGACGTCTGGATCGAGATGGTGTCTCCCGAGACGTCGATGGCGGTACCGGGCAGTGTCGGCAGCGCGGTACCGGGGGCCTGCAGTTCGATCTTCGCCGGATGGTCCGCGACCACCTCGTCGACCGTTCCACTGCGAACGACCCTGCCGCGGTGCATGATCGCGAGTCGATCGCACAGCGACTCGGCCTCGTCCAGGTAGTGCGTCGTCAACATGATCGTCACGCCGGAATTCTTCAGCTCTTGAATCAGCCGCCATGTGTTGCGGCGACTTTCGGGATCGAGACCGGTGGTGGGCTCGTCCAGGAACAGCACTCGAGGACGGCTGATGATGGCGCACGCCAGATCCAGTCTGCGTTGCTCGCCGCCCGAGAGAAGCTTCACCCGGGTATCGGCGCGGTCGGCCAAGTCGACTCGCCCCAGCACCTCGTCCACCGGCAGTGGATTGCTGCACGTGCCCGCCCACATCCGCAGGCTCTCCGCGGTGGTCAGATCCTGGGGCAGGCCGCCTTTCTGCAGCATGATGCCAAGAGACGGTCGAACTTTGCGGCGATCGGACACCGGATCCATTCCCAGAATCCGCACCGTGCCTTCACTCGGCCGTGAAAGTCCTTGAATGACTTCGAGAGTGGACGTCTTGCCGGCACCGTTGGTGCCGAGCAGGCCGAACAGCTCACCCTCGGCGACCTTCAGATCGAGCGCCTTGACGGCCTCGAAAGCGTTCTTGCCCGAGCCGTAGCGGCGAGTCATGCCATCGACTTCGATGATGGTCATGATTGCTTCTCCCAGTGGCGGAGTCCGATGACGAACCGCACGCCCATGAACGCGACGATGACGCCGAGTGCGACGAACGCCGGAAGTGATGCGCCGACGATCGCGAACAGCACGGCGATGATCGCGAGACTGATGACGATGACGACGATCTCACGCGCCATCGTCGGAGCCGGTCCGAGCTCCATCAGATCGGTGAACAGGTTTCCTTCGTCTGGTTGCTTCATGACTACGAGTCTGCTGCGCCCGAACCACCGAAAACAGTGCAGCGCATCATGACCTGAGGTGACACCGTCACGGTGTAGCCATGACAAAAGTCATGTGCTTTCCGACTGCTCCCTGTGTGCCAGGTATTCGGGTACTTTCAGCACGTGAATCGCACCGAGTCGGCGAGCTCCGACCGTCGTAGGCAGGTCCGCGTCATTCTGGCGGGTTCGGTGCCGAACCTCGTGCAGTGGTTCAACCTCTACCTCTACGCGACCTTCGCGCCGTATTTTCGGACCGAGTTCTTCGATCCGGCCTCGACCAATTCGCTCGTGTACGTCTACGGACTCTTCGCACTGACCTTCGTCGTCCGACCGCTCGGTTCGTGGCTGTTCGGCAGGCTCGCGGACGTGCGAGGCCGACAGTTCGCGCTCGTCGCTGCGGTCACGCTGATGTCGGCCGGATCGGTCGCTCTGGCGGTCACTCCCACCGTCCACGACATCGGCGCCTGGGCCGCGGTGATCCTCGCGGTCGTGAGCATCGTCCAAGGCATCGCCACCGGCGGCGAGTACGCGGCGGCGACGGTGCTGCTCTCCGAATCGGGCACGCGAGGGCATCGCGGATTCTTCGCCTCGTTCCAGGCCGCGACCATCGTCGGCGGCCTCGTGCTCGCACAGACGTGTCTACTCGTGCTCCTCGCGAGCACGGACCGCGCGGCAATCTCCGAATGGGGTTTTCGCCTCGCGTTCGCCGCGGGAGGTGCGGCGGGCCTCGCATCGCTGTGGTGGGCGCGTGGACTCGATCGCGCGCCCCGTGAACCGGGAGCGCCCCGGGCGGACCGAGACGCCACGATGGGGGCGTTGTTTCGCGATCACCGGCGTCCTTTGGTGTGGGTGTTCTTGCTGACCGCGGGAGGGAGTGCGGCGTTCTACACCTACACGGTCACGGTTCCCTCGATCGTTCGCGAGACGTTCTTCGCTGCGGACGGCACCAGGGGAGAGCTCGTCGCGACCGGGCTCGTGCTCGCGGCCTTCGTGGTGTTGATGGTGCTGCAGCCGGTCGCCGGCGCACTGAGCGACCGCATCGGAAGAAAGCCCCTTCTCGTCGCGTTCGGGGCGCTGGGGATACCGGCGACCGGAGCACTGGTGCTGGCGACCACCCGGGTGACGTCTCCGCCTGCGGTCTTCGCCATCCTGGTGTGCGCGTTCCTCGTCCTCACGTGCTACCTGTCGGTGAACGGCATTGCCAAAACCGAAGTGTTCCCCGCGCACATTCGTGCGTTGGGCGTCGGCTTCGGGTATGCCGTGGCGAACTCCCTCTTCGGAGGCACGGCACCGTTGATCTACCACGCCACCAGCAGCCACGGCAGTGTCGACTTCATCGTCTACCTGACGGTGCTGCTCGCGGTGACGCTGGGTGCCGCCCTCCGGATGCGAGGTGGCTCGGCCACCGCGCTGGATGCGCCGAACAGCCGGCTCTAGAAACCCCAACCCATGACGGCCGGGCGCGCTGTTCCGAACGTCAGATCCAGCGCATGCAGAGATTCCTCGTTGCGTGCGGTGAGGCGGTTGGCCGCGGCGAACAAGCGGGCTCGATGGGTGCCGAAGTAGATGCTCGCGAGCACGTCGATGTCGAGTTCGATGTCCGGTTCGGACTCCACCCGGGTGCAGGTCGCACGACCGTCGGTCACGGTCAGTGAGTAGGTGCCGCCCGCATCGAGGAAGGGATCCCGCACCGCGATGACCAGCGAGGTGTCGAGCGCGTAGGTACGCGCCTCGAGCGCTGCCTCGACGTGCATGATGCGGCCCCACAGTGCGTCGTGGTGAGCCGTGACTTTCGGTAGCCGATTGTTGGTCAGCAGGAACGGCAGTACTTCGTCTCGGGCCTGCCGTACCTCGATGGTGTCGACCAGGTCCACTCCGACGAGTATCTGCCACAACGCGGCGTACGCGTCGTCGGTCACCGCGATGAATTCCTCCACCACCACTCGGCTCGGGTTGCGTCCGCGTCGGTAGGCGACATAGCCGTCGGGGTGGACGATGAAGAACAGAGCCGTCAGTCCGCCGCGTCGGTTCTCGCGGTCGGCGAAGAACCGCTCCCAGCGGATCGGCGGCTTGGGCTGCGCGCCTGCGGTCTGCTGCTGCCACCGGTGGTAGATGTCGGGGAGCAGTCCGGCGGCCTCGGCCGACTCGATCAGCCGCACACCGGTTGCCGGGGGAGCGTCCTTGCGGAACTGCGCGAATCGTCGGTCGATCGAGACGCTGATCTCCTCGGTCACCGGCCCGTACCCGAAGCGTCCGTAGATCGTCGCCTCGCTGGCCGTGAGCAGGGAGAGGGGTGCGCCGGCGTCGTTCAGTGCGCGGTGCTGCTGGGTGAACATCGATCGCAGGATGCCGCGTCGACGATGCGTCGGTGCGACCGACACCCAGGAGACTCCGGACGCCTCGACCTGCGCACCACCGGGAACGGTGACCGACATCGGGAAGTGCATGGCCACACCCACCGGGGTCTCGCCGTCCCACGCCAGGTACACGTGCTCGGACTGGGTCAGGATCTGTGTCTCGGCCAGGTCCTCGGCGTTCTGGTGCTCGCCGAATGCGTGGGCGTCGAGCAGCGCGACGGCATCCCAGTCGTCGTCGGTGGCTGTGCGGATGGTGATCGATTCGTCGGTAGTCATCGCTCTTTACTTTTCCATACAGGAGTGGAGCCCGCGGAACGACCCGAAGAATCTGCCATACAGAAGTAGGCCTTCGCCGACGGACTCTCGAAATCGGCCGGGTGACAAGATGAGCGCGTGGTGCATGTAATCGATATCGACGACCCATCGGACCCGCGACTGGACGATTTTCGCGATCTCAACTCCTCGGATCGGCGACCCGACCTACCCGAGGGCAAGGGATTGGTGATCGCCGAGGGAGTGTTGGTCGCGCAGCGCCTGCTGACCTCGCGCTTCCCGATGATCAGCCTGCTGGGCGTGGATCGACGGCTCGACACCTTGCGCGACGATCTGGCAGATTCCGACGTCCCGTTCTATCGGACATCGGCGGAGGTGATGGCCGAGGTCGTCGGATTCCATCTCAATCGCGGCGTGCTGGCAGCGGCGAACAGGCCACCGGCTCTCGATCTGGACGAGGTGTTGGCCGACGCGAAGACGGTGGCGATCCTCGAGGGCGTCAACGACCACGAGAATCTCGGGTCGATGTTCCGCAACGCGGCCGGTCTCGGGGTGGATGCAGTGCTGTTCGGGGCCGCGTGCGCTGATCCGCTCTATCGACGGTCGGTGCGGGTATCGATGGGGCATGTGCTGCGGGTGCCGTTCGCCAAGGTGCCCGAGTGGCCGCGCGGTCTCGATCGCGTTCGCGCGCACGGTTTTCAGCTGATCTCGCTGACACCCAATCCGTCGGCGGTGTCGCTTGCGGCGGCGATGACGGGGGAGAAGGTGGCGTTGTTGCTCGGCGCGGAGGGACCGGGTCTGACCGAACATGCCATGCGTGCCACGGACATTCGCGCTCGTATCCCGATGGCACCCGGCACCGATTCACTCAATGTGGCGACGGCCGCTGCGATGGGGTTCTACGAACGTGTGCGCCTGACGTGAACGACCACGACCCGGGCGTCCGCTGGACCGGAATCCCGATCGCCGTGATCTCGGCGGCGCTGGTGAGTGTGGCACTGACGGCTTTCGGTCTGGAACTGGCCAGAATTCACCCGCTGCTGGCGATCGGTCTGAACATGATCGTCGTCGCGGGTGCGGCACCGACGGTCATGCGGTGGCTCGCGATACCGGTGTGGCGCTGGGCCGTGTACGGAGCCGGAATCGGTTCCATTCTGAGCTTCGTGGCACTGGCGGCGCTGGCGTTCTGACAGTCGTCTTCTTCGTCGGTCTCCGACAGCGGGCAGAGTTGCGCACTACCGTCGACGATCGGCGGAAACCCGGCGATCAGCGGTGGTTGCGTGCAACTGTGCCCACCCGAGCCACTATTTGCGCGAGAACCAACGCTTCTTCGGTCGCGGTGCCTGTTCCTCGGGGGCGTCGGGCATCGGTTCCTGTGCGCCACGGCCGTTCGAGCTTCGGCTCTGCTGGTTCGGTGGCGGTGGCTCCTGCCCCGGAACGTACATCGTGAAGCCGCAGACCGGCAGGGTGTTCGGATCGAATTCGTCCGCGTGCGGTGCGCCGGTGTAGCGGAATCCGAGCCACTCGGCGTTGGCGGCCTCGGCGAATTCCTGCGGGTGGAACGGCAGCGATTGCGGATCCGGCATCACTCCGGGTGGATAGATCAGCGGGTGCTCACCGGCCCAGAACGACCGCTCCCACACCAGTGGCAGGCCCGCGTCCTCGTAGATGTACACCGGAGTGGCGCTGAAGGATCGGCGGAATTCACCGCGCTCCCAGTACGCGAACGCACCCCAGGCGTGTTGGGGATCCGAGGCGACGAGGTAGGTGTGCTCGGACGCCAGAGGGCGAGTGAAGGATTCGGGAAGCGTCGACGGTGTGGGCACCGCGAGATTGGATCCGCAGACCACGGTGACGCCCGGGTAGCAACCGATGAAGACGTGATCGTCGTCCACGCCTGCCGAGGTCGATATCGGGCCCTGTCCGAGGGGCACTGCCGTCAGGTGGGGGTACAGACGTCCGACGAGTGCGGTCGCAGCATTCCAGTCCGAGGTGTTGGCCTCTCGGAGTACAGAAATGGGATCCGGTGCGTCCACGTACCAGATCGTTGATGCTTTGGCCCCCACTACCGGCACCTCTCTCTCCGTTACTTCCTGGGAAGCCTACGGTGTGAGCGTCGGCGGTTCTGCACCGCGCGGCACATCGGTCACATCGGAACTCAGTTGTGGCCGCTGCTGCGAACTCCGAGCAGGACGTCCTCCCACGACGGCATGGCCGGCTTGCCGCGCTTGTCCTTGCCACTGGTGTGACCGGCGGCAGGCTTGGGTGCGGGCCTGGGCTCCCTGGCCACCGGTTCGCGCGGCTGCTCGGGCTCGGGAGCAGGCGCATCGTCCACCTCGACCTCGATGGTCTCGGCGTCGATCTCGCTGTCGGCGGTGGTGCCGTAGTACTCGTCGAAGCTCTGCTGCGAGGCCTCGTCGTCGCCGAGGTCCTCGGAGGACGTGAGTGCGCGGACCGGTGCCAGACCGCGCAGCTGACGTCCGAAGTCTGGATCGATCAGTTCGTGTGCGGTGTCGTCGAGCGGCGCGATGGTGCCGCCGTGGCCGTCGGGCAGGAACTGCCAGTGCGCCTTGTTGGTGGTGCGGCCGGCCTGCCACTTCAGCTGTGCGACCCACTTGTTGTCCTCGTCGCGCCAGGCGTCCCACGTCGCGTCGTCGAGGTTGTGGCCGCGAGCGCGGAAAGCGAGGGTGACGATCTCGAGCAGGGTCTGCACGGCCGGACCGTCGTGGCGCAGTGGATGACCGGACTGGGCCATCGACGCGGCCTGCGAGCGTTCGAGCAACACCGGGTGAGCGAACACCTCGACGCGGCTGATGGCCATTCCGGAGTCGGCGGCAACCTGTTCGATGGTCGCTCCGCTGCGAATACGGGCCTGAATTTCCTTCGGCCGAAGCAAGCTGTCCATTTCGATCTCAATCTGTCCTAGTCGAGCGATGTCGCCGCGTGAGGCCGCGCGGAGTTTGTCGTCGGCTGGAAGCCGGAATCTGTCGCCGGTCTTGGGATCTGCGCACACGACGAACTTTCCGTCGGCCTCGAGACCCACCACACGTAAGTCTCGCACCTTGACCTCCTCATCGCGCCGGCTCGCGATACCGTCGAATTCGAGCCTAGTTCACCTGCCGTATTCGGCGGGTGTTCGACACGCATCGCTTCTGCCGACGATCGTTTCCCTATCAGAGGGTAGACAGCTGCGGGCTCGGCCGCACCCATTCGGTCGATGTTCCATCAATTGCTTTGTGCGACAACGTCGATGCGTCCCTGCGAAGGTAGAGGGCACCCAGGCCGAGGCCGATGGTCAGGGCAATCGCGTGGCCGACGGCGGTGAAGGACGGGTCCGACACTCCACTGAAGGCGACGACGCCGATCCACAGGGCGGCCCAGCCCGCACGCCACGGCATCGGCAGATACCTGATCATCGATCCTCCGACCGCGGCTGCTGCGTAGCTGACGCCGACGTCGACGGCCATCGCCAACGAGTCCGCGAGCCAGTCGTTGTGAATGCCGATGAGCAGGCCCGTGGCCACCAATGCCGTCGCACCGAGGTGTCCGGCGCTGAAGGTCAGCAGAAAGCGTCGCCAACCGGAGACCCACTCGGCGACGGCGAACAACAGGGCGACCGCGGCCAACCACAACCAGTTCACCCGTCCTTCGGTGAGAAAGACGCTCGTGACGAGGGTGGCGAGGTGGCCGTCGGTCAGATTGTGCAGATTGGTGCTCGCCGCGTGCAGTACGTGCCAGCGATCGTGCGGGCCGATCTGGCCCAGCGCGATAATTCCCGCTGCCGCGAGCGCGCAGTACACCAGAGTCACCCGAATCCGTAGCGCGAATGTCAGGAGCCTGTACACACGAGCACTCCCTCCGCGGTCGTTACGCTTGCTTACTTGATAGCAAGTGTATGCCGCGAAGGGAGCGCTGTAGCTGTGAGCTTGCTGGTAATCAGCTCAGCGTGGACACGACCCAGTCGATGCTCGTGGTCAGTGCGGTGATGTCGTCCGGCTCGATTGCGGGGAACATACCGACACGCAGCTGGTTGCGGCCGAGCTTACGGTACGGCTCGGTGTCGACGACGCCGTTGGCGCGCAGGATCTTGGCGACCTGAGCTGCGTCGACCTTCTCGTCGAAGTCGATGGTGCCGACGACCTGGCTGCGGTGATCCGGGTTCGTCACGAACGGCGTCGCGAATTCGCTCTTCTCGGCCCAGTCGTACAGGCGTGAGGACGAATCGGCGGTGCGCTTGGTGGCCCAATCGAGGCCGCCCTGCGAGTTGAGCCATTCGATCTGGTCGGCGAAGAGCAGCAGGGTAGCCACGGCCGGGGTGTTGTACGTCTGGTTCTTGCTGCTGTTGTCGACGGCGATCGGCAGCGACAGGAAGTCCGGGACCCACCGATCCGTGGCAGCGATCTCGCTGACGCGCTCGAGCGCGGCCGGGCTCATCAGCGCGATCCACAGGCCACCGTCGGCGGCGAAGCACTTCTGCGGAGCGAAGTAGTAGACGTCCGAGTCGGCGACGTTCACCGGCAGACCGCCTGCACCGGAGGTGGCGTCGATCGCGATGAGGGCGTTCTCGGAGCCGGCCGGACGGCTGACCGGGATGGCCACGCCCGTCGAGGTCTCGTTGTGCGCCCAACCGATGAGGTCGACGGAGGGATCGGAGGTGGGCTCGGGCGCACTGCCCGGCTCGGCCTTGACGACGATCGGATCACCGATGAACGGGTTGTTCTTGGCCACCGAGGCGAACTTCGAGCTGAACTCGCCGTTGGTCAGGTGCAGCGACTTCTCGCGAATGAGGCCGAAGGCAGCAGCGTCCCAGAACGCGGTGGTGCCACCGTTGCCGAGGACGACCTCGTAGCCCTCGGGCAGCGAGAACAGATCCTTCAGGCCACTGCGCACGCGTCCGACGACGTCCTTGACGGGCTTCTGACGGTGGCTGGTGCCGAACACGGAAGCGCCGACGTCGACCAGGGACTGCAGCTGCTCGGGGCGAACCTTGGACGGGCCGCAACCGAAGCGTCCGTCGGCGGGCAGGAGATCGGCGGGAATGATCGGCAAATCGGCCATGGAGTAGCGCGTCCTAGCGTCGATGGAATATGGCCTCCACAGGCTAGTCGGGTGTCATGACACCGTCGACTACCGGATCAGGTCCCAGCCGTCGACGGACTCGGGGGTGCGGGGTTCGGGGCCGGTGTAGAGGGCGGCCGGTCGGACGAGCTTGCCCAGGCGCTTCTGTTCCAGGATGTGTGCGCACCAGCCCGCGGTACGTCCACAGGTGAACATCGCGGGCATCATGTGCGCGGGCACCTCGGCGAAGTCGAGGATCACCGCGGCCCAGAATTCGACGTTGGTCTCGATGGCGCGATCGGGGCGGCGTTCGCGCAGTTCGGTCAACGCGGCTTGTTCGAGTGCGGCGGCGACCTCGTAGCGCGGTGCGTTCAGTCTCTTGGCGGTGGCGCGCAGCACGCGGGCGCGGGGGTCCTCGGCGCGGTAGACGCGGTGCCCGAAGCCCATGAGCTTTTCTTTGCGGTCCAGGATGCCGGTGATCAACGCGCGCGCGTCACCAGTTCTCTCGACCTGTTCGATCATCGGCAGGACGCGGGCGGGTGCGCCGCCGTGCAGGGGCCCGGACATCGCGCCGATGGCACCGGACAGGCACGCGGCGACGTCGGCTCCGGTGGAGGCGATGACGCGGGCGGTGAAGGTTGAGGCGTTCATGCCGTGTTCGGCGGCCGAGACCCAGTAGGCGTCGATGGCAGCGACGTGAGCGGGGTCGGGTTCGCCTTTCCAGCGCACCATGAATCGTTCGGTGACGGTCGCGGCTTGGTCGATGCGGGTCTGCGGGACGGCGGGCTGGTAGATACCGCGCGCGGATTGGGCGACGTAGGACAGGGCCATCACCGAGGCGCGGGCGAGGTTGTCGCGGGCGGTGGTGTCGTCGATGTCGAGCAGGGGTTGGTAGCCCCAGATGGGTGCGAGCATCGCCAGGCCGGCTTGGACGTCGACGCGGACGTCGCCGGTGTGGATCGGCAGCGGGAAGGGTTCGGCCGGGGGGAGGCCACGGCCGAATGCGCCGTCGACGAGCAGGGCCCAGACGTCACCGAACGTGACGTTCTGTGCGACGAGTTCTTCGATGTCGACGCCGCGGTAGCGCAGTGCGCCACCGTCCTTGTCGGGTTCGGCGATGTCGGAGGTGAACGCGACGACACCTTCGAGACCGGAGACGAAATCCTCGGGAACTCGTTGAACAGCCATGGCCTGTGGACTCCCTCGTCGCAACTGCACCCGGCTCTGCGCCGCATCCGGGCGTACTTCGTCAGAACCATAGCCGGGTTCTACGCGGGAGTAGCGTCTGGGCTTGTGTCTGCAGATGAACAGCGCCTGGCGAACATGCGGGTGGACTACGGAGAGCCCGAGGACCTCGACGTCGATGCTCTGGCGGGCGGGTGGTGTGCGCTGGCGGAGCAGTGGTTGTCCGACGCGATGGCCGCGAATCTGCCCGAGCCCAACGCCATCGTGTTGGGGACGGTCGACGAGGCCGGTAGACCCGCCACCCGCACCGTGTTGTGCAAGGACTTCGACGCAGACGGGGTGGTGTTCTACACCAACTACGACTCGGACAAGGGCCGTGCGCTCACCGCGACACCGTATGCGTCGATCACCTTCCCGTGGATCGGAATTGCCCGCCAGCTCACTGTTCGCGGCCCGGTGGTTAAGGTCGACGCCGAGACCACCGAGGCGTATTGGCGCACGCGGCCCCGCGGCTCCCAGTTGGGAGCATGGGCGTCCGAGCAGTCGCGTCCCGTCGGCTCGCGGCAGGATCTGGCGGCGCGACTGGCCGAGGTGACCGCGACGTTCGACGGAATCGAGGTGCCGGTTCCGCCGAACTGGGGCGGTTTCCGTGTCCGACCGGAGACCGTCGAATTCTGGCAGGGCCGAACGAGCCGCATGCACAACCGAATTCGTCTGACGGTGGCAAGCGGTGTGATCGAGCGTCTGCAGCCGTGAGCGGATTGCGCGGCATTCTCGCCGATACCACTCCGCTGAAGACCCCGGCCTACAAGCGGTTGTGGTTGGCGAACATCGTCACCGTCATCGGGGCGCAGCTGTCCATCGTCGCTGTGCCGCAACAGGTTTTCCAGATCACGCTGAGCTCGGCCTACGTGGGCCTCACCGGCGTGTTCGCGCTGGTGCCGCTCATCGTGTTCGGTCTGTGGGGCGGGGCGCTGGCCGATGTGATGGATCGCCGCACTCTGTTGATGATCACCACCTGCGGTCTGATCGGAACGTCGGCGCTGTTCTGGCTGCAGGCGTTCCTCGACCTGAACAACGTGTGGATCATCCTGGTGCTGTTGGCCGTTCAGCAGGCATTCTTCGCGGTGAATCAGCCGACGCGCAGCGCGATTCTCCCGCGAATCCTGCCTGCCGAGCAGTTGCCTGCCGCGAACTCGCTGAACATGACGGTGATGAACTTCGGCGCTATCGCCGGTCCGCTCAGTGCCGGCATCCTCATCTACTACATCGGGCTCGAGACCCTCTATCTGATCGACACCATCGCGCTGTTCGCCACACTGTGGGCCGTGATTCGGCTACCGGGAATTCCGCCGGCGAAGTCGGGTCAGCGAGCCGGGTTGCGTTCGGTGTTCGACGGTTTCGCCTACCTCGCGACGCAGAAGGTGTTGCTGGCCTCGTTCGTCGTCGACATCATCGCGATGGTGTTCGGTATGCCCCGTGCGCTCTTCCCGCAGATCGCGCACGAGAGCTTCGGCGATCCGGCGTCGGGCGGTCCGGTGTTGGGCATGCTGTTCGCCGCGATGTCCGCGGGCGCGGTGGTCGGTGGCGTGTTCTCCGGCTGGCTGCCCCGAGTACGACGGCAGGGTCTGGCGGTGCTGATCTGCATCGTCGTGTGGGGCGCGGCGATGATCGGCTTCGGTCTGGCCGTAGGCGCGGCGACCGACGGGGCCACCACCGTCGCCCTGTGGTTCGCACTGGCGTTCCTCGCCCTCGGCGGCGGAGCCGACATGATCTCCGCAGCCTTCCGCAGCACGATGTTGCAGCAGGTCGCCACCGACGAGATGCGTGGTCGCCTGCAGGGTGTCTTCATCGTCGTGGTCGCCGGTGGTCCGCGCGTCGGCGACGTGCTGCACGGCGCGGCGGCCGCGTCCGTCGGTACCGCGGCCGCAGCGGCAGGCGGTGGAGTGCTGGTCGTCATCGGGGTGTCGATCGCCGCGCTGGCTCTTCCTGCATTCATCCGGTATCGCGTGGGTGCGGTGGTAAAGAATGGCACCCATGGCTGACGCGCAGACGTATTCGTTGACGAGTGGCAAGTATCGGGCAGACATCGCTGCCGTCGGAGCGGGCCTTCGGGTGCTCGAGTACGACGGCGCCCCGCTGACCGAGACGTGGGAGGCGGGTTCGAAGCCGCCGTTGTCGGCGGGACTGGTGTTGGCCCCGTGGCCCAATCGAACGGCCGACGGCACGTTCACGTTCGAAGGCGTCGAGCATCGGTTGGAGATCACCGAGCCTTCGCGGGGCAACGCCAGTCACGGATTCGTCCGACGTGTGGCGTGGACTCTCGTGGAACACACCGACAGTCGCGTCGAGCAGAGTGTGGACATCGGAACGCATGAGGGTTGGCCGTTCTCGGTGACGGTGACCGTGGTGCACGAGCTGTCGGCCGACGGCCTCACCGTCACCGCGTCGGCGAAGAACACCGGTGATTCACCCGCGCCGTACGGGATGGGTTTTCACACGTTCGTCAGGGTGGGAGACGCGCCGCTCGACGAGTGCACGCTCGAGCTCTCGGCCGGGACGCGGCTGCCGCTCGACCCGGTTCGCAATCTCCCCGTGGGCAATTCGGTCCCGACGGCCGATACCGAGTACGACTTCCGTCAGCCGCGAACTCTGCAGGGCGTGCAGCTGGACACTCCGTTCAGCGCGTCGCTGCCCGAGGCCGACGGCCGAGCGAACCATGTTCTTCGTGGCCCCGACGGCACCGCGACCGTGCTGTGGACCGACAGCAGCTTCGGTTGGGTCCAGGTGTTCACTGCCGATCCCGCCAACGATCAGGCCTATCCCGGTCGAGGACGGGCGTTGGCGATCGAGCCGATGACGTGCCCGCCCGATGCGTTGAACTCCGAAATCGATCTGATCGTGCTGGATCCGGGGCAATCCTGGTCCGGCACCTGGGGAATGAGGTACGAGAAGTGACCATTCTGGTGTGCGGCGAGGCGTTGGTCGATCTGGTTCCGGTGCACGAGGGGCCGCTGCTCTCGCCCAAGCTCGGTGGCGGCCCGTTCAATGTCGCCGTCGCGATAGGTCGACTGGGCTCGCCCGTGGCGTATCTCTCGCGGATCTCCCGCGACCCGTTCGGTGAGCAGATCCTGGCGAGCCTGCGCGACGCGGGAGTGGACACGACGTGGGTGCAGCGCGGCGACGAGCCGACGACGTTGGCGATGACCACGCTCGCCGAGGACGGCAGCGCCGAGTATTCGTTCTACGCCGACGGCACGGCCGACCGCCTCGTCGCCGATCCCGGCGATCTGCCCGACGAGATCAGCGTGCTCTCGTTCGGCACACTGTCACTGCTCTACGAGCCCGGTGCCTCGATGTACGCCGGCCTGCTGCACCGGGCCCGGGCGGCAGGCAAGCTGACGATGCTCGACCCGAACATTCGGCCCGCTGCCATCGACAGCACCAGCGGAGACATCACCGCCGACGGCTTTCGCGACCGGTTCCGTTCGTGGTTGCCCAGCATCGACATCCTCAAGGTGTCCGAGGACGACTCGCATTGGTTGGGGCTCGGAACCCAGGGCACAACGGTCGACGACTGGCTCGCGGCCGGGGTCACCGCGGTGGTCATGACGCGCGGCGGCGACGGAATCTCGGTGTTCACGGCGCCAGGGGAGACGTCGAGCACCGGAGTTGCCGTGGCCGAGGAGATCTCGGTGCCGGGTGTCGCGGTCGACGTCGTCGATACGATCGGCGCTGGTGACACCGTGCACGGCGCTCTGCTCAGCTTTTTGCAGAAGGAGAGCATTGTCACATCGAACGCGGTGAAAGAGATGAGCAAGCAAGATTGGCAAGAAGCGCTCGAGTTCGCCGCAAAAGCAGCGGCAATCACGGTTTCTCGACCCGGTGCCGACCCTCCCTGGGCGTCCGAGGCGTCGAGAGACTAGTTTCACTATCGACGTTAGAACTGTCCGCTTCAAGTACGTGTCCGTTACACGAGTTCGAGAGGGACCATTCGTGCCCGCTGAGAATGATGCCAAAGCCACCCTCACCTATCCCGGTGGCGAGTACTCCATGTCGATTGCCGAGGCCTCCGAGGGCAACAACGGCATCGAGCTGGGAAAGTTGCTGGCCACCACCGGCTACACGACGTTGGACGGCGGGTTCGTCAACACCGCGTCGACCAAGTCGGCCATCACCTACATCGACGGCGACGCAGGCATCCTGCGCTACCGCGGTTACCCGATCGAACAGCTCGCGGGCAAGTCGTCGTTCATCGAGGTCAGCTACCTGCTGATCTACGGTGAGCTGCCGTCCGAGGATCAGCTCGAGAAGTTCACCGACAAGATCCGTCGACACACTCTGCTGCACGAGGACCTCAAGCGGTTCTTCGACGGCTTCCCGCGCAACGCGCACCCCATGCCGGTGCTGTCGAGCGCCGTCAACGCGCTGTCGGCGTACTACCAGGATTCGCTGGACCCCAACGATCCGGAGCAGGTCGAACTCTCGACCATCCGCTTGCTGGCCAAGCTGCCCACCATCGCGGCGTACGCCTACAAGAAGTCCGTCGGCCAGCCGTTCCTGTACCCGGACAACTCCAAGAGCCTGGTCGAGAACTTCCTGCGCCTGACGTTCGGCTTCCCGGCCGAGCCGTACGAGGTCGATCCCGAGATCGTCAAGGCACTCGACATGCTGCTCATCCTGCATGCCGACCACGAGCAGAACTGCTCGACGTCGACGGTCCGCCTCGTCGGATCCTCGCAGGCCAACCTGTTCACCTCGATCTCCGGCGGCATCAATGCGCTGTGGGGCCCGCTGCACGGCGGTGCCAACCAGGCGGTGCTCGAGATGCTCGACAAGATCAAGGCCGAGGGCGGCGACGCCACGGACTTCCTGCGTCGCGTCAAGAACAAGGAAGACGGCGTCAAGCTCATGGGCTTCGGACACCGTGTGTACAAGAACTTCGACCCGCGCGCGACGCTGGTCAAGGAAACCGCGCACACGATCCTCGGCAAGCTGGGCAACGGCGACGAACTGCTCGAGATCGCGCTCAAGCTCGAAGAGACCGCGCTGACCGACGATTACTTCGTCGAGCGCAAGCTCTACCCCAACGTCGACTTCTACACCGGCCTGATCTACCGCGCGATGGGCTTCCCGCCGCGCATGTTCACGGTGCTGTTCGCGATGGGCCGTCTCCCGGGCTGGATCGCGCACTGGCGCGAGCAGAACGAGGACACGACCGGCAAGATCGGCCGTCCGCGCCAGATCTACACCGGCTACACCGAGCGCGACTACCAGGACGTCAGCTCCCGCTAGCTCCCGCTGCACAACAACGCCGCCGGCTCCCATCGGGAGTCGGCGGCGTTGTCGTGGGTGCCCCGAGTTCGCAGTTACGCAGGCAATATGTCCACTCTGTTCGGCGTAACCGCGAACTCGAAGTTATGGATGCTTTTCGGTCGAATTTCGTCCATAACTTCGAGTTCGCGGTCAGGTCATCGCTACCTCGCGCAGCACCTGTCCTGCACCGTCGCTCAGGCGCAACGTATCCGTATCCGTCGGGCCGACCACCAGGTTGCCGCCGACGGGTAGGTCGATGGTGCTGACGAATGCAGACCGCGATCCCCGAGCATCGTCGGTGGCGACGGTGTAGTCACTCGTGGTGGGGGCGTCGGTCGTGAGCGTCATCGATCGCTCGGTTGGGCTGATCTCGGCGACGATCGACGCGCCCGCCGGCAGGCGAAGAGAGGTCGATCGAACCACCCAACCGTCGGACAGGATGGAGATGTCGATCGACGCGTCGCGATCGTTGTCCGCGACGTCGGAGAGCGTGAGCCGCATCGGTGTGTCGATCGAGGCCTCCAGCAACGCTGTGTTGTCGTTGTTGATGAACGCTGACCGTCGCACCCGGTCACTGTCGGACACCGACAAGCTCCATTCGACATCGGTCAGATCGACCGGATCGTTCATGTTGTCGGTGACCAGCACCAAGTAGTCCTGGTCCTGCGCACCGACTTCGGAGCAGGAGGGGCACTGATGAACGCCGGTCATCTCGGCCAGCGGAAACAACTTCAACCGATTGTCCGGGGTCCCGGAGAACAGGTAGCTGTCGTCGGCGGGGTCCGCCGAGGTGGTGTAGTACCACGTATCGGCGACCGTATCGGTGACGATCATCTTCTCGACGCCGGGATAGTTGTTGTCGTAGATGACAATTCCGCGTTTGCTGTCGCCCAGATCGCGTATCGCGATCGGTGTCACGGCATGGCCGGACGTTCCGTCCTCGGTGTAGAAGGCGAGTAGATAGTCCTGCCCTTCGGCCCACGCGGACGTGAGTCGATCGATCACCTCGTCCACAGGTTCGGACATCTCGGAGTCGGCTGTCGGTTCGACCTCCTGGGTGTTGAAGTATCGCGCGATCACGGCATCGGTCGCGGGGGAGGGACGTGCATCGAACAGTGTTGCTCCGGGGGCGACGAAAGACGAGGTGTCGATCGCGTTGCGGTAGGCCAACCCTGCCACCGCGGCCATTCCGAAGCAGTGACCACCGTTCATTCCGTTCTCGAACACCTCCGAGGTGACCCGTCCCATCGGCGAGAGAACGCATCGGTCGCTCTCGGTTCCTGGAGTGCACACGGCATCCCCGAACAGCGATTGCATCGAGGCCGGTGTGAGCCCTTGGCCATGCTCCGCTGTCGGCGGTCCCCAGTTGGGGAAGGAGAAGCCGTCCCGCCGAACGTCGAAGCCGGACGAGGCCACGAGCGTGCCCGAACCGGGGTCCATCTCGGTGAACCCTTCCTGAGGTGAAGAACATGCCGACAGCATGACTGCGACGGCGAAAGCCACTGTGGCCCAGCGTCGGCGGGACGGGGTGGCGGAGCGGAGAACCATGGTCGACTCCTCTTTTTCGGTTGTCAATGCTCGAGTACGACCTTGAGAACTGTGACGATCAAACCGACGACGATGGCAACCAGGCCTCCGAGAATTGCCCCACGCCATTTCCTCTTGCTCGAGTGCCAGCCGCTGGCGGCTCCGAGGACGAGCAGGAACAAGAATGCGAGATCGGAAATGGTGTCGAGTGCGCCGTAGGCGGACCACAGACCGCTCACACGTCCGAGCCCGATGATGATGAGCGGCACCACTGTCAGCAGCAGGAAATGTGCTGAGTGCCAGAGCAAATGACGCCTGTCTGCACCGTCGGGCATGTGGTGGTGGCTGTTCACGTACCCCAACCACGACGAGAAGAGGTGCGCGACGGCAGTCGCGACCATCGGCCCGAGGACCATTCCTGTCGCGTCACCGAAATCGACGTCCGTATCGTCCGCTCCGACCACCATCACGGTCATGATGATCACGGTGCCGTAGATCAACGGTTCCGCGTCCAGCATCGCCCACGTCGATCGGCCTCGTCTCCAGGCGTTGTGGCCTGTATCGGGTAGCGCGCGTCCGGTCATGACTGCTCGCCGAAGACTGCGTGCTTCGGCGTGGATCCATCGAGGCCCACCGGAAGTGGTGTTCTTTTCATCGTCGAAAGTCCTTGTTCGAGAGAAGGAGTGTGTGCGTCATCGCGGATGGGGGCTCGTGTTCTCGTTCAGACGACCTCGTGTTCGGCCGGTGCCATGGGGTCGATGTGGCGTGCGGCGCGAAGGCCCGCCTCGATCGCACCCTCGACCCAGCCCGACTTGAACGTGGTGAAGTCGCCGGCCCAGTGCAGCCGGTCCACGGGCTTCTTCATCTCGTCCAACATCCAGCCGCCGTCCAGAGGTGTATCGCCGAAGGCGGCCTTGATCCAGGATTGATCGGGCCAGGAGAACTCGCCGATTTCCACGACGTCCTCGATCATTCCGGACATGTCGGCGTTGAAGGTGTTCACGAGATCTCGTGCCCGGGTTTCTTTCGGCTGGGCGAGATAGGCAGTTGCGTTGGCACCGGAAAGGTAGAAGAACGCGTTCCCGCGCCCGCCCGGCTCGTTGCCGGTGATGTCGATGAGTCTTTCCCATGGCCGGTCGGAAGCCGCCACGGGCCAACCCCGCACACCGGAATCCAGCCACGTCGGTTTCGAGGTCTGCAGATACACCTTGACGATGTCGCTCCACACCATGCCGTCGACCACCTGCCGTGCTCGATCGGGTAACGCCGGGCGGATGTCGACGTCCTTCAGGACGGTGAAGGGGATCGTCGAAATGACTTCGTCCCCAGTCCATTCGCGACCGTCCGCTGTGGTCACCTCGACGTCCGAACCGCTCTGGTCGATGACCACCACTCGAGAGCCCATGTGGATGCGGTCCTGGGGGAGCCTTTCGGCGAGGGCGCGCGGTATCCGCTCGTTTCCACCCTGCACGCGGTACAAGTTGCGGTCGCCGAAATGGTAGGCGAAGTCGGGAAGCAAACCGAGAACGCTGACTTCCAGTGTGAAACCGCCGGCCTGGGCTGCGACGAGTTTGGCGAAATCGTCCGATGCACCGGCGTCGGCGAGCAATTCACGAACGGTGAATCCGTCGAACTTGTCGGCGGCAGCCGCATCGGGCCACTCCGGGTCGATGACGGTGGTGAAGTCTGCGCCGAGCGGCACGAAATAGCTCGTGAGCATGGAACTCAGTTCGACGGTGCGTTCGGACTCGAGTAGATCCCAGGGTCGACGACCGAGCTGAGTGTTGTTGCCGCGCAGGCCATCTATCAGATATTCGGGAGCGCCGTCGTTCATCGCGACGATCGGGAGCTTCAGAGTGCTCACGTAGCCGGTGACCAACGGCATGTTCAGCCGGAAATGCCCTCCACCGCCCTCGGTGAACTGGCCGTTCTCGTATTCGACGGAGATGAGGCGACCACCGATTCGGTCCTGAGCCTCGAGAACCGTTACCTCGTGACCGCGCCGGTGCAATGCAAGTGCGGCAGTCAGACCCGACATGCCTGCACCGAGAACGAGTACGCGTTTCGGGGAAGATGATCCATCGGTACCGGTGGCGCCGCTCGCGGCGTCGTTGCTCGAGCACGCCGTCGCTGACGTCAACCCGCCCAGCATCGCCGCGATCGACCCGAGTCGTAACGCATCCCGTCGGTTGACCTGCACCATCGTCGTCTCCTTCTGAAACGATGGAAGTGCCCCGCCACTTCTCCGATTCGACAAGCGACATCACACCACGTTTTCACGACGGAGGTGACTCGAAACCGCGTTCCCGCGCCAGGTCTCACGAAAGGCCGAACCTGCACCGAGCAGGATTCGTCACGCGAAGGCGACGCGATTTTTCAATACCGGCAGGTTTGCACGCACGGCGTCGACCAGTTCGGTGTGGATGTCGATGGTCAGCATTCCGGGAGTCGCGTCCAGTTGACCGAGAATCTCACCGGTGGGGGAGCAGACGATGCTGTGGCCAACGCCCAATGGTGCATTGCCTTCGGCGGCAGCGGGTTCGGCTTGGTCGCAGGCTGCGATGAAGGTCGTCGAATCCAACGCGCGTGCGCGGGCGAGCAAGGTCCACTGATCCACTTTGCCCTCACCCGATCCCCACGACGCCGGAACGACGACGAGTTCCGCGCCGAGGTCGCCGAGTTTCTGGAACAGCGAGGGGAATCGGATGTCGTAGCAGGTGGCGAAGCCAACCCGAACTCCGGCGATATCGACCACCAGAGGGTCCGAACCCGGTGCGACGGTGTCGGATTCGGCGAATCCGAAGGCGTCGAACAGGTGAATCTTGTCGTAGCTCGCGTCGATGCCAGGGCCGGTGACGAGCAGAGTGTTGGTCACTCGGTCGTCCTCGGCGGGGGTGAACATCCCGGCGACGACGGTGATCCCTGCGTCCGACGCGATGGAGCGCACCGCGTCGGCCCATTCGCCGTCGAGAGGCTGTGCGAACTTGCGGATGGGTCCGCCGAAGCAGCGCATCGTCGCCTCCGGAAACACCACGAGGTCCGACCCGGCGTGCGCGGCTGCGCGGGCGTGGGTGTCGACGAGTTCGAGGTTCTCGATGGGGTGTTCGCCACTGGTGATCTGGGCGAGGCTGATGCGAATGGTCGAGCTCACGGTGTGACTCCTGGTTTCGTCGGGTGAAGACAGGTATACATATCGTATGCAGCCGCTGTCGGGGAGGGAGAAGGCGTATCTGTTCGTACGCGATCAGGTGCTGTCGTCACCGGCCGCCACCGGCACATTTCTGAACGAACAAGAACTCGCGACTCGAATCGGAGTGTCGCGCACGCCGGTGCGTGAGGCTCTGCTGATGTTGCAGTCCGAGGGCCTGGTCGAGATGGTCCCCAAGCGCGGTGCGCACGTGCCTGCGATGTCCGGACGGCAGATCGCCGAACTGATGGATCTGCGCGGCGTCCTCGAACGGCACGCGGCCACCCGTGCTCTGCGCGCCGGGGACGCTCCGATCGCGGCGATGCAGCATGCGCTCGTGCAGCAGGAATTGCTGATGAACTCCGACAGTGCGGATGCGCCGAAGGAGTTCATCGACTGGGACGGCACGTTCCATCAGAGTTTGATCGATTCGGCGGGGAGCGATCTTCTCTCCCGCACGTACGCCGGGCTGCGCGCTCGGCAGCTGCGGGTGGGTCTGAGTGCCCTGTTCACCGCAGCCAACCGTCAGCATCGGGTGTGCGCCGAGCACCAGGCCATCATCGACGCACTGAGTGTCGGCGACGAGGGCCTGGTGCACGAGAAGATCGACGCTCACCTCGAGGTCACACTTCAGACTCTGCTGCGCGCGTAGCCTTTTCGTGTTCCTGATTCAGTAGCACGTAGTGCTCGTCCTCGGTGGGGTCGGGATTGCGTCCCAGCGCCAGGCCGACGAGCGTCACCGCGCCGACGATCACGATGTATCCGGCGATCGGTACCCAACTGTCGGTCTTGTCGAGCAGGTACACGAAGATCAGCGGTGCCATCGCCCCGCCGAACACACCGGCGATCGTGTACGCCAACGAGCTGCCGGTGGAGCGCAGTCGCACGCTGAACTGCTCGGTGACGAACGCTGCCTGTGGCCCGTACATGAACGAGTGGAACGCCAGGCCCACAACGACTCCGAGGATCAGCAGTGGCAGAGATCCGCCGCCGATGACGAGGAAGAAGATCGCGCTCCAGGCAACGCCGCCCACGGCTGCGACGCCGTACACCAGACGCCGGTTGATGCGGTCGGAGACGGCTCCGGCCAGCGGGATCAGGCCGAGCTGGCACGCCGATCCGATCAGAATGGCCGTGAGCACTTCGCTGCGCTCGAAGCCCAGCTTCTGGGTTCCGTAGGTGATGGAGAAGACCGTGAACAGTGCGTAGATGACGTCGGGTGCGACACGAGACATGATGCCTGCCACCAGTGGTCGCAGTTCGGTCTTGAACACTTCGCTGATCGGAGCTTCGGAGCGATCGCCGCTTTCCTGAAGTGCTTTGAACACCGGGGTGTCCTCGAGCTTCAGTCGAATCCACAGACCGAACGCGACGAGTACGGCCGAGAAGAGGAATGCAACACGCCATCCCCAGGACTCGAACTGCTGGTCGGTCAACGACAGCGTCAGGATTGCGAGTGCGCCGTTGGCGAGCAGGTTGCCCGCCGGTGGTCCGATCTGCGCTGCGGAGGACCAGAAGCCGCGCTTACGGGGATCACCGTATTCACTGGAGAGCAGAACGGCTCCGCCCCACTCGCCGCCGACGGCCACGCCCTGGCAGAACCGCATGGTGACGAGAATGATCGGGGCGGCAATGCCGATGGTGTCGTAGCCGGGGATCAATCCGATGGCGAACGTCGTGACGCCGATCAGCATCAGGGTGATGACGAGCAGCTGTTTTCGGCCGATGACGTCGCCGAGTCGCCCGAAGACGAATCCACCGACCGGACGGGCGATGTACCCGACGGCGTAGGTCGAGAAGGCCAGCAATGTTCCGGTCAGTGGGTCGCTGTCCGGGAAGAAGACCAGCGGGAACACCAGCGCTGCGGCGGCCGAGTAGACGGCGAAGTCGTACCACTCCAATGCCGTTCCGGTCAGGCTGGCGGCAAAGGCCTTGGCCAGGCCCTTTCTATCCACCGAAACTGGTTCGGTCATGACGACTCCTTCGTGTGCCTGGGATCACTCTATCCGTTGTACGTGCTCCATACTTGCTGTATACAAGACGTATGCGCAAGGCTTTCGGCGTATCGGAAACAGAAAATTTACGAGGAGAGGGTCCTTACTGATGCTCACATTCACGTTGCCCGACGGCACGACCGAGTCGGTAGAAGTGACCGCGCTGCTCAATGCGGGCTATGCCGGTCGCAACCAGGAAGAGGTGGCGTCGCACATCGCCGAGCTGGCCGAACTGGGCGTACCGGCTCCGACGGTGACCCCGGCGCTGTATCCCATCTCGCCGTATCTGGCCCAGCAGACCGATGCCGTCGCCGTTCAACACGGTCGTACCTCGGGTGAGGCGGAATGGGCTCTGGTGATCTTGGGCGACACGATCGACGACGTGCTGCTCACGGTTGCCTGCGACCATACCGACCGTGACCTGGAAGTTCACAGCGTCGCGTGGAGCAAGAACGCGGCTCCCGACGTGCTCGGCACCGGTGCGTGGCGGTTGAGCGAGGTGGCCGACCGACTGGACGAGATCACCCTGACCGCGTGGGCCGACGGAGTGCTCATCCAGTCGGGAACGCTCGGTGATCTTCTCGCTCCGCAGTACTGGCTGGACGTGCTCACCGAACGTGGACTGTTCTCGCGTGGAACGGTATTGATTTCGGGCACCATCTCGATGCACCACGGGGTGAATCAGTTCTCCGACGCCTGGAAAGTGGAGATGACCGACCCTGCAAACGACAACACGTTGACCTGCGAATACAAGACGAATTTGATGCCAGCTCCGATCGGTTGACCGTCACGACGTAAAGTCGAAGCGGAATATGCCCAGAGCTTCACAGCCGGCGTCGGCGGGCCGGCATCAACCGCAGGAGACTTCAGTGACGAAGCCAGTGATCGAATTTCAGGCCGGACCGGCACCCTTGGACTTGGTGACGGTCGACCTCGTCGAGGGTGACGGCGCAGAGGCAGTTGCAGGCGGCACCGTCGAGGTGCACTACGTCGGAGTCGAGTTCGATTCGGGCGAGGAGTTCGACTCGTCCTGGAACCGCGGCGAATCCATTCAGTTCCCGTTGCGCGGGCTGATCCAGGGTTGGCAGGACGGCATTCCCGGAATGAAGGTCGGCGGACGCCGTCAGCTCACCATTCCGCCGGAGCTCGCCTACGGCCCCGCAGGCGCGGGCCATCGCCTGTCCGGCAAGACGCTCGTGTTCGTCATCGACCTGCTCGACGTCAAATAACTGCAGGTCCGGCAACGGCATTGCGTACCCGCTCGGCTTCGCGGGTGGCCGAGGAGTTGGCAGTTCCCCCTCGGGAACCCGCAAGCTTGGCGTGAATGTGCTCGGCTACCGTCACCGGTTCGTATCGGGCCACGTCGCCCGACTCGATGCACGACGGCAGTGGCGCGATCACCGCGTCGAGGTTGCCGTCGTGGAAGAACGCGGCAGAACGCCTGCGCTGGATCGTCGCGTCGGTGATCGGCGGACGCACCCGATGCAGCGTCGACATCCAGCGATCGTTGGTCAGTCTGGCTGTCAGATCTCCCAGGTTCACCAACATCGCTCCGTCCGCGGGTTGCACGTCGTGCCACCGTCGATCGGTCCCGAGAACCTGAAGACCGGGCACTCGATCGGCCCACAGCACCGTCACCAATCCGTAGTCGGTGTGTTCACTCATGCCGGTGAGTTCGGCGTCCGGCACCTGCATTCCGGGTTCGAGCGCGTAGTTGTTCATCCGCAGGGTGTCCAGCGATCGATCGGTGATGTCGGAGAACGTATTCGGTGAGACGCCGAGTGCGTCGGCGAATACCGTGGTCAGCGTCCGGGCCACGCGTGCTGCCTCCGCGAAATACTCGTCTACGGCGCGCTGGAACCCCGCAGTGTCGGGCCAGGTGTTCGGTTCGCCGGTGCCGACGTTGAAGGCCTCGAAGTAATCGTTCATGCCCGACGCCGATTCGACTCCCAGACTCAGGCTGAGCGATTCGCTCTTCGGAGCGGTGTAGCCCCGATTGCGTTCGGGCGGGCAGATGTAGGCCCGCTTCGTCGCCGAGTCGAGTCCGAAGAACGAATCCATCGCCGACGCGAGTCCGGCCACGGTGTCCTCAGGAATGCCGTGTCCGAGAATCTGCATGAAACCGACTGTGCTGCAGGCGTAATCGACGTCCTCGGCGACGCTGCGGCGGGCGGTTCCATCGGCCGTCGCGGTGGGATCACCCAGAACGTACGGGGAGATGTCGATGGTGGGGACGAAGAAATCCGACGACGTGTGCATGGGTACATGATCCTCGGCTCGGATGGCCCCGTAGGTTTCTCCCGCGTAAAGACTGCCGTACGTCAGCTGTCCTGCAGCTCCAGCACCAACCGGGCACCGCCCAGCGGACTGTCGGTGAACCAGGCCCGCCCACCGTGCAATTGGGCTTGCTGCGCCACCAGGGCGAGGCCGAGTCCCGAGCCGCCCTTGGCTGCTCGGGTGCCACGCTCGAACCGGCCGAACACCGTCTCTCGTTCGTCGAGGGGAACGCCGGATCCGTTGTCGTCGATCAGGACACGTACTGTCGCGCCCTCGCGTTCGGCGGTGATGACGATCGACGTCGCGTTGCCGTGCCGAACGGCGTTGCCGATCACGTTGTCGACGGCCAGTCGAAGGCCGGTCGGCAGAGCGCGCATGGTGATCTCGGAGTCGGCCGCGTATTCGACGCGTATGTCGAGTCCGGGATGCAGCCGCTGCGCGTCCTGGGCTGCGACGTCGCAGATGTCGATGATGTCGGTCTCGACTCTGTCGCCCTCACTGGACAATTCGCCCGATGCCAGTCGTTCCAGGGCGGTCAGCGTCGTCTCCACTCGGCCCTGCGTGCGCTCGAGATCGCCCAGGATCTCCTGCTGCTGCGCCGGCTCGAGGTCGAGGGTTCTGAGCACCTCGATGTCGGTGCGCATCGCAGTCAGTGGGGTCCGAAGCTCGTGTGCGGAGACGGCCGCGAAGTCGCGTGCGGTGTCGAGCGCGGCATTGGTGCGGTCCTGTGCCTCGTTCAGTCTGGTCAGCATGCCGCCGATCGCAACGGCGAGCGCATCGGCTTCGGTGACACCGGTGCGGGTTTCGGGCGCGGTCGGTGGTTGGGCGCTGACCTGCCGGGTCAACGTCACCAACGGTCTGACGGCCCTGCCACCGAAGAGCCAGCCCAGGCCGGTGGACACCGCGATCGCGGCGAGTCCAAGCAGGAGCACCTGCTTCTGTTGCTCGTCGGTGACCTGTTGCGCTTCGATGGCCGGCACGCCGATGGAAATCGAGATGGACGAGACCGCGGTCGATACGGCGGTGTAGACCCGGAAGCGTTGCCCGTCGACGTCCACGGTCTGCGACCCGGTATCGAGCGCGGGTAGCCGCGTCGGTGTGGACGCGACGACGATGTCGCCACTTCGGATGGTGACGGCGAACGCTCCGGAGAGCTGATCGAGGAAGGCTTCCAGCGTCGTCGAGGTCGGCACCAGCACCTGAGATGCCGTCGTCAGTCGCTCGTCGAGTTGATTGACGTTGTTGCGTGAGATGGCGACCGAGGTGACCACGGAGAGGGCCGCGACCACGAGGGTGGCGCCGAGGGTCGTGGCGGCGGCCACGCGGGCGCGCAGCGAGAAGCTCATGCGGTGTCCCGGACGACGAAGCCGACTCCGCGGACCGTGTGCAGGATTCGCGGCGAGCCGTCTGCCTCGAGTTTGCGTCGCAGATATCCGACGAACACGTCGACGACATTGGTGTCGGCGACGAAGTCGTAGCCCCAGACCAGTTCGAGCAGTCGTTCTCGCGTGAGAACGACGCCCTTGTTGCGGGCCAGGATGGCCAGCAACTCGAACTCTCGCTTGGTCAGGTCGATGTCGGCTCCGCCGCGGTGGACACGATAGCCGGGGATGTCGACCACCAGGGTTCCGACGGCGACGGCCGAGTTCGGTGCACCCGAATCTGCCACCGGCACAACCGGACCGGTGCCGCGGCGACGCAGCATGGCCCGGATCCGAGCGACGAGTTCGGCCAACACGAACGGCTTGGTGAGGTAGTCGTCGGCACCGGATTCGAGTCCGGCGATCCGATCGTCCACCGAGCTGCGAGCGCTGAGCACGCAGATGGGAATGTCGTTTCCCATGGCACGCAGCGCGGTCACCACGCTGGCACCGTCGAGCACCGGCATGTTGATGTCGAGCACGATGGCGTCGGGGGTGTAGCGCGACACCACGCCGAGCGCCTCCGCGCCGTCCGAGGCGGTGATGACGGTGAACCCGGACAGGCGCAGTCCGCGTTGCAGCGACGACAACACGTCTGCGTCGTCGTCGACGACGAGGACGGTGGCGGGGGTGCTCGGCGATTCGGTCACCGGGCCAATGCTATGCAACCCAGCTGTCGACGGTGGTGCGGCGTTCCTCGGGTGTCTTGGCGAAGAAGTCCTCGAGGGCACTGCGGCGGCCGGTGTCGGCATCGAGTGACCACGCCAGCGCGGGTGCCTTGGCGTAGAGCTGCTCGTAGTACTTCTCGAAGGTGCAGGTGCTGTCCACCAGGGAAAGAGCGCCGGGGAAGGGGCGTGTGTTCGTCATGGTGTTCTCCTTTTCTCTTCTGTGTTTCCCAAGGTAGAGCCCCATGTTGCGGCCATGGTGAGTCGTCGTTGGCGGTTCTCTGAGAATCGAACGAGCGAGGGAGGGATTGCTCGGGGCGGGGGTGGGTAAGACTGACAGCATGTCGATCGTCTGGTTTCGCCGTGATCTCCGTCTGGGGGATCTGCCCACCCTCACCGCCGCTGCCGAGTCGGGAGATCCGGTGCTCGGACTCTTCGTGCTCGACGATCGTCTGCTGAAGCCCTCCGGCGGGCCGCGCAAGGATTTCCTGTTCCGCTCGCTCGAAGCACTCGACGAGCAACTCGGCGGTCGGCTGATGGTGGTGCACGGTGACCCCGAGACGGTGGTCCCGAAGGTGGCGAAGGCGATCGGCAGCGAGGACGTGCACATCAGTGCCGATTACGGCCCCTATGGGCGCGAGCGCGACGCACGGGTCGGCGAGAAGGTGACCCTGGTCGAGACCGGGTCTCCGTATGCAGTTGCCCCCGGGCGGATCCTCAAGAACGACGGGGAGCCGTACAAGGTGTTCACGCCGTACTCACGGCAGTGGATGGACCACGGTTGGCGCGGTCCGGCGGACACCTCGGCCGACTCCGCCGAGTGGATCGACCCGGACGAGGTCAAAGGTGTTCGACGCGTGAAGATTCCCTCCGAGAAGGAGGCCTCCGATGCGGCAGCCGGTGAGGCAGCGGCTTCGAAGCAGTGGAAGGAATTTCTCCACGAGGTCTCGGCGTACGACGACGAGCGCAACCGTCCCGATCTCGACTCGACGAGTCGGATGTCGGTGCACTTGAAGTACGGAACCATTCACCCGCGAACGATGCTCGCCGACCTGGGCAAGCTCCGCAACGAGGGCGCGGCGTCGTATCGTCGACAGATCTGCTGGCGAGACTTCTACGGCGACATCCTCTTTCAGCGTCCCGACAGTGCGCGTGAGAACTACGTCAAGAAGTTCGATGCGATCGAACTGGACTCGGGCAAGCACGCCGACGAGCTGTTCGAGGCCTGGTGCAAGGGCGAGACCGGCTTCCCGATCGTCGATGCCGGTATGCGGCAGTTGAACTCGGAGAAGTGGATGCACAATCGAGTTCGCATGATCGTCGCGTCGTTCCTGGTCAAGGATCTGCACCTGCCGTGGTGGCGGGGAGCCCGGTACTTCATGCAGCATCTCGTCGACGGAGATCTGGCCAGCAATCAGCACGGCTGGCAGTGGACGGCAGGAACCGGTACCGACGCCTCGCCGTACTTCCGAGTGTTCAATCCCATCACCCAGGGCGAGAAGTTCGATCCCACCGGCGAATACGTACGACGCTGGGTGCCGGAGTTGCGCGGTGAAGAAGGAAAAGCCGTGCACACGTTGAAGTTCGGCCGACCCAAGGAATACGTGGATCCGATTGTCGACCACAAGCACGAGCGGGAAGTGGCGATCGCACGCTTCAAGGCGCTGTAACACCTCACCGCCGTGACCCCTATCTTCTGCGGGACAACCCGACTCCCACCAGGCAGATCACTCCGCCGACCACGGCGAGGACATGCGGAACCTCGCCCCGCAGCAGCCAGGCCAGAACGATCGTGATCGGCGGGACCGCGTACGTGGTGATACCGAGCTTGCCTGCGTTCATTCGCGTCAACGCGTAGGCCCAGGTGCTGAACGCGAGTGCAGTCGGGACGAGTCCGAGGTAGATCAAGCCGCCGGTGGCACCGGCCGACGCGGACCCGAGGTCGTCGAGCAGAGCCGGTGCGAACGGCAGCGTGCAGACCATACCGATGGTGCATGCCATCCACGTGACCTGAAGTCCGGGGACGGTGCGCAGCACCGGCTTCTGGCTGAGCACTCCGATGGCATAGGTCACCGCGGACACCAGACACAGCGCGATGCCGAGGAAGTCGGCGTCCGTCTTGGTGGTGGACGTGGTGGTCACCGCCGTGACGACACCGACCATGACTGCGCCTGCGAACGCGATGCCCGCACCGATCACCAGCCACCTCGGAAAGCCCTCGCCCAGAAGCAGACCTGCGAACAGGGCAACCAGAATCGGACCGATCTGAATGATCATCGACGTCGTTCCGGCGTCGACGCGTTGCTCGGCGGCATTGAGGGCGACGTTGTAGATGCCGAACCAGAAGACACCGATACTGACGATCTGCAGCCACTGCGTGCGGTTGGGCTTGACCCACTGTTTTCTGACCAGAACTATCGCGCCGAGCGCGAACGATCCGATGAGCAATCGCCCCAATGCGAGCGGGCCTGCCCCGAAGGATTCGCCGACGCCGCGAATCGCCACGAATGCCGAGGCCCACGAGACCACCGTGATGGTGACCGCACCGAGGGCGAGCCAGTCGACGGCAGGGCGGGTGTCGAGATCTGTCATGAGCACGACGCTATCGCGCGGGACATCCCTGTGGCGCGCGGGTTTCGGCCATGGTTGCTCGTATTCCCGCCGCCTATCTGCCGAGCAACTTCTCCAACGCATCGAGTACTGCCGGATCCTCGATGGTCGACGGCACGCCGTACTCCTCACCGGCGACGATCTGCCGCATCGTCTTCCGCAGGATCTTGCCGGAGCGGGTCTTCGGCAGTGCGCCGACGATCGTCACGTCGCGGAAGGTCGCGAGTGCGCCGATCTGATCGCGCACCATGGCCACCAGTTCGGTACGCAGTTGATCCTCGGTGATGGTCTCCCCGGCCTTGAGCACCACGTAGCCGCTGGGGCGCTGGCCCTTGAGGTCGTCGTGGATACCGATGACGGCGCACTCGGCAACCGCCGGGTGACCGGCCAGTACCGCCTCCATCGATCCGGTGGACAGGCGGTGTCCGGCCACGTTGATGACGTCGTCGCTGCGGCCGAGCACGTAGACGTACCCGTCGGCGTCGATGTACCCGGAATCGCCGGTGAGGTAGTACCCCGGGAACGTGTCCAGATACGAACGCTGAAAACGCGATTCGTCGTTCCACAGCCCCACCAGAGCGCCCGGTGGCAACGGCAGCTTCACGACGATGTTGCCCTCGGTGCCTGCGTCCACCGGTGCTCCGGTCGCGTCGAGGATACCGACCTGGAATCCCGGCACCGGCACCGTCGGTGAGCCCGACTTGATCGGAAGTGGTTCGAGTCCGCGAAGATTGGCGCAGATCGCCCAGCCGGTTTCGGTCTGCCACCAGTGGTCGACCACGGGGCGGTTCAGGGTTCGCGAAATCCACTCGTACGTATCGGGATCGAGGCGTTCACCGGCGACGAACAGGGTCTCGAGCGACGAGATGTCGTACTTCTCGAGCTCGGCGGCGTGCGGGTCCACCTTACGAATGGCCCGTAGTGCCGTCGGCGCGGTGAACAAGGCTCGGACGCCGTGATCCTGAATCACTCGCCAGAATGCGCCCGCATCGGGAGTGCCGACGGGCTTGCCCTCGTAGAGAACCGTTGTGGCACCGGCGAACAGCGGCCCGTAGACGATGTACGAGTGTCCGACGACCCAGCCGACGTCGGACGCCGTCCACATCACCTGACCGGCACCCACGTCGTAGATGTTGCGCATCGACCACGTCAACGCGACGGCATGACCGCCGTTGTCGCGCACCACACCCTTGGGCTTTCCGGTCGTGCCCGAGGTGTAGAGGATGTACAGCGGATCCGTCGCCTGCACCGAAACCGGTTGGGCGGCGGTGGCGTCGGCGATGAGGGTGTCCCAGTCCAGCCAATCGTGGCCGCCGGGGATACCGTCGCGGGCCTTGACGATCACCGCGGGGACGGCCGCGGTCGTGAGAGTCAGGGCGCGTTGCACCAGCGGGAGGTATTCGATGACGCGGCCCGGCTCGAACCCGCCGTTGGCGGTGATCAGCAGGACCGGCTCTGCGTCGTCGATTCTCGCTGCCAGCTCCTTGGCTGCGAAGCCGCCGAACACCACCGAGTGCACTGCGCCGAGCCTGGCGCACGCGAGCATGGCGACAACTGCCTCGGGAATCATCGGCAGATAGATCACCACGCGGTCGCCTCGGGAGACGCCGTTGTTGCTGAGCACTCCGGCGAAACGGGCAACCTGATCGAGTAGTTCGGAGTAGGTGTAGCTGCGGGTGAGTCCGAGCATCGCCGAGTCGTAGATCAACGCGGTCCGGTCGCCGTGCCCCGCGTCGACGTGCCGATCGAGCGCGTTGAAGCAGGTGTTCAGGCGGGCTCCGGGAAACCAGTGCGAGCCGTCGAACGCAGTGGTGGGAGGGGTGTCCCAGTCGACTCCCGCCGCAGCGTCGAGCCAGAATTGCTCGCGGTTGTCGATGCTGTCGTCGAACGCCTGCCGATACTCGCCACTCATGTTGTGGAGCGTAGTTCGGGGCCGCGTGGTGCGGGCCGGGTTGCGCACTACCGGCGACGACCGGCGGAATCCCGTCGACCGGCGGTCGTTGCGTGCAACCGTGCCCGGTGTACGTCAAGATTGCGTCAACGCCTCTGTCTGAGCATTTCGCGGCCGCCGTAGAACGCTGCGCTGGCCGCGAACATCCCCGCTACCAACAGCAGCCATCGCATCGCGTACGGCTCCTGTGTCTGACCCGTGGCGGCCTCGTAGGTCTCACTCCCGTGGGCGAAGATCCCCGGTGCGAAGAGCAGCAGGCTCAAACCCGCCCCGAGCGCGGGGATGCGCACCGCGTTGACGAACCTGCCCAGACGACTGACCAGCGTCCGGTCCAGCGCGGCGTACAGCGGAAAGAGGATCGCATCGTGCACCACCGCTGCCCCGACGAACCAGAGACCGATGGACTGCCACCACGTATCGGTGTTCCACAGGGCAGGGAAGCCGATCGTCAGGACGACCGCGCCGGCCAGGGCGAGGCAGCAGGCCGTGACCGCGAGATGCATCGGTCCTGCGCCGTACCTGGCTCGAAACGTTGTCATGCTCGCTCCTCGAAGAATTCGACGGACTCGATCCACTTGGTGGCGTGCACTCCGGGTATCGCCGGCATCATGATTCGAGCGGGGTAGCCGTGATCGAGTGACAGGTCGGCCCCGTTCACTTTCAGTGCGAGAAGTGAATCCGGATGCATCATCTGGTGTCCTCCGAAGGTGACGCGGTTGAACGACCCGACGGGTTCGAGCGACCGCACCTCACCGGTATCGACGGCATCGACACCCACGAGTGCCGCCAGATCTCGGAGCGGAACTCCGGTCCACGTCTGAACCGTCGACCAGCCCTCGACGCAGGAGATCGGGAGTTCGACGGTGTGCAGGTCCATCTGCTCGAGTTGAGCTCGGGTGAGTACTACCTCGGTACCGCCGGCCAGTACGGTCAGCCGCCACGCATCGCCTGTCTGCGCATCGGTGACGCCTGCGGACTGCGCGGTGCGGTTGATCTGGAAGTCGTTGGGGCCGTCGCCGTACGAGCGTCCGCGAGGCAGCAGTATCGCCGCTGAGCGCAGTGGTCCGCCCGTTGTCTGCCCAACGCTGAGGACCGCGACGAACAGTGCGCTGCCGCCCACGAGGGTGAGAGCTCCGCGTCTGCTGATCGTCGCCGGAGCGGGATCGGTTGCAGCAAGACCGGATTCGTCGTCGGCATCGGGCACCGTATCGGCGACGCGAATGCGCATCAACTCCAGGAACGGTCGGGTTCTCAACGCCGTCACCATGGTCGGAAGCTTGAGCGCCACGTGGGCGAGAAAGCCGGCGACGAACACCCAGGCGCCCCAGTAGTGCGCGGTGTAGAAACTGAAACCGAAGATGTAGTCGTACTGAATGTTCAGGACGCCGGTGATGATCTCGAAGAGGATGCCACCGACCAACGCCAGCAACGAGATTCGCTCGAGAAGGTGCGCGACACTGCGAACCGGGGGCATCTCGATCAGTTTCGGGATCACCGACCACAGCTTGGCCAGCACGATCGGCACCATGACCAGTCCCAGTCCCACATGCAGGCCCTGGGTGAGCCGATAGAGCCAGGCGGGCTCGGTCGGCCAGTCGAACGACGGAATTCGTAGCCACCCGACGTCGCCTGGCATGGCCTGGCCGAACTGTGGGCCGTATGCGGCCCAGGAGATGAATCCGGTGATCGTCACGATCGGCAGGGCGACGAGCAGGACGGACGCCAGGACCGACGTGAACCAGACACCGCGGATCGGGCTACGGAACGTGGGAAGTCGCTGCATTCTGGTTCCCGTCTCCAATTTTGTACCCAATAGTACAAACTGTGAGGTCGAGATTAGCGCACTCGGGGTCCTTTCGCCAGGGCTGGTCTCGGCGTCGGATGTCAGGTCGCGCGCCGCCGCAACGCGGCAACTGCTGCGTCCAGCGTGTCGCGCAGCGGTTGCACATCGCCCGCGATGCGAGCGATCAGCATTCCGCCTTGCAGTGAGGCGATCAAGGTAGCGGCCGCGGCGGCGGGATCGGTCGCGACGTCGAGTTCGCCTCGGTCGATCATGCGACGAAGTCCCTGCTCGAGAGGTTGCTCCCAGCGTCGGAACGCGGCGTTCAGGGTGGGAACGAAGGCCGCGTCGTTCTTCAGTTCTGCAGCGAGAGAACCGAGAGGGCACGAGAACGGGCCACCTGGTTGTTCGTGATTTCGCACGATCTCGGCGGCCCATGCGTCGATGTCCTCGAGGCTGTCGATGTGGGCCAGGCGTGGCTGGGCGGCGAGGACGCGCTCGAGCTGACGTGCGATAACGGCCTCGACCAGGTCCGACTTGTCGGAAAAGTAGTGGTAGAGCTGCGACTTTCCGGTCTCGGAGGCAGCAAGTACGTCGTCGAGAGTGGTTCCCGCGACACCGTGGTCGTACATCATCGACGCTGCGGCGTCGACGATCGCAGCTCTGGTTCGTCTGCCCTTGGCCGTTCTCGGCAGCTCCTTGCTCACGGGTGCTCGGCTCCTCGGTCGATGCTGTGAACAGCGAGTTCCACGAACACTCGTCCGTTCGATTCGATGGTTCGACGGGCTCGAAGGCCCGCGGTCACCGCCAGCGCGCGCAGCGAGCTCACGCCGACGCTGGCCCAAGTGAACCACTCGCCCACCGAGTCACCGGTTTCCCATCGGACCATTCGGTTCCGATCGTCGACATCGGGCGTGGACTCGACTTCGACGATGGCCGTCCCACTCTGGTGCAGCAGCGCACGAACCGTCGCCAGTAGTGCTGCGGGATCACCACCGATGCCGATGTTGCCGTCCGCGAGTAGTACGTGTGACCAATGGCCGGCGCGGGGGAGTGCCGAGAAGATGTCCTGTTCGACGGCGAATCCGCCCCGTTGATTCGTGATCTCCACAGCGACCGAGGACGTATCGACTCCCAGAGCGGGAACGCCGGCTCGGGTGAGCGCTTCGGTCAAACGTCCTGGTCCGCAGCCGAGATCGAGGGTGGGGCCGGTGCAGAAAGCGATCGAGGCTTCGTCCGCCCTGATGTCTTCGATCGTCGAATGGGTCCCGCCCATCCAGCGCGCGATCGGAAGTTCGGTGCGGCGGCCGTCGTAATCGGTGATCCACGAGGGCAGGCCGGCTCGGCCGCGGCGATAGACGTCGTCTGCAATCACCCGATTGAATGTACCAGCGGGTACAGTGGGAGGCGTCGCGAGACGAAGTCCATCAAATTTTCTGCCGGTGCCGTCAAGATTGCGTCAACACCTCTGTTCGACGCCACCGCGCGGCGCAAGACTTCTTCTCATGACACTTCTCGACATGCTTCCGTCCCTCGGTGCCGCGTACGTTGCGCGGTGCGATCCAGCGCTCTGGCCTGCAGATACACACTGCGTCTGTGGCCGCATCACGGTCGACGGCGTTGCGCTGGAGGATCTGGCCGATGCGCAGGGCACTCCGGTGCAGTGGGGCTCGATTCTGGTGACTCGGGTGCGCTCGGTCATCGCAGGCGAAGTGGGCGTCGATGCCGACTTCGGGGATCTGCTGCAGGCCGTCGTGGTCAATCGGCATTCGGTGGGCCCGGTGGTCAAGGTCGATGTGCACGGCCCGGGTCGACGCTGCGTCAGTCCGGTGGAGTTGCCCGCCGATCTTCGCGCAGGTGACGTGGTAGCGCTCGTGACCTCGCAGGTGCACGAAAACTCGTAGCAGGGGGCGAGGCGGGAGTGGAGCCTGCGGAACGACCTGAAGGCACCTCGCTCACATGCGGCGGAGCCGCTCAGCCCAGCGTGCGGTAGCGGCCGAGTCTGTTCCGAGTCCGGGTGGCGGCGTCGACGGTCGACAAGTGGCGGAGTTCTCGGGCGATGGCATCGGCGACTCGGGCGGAGAACGCAGCCGGTTCATCGGCGGCGTCGGGGAGTTCGGGGACGACGGCGTCGACGATGCCGTCGCGCAGGAGATCGATGGATCGAATGCCTTGGGCCTCGGCCATGTCCGGGGCGTGCACGGTGTCGCGGTGCACGATGGCACTGGCACCCTCCGGCGGAAGTGGTGCGAGCCAGGCGTTCTGGGCGCACAGCACCCGGTCGGCGGGAAGAAGCGCGAGCGCTCCACCGCCGGTTCCCTGGCCGAGCAGAATCGAGACGGTCGGGGTGTCGACGGTGACGAGATCGGAGATCGATCGCGCGATTTCCGGTGCCAGGCCACCTTCTTCGGCTTCCTTCGACAGTGCAGCGCCGAAGGTGTCGATCACCAGCACCAGCGGTAGGCGTAGTTCCTCGGCGAGGCGCATGCCGCGTCGCGCCTCTCGCAATGCCGCCGGACCCATCGTGGCGGTGGCGGAGCTGCTGCTGCGGTCGTTTCCGAACAGCACGCAGGAGATCCCTCGAATTCGACACAGCGACAGCAGGATCGACGTGTCGGCCTCGCCCTGACCGGTGCCGCTGAGCGGAACGTGTTCGCTGGCTGCGTGTTCGATGAGTTGTCGAATGCCTGGCCGATCTGCGCGACGCGACGACTGCACCGAATGCCAGGCTGACTGCTCCGGTATCTCGGCCGGCTCATCGCCGGTGAGATCGGGCGACACGGTGGCGTCGAGAATTACTCGAAGTGCGCGAATCAGTAGGTGACGCAGGTGATCCAGCGGCACCACGCCATCGATGACGCCGTGCTGGTAGAGGTTCTCGGCGGTCTGGACACCGTCGGGAAATGGTTTGTCGTACAACGCCTGATAGACCCGCGGGCCGAGAAATCCGATGAGCGCGCCGGGTTCGGCGACGGTGACGTGCGCCAACGATCCCCAGGACGCGAACACGCCGCCGGTCGTGGGATTGCGCAGGTACACCAGGTACGGCAGGTGCGCCGCCTTGTGTGCGGTGACGGCGGAGGCGATCTTGACCATCTGCACGAAAGCCAACGTCCCCTCCTGCATACGAGTGCCGCCGGAGGTGGGGGAGGCGATGAGCGGTAGGCCCTCTGCGGTGGCGCGCTCGATCGCGGAGGTGATGCGTTCGGCCGCCGCGACGCCGATCGAACCGGCGAGAAAGGCGAACTCGCAGGCGATGATCACCACGCGTCGGCCGTCGATGGTGCCCTCGCCCGTCAACACCGACTCGTCGACCCCGCTCTTCTCGCGAGCTTTCGCCAGGTCGCGCTGATAGGAGTCGTTGGGGCGAACGTCGACCGGCTCGGAGTCCCAGGACACGAACGATCCGCCGTCGAGAACGGAGTCGAGAATCTCGGCGGCGGATGTCCGTGGGCTCATGGAAGAACCCTAGCGAGAAAACGCTTCCTTCCACGAGACGGTCTTGCCGATCCGAAGAATGGAACGCTGGTAGATCTTCGCTGCGCCCATCGCCAGGATGGCGGTGGTGATCACCATCAGGACTGCCGAACCGACGATCTGTACCGGCGAGGTCACCCCGGCAGCGATGCGCAGCGGCATCATGATCGCGGAGAACGGGGGGATCCAGCTCAATGTGTTGGCCAGGGTGCTCTCCGGATCGCTGACGGAATAGAAAGCCGCGAAGAACATCGCCATGATCAGGATGAGTAGCGGCATGGTCGTCGAGTTGACGTCCTCCTGGCGCGAGACCATCGAGCCGCCGGCCGCGTAGAGCACCGCGAAGAAGGCGAACCCCAGGATGAACCACGCCAGCGTTGCCGCGAAGACGCTCACCGCGGCACCGGTGACCGTGAGTACCCCTGTGCCCAATCCTGCTCCCACACCGGCGATTCCGTACAGGGCGAGCTGCAGGATGCCGACCGCACCGATACCCAGGATCTTCCCCCACAGCAACTGCAGGGGGCGGACGGTGGAGAGCAGCAGTTCGACCACACGCGAGGACTTTTCCTCGACGACGCCCATCGCGACGTACATGCCGAAGCCGATGATCTGTGCGTACAGCAGGAACACTGCGGACAGGGCAAGAGCAGTCCGCTGACCGGCCTCGGGGTCCGGCGGATCGATCGCGTCGACGGTGACCGTTGCGGCACTTGTCGCTGCCCCGAGCTCGTTCTGGTCCACACCCTGTTGCGCCAGTGCAGTATTGGTGGCCTGCGTTGCGACACTGCCTTCGACGACGGCGCGCAACGTGCCGGTCAGATCGGACTCGGTGACAGCGGTGTACGCACCCGCAGTTCCGTCCGGAACCAACGCCACGTCGAGATCTCCCGATTCGACGCCGCTGCGTGCGGCCGCCGCGTCGGCTACCTCGCGCACCTCGACCGGAGATCCGACGGCGTCGCCGGTTGCTTCCACCACGGCCGCGATGGACTGGTCTCCGGCGATGCCGACGACGTCACGTTCTTCGTCACCGCTGCCGGAGAAGATCGAGAACGCGATGATGCCGCCGACGATGACGGCCAGGATGATCACGTTGCTGATGACGAAGCTCTTCTTCATCACCTGAACGGTGAACTCGCGCTTGGCTATCAAGGACACTGCGCTGAAGGAGTTCAGTTGGGAGCTCATGCCACTACCGCCTCTCGGAACAGGTCGCTCAGGGAAGGTTTCTGGATGGAGAAGTCGTGTACCGGACCGGTCGCCAATGCGGCTCGGAGGACTTCTTGATCGTCGGCCCCGGGTGCCAGGCCCAGGACGGTGACGCCGTCACTGTGGCCGAGGGTGCTCACCCCGGCGATGCCCGACGCCCATCCGGGGGCAGCGTTCGGTGCATGGACGCGCAGTTGCGCATCTCCCGATCCGCGTAGCTCGTCGACGGTTCCGACGGCTTTCATCGAGCCGGCAGCGATGATGCCGACACGGTCGCACAGGCGCTGCACCAGATCGAGTTGGTGGCTCGAGAACACCACCGGCACTCCGGCAGCGGCCTTTTCGCGCAGAACCTCGCTCATCACGTCGACGGCGATGGGGTCGAGTCCCGAGAACGGCTCGTCCAAGACCAGCACTGCGGGATCGTGCACCAGCGCGGCCGCCAACTGCACGCGCTGCTGGTTACCCAGGCTTAATGCGTCGACAGTGTCGTTGACGCGCTGATCGATTCCCAGACGTTCGGTCCAGCGAATCACCGCTGCCTTGGCGTCCTTGGACAACAGTCCGTGCAGCTCCGCCATGTACGCAAGTTGCGGACCGACCTTCATCTTCGGATACAGTCCGCGCTCCTCGGGCATGTAGCCGATGGTGCGGCGGACGTCGAGGTCGACGGGCTTGCCGCCCAACAGAACCTGGCCGGAATCTGCCGACAGAACTCCCAGCGCGATGCGCATCGTGGTGGTCTTGCCCGCGCCGTTGCTGCCGACGAAGCCGAACAGCTCGCCCGGCCGGACGTCGAAGCTGAGGTTGTCCAGGGCGATCTTGTCGCCGTATCTCTTGGAGACTGAGTCGATCGTGAGGGTGCTCATGGTGCCCTTTCGGTCGTTACTTCGGGTCGAAATCTTCGGTGTCTTCGAGTTCGGGGTCGGGGGTGATCCACGCGAGAACGACGGCCGGTGCGCATCCGCCGGCCAGCAGAGCAGCGAGCGTCCACAACGCTCCGGCGTACGCCAGGTTCTCGTTGTCGTACGTTCCCGACAGCACGATCAGGACCAGAACTGCCACCATCACCAGGGCCTGAGTGACGGTGAGGCCGATCGAGCGGGCTTCGTTGCGCTGCTGTACTTCCCACTCGTCGAGTGCGCCCACCGGTGCATCGCTGTGGCGACGTGACACTGTCTGCAACATCGTCCACGTGACGAGAAACATCACGGTGGCAGGGACCCATGCGATCGGTGCCCACCGGGAGAACAGTGACCACACGGCGATCACCAGCAAAGTGAGCAAGGACGCCATCACGAAGACGGCGAGAATGCGACGACGCTCTTGGGTGCGCCAGTTCGGAAGCCAGTGACGGGTTTTCGCGTCGTGTTCCAGGAATCGTCGAGTTCGATACGCCTGGTAGCGGGTGAGGAGGTCGGAGCTGGGTGTGGTCATCGATCCTTCTCCCTTCGGAAGAGTTCGGCCGAGAGTGGTCCGAGTTCGGTACGCGAGAACACTGCTTCGATCGGCAGATCGAAGACGTCGCAGATGCGCATCGCGAGGTCGAGGCTCGGGTAGTGGTCGCCCCGCTCGAGGGCGCCCACTGTCTGGGGATTCACTTCGACGAGTTCGGCCAGTTGCGCGCGGCTCATCTTCCGTTCTGCCCGCAGAACACCCACCCTGTTGTAGATCGGGAGCGCGGTACCGCGCTTGATGGGGCTCATGACAATGAAGTGTTGTATAAACCCAACGATGTGTCAACCGTTAATAACGATTTTGTTGATGCGCTTACAGGCTTTGTTGTTCCCTAGCTGCCACGACAACCGCATGCATGGTCGTCAGAAATTCGTCGATCGTTGCCCGCTGCTCTGGTGTGAAGCGGGCGAGCTCGTCGACGGCCCGACCGATGACGGGGCCGAAGAACGTCGTGCCGAGTTCGGCTGCATGTGTGGTGACCCGTAGGAGTACCCGCCGGCGATCGGCTGGGTCGGGTTCGCGTGATACCAACTCGCGCTTGGCCATTCGATCGATCAGAGCCGTGACCGACGCGGATTCCAGGCTCAGCTGTCCGCCGAGCCAGCCGGGTGTGGCACGCGTTCCGGCTCGGTCCGCATCCAGTAGGCAGATCAGCGCGCGGATGTCTGTCGGGTGAAGTGAGTGCTTCTGGGCGAAGTCTGCGCCGAGGAGATCGAGCTCGACGGTCAGTGCTCGCAACTGATGCACGGCGGCGACAGGTTCGGTCATGTGCTGATCCCTCGGGAGATGCTGGACGAGTGGTCTCTCCATTGTCTACTATCTCGATCATCGAGAGAAGTGAGGGTTGCAATGTCGCTGGACGAGTTCTTCTCCGCCTACGACCGGGTGCTGCGGAAGTGGCCGGCGGATACCCAAGCCATCGACGTGAACACGGTGCACGGCACCACGCGAATCAACGCCTGCGGACCCGTCGACGGCCCGGCGCTGGTGCTGCTCCCTGGGGCGGGTGCCACGTCCGCCGTGTGGTTCGCCAACGTCGAGGCGCTCTCGCAGCGATATCGGGTGTACGCGGTCGACCTCATGGGCGACGTCGGGCGCAGCGTCCCCGGACAGCAGTCCATCGACTCGGTGGACGAGCTGCTGAACTGGGCGACGGCGGTGCTGGACGAGCTGAAGCTGCCCACCGCGGCACTCTGCGGACATTCCTACGGCGCGATGATCGCCCTGGCGTACGCCCTGCGGAACGCGACCCGAGTCGATGCACTCACGCTACTCGACCCCAATGCTTGCTTCGGTTCCATGAGTCCGCGATACCTGCTTCATGCCCTTCCGATACTGCTGTCTCCCAACGAGACACGGCAGCGAAGCTTCGTAGGGTGGGAGACAGATGGCCTGGAACTGGATTCCGACTGGCTCGACGTCCTCGCGCTCGGAGCCGCACATTTCCCGACGGCGAAGACCATCGTCCCGAAACGGCCGAGGCCTGCTGCGTTCGAGGGCTTCAATGTGCGCACAACCGTGGTCCTGGCGGGGAAAGGGAAGGTACACAATGCATCCAAGATCGAACCGGCAGTCCGAGCCGTGTTACCTGACGCGCGAATCGCAATACTCGACGGAGCCACGCACCACACGCTGCCGATGCATCCGGCCGCCGAGGTGAACGAAATACTGCTGAGCTGACGTGAATCGGGTGCAGCTGACCGCGCTCACCGCGGTCAGCTGCACCCGATTCGCGTGACTACAGTTCCGACAACTGCCCGTCGGTCATCGTCCAGTGTCGAGTGCTGCGGACCGTGTCGAGCATTCTGCGGTCGTGTGTCACCAGCAGCAGCGTGCCCTCGAAGTTCTCCATGGCCCGTTCGAGTTGTTCGATGGCAGGCAGATCGAGGTGGTTGGTCGGCTCGTCGAGTACCAGCAGGTTGACTCCGCGGGCCTGCAGCAGGGCGAGTGCCGCGCGGGTTCGCTCACCGGGCGAGAGGGACGACGCCGGCCGCAGTGCGTCGTCGCCGCGCAGGCCGAACTTGGCCAGCAGGGTGCGGACCTCGGCGTCGGGCCACTCGGGAACCGCTGCGCTCAGGGCGTCGGACACTGTGCCCTCGCCGACGAAATATGCTCGTGCCTGATCGATTTCACCGATCGCCACGCCCGAACCCAGCGAGGCCGTGCCCTCGTCCGGGTCCAACCGGCCCAGTAGTACCGACAGCAACGTCGTCTTGCCGGAACCGTTGGGCCCCGTGATCAGAATTCGATCGCCCCAGTCGATCTGCGTCGTGACCGGGCCGAAGGTGAACCCGGATCGCCGCACGACGGCTCCGCCCAGAACTGCGACGACGGTGCCGCTGCGAGGAGCTGCCGCAATCTCCATCCGCAGCTCCCATTCCTTGCGGGGTTCCTCCACCACCTCGAGCCGCTCGATACGGCGCTGGGTCTGACGAGCTTTCGCGGCTTGTTTCTCGGTCGACTCGGCGCGCGTCTTGCGGGCGATCTTGTCGTTGTCGGTGGCCTTGCGTCGCGCATTGCGTACCCCGGACTCCATCCAATTCCGCTGCATCTGCGCGCGAGACTCCAACGCTGACTTGGTGTCTGCGAACTCGTCGTACTTCTCCCTGGCGTGCTGACGTGCGATTTCTCGCTCCGCCAGATACGACTGATAGCTGCCGTCGTACACATCGATGCGACGCTGCGCCCGATCGAGCTCGACGACTCCCGTCACCGTCCGCGCCAGAAACTCTCGATCGTGACTGACGACGACGATTGCCGCCCGCGTCGCGACGACGAACTGCTCCAGTTGCTCGAGGCCCGCCAGATCGAGATCGTTGGTCGGCTCGTCGAGCAGCAGGATGTCGTAGCGAGCGAGCAGAATCGCGGCGAGCCCTGCGCGGGCAGCCTGCCCACCGGACAGCGCCGTCATCAGCGCAGATCCGTCGACATCCAGACCGAGATCCGCCAGCACCTTCGCCGTGCGCTCCGCCAGATCCGCGCCGCCGAGCGCAAGCCACTTCTCCAGTGCCGGGGTGTAGAGGTCCTCGTCACTCGAGCCCAACGCCTCGGCGGCTGCGTTCATGGAGGCTTCGGCATCGGTCACCCCGGTCCGTCGACCGAGAAAGTCCAGCACCGTCTCCCCGGCAATGCGCTCGGGTTCCTGTGCCAGGTAGCCGACCGTGGCGTCGGGCGGGCTGGTGTAGATCTCACCCTCGTGATCGGCCGTCCCCACCCCCGCGAGCAGCGTCAACAACGTCGACTTACCTGCACCGTTGGCCCCGACGAGCCCGATCACATCACCCTCGGTCACCGTCAGATCCAGGCCGGAGAACAGGGTTCGATCGCCGTGAAAAGCGGCGAGATCATCGATACGAAGCGTTGCGGTCACACCGAAACTCTATGGCCCGGGAACAACACCACCCCACCCACCGTTGCCATTCGTATGACGTATTCAGCCGAGACCAGTACTGTCCCGACCATCGTGCTCAACGACGGCACGTCCATTCCCCAGCTGGGGTTCGGAGTGTGGCAGGTGCCCGACGACGGTGCCCAGGCCGCCGTGACCGAGGCATTGAAGGTCGGCTACCGCAGCATCGACACCGCCAAGGTGTACGAGAACGAAACCGGCACCGGCCGGGCCATCGCAGACTCCGGCATTGCCCGTGACGAGCTGTTCGTCACCACCAAGCTGTGGAACGACGACCAGGGCTACGACTCCACGTTGACGGCGTTCGACGCGAGCATGGATCGCCTCGGACTCGAGTACCTCGACCTGTACCTCATTCACTGGCAGCAGCTCGACCGCGACAAGTACATCGACACGTTCAAGGCTTTCCAGAAGCTCAAGGCGGACGGCCGCATCGGCTCCATCGGTGTCTCCAACTTCACCATCCCCACCCTCGAGAAGCTGATGGACGCCGTCGGTGAGGTGCCGTCGGTCAATCAAATCGAACTGCATCCGCGCTTCATCCAGGAAGAGCTGCGCGCCTTCCACACCTCGAAGGGCATCGCCACCGAGGCCTGGAGCCCGCTGGGCTCGGGCACCGTTCTGGACGAGCCGGCTTTCGCGCCCATTGCCGAGGCGCACGGAGTCACCCCGGCCCAGGTGATCCTGCGCTGGCACATCCAGCTCGGCAACGTGGTGATCCCCAAGTCGGTGACCCCGAAGCGCATCGCCAGCAACTTCGACGTGTTCGGATTCGAGCTCAGCAACGACGAGATTCAGCAGATCAACGCGCTGGATTCCGCAGACGGCCGCACCGGCCCGGACCCGGACAAGTTCAGCAGCTGACCTGTCACGTTCCAGGCACGTCGGGGGCCTAGTCTGTACTCATGTCCGATTCGCTCGCAGGCAAGACCGTTGCCCTCACCGCCGAGCGACGTGCAGACGAATTGGCCACCATGCTCGAACGCCGCGGCGCGAACATCGTTCACGCCGCGGCGATTCACGTTCTGCCCCTGATCGACGACTCGGAGTTGAAGTCCGCCACCGAGGGCATCGTCGAACGCCCGCCGCAGATCGTGGTGATCAGCACCGGCATCGGTTTTCGGGGCTGGCTCGACGCGGCCGCCGACTGGGGCATCCGTGATGACCTCGTTGAGGCTCTTGCGCACTCGCGGATCATTGCCCGAGGGCCCAAGGCGCGCGGTGCCATTCGTGGTGCAGGGTTACGAGACGAGTGGTCTCCGGCCACCGAGGCTTCGCAGGAAGTCTCCGATCATCTCGAGGCCGAAGGTGTTGCCGGCGCGGACATCGCGGTTCAGCTGCACGGGGTGATCACCGAATGGGAACCGACGATCCACTTGAGCGATGCACTGATCGAACTCGGGGCACACGTGCGGCCGGTTCCGGTGTATCGGTGGATCCGCCCCGTGGATCAGGCTCCGCTCATCGACCTGCTGTCGCAGATCATCGAGCATCGGGTCGACGCGGTCACGTTCACCAGCGCCCCCGCGGTCGCGTCCCTGCTCTCGACCGCAAAGGACAACGGCCTGCTCGACGCCTTCCTCGACGCACTTCGCGGCCCTGTCGCCGCGATCTGCGTCGGGCCGGTGACGTCGGCGCCGTTGGATGCGTTGGGTGTTCCGACCTCGATGCCGGGCCGGGCGCGATTGGGCGCGCTGGCGAAGTTCGTGGCCGAGGAGCTCGGTTAATCCAGAGTTTCGAGTAGTTCGGTCACCGCGGCTCGCCCGGCTCGGTTCGCCCCGATCGTGCTGGCGGACGGCCCGTAGCCGAGCAGGTGGACGCGATGGTTCGCGGCGACTCGGGTGGTCAGCCTGCCGTCCATCACGATTCCGCCTCCGTGTCCCCGCAGGCGCAGCGGCGCGAGGTGGTCGAGGGCGCTGCGAAAACCGGTGGCCCACAGGATCACGTCGGCGTGCTGACTCGACCCGTCCTCCCACACCACCGAATCTTCCGTTATCGACGAGAACATCGGCTTCCGGTCGAGCGCACCGCGTTTCCGGGCGGCAGCCAACGACGGCGTCAGCAGCAGCCCGGTCACCGAGACGACCGAACCGGGTGGCAGGCCGGCCCGCACACGTTCTTCGACCATCGCGACGGCCTCGCGGCCGGCATCGTGGTCGAACTCGCTGTCCCGGAACACCGGTGGTCGGCGCGTCACCCAGGTCGTGGACGTGACCTGCGAGATCTCGTCGAGCAGCTGGACGGCCGAGATGCCGCCGCCCACCACGACGACGTGCTTGCCGGCGAACTCGTCGGCGGTTCGATAGTCCTTGGTGTGCACTTGCCTGCCGGTGAACGTCTCGGCACCGTCGTAGTGCGGAACGAACGGCTTCTCCCACGTCCCGGTCGCATTGATCAGCCCCTCGGCCATGACGACGGTCTCGCCTGCCTCGACCCGGAACCGGGGTTCACGATCGCACACGACGGTCACCGTGACGGGGCGTCGAACATGCAGTTCGAAGCGGTCCTCGTAGGCGCGGTAGTAGCGGGGGACGGCGTCGGCGGCTGCGATGGTCTCGGCAGGCTCGTCGCCGAGGGTGTCGGTGAACGCCATTCCTGGCAGGTCGTGCACGCCGTTGACGGTGCTCAGCGTCAGCGAGGGCCAGCGGAACTGCCACGCACCACCCGGTCCTGGCGATCGGTCCAGCATCACGAACCCCTCACCGGCGGTCAGGCCCGCACGATGGAGGTGATAGCCGGCCGAGAGTCCGGCTTGGCCGGCACCGATGACGGCGACCCGAGTGTCGATCATGCAGACCAGTAGATCAGGCCCCGCACTGTCAATTCCTGTACTGGTGGGTAACCTCTGCTCTCGTGATCGGACTCTCTCGTGACGGCGACGTCGTCACCATCGAACTGCAGCGCCCGGATCGACGGAACGCGTTGAACTCCGAGTTGTGCCTCGCGGTGCATCGCGGAGTCGAACAGGCCGAGCGTGACGGCGCGCGGGTCGTGGTCATCACCGGCCAGGGCACCAGCTTCTGCGCGGGCGCGGATCTGACGGGGGACGCGTTCCCCGAGCATTTCGGACAGATCCTCGAGGACATGCTGACCGCGGTGGAGGCGGCCTCGATTCCTGTGGTCGCGGCGGTCAACGGCCCGGCCGTAGGGGCCGGCACGCAGTTGGCGATCGCCTGCGATCTGCGGGTCGTTGCGCCGGGCAGCTTCTTCGAGATTCCGTCGACGCGCCTCGGTATCGCGGTGAGCAACTGGACCATCCGGCGATTGGCTGCGCTCGCGGGCGGGGGAGTGGCGCGCACCATCCTGCTGGGCGGGGAGCGGGTGCACGCAGATCAGGCGTACACGTGCGGGCTGGCCAACAAGCTCGGTGATCGCGATGTCGCGACGCAGTGGGCGAAATCGATCTGCGAGCTCGCTCCGTTGGCGCTGAAGCACCTCAAGCTCGTGTTCAACGACGACAGGATTCACGATCATCCGACGCCGGAGCAGGCCGCAGCGTTCGAGGCCGCGTGGAGCAGCGAGGACATGAAGGAAGCGCGCCGCGCACGAGCAGAGAAGCGCAAGCCGAAGTTCGTGGGCAAGTGATCACCGGAGCGCCCGATGCGGGCGACACCGCGTGGCTGATGGCCAGCACCGCGCTGGTGTTGCTCATGACTCCCGGCCTCGCGTTCTTCTACGGCGGCATGGTGCGCTCGAAGAGTGTGCTGAACATGATGATGATGAGCTTGTCGGCGATCGCAGTGGTGTGGTTGCTGTGGTTGGCGTTCGGTTTTTCGATGGTGTTCGGCGACAACGTGATCGGCGGGTGGATCGGGAACCCGTTGCAGTACGCCGGGTTCGAGGGATTGTTGGGTGGGGTGTACACCTCGGCCGCAGGGACGGTGTCGATCCCGTTGGTGGGCACCGTTCCGGCGCTGGTGTTCGCGGCTTTCCAGGCGGGCTTCGCGATGGTGACGGTGGCGTTGATCTCCGGGGCCGTCGCAGACCGCATGCGGTTCGTACCCTGGGTGCTGTTCGCGGCACTGTGGTCCACTCTCGTGTATTTCCCGGTGGCGCACTGGGTGTTCTCGCTCGACGGCCTCACCAGTGAGTTCGGTGGGTGGATCACCAACCGGATCGGTGCCGTCGACTTCGCCGGTGGCACCGCGGTGGAGATCAACGCAGGCGTCGCCGGGCTGGTGTTGGCTCTGGTCGTCGGCAAACGTCGGGGCTGGCCGCGAGATCCCATGCGCCCACACAACCTTCCGGCCGTCATGCTCGGAGCCGGGTTGCTGTGGTTCGGCTGGTTCGGTTTCAACGCGGGATCGTCGTTGGCCGCGGACGGTGTCGCCGCGGTGGCGTTGGTGAACACGATGGGTGCCGGAGCGATGTCCATGGCGGCGTGGCTCGTCGTCGAGAAGTGGCGGGACGGCCATGCGACGTCGTTCGGCGCGGCCTCGGGCGTCGTGGCCGGACTGGTGGCCATCACACCGTCGTGCGCGGCGGTCACCCCTATCGGTGCCGCGGCGATCGGCATCGCGTCGGGTGCCCTGTGTGCTCTGGCCATCGGCCTCAAATACCGCTTCGGGTACGACGATTCGCTCGACGTCGTCGGTGTGCACCTCGTCGGTGGCATCGTCGGCACACTGATGATCGGACTCGTGGCCAGCGCCGAGATGCCGGCAGGCGTCGACGGTCTGTTGTACGGCGGCGGGCTGCATCAGCTGTGGGTGCAGGCGATCGCGGTGGTGGCGGTGTTCGCCTACTGCGCCGTCGTCACCACCGGCATCGCATTCGCGATCAAGGCGGTCATGGGAGTGCGCGCCGACGCTCAGCACGAAGCCGACGGCCTCGACGAGCACGAGCACGCCGAGTCCGCCTACGACTTCGGAGTGGGCCACGGAGGCAGCAACAAGCCTGGTCTTTTCGGTAAGTAGGGGCAACCCGTACGCGCCCTTTGGAAACCGATCGGTCGCTGAAAGTCGTTCTGTCCCTTTCGAGTCGATATGATCGATCGTTGTTCGGATCGACCCCGTTCGTTCATCTCGGGTTCGCCTCACTCGCGTGTTCCACCCATAGTTTTTCGCTGCTCGGCATCGAGTGATGGACACGACGAAAGACTGAGGAACATGAAGCTGACTCGATTCGCGGCAACGTCCGCATTGGTCATTGCAGCGATGACGACCGCCATGGGCACCGCCTATGCGGATCCGGCACCGGCTCCCGCCGCTGCCGTCGGGTGGAACGTCACCCAGGCCGGCAACCAGGTCCTCGTCGACACGACGGCCGGCACCCTGAGCAACGAAGACAACCACCTCGTGGTTCGTGACGCCACTGGCGCACTGGTCGACTCGGTTCCGCTGGCCATTGCCGCCGACGGATTCTCGCACCCCGTCGCCGCCGTGATCGACGGTAACCACGCCACCCTGACCGCCGATGTCTCGCCTGCCGCGGCAACGCCGGTCTCCGCCTCACTCCCGGGTCTGCAGCAGGTCGACCTGCCCGCCGCAGTCTCCGGCGTCAAGGACAACATCAGCCTCTCCGCATCGATCGGTGGATTCCTCGGAGCCGCAACCGGTCTGGTCACCGGCTGCTTCCTCGGAGCCATCGCTGCCGGCACCGTCTCCGCGCCTGCACTGCTGCTCTTCGGTGCCGCACCGGTTGCCGGATGCGTCGGCGGCGCACTGCTTCTCGGCTCGGGTGCTTCGCTCGCCGGTACCGCCATCGGCGGTCTCGGTGCCATTGCCGGCAACGCAGGGCAGTTCATTCAGCTCCTCAATGCTCCCCCCGCCGTCAAGAAGTAATTCTCTTTCAGTGCTGTGGCCCGCATCGGATTTCCGTTGCGGGCCACAGTCGTCGGCAGGTTCTCGTGGCTAGCGAGCCAGCGCAAGATCTCCCACGTGAGCACGTCGAGCGGCCGTCACGAGTTCTACGATGGCCTCGGCCACCTCGTGGGCCCGTTCCAGAATCACCATGTGCCCGGCCTGCGCGACGCGCACCAGGTGAGCGTCGGGTAGGTGTGCGGCAAGGGTTTCCGAGTGTCGCATCGGTGTCATCACGTCGTCGGATCCGCAGAGCACGAGGGTGGGAATCGAGGCGAGAGCGGCCAGGCCGGCCACCTCGTCGAGTCCTCGGAACGCCCCGAGGAAGCCGGCCATCGTCACGATGGACGTCTCGCCCAGCATCGCCGTCGCCAGCGTCACCACCCTCGGATCGACTTTTCGGGATCCGCATCCCGCTGTCCTGACGATGGGTCCACACACGCCACGACTGAGTCTCTTGGCACCCGACATCAGGCGAGGGGCTCGTCGCACAGCGGCCTGGAATACCGACACCGCGGGATGCGCGAGACAACTACCGAGTCCGTCGTCGGTTATCCCACCCGCCGACGTCGCGATCAAACCGACTCCGATCAGGCGCGTGCCGATGGCCTCCGGGTTCTGACGGGCGTAGGACAGCGCCGTCATTCCCCCCATCGAATGGCCGACGACGACGAACGGTCCGGACGGGACCACCGCGCGGATGACGTCGGCCAGGTCCTCGCCGAGTCGGTCGATGGTGCAACTCTCCGGGGCGGCCGCGCTCGACTCACCGTGTCCGCGCTGGTCGTACATCACGATCCGCACATCGTCTCCCCAGGCGTGCTCCACCTGTCGACGCAGTTCGGTCCACGACTGCATGCGCAGGCAGTGTCCGTGCACGAACACCGCGGTCAGCGGCGCATTCGGATGCCCGAACTCGCGAACCGCCAGCGCGGTGCCGTCGCCGGCAGCGACGGTGCTGCGGCGACCGACCTGATGGGTCTGCTCGCTGGTGATCTCGTTGGTACTCATGGGCGGCGCTCCGCGGGTGTGAGGGTCACGTGCTGCGACGACGGTGTTGTCGGGTACTTCGCTCCGTCGACACGCCGTGTTACCTGAATCACACAATTCGGTCGGTGTGGTAGCTGCTCGGACCAAGCCGGTTGGGAATCGGCACCGAAGTACTGGTGAGCGTTCAGGAGAGGACGCGCGTTGCCAGTGAGGAGATCGACCATGAGCTTCGGCATGGACAGGCTCGAGGATGTTGTGCCCCGAGCCGTAGCGGGAGATCGACTCGCTCTCGAGCAGGTGCTGGTGCTGATCCAGCCACCGGTTCGTCGATACTGCGCCTCCCGGATCGGAAATCTCGACGTCGCCGCGGACGATGTGGTGCAGGAGGTCTGCCTCGCACTGGTCACCGCCATCCCCAAGTACCGCGACATGGGCAAGCCCTTCATGGCGTTCGTGTACGGGATCGCCGCGCACAAGCTGGCCGACGCCGGTCGCAAATCGGTTCTGCGACAGACGTTCTCGATAGACGAGATGCCCGAGGAGCAATCCACCGATGCCGGGCCGGAGCAGCTCGCGCTCGGCGACGAACTGCGCAGCCACACCCAGGCCTTGATGGACACCCTGCCGACGAAGTACCGCAAGATCATCCTGATGCGAGTCGTGTGGGGTCTGACGGCACCGCAAACCGGCGAAGCGCTCGGAATGACGGCAGGAGCCGTGAGAGTCGCCCAGCACCGGGCGATGAACATGCTTCGTGCGGAACTGTCGAACTTCTCGCTGCTGGCGGCGCGCGCAGCCGCGTGATGTAGCCGCAGAAGCGGGACATTCGGTCCGTAATGTCCTGATCGTCGGAGTGAGTAACAGTAGCTACATCTTTCCAAGACACCCCGGCAACGTGACGGTTCTACGTTACTGACCCATGACCGCCGTACAACCAGCGCCGACAGACACCGCGCTCAAAGAGACGCTAGAGGACTACACGCTGCGCTTCGCGCCGCGTAGCTACCGCAAGTGGGGAACCGGTGTCGTCGCGACGTCCGCGCTCGGCGGCATCGCGTACCTCGCGGACTTCGCGATCGGTGCCAACATCGGAATCTCCTACGGAACCGGCAACGCACTCTGGGGCATCCTGGTGTTCGCCGTGGTGATCTTCCTGACGGGACTCCCGCTCGCCTACTACGCCGCCCGCTACAACATCGATCTCGACCTGATCACGCGCGGAAGCGGATTCGGCTACTACGGGTCGGTGGTCACCAACGTCATCTTCGCGACGTTCACATTCATCTTCTTCGCGCTCGAGGGTTCGATCATGGCGCAGGGACTCGAACTCGGACTGGGTATCCCGTTGCCCATCGGGTACGCGGTGTCCACGATCATGGTGATCCCGCTGGTCATCTACGGCATGAAAGCCCTTGCCAAGCTGCAGGTCTGGACCACGCCGCTGTGGCTGGTGCTGATGGTGCTGCCGTTCGTCTATCTGGTGATCAGCAATCCCGATTCGGTCGGGGAGTTCTTCGCCTACGGCGGCCAGGACGGTGCCGACGGCAAGGGCGTCAACATCGGGTCGGTGATGCTCGCAGCCGGCGTGTGTCTGTCGCTCATCGCGCAGATCGCCGAGCAGATCGACTACCTGCGCTTCATGCCACCCAAGACACCCGAGAACTCCCGACGCTGGTGGACGGCAGTGCTTCTCGCCGGGCCGGGCTGGGTCATCTTCGGCGCGCTCAAGCAGGTCGTCGGCCTGTTCCTCGCCGTCTACCTCATTGCCAACGTCGTCGACGGATCCACCATCGCCAACGAGCCGGTGCACCAGTTCCTGGAGATCTACGAGAACTTCATGCCGGGCTGGCTCGCCATGACCCTCGCGGTGATCCTGGTCGTCATCAGCCAGATCAAGATCAACGTCACCAACGCCTATTCCGGATCGCTGGCGTGGACCAACTCCTACACCCGTCTCACCAAGACGTACCCGGGCCGCATGGTCTTCGTGCTGTTCAACCTCGCGATCGCGCTGATCCTGATGGAAGCCAACATGTTCAGCTTCCTCAACAGCATCCTCGGTTTCTACGCCAACTGCGGTATCGCGTGGATCGCCGTGGTGGCGTCGGACATCGTCTTCAACAAGTACATCCTCAAGCTCTCGCCCAAGGTTCCCGAGTTCCGACGCGGCATGCTCTACAACATCAATCCGGTGGGCTTCGGATCCATGGCGGCGTCGGCGATCCTGTCGATTCTGGTCTTCTTCGGGGCATTCGGATCGACGATCAAGCCGTACTCGCCGATCGTGGCTCTCGTTCTCGCACTTGTTCTTCCGCCCATCCTGGCGGTGGCGACCAAGGGTAGGTACTACCTGCGACGCACCGACGACGGCATCGATCTGCCGATGTTCGACGAGCACGGAAACCCGTCCGACGCGCTCGTCATGTGCCACGTCAGCGGAATGGAATTCGAGCGACCCGACATGATCGCGTCCAACGTGCCCGGGCCGAACGGGGAGAAGCAGTACATCAGTTCACTGTCGCTGAGTACCGACAAGACGGGGGAGCACATCCTGCCCGAGCAGTAGGCGACTTCGTCGCAGGTGAGTGGAAACTCGTAGTGGGGCGCGAGTTTCCACTCACCTGGCGAGTCAGCGTCCTCGGAACTCGGGATCGCGACGCTCGAGCATCGCGTTGACAGCCTCGGAATGATCCTCGGTGTGGTGTGCGATGGCCTGATAGGCAGCGGAGAGTTCGAGCAAGGATTCCAGACTCTGCTGCTGGCCCTCGCGCAACAACTTCTTCGTCATACGCAGTACCTGCGGTGGGTTGGCCGCCACACGCCGAGCCAGTGTGTGGGCAGCGTCGAGCAGGTTTTCGGGCTCGACGACCCGAGAGACCAAGCCCCATTCCAATGCCGTAGCGGCGTCGATGGCCTCGCCGGTGAACGCCATCTCGCTCGCCCGTGCCATGCCGATGGCCCGGGGGAGCAGCCAGGCCCCACCGTCTCCGGGAATGATGCCCACCTTGGCGAAACTCTCGGAGAATGTCGCAGTGGTCGAGGCGATTCGAAGATCGCACATCAATGCCAGATCGCAGCCGGCTCCGATAGCTGGGCCGTTGACCGCGGCGATCGTGGGAATCTCGCAGTGATACAACGCCTTCGGGATTCGTTGAATGCCGTGGCGGTAGCCCTGCCGCAACTCGGCCGGGCTACCACCGAACATTCCCTGCTTGTCCCGCATGTGCTTGACGTTCCCGCCCGACGAGAATGCCGAACCGGCACCGGTCAGGATGGCAACCCTGATCGATGGATCCCCGTTCGCGTCGGCGATCGCGGCCTCGAGAGCGTCGATGGTCTCCATCTCGGAGATGGGATTACGGGCCTGGGGGTTGTTCAACGTCCAGGCGACGATGTCCCCGGTTCGCTCGATCAGCAGTGGTGCGTCGGTCATGGCGGGAGGGTCCTCCATCTTCTCGTGCAGCTCGGGTCGTGAGTGGAACCTCGTAGCAGGCTACGAGGTTCCACTCACATACGGCGAAGCCGCTCAGATGGTGCGCGTCAACCGATCCGCCAGCAATCGGGAGAACTTCGCCGGATCCTTCAGTTCCGTACCTTCGGCGAGAAGTGCCGTCGCGTAGAGCAATTCGGCGGTCTCGGCGAGGTGCGGATCGTCGCTGCGATCCTCGCGGGCCTTCTTCAATCCCGTCACCAGATCGTGGGTGGGGTTGAGTTCGAGGATGCGCTTGGAGGTCGGCACGAACTGTCCCGACGCCTTGTACATCTTCTCGAGCTGCGGGGAGAAGCTGAACTCGTCGCCGACGACGCAGGCCGGTGATGTCGTCAGGCGCGTCGACAGGCGCACCTCCTTGACGTCCTCACCGAGGGTCTCGGTCAGCCACGTGAGCAGGTCGGCGAACTCCTTGTCCTGCTCTTCGCGCTTGGCCTCCGACTCCTTCTTCTCCTCTTCGGTGTCGAGGTCCACCTCGCCCTTGGCGATGGACTGGAACGACTTTCCGTCGAATTCGGTGACGTTGCCGACCCACACCTCGTCGACCGAGTCGGTGAGCAGCAGCACCTCGAGCCCGCGAGCCTTGAAGGCCTCCATGTGCGGCGAGCTCTCGATCTGCTGACGGGATTCGCCCGTCATGTAGTAGATCTGCTGCTGGCCGTCCTTCATCCGGTCCACGTACTCGGCGAGGGTGGTCACGCCCTCCTCGGAGTCGGTGGACGCGAACGATGCGATGCCCAGCAGGGTTTCGCGGTTGTCGCTGTCGGAGATCAGGCCCTCCTTGAGGACCGTGCCGAACTGCGACCACAGTGTCTTGTACTTGTCGGGCTGCTCGCTCTGCAGTTCCTTGACCGTCGAGAGCACCTTCTTGGTCAGGCGTCGACGGATCGCGCGGATCTGCCGGTCCTGCTGCAGGATCTCGCGAGAGACGTTGAGCGAGAGGTCCGCTGCGTCGACGACACCCTTGACGAAGCGCAGGTACTCGGGCAGCAGTTCCTGCGAGTCGTCCATGATGAACACGCGCTTGACGTACAGGTGCACGCCGGCCTTGCTCTCGCGCATGAACAGGTCGAACGGTGCCTGCGACGGAATGAACAGCAGCGCTTGGTATTCGAAGGTGCCCTCGGCCTTGAACGGGATGACCTCGAGCGGCTCGTCCCAGGCGTGGCTGACGTGCTTGTAGAACTCCTTGTACTCCTCCTCGGACACCTCGTCCTTGGAGCGGGTCCAGAGCGCCTTCTGCGAGTTGATCGTTTCCGTCTCGATCGTGACCGTGTCCTCGCCGACATCGCCATTCTCATCAGCTGGGCTCTTGACGCGCTTCTCGACGTCGATGCGAATGGGCCAGGCGATGAAGTCGGAGTACTTCTTGACCAGTTCCTTGATCTTGCGCTCGGACGCGTAGTCGTGGAGGTGATCCTCCTCGTCGGCGGGCTTGAGAGCCAGCGTCACCGAGGAGCCCTGCGGGGCGTCCTCGACGTCGGTGATCTCGTAGGTGCCCTCGCCGGTGGACTCCCACTTGGTGGCCGTGCTCTCGCCGGCCTTACGGGTGAGCAGCGTGACCTTCTCGGCCACCATGAACGTGGAGTAGAAGCCGATGCCGAACTGGCCGATCAGCTCCTCGGAAGCCGCTGCGTCCTTGGCCTCCTTGAGTTTCTTGCGAACCTCCGCGGTGCCGGACTTGGCCAGCGTGCCGATCAGGTCGATGACCTCGGCGCGCGACATGCCGATGCCGTTGTCGCGGATGGTCAGCGTGCGGGCCGCAGCGTCGATGTCGATCTCGATGTGCAGATCCGAGACGTCGACGTCCAGGTCCTTGTTGCGGTACGACTCCAGGCGCAGCTTGTCCAGCGCGTCCGAGGAGTTGGAGATCAGTTCACGGAGAAAGCTGTCCTTGTTGGAGTAGATGGAGTGCACCATCAGATCCAGGAGCTGACGCGTCTCCGCCTGGAATTCGAGCTGTTCGGTACTCAATGTCTCCCCTTCTAGCAGCAAAACCGACGCGAATATTCTACGGCAAGGCTACGGGTGAGCTGCGAAGACGTCGGCGCCGCCTACTGTGGTGGCCGTGACGAAGACGAAGTTCGTTCTGGGAGCCACGGCAGCACTGAGCGGGGCATGGTTGGCGCGTGCGCTGTGGGGTCTGCCGTCGGCCATCGGTGCCAGACGCGTGCACATCACCCCCTACGCCGCCGCGTCTCCGCGCTACCGCGATCGCCGGTTCCACAACTCCGACCCCAGTTCCAGCTACGTACCGGGGCGGGGCGAGAAGGGACAGCAGAACATGTTCGTCTCGCTCGTCACCGAACGCGGCAAGGGCAGGCCGCAGCGTCCGATTCCGTTGGCACCGCCGATCGCGCCGGTGGACGCGGGCGAGCTGGCCGTCACCTGGTACGGCCATTCGAGTGTGCTCATCGAGGTCGACGGCTATCGCGTCCTCGCCGATCCGGTGTGGAGCAATCGCGTCTCGCCGTCGTCGGTGGTGGGGCCCGCGCGCCTGCATCCGACGCCGGTCGAGCTGACCGATCTGCCGAAGGTCGACGCCATCGTCATCTCCCACGACCATTACGACCACCTGGACAAGGCGACGGTGCAGAAGCTGGCGAGCACACAGTCGGCCCCGTTCGTCGTGCCGCTCGGCATCGGTGCGCACCTGCGCAAGTGGCGGGTGCCCGACGATCGCATCATCGAGCTGGACTGGGACGAGCAGACGAACCTCGGCGGCCTCACCGTCACCTGCACCGAGGCTCGGCACTTCTCCGGTCGCGGCCTGACCCGGGACTCGACGCAGTGGGCATCCTGGGCGTTCGCCGGTCCGGTTCGACGCGTCTTCTTCGGCGGCGACACCGGCTACACACCGAAGTTCGCCGAGATCGGCAGCAACTACGGCCCCTTCGACCTGACGCTGCTGCCCGTCGGGGCCTACGACGTCCGGTGGCCGGACATCCACATGAATCCCGAGGAAGCGGTCACGGCGCACATCGATCTGACGGCGTCGGGCATCTTCGTCCCGATTCATTGGGCCACGTTCAATCTCGCCTTCCACCCCTGGTCCGAGCCGATAGTGCGACTGCATGCCGCCGCCCAGGACGTCGGAGTTCAGGTGGCGGTGCCGATGCCGGGGCAGCGAATAGACGGCACGCGAACGCTGCACGACGATCGTTGGTGGGCTCGGCTGGGCTGACCGGACCGGGTTTAAGCTGCACGCATGTCTATCGAGGCCGATGCGCAGCGGGATACCGGGCTGACCGAGGCGGATGTCGCCAGGCTCAGGGCCGAGGGAAAGTCGAACGACGTTCCGGCCCGCGCTTCTCGGTCGGTTCGCGACATCGTCCGCGGCAACGTGTTCACCCGAATCAACGCCATTCTCGGTGTGTTGTTGATCATCGTGCTCTCCACAGGCTCGGTGATCGACGGCATGTTCGGGCTGCTGATCGTCGCGAACAGCGGCATCGGCATCGTGCAGGAGATCCGCGCGAAGCGCACGCTGGATCGACTCGCCATCGTCGGGCAGAACAAGCCCCAGGTGCGACGCGAGGGCACCTCGAAGCAGATCCCACCCGACGAGGTCGTGCTCGGTGACATCGTCGAACTGGGCCCAGGCGATCAGATCGTCGTCGACGGTGAAGTGATCGAGACCGCAAGCCTCGAGATCGACGAGTCGTTGCTCACCGGTGAGGCCGACACGGTGCACAAACTTCTGGCAGCGCAGGTACTTTCGGGCAGTTTTGTCGTCTCGGGCAGCGGTGCGTATCGCGCGACGAAGGTCGGGCGCGACGCCTATGCCGCCAAGCTTGCCGAGGAGGCCAGCAAGTTTACGCTGGTCAAGTCCGAACTGCGTAGCGGTATCGACAAGATCCTCAAATTCATCACTTACCTGATGATTCCGGCCGGCGCACTGATCATCTACAACCAATTGTTCTCCAGCGGTCAGGCTTTGAAGCCGGCTCTCAACGGCATGGTCGCGGCCCTGGTGCCGATGGTCCCCGAGGGTTTGGTGTTGATGACCTCCATCGCGTTCGCGGTGGGCGTCATCAGGCTCGGTCAACGGCAGTGCCTGGTGCAGGAGCTGCCTGCGATCGAAGGCCTCGCCCGCGTCGACGTGGTGTGCGCCGACAAGACCGGCACCCTCACCGAGAACGGCATGCGGCTGTCCGAGTTGGTGCTGATGGACGAGCATGATTCCGATTCCGTCACAGCGGCTCTCGCGTCCCTGGCCCACGACGATCCGCGGCCGAACGCGAGTGTGCAGGCCGTCGGCGAGGCGTATCCGGACGCGCCGGGGTGGGTGCAGACGGCCGTGGCCCCGTTCTCCTCGGCCAAGAAGTGGAGCGGACTGTCGTACGGCGAGCAGGGAAACTGGCTCCTCGGTGCCCCGGACGTGTTGCTCGACGCCTCCTCCGACATCGCACGTCGCGCCGAATCCACGGGTTCGAAAGGGCTGCGGGTATTGCTGCTTGCCAGCACTGACATCTCCGTCGACGATCCGGATGCGCCCGGTGTCGTCACCCCGCGAGCGCTGGTGGTTCTCGAGCAGAAGGTACGCGAGGATGCCCGAGACACGCTGGAGTACTTCGCAAGCCAGCACGTGCAGGTCAAGGTCATCTCCGGCGACAATGCCGTCTCGGTCGGCGCAGTCGCGGGATCGCTCGGCCTGCCCGGCGGCGACGCCCCGATCGATGCGCGTGAGCTGCCCGAGGACTCCGAGAAGCTGGCCGACACTCTGGCGACCTCCACCACGTTCGGCCGCGTCCGGCCCGATCAGAAGCGGGCGATGGTGGGCGCGTTGCAATCTCGCGGCCACACGGTCGCGATGACCGGCGACGGCGTCAACGACGTGCTCGCGCTCAAGGACGCCGACATCGGTGTGTCGATGGGTTCGGGGAGCGCAGCCACTCGAGCCGTCGCGCAGATCGTGTTGTTGGACAACAAGTTCGCCACGCTTCCCTACGTCGTGGGGGAGGGGCGACGCGTCATCGGCAACATCGAACGCGTCTCCAATCTGTTCCTCACCAAGACGGTGTACTCGGTGCTGTTGGCGTTTCTCATCGGACTCTCGGGTGTGCTGTCGCAGATCTTCCACTTCGAGCCGATTCCGTATCCGTTCCTGCCCCGGCACGTGACGATCGCGGCGTGGTTCACCATCGGAATCCCCGCCTTCGTTCTCTCGCTCGCACCCAACAACGAGCGGGCCCGCAGTGGATTCGTCTCGCGGGTGATGCGACTGGCGGTTCCGTCCGGTTTGATCGTCGGCTCGTGCACGTTCGTGTCCTACCTGCTGGTCTATGCAGGCCCGAACGCCACCGAGACTCAGGTGACGCAGGCCAGTACCACCGCGCTGATCACCTTGATCATGATCGCGCTGTGGGTGTTGGCCGTCGTCGCGCGGCCCTACAACTGGTGGAAGATCCTTCTTCTCGGTGGATCGGTCGGTGGCTACCTGCTGTTGTTCGCGATCCCGTTCTGCCGCACCTTCTTCAAGCTCGATCCGTCGAACGTCGGAGCCACCACCAGTGCGTTGATCATCGGTGGCGTCGGTATCGCGCTCGTCGAGGTGTCGAACAGGATCGGCACTGCGCTACGCAATCGGCAGAACAAAACGTAGGCTTTCGGGTGTTCCGTTGCACCCGACCGGCAGGAGAGTTTCATGGGCTTCGCAGACAATTTGAAGGGCATGGTCGACAAGGGCAAGGACCTTGCGGCCGAGAACTCGGACAAGATCGACGACGTCGTGGAGAAGGCGGGGGACTTCATCGACAACAAGACCGGCGGCAAGTACGCAGACAAGGTCGACAAGGTTCAGGACGCAGTCAAGAAGGCGATTCCGGACAAGTAGGACCTTTCGGTCTCCCGCATCGGTGATCGTGGCCGTCGGTCGTACCCCAGGGTGCGGCTGACGGCACAATCGTCGGGGTGGACGGACCGATTCTTCTTCTCGTAGTCATCTTCGCGATCGCGGTCGCCGGTTTCGCCAGGCGCATCGATCTGCAGGTCCCGCTCGTCCTGGTCACCGTCGGATCCATTGCCTCGTTCGTTCCCGGAGTACCACACGTCAGTCTTTCGCCCCAGCTGATCCTCGGCGTGGTGCTTCCGCCGCTGCTGTACTCCGCCGCGTTGGATTTCTCGTTCGTCACCTTTCGGCGCAACCTCGGCCAGATTCTCCGGCTCGGTTTGGTCATGGTGATCGTGACGACGTTCGTGGTCGGCTGGTTCGCAAATCTGTTGATCCCGGAACTGACCCTGGGCGCGGCGCTGGTGCTCGGTGCCGTCGTTGCCCCGCCCGACGCGGTGTCCGCGGTCTCCGTCGGCCGCAAGCTCGGCCTGCCTGCTCGGATGATGGCCATCCTCACCGGCGAGTCTCTGGTGAACGACGCGGCCGCGTTGACTCTGTTCACCCTGGCCGTGGCGTCGGTGACGGGCAGTCGGATCGAACTGGGTTCACCGGTACTGTTCTTCCTGTACGAGATCGCGGGCGGCGTGCTCGTGGGGCTGGTCCTGGCTCGCATCGTGCGGTTCGTCCGCAATCGCATCGCGGACTCGGCGCTGGAGACCGTGCTCGGTCTGGTGCTGCCGTTCACGGCGTACCTGGCGGCCGAGGAGTTGCATGCCTCCGGTGTGCTGGCCGTCGTCACCGCCGGTTTCGTGTTGGGCCGCGTCACCGCCGACGTGTCGGTCTCCACTCGGGTGCAGGAACGCCAGGTGTGGCCGACGCTGGATCTTCTGCTCGAAGCATTCGTGTTCGCCTACATGGGTTTACAGCTGAAGTTCGTTATCGAGGAAGTCCAGCGTGAAGGGCTGCCGGTGCACCACGTGTTCGCCTATGCGTTGCTGGTGCTCGTGGTGGTGATGGCCGTCCGGCCGGCGTGGATCTTCGTCAATTCCGGTCGAAACACAGTGCTCCGCAAGCTGTTTCGGCGATCGTCGCCGGGTGAGGCCGGTCTGACGTGGCAGCAGAACCTGGTGCTTTCGTGGGCGGGCATGCGTGGGGTGGTCACGCTCGCTGCAGCGGCCGGTGTGCCGCTGACCACGGTGCTCGGTGACGAATTCCCCGGGCGTGCAGTGATTCAGGCCGTGGCCTTCGTCGTTGCCGTCGGTACGTTGCTGCTGCAGGGTCTCACGCTTCCGCTGTTGATCCGCCGACTCGACGTCGCAGATCCACTCGAGCAGCAGCGCAACGACAATCAGCGGCTGCTCTCGCAGGCCATTGCCCGTACGGCGGCAGAGGACTACCTCCAGCGCGCGGCGAAGGACGGAATTGCCGGAGTGGACGCCGAGCGCGTCGACGAGGTGATCGAGCGCGTCCGACGCTCGGTGCGCGCTCGGTTGGATGCCGACGAGACCGAGGATCGCGAGAAGCGGATCGCGGCGGCAGGGGCGTTGTTCGATTCGCTGCGGCACAACGTGCTGGTCGCGCAGCGGGCGGCGCTCATCGCGGCCCGCGACTCGGGGGAGTTGGAAGACGAAGCTCTGCGGGCAGTGTTGAATGGCTTGGACGTGGAAGAAATTGCGGCGGAGGCTCGCATCGCACGACGTACACCGTAGGAGCGCAGAGACAGTGAGGTCGACCGGACCGGTGGTCGCCGCGGCACTGGTGTTCGCCCTTGCCGCGTGCAGCAGTCCCACCGCCGAACCCGTCGACCCCGCCCCCACTGCGGTCGCGGCACCCGAAGGCCTCGAACGCGGTGAGATCGTGTCGTCGATGCTGCTGGGGCAGGTCGACATCGGTGTCGCCTACCTCGGCGGGACCGCCACGAAAATCGTCTACCGCACCACCGACGGGGTCACCGGAGGCGGCACGGAAACCTCGGGAACGGTGTTCGTGCCCAAGGGGTCTGCGCCACCGGGAGGTTGGCCGATCGTTTCCGTCGGGCACGGAACCACCGGTGTCACCGACGAGTGTGCGCCGTCGCTGTACCCCAACCTGTTGGGCACCATCGGCCTGGTGACGCCGTTCCTCGAACGCGGCACGGTGGTCGTGGTGACGGACTACCAGGGCCTCGGGACGCCGGGAGATCCCGCCTACCTCGACCGCGACGCCGCAGCGTACGACGTCATCGACGCGGTGCGTGCGGCCCGCAACGTGGTTCCCGACGTCGGCACCAGGTGGGGCGCAGTAGGCACTTCTCAAGGTGGACAAGCAGTCTGGGCCGCCGCAGAACGCAGTGAGGACTACGGCGACGGTCTGCAACTGGTCGGTGCCGCGGCGCTCTCTCCGGTGGCCGATGCCACTCGCTTCTTCGCACCCGAGACCGAGCAGACCGTGCCGCGTCAACTGCTGGTGCCGTATCTCTACGAGGGTCTGCACGCCGTGGATCCGACTGCCGAACGTTCGGATTACATCCGCGGCACGTTCGCCGACAACGTGACCGCACTGACCGCCTGCAGTGACCTCCTCGGCTTCTCCAAGGCCGACGCCGGAGCCGTCCTCGATCCGGCCGATGCTCTCCCGGACTCCGAGGAGGCATCGGATCGGATGACGCAGTGGCTCGAATCGGTTGCGGTTCCGACTTCCCGCACCGGGGTACCGCTGTTGGTCCTGGTCGGCGAACGCGACGACCTCATCGATCCCCAGTGGACCCGCGACGCGGTGGCCGAGGCCTGCGCACTGGGCGACGACGTCGAGTTTCTCTCCGAACCGGAGCAGGGCCATGCCGAACTGGCCGCCAACGGCACCGGAGTCGACTGGCTCGTCGAACGCTTCCTGAACGTGCCCACCTCGACCACGTGCGCGCGATGACCGCGGCACTGGCAACGATGGCGGTGATCGTGGCCGTGATCGTCTCGGTGATCGCCGTGATCAGTCTGCGCGGGCGACGGGACCTGACCACACCTGCCGAGCGCGCCGTCCACGCCACTCTGCATACCGCCTCGCTGGCGGCCAAGCCGCTGCGCGACGGCCTCGACGCTCGTTCGGCCGCCGCGGCCGCGCCGCATCTGCGGGTGCTGACGGGTGCGGACGCACTGGGCATCTGCGATCCCGACGGTTCGCTGCTGGCCTGGGACGGCCCGTGGGACGAGCTGACGCCGGCCTTCGTCGAGGCGGCGAAACGGGCCGTGGACGGGCAGCGTCGCGTCCTGGTGCGTCTGCCGCTCGGTTCGATCCACGAGGTCAGAGCGCTGGTGGTGCAGCCGTTGGTCGTCGACGAGTCTCCGGTGGTCGGGGTGTTGGGCGCCGCTGTCGTCGCCGAGCCCGGACCGGGCATGCTCGGGGCCATCGCCGAGGTCGCGCGCTACGCCTGCGGTCAGATCGAGCTCGCCGAACTCGACGCGTCGAGGGCGCGGTTGGACCGCGCCGAGGTGCGGGCCCTGCGCGCACAGATCAGCCCGCACTTCATCTACAACGCACTCGGCACGATCGCGTCGTTCGTGCGCACCGACCCGGATCGGGCGCGGGAGCTGGTGCTCGAGTTCGCCGACTTCACCCGATACTCGTTCCGCAACGCGGGCGAATTCACGGTGCTCGCGGACGAGCTACGCAACATCGATCGGTACCTGACGCTCGAACGCGCCCGCTTCGGCGATTCCCTGCAGGTCACGTTGCAGGTCGCTCCCGAGGTGTTGGGCGTAGCACTGCCGTTTCTCGCGCTGCAGCCGCTCGTCGAGAACGCCGTCCGGCACGGCCTGTCCGGTAAGGCCGACGGCGGCCGAGTGACGATCATCGCCGCCGACGAGGGCACCGACGCGGTGATCAGTATCGAGGACGACGGTGTGGGGATGGATCCCGAAGTGTTGCGCTCGGGAAGTCTGCACACCGAGGACGCGGCCCATGTCGGATTGGCGAACGTGGACGATCGGCTGCGGGCAGCCTTCGGGAACGATTACGGTCTCGTGGTGGACACCGCACCGGGCGCAGGCACCAAAGTGAGCATGCGGGTGCCCAAATTCAGGCCGGGTGTGCGGGCATGACGCAGGCTGCCACCCCCGGCCGTGGGTTGATCGTCCTCGCCGTCGACGACGAGCGCCCGGCACTGGACGAACTCGCCTTTCTGCTGCGCCAGCAGGACACCGTCGCCGAGGTGTTCACCGCGCAGGACGCCACCACCGCACTGCGGCAGCTGCAGCAGACCTCCGCGCAACCGATCGACGCAGTGTTTCTCGACATCAACATGCCCGGGCTCGACGGCCTCGAACTGGCCGGCATCCTGTCGGCATTCGCGCGGCCACCCGCCGTCGTGTTCGTCACCGCCCACGACGACCGGGCCCTGGCCGCCTTCGATCTCGGTGCCGTCGACTACCTGCTCAAGCCGTTGCGAGAGGATCGGCTCACCGAGGCACTGCGCCGGGTGTTGCTGGCGCGGCGTCGACCCGCGGAGTCGACGGACACGTCGGCCGACGAGGTCATCCCCGTCGAACTCGGCGGGACCACCACCTTGGTGCACCGATCGTCGGTCGCGTGGGTGGAGGCCGACGGCGACTACGCGAGGTTGCACACCTCCAACGGCTCGCACCTGGTGCGTATACCGATCTCGGCCCTCGAAAGTCGCTGGGCCGATGCCGGATTCCTCCGCGTGCACCGCTCGTACCTGGTCTCGCTGCGATTGGTCACGGGGATCCGCAGCGTCGGTTCGGGTCTGGTGGTGTGTCTGCGGGCCAGCGGAAACCTCGCTGCCTGCGAACTGCCGGTGAGCCGACGGCACGCCAGAGAACTCAAGGACAGACTGGTCCGCGGGCCGCTGCAATCGTGGTCGTCCCGGTGACGAGGAGTACGCAGTGAGCCAGCCGCACCGACAGCGGGTGGTGCTCTCGCAACGTCGCGGCGCACGGATGGTGCGCACTCGTGTCGAAGTGCAGGAGCAAACCGAGGTCGGCGACGCCCTGGTCCGTAGCCTGGTTCGCGCGCAGCTGTTGCTGTCGGTGCGCCTGGCGGTCATGACGCTGTCGATTCTGTTCGCAATCCCGTTGCTGGGGCTGCTCCTCGCACGTGTCACCGACGTTCCACTGCTGGGAATCGGGCTGTCGTGGGTGGTGCTGGGAGCAGCGATCTATCCGATGCTGTTCGGTGTGGGCTGGATGTACGTGCGTAGAGCCGAACGCAACGAACACGACTTCACCGTCTTGATGGACGATTGACTCGATCGATGATCAGATAGCGTTCACTGTCATGTACAGGCCAAGGGCCAGGAGTATCGCGACGGCAGGTGCAGCGACGCCCAGGCTGGACACCACCACGAACACCACCGCGGCCGTGATCTGGACGGCCACAACCGAGGACGCGTCGACGATCACCGCGACGGCGGAGAGCGCGATGACGGCACTCTTCGGATTCACCGATCCGAGCAGGAACGCAGTGGCGAAAGCCTTGCCTCCGGTGAGGTTTCGGGCCGTCCCGACCCACCCCGGTTCTTCCTGCGCCGGGCCGTTCCGCACCCGCCCGACCAGCTTGCGGACGCCGAGAACGAGCAGAGCGAGACCGAGAGCCACCCTCAGCCACCGCACCCAGCCGGACGAGTCCGACGCCAGGACTGCGGTGTCCACGATCACCAGCCCTGCGGCGGTGACGGCCGCGACGCCTGCCAGCCATCCGGCAGTGAACCGAGCGAGCACGGAACCGGTGTTCAGAGAGCCGAGACCGGCCGCGACAGCGGCCGTGGGCAGATGCGCGAACACAGCACCTGCTGCGAACGGCAGACACGCAGCGACGGCCGCCGATACCGTCATCGGGTCGCGCTCGGCACGTGCACACACTCAGTGTCCCACCGCGAAACCGATCACCACATGAGTTTCGGTGCTGGGATCCACGATCAGGGAATCGCCGTCCAGTGAACCAATCCATTCCGATCGCGACGGTGATCGCGCTGCTGGTGGCCGCCGTGGCCACGGTGGGCATCGGTATCTACGGAGTTCGGCTGGCTCGCACCACCTCCGACTTCCTGGTGGCCTCGCGTACCGTCGGACCACGCTGGAACGCTGCCGCCATCAGTGGTGAATACCTCTCCGCTGCATCGTTTCTCGGGGTCGCGGGTCTGATCGCGAAGTACGGAGCCGATGCGCTGTGGTACCCGGTCGGCTTCACCGCCGGCTACCTGGGTCTGCTGTTGTTCGTCGCGGCACCGCTGCGCAGGAGCGGCGCGTACACGGTGCCCGATTTCGTCGAATTCCGGCTCGGCGCACCGTGGTTGCGGACCGTGGCGATGCTGGTGGTCGTGGTCATCTGCGCGCTGTACCTGGTGCCGCAGTTCCAGGGCGCAGGCCTGACCCTGAACATTCTGCTCGGAGTGCCCGGCTGGGTCGGTGCCCTGGCGGTGGGGCTGATCGTCATTGCGAACGTCGTCGGCGGTGGCATGCGCTCCATCACCTTCGTCCAGGCGTTCCAGTACTGGCTCAAGCTCACCGCTATCGCGATCCCGGCACTGGTGCTGGCCGTGCATTTCTATTCCGACGACCGCGACGTCGGCAGTCCGGCCCCACCCACGGTGACCGAACAGACCGCCGTCGACATCACCATCGATGTTCTCGTACAGGTGGATTCGCCGATCGTCGTCGCCGTGACGGGGACTCTCGACGACGAGAGCGTCGACGGGCGAGTCCTGCTGGACGCAGGTGAACACCGGCTGGGCTCGGGTACGTTGCTGACACTCGACGCCGGATCGCCCGTCCCCGTCGTCGCGGGAGCGCCGACCACCGACCGGGCGTGGGCTATGCCCGGCGGGGGACTGGGCGGAGCGCACCCGCTGTATCAGGTGTACTCGCTGATTCTGGCCACGTTCCTCGGAACCCTCGGCCTGCCGCACGTGCTGGTGCGCTTCTACACCAACCCCGACGGCCGAGCGGCGCGACTGACCTCGCTCACCGTCCTCGCGCTGCTCGGCATGTTCTATCTGTTCCCGACGGTGCTCGGAGTGTTCGCCCGGCTGTACGTGCCACAACTGCTGATCACCGGGGCATCCGACGCAGCGGTGCTGCTGCTGCCCGGCTCGGTGCTGTCCGGAATACCGGGCCAACTGCTCGCCGCACTCGTGGCCGCCGGTGCCATCGCCGCCTTCCTGTCCACGTCGTCGGGCCTGCTGGTCAGCATCGCCGGTGTGCTCAGTACCGACGTCCTCTCGGGCAAGGTCCGAGATTTCCGCGTCGCTGCCGTTCTGGCCGGTGCCGTGCCGCTGGCACTGTCGATCGGCGTTGTCTCACTCGATCTTTCGCGCACCGTCGGGCTCGTGTTCGCCGTCGCCGCATCCACCCTGTGCCCGCTGCTGGTACTGGGCATCTGGTGGCGCGGCCTCACCGCAGCCGGAGCCGCGACCGGACTGCTCCTCGGTGGCGGCATCTCACTCGTCGCCGCGTCGATCTCCGTCGTCACCCCCATCTCCGACGGCGTCCTCGGCGGCTGGGCGGCAGCGATCCTCGGCTATCCCGCCGCCGTCAGCGTCCCCGTCGCCTTCGCCTCGATGATCGCCGTCAGCCTCGCCACCCGAAGAACGATCCCGTCGGACATCTCCCGCATCTTCGCGCGACTGCACCTGCCGGAAGGCCTCGACATGGGCAAAGACCGAGAGCGCGAGCTCTGAGACCACTGGGTCATTCCGCAGGCTCCACTCCCGCAGAGCCGCTCAACTGCCATTCTCGACCGCTCGTCGCACACTCCCGCAGCCCATCGTGTGATCGACACCACCTCCTGATTTTGTGACCTGACTCTCATTACTGTTCCGAGTCAGCTACAGCTCACATCTACTTCAGGAGTCCAAGGTGACCGCATCGGAAACCAATTCGCCACCGGACGCGCAAGCGTTCGTCGACATGCAGGCCAGTCCCGAGTTCCAGGAACTCCGACGACGCCTGCGTAGCTTCGTGTTCCCGATGGCCGGGTTCTTCCTGGTCTGGTACGTCCTGTACGTGCTGCTGAGTACCTACGCGGTCGACTTCATGTCGACCAAGGTGTGGGGCAACATCAACATCGGCCTGCTGCTCGGCCTCGGCCAGTTCGTCACCACGTTCGCCATCACCGGCATCTACGTGAAGTTCGCCAACCGTGAACTCGATCCTCGCGCCGCAGCCTTGCGGGCCGAGATGGAAGCCTCCCAGGGAGCCAAGCGATGAATCTCGCGCAAGCAGCAAGCACCACCGTCGGCGAACCACTCGTCAACATCGCGATCTTCGGCGCGTTCGTCATCATCACGATGGCCGTCGTCATCCGCGCATCGAAGAAGAATGCGACCTCTGCGGAGTTCTTCACCGCAGGCGGCGGATTCTCCGGACCGCAGAACGGCGTCGCCATCGCCGGTGACTACCTCTCGGCCGCAAGCTTTCTCGGCATCGCCGGTGCCATCGCCGTCTACGGTTACGACGGCTTCCTGTACTCCATCGGCTTCCTCGTCGCCTGGCTCGTTGCACTGCTCCTCGTCGCCGAATTGCTCAGGAACACCGGCAAATTCACGATGGCGGACGTGCTGAGCTTCCGGCTCAAGCAAGGACCGGTTCGTACCGCAGCTGCTCTGTCCACGCTGACGGTGTCACTGTTCTACCTGCTCGCACAGATGGCAGGTGCAGGCGGACTCGTCGCACTGCTGCTCGACATCTCCGACCGCACCGGGCAGTCCATCGTCATCGCCATCGTCGGTGTGCTGATGATCGCGTACGTGCTCATCGGCGGCATGAAGGGCACCACCTGGGTGCAGATCATCAAGGCTGTTCTGCTGATCGCAGGTGCGGCGTTCATGACCGTTCTGGTTCTCGCGAAGTTCGGCCTGAACTTCTCCGAGCTGCTCGGCAGCGCACAGGCCATGGTGGCCGGATCGGCCAACGAGGCCGTGGCGGCACGTGACGTCATCGAGCCAGGCGCTCAGTACGGCGGCAGTGTCACCTCGAAGATCAACTTCCTCTCGCTCGGTATCGCACTCGTGCTCGGCACCGCGGGTCTGCCGCACGTGCTGATGCGCTTCTACACGGTGCCCACCGCCAAGGAAGCTCGTCGCAGCGTCGTGTGGGCCATCGCGCTCATCGGTGCGTTCTACCTGTTCACCCTGGTGCTCGGCTACGGTGCCGCAGCGATCGTCGGACCCGACCGCATCCTGGCCTCGGCCGGCGGTCAGAACTCCGCGGCCCCGCTGTTGGCCTTCGAGCTCGGCGGCGTCATTCTGCTCGGTGTCATCTCGGCGGTCGCCTTCGCGACCATCCTGGCCGTGGTCGCCGGATTGACGATCACCGCGTCGGCGTCGTTCGCTCACGACATCTATGCGAGCGTCATCAAGAAGGGCAAGGTCGACGACAAGAAGCAGGTCAAGGTCTCGCGCATCACCGCCGTCGTCATCGGCCTGCTGGCCATCGGCCTCGGCATCCTCGCCAACGGGCAGAACATCGCCTTCCTGGTGGCACTCGCGTTCGCCGTCGCTGCGGCCGCGAACCTGCCGACCATCCTGTACTCGCTGTTCTGGCGTCGCTTCACCACCACCGGCGCACTGTTCAGCATGTACGGCGGCCTGATCTCGACGATCGTGCTGATCATCTTCTCCCCGGCCGTCTCCGGATCGCCGACGTCGATGATCCCCGGCTCGGACTTCGCGTGGTTCCCGCTCTCCAACCCGGGCATCGTGTCGATTCCGCTCGCATTCATCCTCGGCATCGTCGGAACTCTGATCTCGAAGGACACCGAGAGCACCGACAAGCAGGCCGAGATGGAGGTTCGCTCCCTCACCGGTATCGGTGCGGAGAAGGCCAGCGCCCACTGATCGATCGCAGCACCATCGAAAATGCCCGTGTGAGCAAGGCCTCACGCGGGCATTTTCGTTTCAGCGGTTACCATCCCTGCTGTGGCCAAGCTGAAGGTTTCCCTCGACGTCCCGCTGACCCCCGAGCAGACGTGGGCGCACGCGTCCGATCTGTCCGGATACGAGCGGTGGCTCTCCATCCACGAAGCGTGGCGCGGTGAGCTGCCCGAGCAGCTGGCCGTCGGCACCACCCTCGACTCCATCGCCAGCGTGAAGGGCATGCGCAACCGGGTGTCCTGGAAGATCGAGTCCTACGATCCGCCCAAGAAGCTCGAGCTGAAGGGCAACGGCAAGGGCGGCGTCAAGATCGGCCTGAACATGTCCGTGAAATCCAAAGGTGACGGTTCCGAGATCACCATCGACATCAACCTCGGCGGTGCGCCGCTGTTCGGTCCGATCGGTTCCGGCGTCGCCCGCGCGCTCAAAGGCGACATCGAGAACTCGTTGAAGACGTTCGTCAAGATCTACGCCTGACTGTGTAGGAGTGGAGATGCATGCCCGGTAGGCACAGTGCGCCGTCGTCCGCGACGAGCAGCAGAGGACTCGCCAAGTACGGTGTCGTGGCCGTTTCCGTCCTGCTCGTGGTCGGCGGCGGCGTGGTCGTCGCGCAGAAGGCCTTCGGGTCGGAATGCGGCGACCCCGCGTCGTACTCTCTGGCCGCGGACCCGGCGATCGCACCTGTGCTGCAGAAGATCGTCGACGACACATCAGCGGAAAGTCTCGGTTGCGCCGAGATCGAGGTCACGGCGACCGAGTCCGGTCAGGTCTCGGCGGCTGTTGCCAAGGGCGACGATGTCCCCTCACTCTGGATTCCGGATTCATCGCTGTGGGTCGGCAAGACCGTACGGTCGACCGCGACTCTGATCGACCTCGCGAGTCAGTCGGTGGCCGCCACCCCGGCCGTGCTCGCGGCACGCAAGGACGAGGTGCCGTTCTTCGACACCTGGCTCACTGCCCTGAAGCTCGAAGGTCTGCGTATCGGTAACCCGTTGGCCAACACCACGTCCGACGCGGCCATCCTGGGCGCGGTGGCCGAGGCCGGATCGGACGAGACCGCCCTCGACTCGGTCGGGACGGCGCTCGTCCCCATCGCTCAGGCTCAGGCCGCCACTCGTGGTGAGGCCGATCCGACGGTACGGCTCGACGATCTGGTCGCCGACGGAGGCGTCGCGGTGGTCTCCGAGCAGGCTTTCCTGGCCTACCAGCAGGACAACAGCGTCGAACTGGGCGCGACGGTGCCGCCGACGGGCACCATCTTCCTGAACTTTCCGCTGGCGGTGACCGAACCCGCAGGCGATCGACACGAGGCCGCGAAGTCCGTCGGGACGGCACTGGCCACGGCCATCGAATCCGAGCTGGGGCAGCAGGCGCTGTCCGACGCCGGCTTCAGATCGGCGGACAACGCACCCCTCGATGCCGGTCGTGGGATCGGTGACGTGACATCACTGACCGTGGCCGACCAGCAGGCCGCCGAGTCGACGTTGCGTCAGTACCAGGTCTTGGCTCTGCCCTCTCGCGCGTTGGTGATGGAGGACGTCTCCGGGTCGATGAACTACAGCGCCGGGGCGAACACACGCATCGCCATGACGGTGCAGGCCAGTGAGACCGGAAATCGGCTGTTCCCCGACAACGCGTCGATGGGGTTGTGGGCGTTCTCGATCGGACTCGGCGGCGAATCGCAGGACTACCGTGAGCTCGCACCGATCCGGCGAATGGACGAGCAAGTCGGCAACACCACGCAGCGTGAGGTGCTGTTGCAGCAGACTCGGACGCTTCCGACCCTGGTCGGAGGTGGTACCGGTCTCTACGACACCACGCTGGCGGCGTTCCGCACCGTGCAGCAGGGCTACGACCCCGATGCCGTCAACAGCGTCATCATCCTCACCGACGGCACCAACGAGGACCCTGCCAGCATCTCGCTCGACGAGCTGCTGTCCACTCTGCGAGCCGAGCAGGACCCGTCCAAGCCGGTCGTCATCGTGACCATCGGCATCACCGATGATGCAGATGCCGGTGTGCTGCAACAGATATCGGCTGCCACAGGCGGTACGAGCTTCGTCGCACGAAATCCGGCGGAGATCCCGAATGTGTTCGTCAATGCACTCAGAAGTCGCTCCGGTCGGTGAGGGGGCTACTATGCTGTGCGTCGTGTCACTTCTGAGCGCGCGTGCTGTTGCACTCGCCCGGTGAGTGCAACGGGGGGCCGAGCAGGGGGTTGCATCGATGTCGGGACGTCACAGCGGTAGTAGTTCCAGGTTCGGCCGCGTGTGGACCTGGGCGGTTCTTGCTCTGACTGCGGTCATCGTCGTGGTCGGTGGATGGTTCGGAGTGCAGGCAGTGCGCGCGTCCGGTGCGGATTCCTGCGATTCCCTCGACACGGTGTCGCTCGCGGTGGACACCTCCATCGCCGAACCGGTTCAACAGATTCTGGCGCAGGCCGGCGAGTTCGACCGCGGCTGCGTGAACTTCGAGGTTCGCCCCGAACGTCCAGCCGACACCGCCACCGAGATCGCGGGAACCGAAAATCGCCCGGACCTGTGGATTCCGGATTCGACGCTGTGGCTGCTCAAGACGCTTCGCTCGACCGGTGCCCTGCCCGAGCTGGCCAAGACGTCCGTCGCGAACACGTTGCCGGTGCTGGTATCGAAGTCCGACGCAGTGCCGGTGACCGATACCTGGCTCAGCGTGCTCCAGCTTCCCGGTCAACGCATCGGTGACCCCTTGACCAGTAGCGCCTCGAATGCCGCGATCCTCGGTGCGCTGGCCGAATCCGAGGTGGCCATCTCCGACGCCAAGGCCGTGTCCGCTGCCCTGGTCCCGATGGCGCAGGACTTCGGACGGATAGCGAACACTCCACACGACACTCCGGATCTGGTGGCCCTGGCGGCTGCCGAGGGTAGCACCAGCGTGGCCACCGAACAGGCATTGCTTGCGTACGAGGCCGACAACCCGGGATCGGGACTGACCGAGTCGGTTCCGCCGACCGGCAGCTATTTCCTCAACTACCCGCTGGCCGTGACCGCGCCTGTCGGCCCCGAATACGACCGCGTCAAGCAGGCCGGAGCGGCACTGGCCTCGGTTCTCGCCACCGCGTCGGCCGCCGACACCATGGTCGCAGCAGGCTTCCGAACATCGAGTGGCACACCACTTCCCGACGGCCGAGGCGTCGGGTCCGTGGCGTCGCTCGAGATCAAGAACCCGTTGTCGATCGAGACGACGCTGCGGGATTGGGCGGTGCTCGCGCTACCGCTGCGGACCCTCGTCGTCGAGGACGTGTCGGGTTCGATGGCCGCGAGATCGGGCGACTCCACGCGTATCGCGCTGACCGTGGACGCGTCTGTCGGTGCCAACGATCTGTTCAGCGACCAGACCCAGATGGGTCTGTGGGCATTCTCCATCGGACTCGGTGGTGGAAAACAGGACTATCGAGAACTGGTACCGCTCGGCCCGGTGAGCAACAGGGTCGACGGCAAGCCGCAGCGCCAGGCGATTCTCGATTCGATCCGAGGCCTTCCTGCTCTCGTCGGAGGCGGAACAGGGCTTTACGACACCACGTTGGCTGCGTTCCGGCGGGTGAAGGAGGGCTACGACCCCGATTACGTCAACAGCGTCATCATCCTGACCGACGGAGCCAACGAAGACGAGGGCAGTATCTCCCTCGACCAGCTTCTGGCGTCGCTGCAGAAGGAACAGGATCCGGTGCGACCCATCGTGATCATCACGGTCGGCGTCACCAGTGATGCAGATCCGGTTGCACTGCAGCAGATTTCGGCAGTCACCGGTGGAACGAGCTATGTCGCCGAGGATCCGCGAGACATCCCGGACGTGTTCGTCAAGGCCTTGAACTCGCGCACCGAACGTCTCGCGGGCGAGTAGCTCAGCTCCACAGGAAGCTGATCGCGATGGCCGCAGTGCACGCGAGCGTCACCACGGTCAGCGTCACCGCGTCGGAGGCCTTGAAACGCGCGTCGGTTGCAGTGATCATTCCGGTGCCCCCGCGGGCCGTGATGGCCCCACCCATCTCGTCGGCCCGTCGGATGGCAACCGACATCACCGTCGTGACGATGTCGACCAGGGAATTGTCCGACGCGCTGTTGACGACCGGTTTGGGGCGCAGGCGTCGGGCAGCATTGAGGGTGCGCATCTCCTCGATGAGCAGCGGAAGCGAACGCAGGCTCAGGGCCACGGCGATCGCCCACTCGTCGACCGGCAATTTCAGCTTCTTCAGCGGTGTGCCCAGTTTGGAGACCGCAGGTGCGATGTCGCTCATCGATGTGGTCCAGCCGATCATCATCGATGCGCCGAGCAGGACGAAGATGAACAGCGTCGCGCGTAGATACACCAGCACTGCCGCGCCGCCGATCGGCAGATTGATGAGAGCTCCGACGCCGAACAATGCCCAGATCCACCACGGTGGACGCGGAATTGCGGTGATCGGGACGTGCGCGATCATCGCGGCGATGACCAACAGTGCGAACACGATTCCGAGGGCAGGCCACGTCGGTGCGACGACAAGAGTGATGCTCAGCAGTAGTACGACGACGAGTTTGGTGCCGGCCCACAGGCGATGGATCGGTGAGAATCGCGGGACCTGACGCAGTACGACGGTGGTCACGAGTGCACGCTCCCCAGGATCGAATCGGAGACGATGTGGCCGTCGGCCATCGTGATGGTGCGGCTGCAGACGGTGTCCATGCCATCCACGTCGTGGGAAATGACGACGATGGCGACGCCGCGATCGCGCAGTCCGGCGAGAACGCCGATGATGTCGTCGCGGCCGGGCGGGTCGAGCCCGGCCAGTGGTTCGTCGAGAACCAGCATGCGAGGCCGACGCGCGATCAGCCCGGCGAGCACCACGCGTCGCATCTGACCACCGCTGAGCGAATCGATGTCGCGAGCGGCCAACGACCTGTCCAGGCCGACGGCGTCCATCGCGGCCGATACTGTGGCAGAGCCTGTTTCGGGACCGGCAGCGGCAGCGATGTCCTCGGAGACGGTGCGCCGCTGCAGCTGCAGGCGCGAGTGCTGAAACGCTAGCCCGACGTCGCCCACCCGTGCAGTCATCGCCTTGCCGCCGAGCTGGGCGGTGCCCTTGGTCGGGCCGGTGAGGCCGGCCATGATCCAGGCGAGAGTGGATTTGCCCGAACCGTTTCCACCGAGAACGAGTACACCCTCACCGCGTTTGACAGTGATGTCGATGCCGTTCAGTGCTACCTGCGCCCACGGTGTGCGCCGGTTGTACGTGTGCTCGACGCCGCTCAGTTCGAGGAGGCGTTCACTCGAATTGTCGTGCAGTGCAGCGGAATTCTCCGTTCGAGCCTGCATCCACGTGGAGTCGTGCTGCACCTGATAACCCTCGTGCAGATGCACGACGCGATCTGCGGCGACGGTTTCCGAGACATGGTGCGTGACGAGCACGACCGACATCCGGTGCCTGCGGGGCAGTTCGGCGAGGAGCGAGACCAGATGTTCGCGCCCTGAGGCGTCGATCATCGCGGTTGCCTCGTCGGCGATGAGAAGTGCAGGACGGCGAGCAAGTGCTGCGGCGACAGCGAGCCGCTGCATCTCGCCGCCGGACAGGGAGGCAGTGTCGCGCGCTCCCATGCCGCCGAGTCCGACCTCGTCGAGCAGGGCTTCGACGTCGGGGCGTGAATCGCCGGGCGGCAGTCCCCACACCACGTCGTCGGCGACGCGGGTGCCGAGGATCTGGCTTTCGGGACGCTGCAGCACCACCGCGGTGCCGCCGTATCGTCCGAGGCCGGTCGAGCCGGGCCTGTCCACTGTGCCCTCCGACGGTTCGAGGCCGGCGAGGATCCGCGTCAGTGTCGATTTACCGGAACCGTTGTGGCCGACGATCGCCACGAACTCACCGATGTCGATGCGGAGGTCGACGCCGGTCAGCGCGGACGTCGTGCTTTCCGGGTATCGGAATCCGACGGCGGTGAGCGTGACCGGTAGCGGCCCGATTTCGTCGTCGGTGTTCGAGACCAGAGGCTCGGGGGTGGGGATGGTGGAGAGACGGTCGAGGATCGCGGTGAGGATGAGCCACGCGAACAGCGTTCCGGTGACGATGCCGAAGGCGATCGATCCTCCGACCCACCACCACCAGTTGTCGAGCACGGCGGTGCTACTGCTGCGGAGCACATCCGCGGCACCTTGCAGCGCCGACGTTCGCTCGAGCAATCGAGAAATGCCCTCCATCGTGTTGCGGAGCGTTTCGAGGAACAGCTCGCGCAACGGAACGAGGATGAGCAGCATCAGCACGGTCAACGCCCCGAGTGCCGGCCCGACGACCATCGAGGTGACGAGAACGCCGAACAGTCCTTGCTTCTTGCGCTTCGCCCGCCCGACCAGGCCGCCCAGTAGGGCGGCGCTGGCCACGGTGATGGCCGTCTGGGTTCCGGCGGCGACGAATCCGACGAGGGTGCCCGCGACCGCGGAGGTGACCAGTGCGCGAGTCCGATACCGGAGCGCGACCACCGACATGGGAATCGCCGCGACGACCTGAAGGATCGCCGCCATCGGTACCAGCACGCCGATCACCGTCAGGGCAACGGTGAAGCTGCTCATGACGGCAGCGGTCGCCATTTCCTGCGGACCGAGGGGCCCTGACTTCGGCGTGTGGGAAGAGCTGACGGTCACCGCTCCAGTGTGCCAGCCTGAGATCAGCGGCTGCGCTGGCTCGTGGCAGGCCCTGCTGCACGACGGCTGTGGCCGCCGCCACCGCTGCGCGGCTGACCGCCACTGCGGGGCTGTCCTCCACTGCGCGGCTGACCGCCACCGCTACGCGGCTGTCCGCCGGAACGGGCCGGGCCGCCGCGTCGCGCGTTGTTGCTGTTACGAGGGTTCGCGGCCCGAACTTCCGGCTCGGCCTTCGGCGCGGGCTGGACGTAGCGAGCCTGCTCGCCGACGAGGTTCGCCACTGCGGGCGAGTCGGCGGTGACGCGGACCGGGGTGACCTTGATGTCGGCCTTGCGCAGCAGAACTGCGGTGTCCTTGCGCTGCTCGGGCAGCACGACGGTCACGACGTCTCCGGCGCTTCCCGCGCGTGCGGTGCGGCCGGAACGGTGCAGGTACGCCTTGTGCTCGGCCGGCGGGTCGACGTGGACGACGAGCTGGACGTCGTCGACGTGGACGCCGCGGGCTGCGACGTCGGTGGCGACGAGAACACGGGCCTGGCCGGAGGAGAACGCGGCGAGGTTGCGGTCACGCGCGGCCTGCGAGAGGTTGCCGTGCAGGTCGACGGACGGGATTCCGGCGTCGGTGAGCTGCTTGGCGAGCTTGCGGGCCTGGTGCTTGGTGCGCATGAACAGGATGCGTCGTCCGGTGCCCGATGCGAGCTGGTGGACGAGCTTCTTCTTGGCTTCGACGCCGTCGACCTCGAAGACGCTGTGTGTCATGGCCTCGACGTGTGAGGTGGCCTCGTCGACGGAGTGCGTGATCTGGTTGTGCAGGAAGCGCTTGACCAGCTTGTCGACGCCGTTGTCCAGGGTCGCGGAGAACAGCATGCGCTGGCCCTTGTCCGGAGTGGCGGCGAGGATGCGGGTGACGACGGGCAGGAACCCGAGGTCGGCCATGTGGTCTGCCTCGTCGAGGACGGTGATCTGAACGCCGTCGAGGGTGAGGTGGCGCTGCTTCATCAGGTCTTCGAGGCGACCGGGGCAGGCGACGACGATGTCGACTCCACCCTTGAGCGCGGAGACCTGGCGGACCTGTGAGACACCGCCGAAGATGGTGGTGACCTTCAGCGAGTATGCGGAAGCAAGCGGCTCGATCGCGACGGCGATCTGGGTGGCGAGCTCACGCGTCGGCGCGAGGATCAGGCCGCGCGGGCGGCCGGGCTTGCGGTTGCCGGGAAGCTGGCCTGCGAGGCGAGCGACCATCGGGATGGCGAATGCGAGTGTCTTACCGCTGCCGGTCTTTCCGCGTCCGAGCACGTCGCGTCCCTGCAGTGTGTCGGGGAGGGTGTCGGCCTGGATGGGGAATGCCTCGGTCTTGCCCTGGCTCGCGAGTACATCCGCGATGGCCTGGGGTACGCCGAGTGCAGAAAAAGTCTGTGGGGTCGTCATAGTGATGAAAAGTGCCTTTCGGGCAGGGTGTTGCACCTGCGGGCCTTCGGGCCGAGATGCAAGGTGGCGAGACTGCCGGTGGGCAGTTTCGATCGCCGTAAGAGAAGCCTGTGCAGGGTGCACATGGACTGCGCGGCCGGAGCCGGGCGGAAGTAAAAGCATTCCACGACGTCTGACGTGCAGCTACGCGCGTCGTTACCGAGTGTAACCGAGTTGGTGCTCGGTCTCTTCCCGCGGCGACCTGTCACGCGGCATCGTCGTCGAAGAGACCGGTGATGATCACGTTCTCGATCCGCGAGTTGTACAGCTCCACCACCGGCATCGGCGGCGCACTCGAGTCATAGGTGTGCCCGGTGGGTGAGATGAGTGTGTATCGGTGTCGAGCGCCCCGTTTGTCACGTCTCGCCTCGGCCGTCCAGCCGTCGCCCTCTTTCGCGTAATTGCATGCGGCACAAAGACCTGCACCGTTCTCGGCACTCGTTCTGCCGCCCGCGGAGTGGGGTCTGATGTGATCGTGGTGACGTATCGGTGCGTCGCACCACGGGGTTCGGCAGGTGCGGTCGCGGAGATCGATGAGGCGTCCCAGCGCGGTCGGGAATGCGCGTGATGTGGACTCGACCGCCGTCAACGCACCGGACGTCGGGTGTGCGTAGAGGCGTCGCAATGCGACGTGCGTCTCACTGTCGAGTGTGTCTCGGATGAGTTGCCGGGCGACGTCGGACGGAATGTCGCCGTAGCCGTGCATGTGTGCGGACGTGTCACCGCCGGCGAGGAGGGTGGAGTCCGCGATCACGATGTCGACGGTCACCGGTGGGCCCTGTGCTGCGGATGCGCCGGTGATGCGCTCGAATACGAGGTCGGCCATGATCTGGTCGCGGGTGCGTACGTCACCGCCGGAGTTGATGATGGTGTCGGCGTCTCGTCGCAGTGTCGCCCACATGCAGACCATCTTCTCCATCGAGGTGAGGACCGTGAAGAAGCCCATCGATTCGGGTGCTGGACGGGTGCTGGTGCGCCTGGCTGCGTAAGCCTTGGCGCGTCGTTTCACCTGGGAGGCGGCGTCGAGTTCGTTGGCGAGTGCGCGGGCGCGGCCTTCGATGGTGCGGTCGCCGGCACCGGCCAGTGTGGCGGGGTCTGCGCAGAGTCGTTCGTCGATGGTGCGGCGGTCCTCGACAGTGAGACATGCAGTTTCGCGAGCGAGGATCATGGCGCGCCACTCGTTGAGTTCCCCGGCTTTCAGGCGCGCGAGAGTGTGCGGCATTTCGTGCACGAGCGCGCGAGCGAGACCGAGGTGCGTGCCCCCACGGTTCGGTGATTCGCGCCGAGCCAGACCGATTTGCGACGCAATGCCATTGCGCCACTGTGCTTTCGGCTTTCCGCGCTCTTTGCGTTCGTTGCTGATGGCGGTTGCGACGGCGTCGGTCACCACGGCTTGGGTTGCCACGCTGGCGCACTTGACGGTCTCGAGAGCGGAGATCAAATCGATGCCGGCTGCTGCGTCGACATGGACATCGGACGCCTGAAGACGCGCGACGAAACGCAACACTTCATCGGACGTGAGTGGTGAATCTTGTACAGCTGTGACCACGAGTTCCTCCCCAGTACTCGAATGCATGTTCGATAGTACGGTGATTTCTTGGCAGCGCAATAGTGCGGCAATTGGGTGAGCGTGGAGCACGGAGTCGACTCGTGGTGCCCTCGGCAGGATTCGAACCTGCGACCTACCCTTTAGGAGAGGGTTGCTCTATCCCCTGAGCTACGAAGGCTGGTGATCGTTCTGCTGATCCGAAGCCATTGTCCAGCAACGACTTTCGATCCATCGAACAATCGGTTGCGGATGGGTTCGCTGCCACGGTGCACAGCTGGCCCACATCGCGCTCGCTAGTCTAGCGGCCCACCGTGTCGATCGTGAAGCAGGTTGCCGCTGCTGGTCACCGCGCCGGTCAGTGACGTGATCAGGTTCAGGGCGGTGCGGTGCTGCTGAGCGGTGTAGTCGGCAGTCGATTCGATTCCGACGAAGCACTGGATGTCGCGGGCGAAAGCGTCGAACGTCGTCGCGAGAATTCCCGCCGAGGCGAACACTCCCACGATAATGAGCTGGTCACGGCCGCGTCGGCGCAGTTCGACCTCCAGATCGGTGGCATAGAAGGCGCTGTAGCTGCGTTTCGCGATCGGAACGAAGTCCGGCTCGGAAATCGCAACCTCCTCGGCGGACGGACCCAAGCCCCACATCGGTCCCAGCAGTCCACGCTGCGCGATGGCACTCGCTGCCCGCGGACCACTCGCCAAGATGGGCATCCCCACTGCCCGGGCGCTCGAGACCACCGTCGACACCTCCGCAGCAACCCGCGAACGCACCGAGTGGTGCAGCACGTTCAGGTAATACGGCTGCATATCGTGGACCAGCACGGCGGCACGCTCCGGCCGCAGTTCCCATTCGGGACCACCCGCGCAGTCGCGCAGACTTTCGACGTTGTACTCCTCGACTTCGACGCTGAATGTGGCCACATCGGTCATCCTCGTACAAACGCGCGCGCATCTGCCAAACGCGCGCAGATTAGCCGGCCACGGGCTGTCTATTCCGCACGCACCTGACGAACGCGCGCGCCTTTGCGGATCCCTAGCCGGATCCCGAGGCCCCGACGAATCCCGAGGCCCCGCACCACCTAATCCGCCGCGATGGCGTCGACGATGTTCAGTCGAGAGGCATGCACAGCAGGTGGAGCCGAACCCAGCAGCGACAGGCCGAGAGCGACGAGTCCGTACAGCAGCACCGACCAGCTCGCGGTGTAGGCGACCGGAATTCCGATGCTGGCTCCGAGGATCAGTGTGCTCAGGTATTGCAGACCGGCGCCGATGATCAGGCCGAGCACACCACCGACGATGCCGACCGACAATGCCTCGGCGAGCACCATTCGCGCCAGAGTTCCCCGTCCGCCGCCCATGGCGCGCAGTACGCCGAGTTCGCGGCGACGCTCGAGTACCGACAGCGTCAACGTGTTGAGCAACGCAACGGCAGCGACGAGCGCAACGATCCACTGCAACGCGATGGCCAGTGCACCGGACTGTCGGATGGCCGCGCTCGTGCCCTCGAGAGCTGCAGCGCCGGTGTAGACGAAGGCCTCGGGGGGCAGCGTAGCGCGCAGTGAATCCTCCACGGCCGCAACGTCTCCGTCGACGCCGATCTCCAGGTAGGTGGCTCCGGGCCGGTCGTACCAACGCTGCATCGAATCCAACGAGATCGCCATCGTGCCGCCGGCGGCGTTGATGTAGTCGACCAGATCCAGCACTCTCACGTTCTGCACGCCGGTCGGCGTCGGGAGGTCGATGTAGTCGCCCACCGTGACACCCAACGTTCTGCCGAACCCCTGCGACAGCACCACCCCGTCACCGGCGAGCACCTGGGAACGCACGTCGTCGCTGAGCGACGCGAGCGTGACCGCATTGCTACCGTCGGCGACGCCCTGGATGGATACCGTCTCGCCGTCGATCGTCGCGTATGCCCACTGCCCCTCGACGACGCGAGACACACTGGGAGTCGCGGCGACGGCGTCTTCCACCTCGGCGGGAACGATCGGGCCCGACGGTATGGCGTCGGGCGAGGTCATCGACACGTACAGGTCGGTATCGGCCAACGACGACAACGATTCGGCTGCCGAGTCGGTCATGTTGGTCAGCGAACCCGACACTCCCACACTGACTCCTACCGCGATCACGATCGTCATCACGGTTGCCCAGATGCGGCGAGGGGCGCGTTCGATGGTGGCGGTCGCGAGGCGCCCCGCTCCACCCCAGCGGCGGGGGACCGCTGCGGTGATCGACACGATCGGTCCGGTCGCGCCGACACACAGTGCGACGACGCCGAACATGAACAGTGCACCGGCCCCGAGGGTCAACTGCCCGTCGACGTTGACGGCGAACAGAAAGGATCCGGCCACGGCGAGCACGCCGAACACGGTCGCAGCCAGGGTGAATCGCAGACCTGGGCCACCCGAGGTTTCCCCGCCGCCGACGGCGAGTGCTTCGATCGGCGAGATGCGATACACCTGCACGGCGGCGACTGCCGAGGCCCCGACGCAGGCCAGCACGCATGCGACGATCGCCACCGGAATCGCGAAGCCGGGCAGCACGTATTCGATCCGCGCATCGAACGCCTGCGAGAGGAACGGCGGCAGACTTTCGATCGCGATGCGGCCCATCGCGATTCCCAGCGGAACTCCGACGGCACCGCCCACGAGACCGACCAGAACGGACTCGAACAGAAGGTCTCGGACGATATCGCCGCGGCGGCCACCGACTGCTCGGAGCAACGAGATGGTGGGTCGACGCTTCGCGATGGCCATGTTCATGACGTTGAAGACGAGGAACGCCGCGACGACGAACGCGATGAGCGAGACCATCAGTGTCGCATTGCGAGTCAGGCTCATGGCCTGGTTCGCGCGGTCGGCCCGGAAGTCCGGATTCATCACCGACACCCGGCCCGCCAATGCGGTGTCCAGGTCGGCGCGCAGAGTGTCGCCGCTGCCGAGGACGAAGATCGAATCGAGCTGACCTGCGCGGTCGGTGAGCATCTGAGCCGTCGGGATGAGCGCGACGGCGAACATGCCCCCACCGATGCGCTGCGTTCCCGGGCCGTCGACCACGCCGACCACCGCCGTCGGAACATCGTCGATGGTGACGGTGTCGCCCTGTGTCAGACCCGTTGCGGCTCCGACCAATACACCGGCCGGATCGGTGAGCAACCCTGCCGCGTTGCCGACTGCGCCTTCCAGATCGGATTGCAGTGCCGTGATGGATGAGTCGACACCGAGGATCGTCAGGTCCCCGACGTCTGACCGAACGGTGCTGCGCAGCAATGGAACCGCTGTCTCGACGCCGGGAACAGCACGGACGGCGTCGAGTTCGCTCTGATCGAAGCCCGAGTCGGTCACACCGACGATCTCGTAGTTCGCGTTACCGGCGATCGACACGGCGAGACGCTCGACGGATCCGGTCAAGGATCCGTACGTGCCGAGGACGGCGATGAGCAACCCGGCCGCGACGGCGACGACGCCGGCCGAGACCAACGAACGCACCCAGTGCATGCGGAGGTCGCGAAGGCTGATGACTCGAAATCTGCTGAGCGCGGTGCCTATCACCGATCGAGGCCCGCGGTCGGGGTGTCGGTCTCGACGCGACCGTCGATCATGCTGACGATGCGATCGGTCGACCGTGCCGCCTCGAGGTCGTGGGTCGCCATCACCACTGCTCGACGCCCGTCGCTGGCGTGCGCCACGTCGGCGAGGATCTCGAGGACGTTGTGGGAGGTCTTCGAGTCGAGATTGCCGGTCGGTTCGTCGGCGATCAGCAGCGCCGGATCCATCATCAACGCGCGGGCGATCGCGATGCGCTGGATCTGACCGCCGGACAACTGTGCCGGACGGTGCTCGGATCGGTTCGAGAGTCCGACCATGTCGAGCAGACGCATCGCGTCGGACTTGGCCTTCTTGATGGGGGTGCCGTCGAGCAGCTTGGGCACCGCGACGTTCTCCCACGCGGACATCGTCGGCAGCAGGTTGAAGAACTGGAAGACGAACCCCACCTGGTGGCGTCGAAAATCGGATTGGGCGTTGTCGTCGAGGGTGGTGACCTCGACGTCGTCGAACCGAATGGAACCCGACGTCGGCGTGTCGAGTGCGCCGAGCATGTGCAGCAGCGTCGACTTACCCGCACCGGACGGCGCGACGAGCGAAACGAACTGGCCACCCTCGATCGTGAGATCGATACCGTCCAACGCGCGTACCGGTTGCTCGCCGGTGGGGTACTCCTTGACCACACCGGCCAGCACGAGCTTCAACTTCGTCATGCAACGATCCCCTGCTCCTCGAATACTTCCGACGCTACCTGCCGTCGGGTCGAGAAACCGGTCGGAGTTCTCAGATCACGCTGCGCCGCGCGAGGATTCGAGCCGTCGGGCCACCAGGGCGGCCTGCAGGTGTCGGATCCCCGAGGGACGGGTCGGGTCGAACCCGGTCAGTTGGGCGATCCGCTTGAGTCGGTAATCGACGGTGTTGGTGTGCAGATGGAGCTGGCGAGCGGACCGCTGACGGTTCAGATCGTGCGAGATGTGGATCTCGAGGGTCTCGAGCAGCTCTGGTGACGAGTCGAGTGGCTCGAGGATCTGGGTCAGGTGGCGACGGCCGGGGCCGGGACGGGTGAGCTGGTACTCGAGCACCAGGTCGTCCATGCGGTACAGGCCGGACGGGCGGTGCAGCTGGTGCGCCAAGGACAGTAGTTCGTGTACCTGATCGGCCGCGGTGGGGATGTCCGCGGTAGCGGCCTGCTCGGCCGTGACGGTGACGGGAACCTCGGCGGCCGTGCCGATGCGATGCACCAGCGCCTCGACCCACTCGTCGTCGTGTGTGCCGGGAATGAGTACGGTGCCACCCTCGGTGCTGAGCAGAGAGAGGGGAGTGCGACCGCAGATCGTGGCCAGCTCGGCCTGGACGCGGCGCAGCTTTCTGCGGGCGGCGACGGTCTTCTGGATGTTGGGGTCGTTCTCGTCGGGGTGCGGCGGCACCGAGATGGCGAGCACGAGGTAACTGTCGGCGAGTTCGATGCCGGACTGACGGGCCATCGAGACCGCGTTGTGTCCGCTGAGCAGCGAGGTCACCAGGGTGTGTGCTGCCGTGTGGTGCTCGCTGGCGACCGCCTGGAGCTCCTCGACGTAGCTCTTGCTGGCGGCGATGGACACCTTCTCCGACAGCAGCACGAACATCCGGGCGGCCTCGATCAGTTGAGCGGCATCACCCTCGCCTGCCCTCTTGGACACCAGATTCCAGCCGATCTGGATGCCCTCGTGGTAGACGCTGAGCACGGACTCGAGGGGCACACCCTCGCGGGCCCACTGGCTGGCCTTGACGCGGAGTTCGGCCAGGTCGGACTCCGCCGGAGCACGCCGTTCGTCGAGCATCTGCACGGCGATACTGATGCACTTGACGGTGAATTCGGTGACGTCGCCGTGGAGCTGTTCGCCCGGCAACGACCCGCAGGGGGTGTTGGCGGCGAAGTGCCCCACGAGGAGCCGAGCGACTGCGCGGAAGTCGCGAAGAGGAGCCGACGCAGGCTGACCCGCGACCATGATTCCGAGGCTAGTCGAGTTGTGAACGGTCACAGATCAACCCTTCGTGTTGAATTCTTCAGGTCATCAGAGAGCAAACTTACCGGCGCGTATCGATGCGCTTCCACGGCTCAATGTATGTAATCCCCGACGAAACCGCGGCGTTTTCGTACTTCAAGTTTGTTTCCTGGCCTCTAACAGGGTCGATCATAGGTTGTTATCAACGCGTTATCCACCATTTCGGAAAAACTCGTTGTGACCTATCTCGAGCGCGCGCCCCGGCCGCTTGCGACTTGCCCTAAACAATCGTCAAGGGGTCCACGACACGGGTTCGGCGGCCCTACGTTGATGTCGTTCGGAGTGGGTAGGCGGGCGGCGAAGGGGCGGGTATGCGCAGTGACATCGGGCAGTTCGCGGTTCTGCGAGAACTGTTGCCGACCATCGAGGTGAATCTCGCTCGCCATCGCGCCGAAGCCGTGCAGTGGGAACCGGCCGACTTCGTTCGGGCCGAGATGTACTGGGGTTCGCGGCCCTCGACCTTGACCGAGGCCGCCAAAGCGGCACTGGTGACCACTCTGTTGGTCGAACAGAACATTCCGCTGTACCGGCGAGATACCGCTGCCTCCGAGGTCGGGGTCTGGCCGTCGTGGCTCACGGAGTGGAGCGACGAACGGACCCGGCACGCAGTGGCCGTCACCGACTACCTGGTGGCCACCCGCAGCGTCGATCCGATCGCCCTCGGTCGAGCCCGAGCGCAGTGCATGACGGTGGGTTTCGACGCCCTGATGAACGGCGCGCACCTGCTCCGATCGCTGGCTCAGGTCGCCCTGGACGAGTCGGTCTCGAGTATCTGTCATCGCAACACCGCCACTCAGTGCCACGATCCGGTGGCCGACCGCCTGCTCGGACGCATCGTCGCCGATCAGGACCTGCACGTCCGCTTCTTCTCCGACCTGGTCTCCGCGGCGCTCGACGTTGCACCGTCGCTGACCGTCACGGCGATCACCGAGGTCGTCATGAACTTCCAGCTCCCGGGCAGCAACCTGCCGGGGTTCGCGCGGAGCGCGATGCTCATCTCGCGTGACGGAATCTACGATCTACCCCGCCATCTCGACGAAGTCCTGCGTCCCTTGTTGGCGCAGTGGCGCATCTTCGAGCGCACGGATCTCGGCGTCGGAGCACGCAGCCGCGATCAGCTGGCCGACTATCTCGATCATCTCGACGCCCAGAACGCCGCTACCGAGCTCGGCCGCACGCGAAGCCAGGAGTACGCAAACGCATTGCGCGCCAGCTGACGCCATATACCCCGGGGGGTCCGTGGGACCGGCGCCTCTTCGGTTCGATCCGAATCGAAGAGGCGCTTCGGCGGGGGTCCATCGACTAGCCTGAAGTCCTATTCGTCAGACGCTCGAAGACCTCGTGCGCGGGGCAACGACCGGAGGCCCGAAACGTGACAGGCTCTCGACCGATCATCGTCGGTATCGACGGTTCCGCGGCAGCGGACAAGGCGGTGATCTGGGCGGCTCTCTGTGCGCGCAGACGCGATCGGCGATTGCACATCGTCACGGCCGTCGACATGCCAGGAGTGGTCGACCTGAGCGAATTCGCCGGAGAAGCAACCGAATTCGTGGCCACGGCCAAGTCCAGACTGGTGGCGGCAGAAACTCTGGCGGCTCTGGTCGTCGACGATCCCACTTTCGAGGTGACCTCGAGCGCCGTCGAGGGCGGTGTGATGGACGTTCTCATCGGCGTCTCGGCACAGGCCGAGCTCCTGGTGATCGGGGCCAGCGAAACCGGCGCTGTCACACTCTCGTTGGCTGCGCACAGCGTCTCTCCGGTCGCGGTGGTGCGAGGCCGTGACATCGACGGTCGCCCGGTTGCCGAGGGGCCGGTCGTCGTCGGTATCGACGGCTCCGACGTCAACCAGGCTGCGGTCGAGTGGGCGTTCGTCGAAGCATCGGCCCGGGACGCCGTGTTGATCGCGGTGCACGTGTGGTCCGATGTCGATCTGACCCAGTCGTTCGGCCGTGCGCCCAAGGACTGGCAGGCCATCGCCGACGGTGAGGAGGCCCTGCTGGCAGAGAGCCTCGCCGGCTGGCAGGAGAGGTTCCCCGACGTCGAGGTACAGCGCGTCGTCGCTCAGGACCGTCCGGTGCGGATTCTGAGTGGATTGTCCGAAACCGGAGCGTTGATCGTGGTGGGCAACCGGGGGCGCGGCGGATTCGGTGGAATGCTGTTGGGCTCCACGAGTTTCGCGCTCGTCAACACCGCGGACTGCCCCGTGCTGGTGGTGCGGAAAGCGCTCACATAGCGACGGTCAGCAGGAAGCTCACGTCTTCGAGGGCCTCGACGCTGTGGCGGGCGTCGGGGATGACGAGAAGGTCGCCGGTCGAGCCCTTCCAGGAGCGCTCACCGGAGATCAGTTCGAGCTTGCCACTGAGTACCAGGACGGTCGACTCGCCGGAGAGGTCGTGTTCGGCCAGCTTGTTGCCTGCGGCCAGAGCCACGACCGTCTGCCGCAGGTGGCGCTGGTGACCGCCGTACACCGTCTGCGAACTGCGGCCACTCGACGCGCCGACTGCAAGTTTGAGCTGTTGGCGGGCAAGGGCGGTGAGTGACTTCTTGTCCATGATCGTCAGTATGACGCACCGCTCGCAGTCGCGACGGGGGAATCCTGAACGCGCTCAAGAAGGTTGGGTAGGCTTTCCGTACTCCACGAAGCGGAATCGGGTCCCGTCGACCCGGCTGTTCTGCCACTCGCCCGCCGTCGCAACCCAGCCGGCCGGAATCTCGGGAGCCCTCGTGTCGCCCTCGACGTCGAGATCGACCTCGGTCACCTCCAGGTGGGTCGCGATATCCATTGCACTGCGATAGATTTCGCCGCCGCCCATGACCCAGACCGGGCTCTCGCCTACCAGGGCCACGGCGTCGGCGACACTCGATGCGTTCTCGGCACCGTCGGCGGTCCACGAGGAGTTGCGGGTGACCACGATGTTGCGCCGGCCGGGCAGTGGACGGAACTTCGCGGGCAGTGAGTCCCAGGTCTTACGGCCCATGATCACCGGATGCTCGGCCGTCTTCGATTTGAAGTGAGCCATGTCCTCGGGGACATGCCAGGGGATGGATCCCGCGTCCCCGATGACGCCCGCGGTGGTCTGGGCCCAGATCAGACCGACGAAGTGCGGTGCACTCACACCGCTACCGGGGCCTTGATCGCCGGGTGATGCCGGTAGTCCACTATCTCGATGTCCTCGTAGGTGTAGTCGAAGATCGAATTGCGTTGCGCCAGTTTCAGAGTGGGGTACGGATACGGCTCGCGTGAGAGCTGCTCGGTGACCTGATCGCGGTGGTTGTCGTAGATGTGGCAATCGCCGCCGGTCCACACGAACTCGCCGACCTCGAGGCCGGTCTGCGCCGCCACCATGTGCGTGAGCAGTGCGTAGCTGGCGATGTTGAACGGCACACCGAGAAACATGTCTGCACTGCGCTGGTAGAGCTGGCAGGAAAGCTTGCCGTCGGCCACGTAGAACTGGAAGAACGCGTGGCAGGGCGGGAGCGCCATCCGCGGGATCTCGCCGACGTTCCAGGCCGAGACGATCATTCGCCGCGAATCCGGATCGGTCTTCAGGGTCTCGATGACCTGGCTGATCTGGTCGATGTGCTCGCCCGACGGGGTGGGCCACGACCGCCACTGCACGCCGTAGACGGGGCCGAGTTCACCGTCCGGCGCTGCCCACTCGTCCCAGATGCTCACGCCGCGTTCCTGCAGCCACGTGGCGTTCGAGTCTCCGCGCAAGAACCACAACAGTTCGTAGACGATCGACTTCAGGTGGACCTTCTTGGTGGTGATCAGCGGAAAGCCCGCTGCAAGGTCGAAGCGCATCTGATGCCCGAACACGCTGGTGGTGCCGGTTCCCGTGCGGTCGGATTTCGCCGTACCGGTATCGAGGATGCGGCGCAGCAGATCTTCGTACGGAGTCGGAACCATCACGACGGTCATCGTAGCTGCATACTGGACACATGCCGGAATTACCCGAGGTGGAAGCCCTTGCCGGCTTTCTGCGCGAGCATGCCGTCGGTGCCGTGATCGGTCGCATCGACATCGCCGCGCTGAGCGTTCTCAAGACGTTCGATCCGCCGATCACCGAGCTGCAGGGCAAGGACGTCACCGATGCCGCCCGCTTCGGGAAACATCTGGCCCTCCGAGCCGGTGACCTCTGGCTGATCACCCATCTCTCTCGCGGAGGATGGCTGCGGTGGGTGGACAACCCCAGCGTTGCACCGCCGAAGCCGGGCAAAGGCCCCCTGGCGCTGCGGATCCACTTCTTCACCCCCGAGGGGGCGACGCCCGCCATCGATCTCACCGAAGCCGGTACCAAGAAGCGATTGGCGGTGTGGGTGGTGCGCGACCCACAGCAGGTCGCGAGTATCGCGCGGCTCGGACCCGACGCGCTGGCGGTCACCGAGCTCGAATTCGCCGAGATCCTCGGCAGCACCACCGCACGACTGAAGACCTCGTTGGTGGATCAGTCCCTGCTGGCCGGCATCGGCAATGCGTATTCGGACGAAATCCTGCACGTCGCCAAGCTGTCGCCGTTCGCATCGTCGAGCAAGCTCGATGCGGAGTCCGTCGGGGCGCTCTATGCGGCGATGCGCTCTGTCCTGTCCGACGCGGTGGCCCGCTCCGCCGGGCAGGATGCGGCGCGTCTGAAGGGGGAGAAGCGATCGGGGATGCGGGTGCACGCCAGAACCGGACTTCCCTGCCCGGTGTGCGGCGATCCGGTACGCGAGGTCGCCTACGTAGATCGCTCGTTTCAGTACTGCGCGACGTGCCAGACGGCCGGCAAGATTCTCGCCGACCGTCGCATGTCCCGCCTGCTCAAGTGACGGGTTCGAGCTTCTGGCTGTCGTAGCCCCGGTAGCCTTCCCACGCCTTGCGACGGTCGCTCCGTGGATCCTTCTGTACCCGCGTGCGGGTGTCGAATATCAATGTCTTGCGGTCGGATTCGTCGTACGCCGGCCACGAGTCGAGCGGCTTTCCGTTGGTGGCGAACGTAATCCACTGAGACTGCACGGCCTCTGTGACGTCGGCGAAGGCCTTGCGCCCGCCCGCCAACGTCAGCGCCTTGCCGAACAAGGTCTTGCTGATGCCGAACACCGCGAACAACTCGAAGCCGTGGGTGGCGTCGAAACCGAGCAGCTTCATCGACCTGGGGGCGAAGTCGAACCGGTAGAAGTACGTCGGTGCGTGACGCGAATGCCCCTCGGCCACTTCGAGAGACGGCTTCCAGAAGGTGAAGTCTCCACCGAAGTCGATGGCTGCCCGCTCGTTGGGGTAGCCCCGGTAGCCCGAAGTGACCACGGCTTCGGCGTCGGGATCGGTCAGTGAGAACAGCTTGGTGATGCGCTCGGGGTTGGTGGGCAGCGCGTCGAGGAACTTCGGAAACAGAGTTCCCTCACGGGCATTGGTGCCGATGATCAGTGGGACGCGGTGCGCGGTTCCGTTCGCGTAGGCCTCGACCGGGCTGACCGGGAGGAAGTCGCCGTCGATCACCGGGCCGAACGGAAGCAGACCCGGAGTGCGGTGCAGGGTGGTGAGGCCGAGTTTGGTGCCTGCCCGCCCGAGCCGCAGCACCTCGGCGTTCTCCAGCGTCTCGGCAGCGTTGTCGACCGTGCCGCCGAGATAGCCGACGTACTCGCGCGCCCATTGATCGGCGCGTTCCTTGGTGGCCGTCATGCCGGGAGCCGAGCTCTCGGAAATGGCTTGGGCGAACAACCCTTTCGCAGCGGGGACCGTCAGCAGTGTGGTGACGGCGTTTCCGCCGGCCGACTCCCCGAAGATGGTCACGTTGTTCGGATCGCCGCCGAAGTTCGCGATGTTGCGCTGCACCCACTCGAGCGCCGCAACCTGATCGCGCAGGCCGAGATTGGAGTCGAACGGCCGCTCGGGAGTGGAGAACTGCGACATGTCGAGGTAGCCCAGTGCGCCGAGTCGGTAGTTGACCGACACGTAGATGATGCCGTCGCCGTCCTTCAGCGAGCGTCGCACCAGAGAACCGCCGCCGTACAGCGGGGTGGCCGACGTGCCGAGCGTGTAGGCACCGCCGTGGATGAACACCATGACCGGACGCGGGCTCGCGCTCGGTGCGCTCGGGGCCAGCACGTTGAGCGTCAGGCAATCCTCGCTCGACGGCTGGTACTTGCCGACCGCGAGCATCGTCCCGCGCTTGTGCTGAATCGAGGCGTTGCCCCACTCGGTGGCGTCGCGCACGCCCGTCCACGGCTGCGTCGGTTGCGGCGCGCGGAACCGAAGCGGGCCGACGGGTGGGGCGGCATAGGGGATGCCGCGCCAGGTGGTGAGGTCGCCCACCGGCTTGCCCTCGATGATGCCGTCGGTGGTGGTCACGCGTGTCGTCACAGCCATGTCGCGAGTGTACTGATCCGTCCTTACCCGCGGGTAAGAACCGGCTGGGTTCGGTACCGGGCAGACTCGAGAGCATGCCTTTCGAGTATCGAGCCCAGATAGTGGAGCTGCTGCGGGCGCCCTCGCACGCGTACTTCGGGAGATCCAAGGACGGCCCGGCCGATGTGCCGACCGAACTGCCCGACAGTGTCGAGATCGTGGCCCACAAGGGCATCCGCGGCGATCGATTCTTCGGTGTCAAAGCGCATACCGAGGCGGCGGTGAGCTTTCTGTCGCTCGAGGCATGGGAGGCCGTGGGGGATGTGCTCGGTGTCGAGATGCCCGATCCCTCGGTGGCCCGACGAAATGTCGTCGTGCGCGGTCTCGAGCTCGACCCACTGCGCGGTCTGGAATTCGAGCTCGATTCCGGTGACGGCTGGATTCGGTTCCGGGGCGGGCGACCGGCCCATCCCTGCGCGTGGATGGACCGCATGGTGGTCGACGGCGCACGCAAGGCACTGATCGGTCGTGGCGGGCTGCGGGTGGAACCGCTGTCCGACGGCATCCTGCGGGTCGGGGAGGTGGCGGTGCGCTCACCTGTCGAACTCGACGCCTCCCGCGCGGCGTTGTCGGTCAGGCGCGCGCAGCCGATCTGACCTGGCTCTCGGTGGACCCTCGTGGCTCGATGCTGCTCGGGCTCTTGCTCACGAAGTAAATCTATGCCCATAATGTGGGTATCAGTGTGGTGGATCACACCGAACCGCGTGCCATGGCAGCGGTCACTCTCACCCAGCGGGAAGAATCGCCGATGTCCGATATGTGGATCGTGATCAACACCGTCGTCGCCGTTCTGGCGGTGGTGGTCTTCATCGTTCGTTTTCACTTCAACCCGGTGATCTCGCTGGTACTCGGGGCTGCGTACCTGGGACTGGCGACGAAGCTCGGAGTGTCGACCACTGTCGACACGATCACCGGCGGATTCGGCGAGATCATGGCCGAAGTCGGCCTGCTCATCGCGTTCGGCGTTCTGATGGGTTCGGTACTGCAGGAGATGAGTGCCATCCAGCGACTCGTCGGAACGCTGCTGCGAACGTTCGGTCCCAAGCGTCTGCCGTACGCGCTGTCTCTGACCATCGCGACTCTGCTGCAGTCCATCTTCCTCGACGTGCTGCTGGTGATCTCCGCTCCACTCGCTCGGAATCTCGCCCCCAAGATCGGCAAATACGGCACAGCGAGGATGGCCACAGCCCTGGCCATCGCCCTCGAATGCGGCATCGTCTTCATGGTCCCCGGTGTCGCGACGCTCGCCTTGGCCGGACTGCTCGGAGTGCCGCTGGGCAAGATGATGATCTACGGACTGATCCTGATCGTGCCGGTGGTGGTGCTGTCGGTGGCCATCATGTCGTTCGTCTTCCGGCACGGTTGGTGGAACGAGGAGAAGGACGAGCAGCAGATCGTCGTGGTCCCAGAGCCTGTGGTTCCCGACGCGGCCGATTCCGAGGACGAGCCCCTCGAATCCGGAGGTGGCGTGGCCCAGAAGGTCCGCACCGAGAAGCAGACGTCGCTGCTGGTGTTGCTCTCGCCGCTGCTGCTCGCGCTCGTCCTCATTGCCATCGGTGCCGTTCTCGAAGTCGCCGAAATCTCCGTCCCGGTAGTCGAATTCATCGCCAGCCCGGTCATCGCGCTCCTCATCGGACTGGTGGGGACGTGCCTCATCGGCCGGTACCACGTCGGTCAGGCACGGGTGGAGAAGGCGTTGGCTCGTGGTTTCGCCGAGAGTGGTCAGATCCTCATCCTCACCGGCGTCGGTGGTTCGCTCGCGGCCGTCATCAACGAGGCAGGGCTCGGCGATATTCTCGGCCAGTACTTCACGGCCAGCACCGCTGCTCCTCTGTTGATGGTGTGGGTCATCGCTGCGGCGTTGCACATCGCCGTCGGATCGGTGACGATCTCCGCCATCACCTCGGCCGGCATCCTCGCCCCGGTCGCTCCGCTGATCGGTCTCGACCCGGTGTTCATCGCGCTCGCCGCGGGTGCCGGATCGCTGTTCGCCGTCCACGTCACCAGTAACACCTTCTGGCTGCTGCAGTCCTTGATGGGCCAGTCGACCAGGGGCACACTCAAGACATGCTCGGTGGGCGTCTCGGTGGCATCGGTCATCGCCATCGCGTTGATCGTGCCGATGAGCTGGATCCTGTGAGCTCGTCTCCTGTGAGTATCGAAAGGAACACGATGGCATTGCCGCTCAGCGGAGTTCGAGTCCTCGAACTCGGCAACTACATAGCCGCCCCTACTGCGGCGCGCATGCTCGCCGACTTCGGTGCCGAGGTCATCAAGGTCGAGCGGCCAGGAACCGGCGACGAACTACGCAACTGGCGGCTGTACTCCGGCACGACGTCGATGCTCTACCGCACGATCAACCGGAACAAGAAGTCGATCGTGCTCGACCTGCGTACCGAACAGGGGCGCAAGGACGTCGTCGATCTCGCGGCGAAGTGCGACATCGTGCTCGAGAACTTTCGCCCCGGCACTCTGGAGAAGTGGGGTATCTCGCCGGAGGTGCTCTCTGCGGCCAACCCCGAGTTGATCATCACGCGCATCTCGGCCTTCGGGCAGACCGGTCCCATGTCGCAGCGACCCGGATTCGCGGCTGTCGCAGAGGCATACGGCGGCTTCCGAAATCTCGTGGGTGACCCGGACCGGCCACCGGTTCGAGTGGGGGTCTCGATCGGTGACTCGATCGCCGGCCTGTACGCGGCATTCGGCTGCGTCATGGCCCTGTTTCAACGGCAGACCCAGCGCGCGGCGCAGGCACCGGACGAGCAGTCCCCGCTGTCGCTGGCGCAGCGTTCCATCGATGTGGCGCTGAACGAATCGATTCTGTCGATGATGGAATCGTTGATCCCGGACTACCTGGCCTACGGTGTCGAACGCGAGCGAACGGGCGGCCGGATGGAGGGCATCGCCCCGTCGAATGCGTACCCGTGCAACGACGGTCACTCGATCATCATCGCAGGCAACGGTGACGCCATCTTCCAGCGATACATGGAGACCATCGACCGTCCCGATCTGGGAGCAGATCCGGACCTGGCGTCCAACGCCGGCCGGTGGCGTCGACGCGACGAGTTGGACGCAGCCATCTCGGCCTGGACCGGATTGCATTCGCGCGAGCAGGCTCTGAAGATTCTCGACGCCGCCGGGGTGCCGTCGGGTCCGATCTACACCGCGGCCGATATCGTCGCCGACGAGCAGTACGCCGCCCGCAACATGATTCAGCACTTTCCGGTCGATACCGGAGGCGAAAAGCCCGCCGACGTCGGATTCGTCGGCGTCGTCCCGGTGATCGGTGACGCGTCTCTGCCGATTCGTTCGGTCGGACCGGATCTGGGTGAACACACCCGAGAAGTACTGTCGACTCTGCTCGGCCGCACCGACGAAGAGATGGGCCTGTAGATGTACCGATTCACCCCCGCTGCGGAGCTGCGCGACGTCACGATGCGCGACGGTCTGCAGCTCACCGGCAAGATGCTCGCCACCGAACGCAAGCTCGAGATCATCAGGGCCCTCATCGAACTCGGCGTGCCGTCGCTCGAAATCGGATCGATGGCGCGGGGCGACAAGGTGCCACCGATGGCCAACACCCTCGAGGTGATCGGCGAGCTCACCGCCGACGAACTCGCGCGATGCTGGGTGTGGGTCGCCACTCCACGCCACGTCGAGAAGGCAGCCGCCGCTGGGGCTCGCAACTTCCAGTACTGCTTCTCGGCTTCGGACTCGCACAACCAGGCCAACATCGGTAGGACCACCGAGGTGTCCCTGGCGGCGATGCCCGATGCCGTCGACATCGCACGATCGGTGGGCGGTGAGATCGAGCTGTGTATCGCGACGTCCTTCACCTGCCCGTTCGAGGGCCAGGTCCCGCCGGACCGTGTCATCGAGATAGCCAACGACGAACGTGCAACCGGCGCAACGGATATCGTCATCTGTGACACCCTGGGTCAGGCGGTTCCGGTGCAGGTGCAATCGCTGATCTCACGGGTCCGCGTTGAAACTCCCGACCGCAGAGTGGTGTTCCACGGTCACGACACCTGGGGTCTCGGCGTTGCGAACACTCTCGCCGCGATCTCGGCCGGAGCAACGATGGTCGACGGTTCGCTCGGCGGACTGGGTGGGTGCCCGTTCGCCCCCGGGGCCAGCGGCAACACCTCGTCGGAGGACATTCTGTTCGCGACGCGTCCGGACTGGTTCGAGCCGAAAACCCTGGCCGCCATGGTGACTCTGTCGGAGGAGTTGCTCACCGAACTGGGCGAGCCCATGCGATCGAAAACCGTTCAAGGTGCACGATCCGAGGCCCATGTCTTCGAGTGGGTCGTATGAGCCGCATCCTCGTCACCACCGAGATCCCCGCGCCGGGCATGGACATCCTGCGCGCCGCCGGAGACGTGGACCTGCGGGAGGTCGATCACGAGCAGTTGCTCGACGCCTGCGCCTCGGGGGACTACTCCGTGGTCGTCTCTCAGCTGCGAGATCGGTTCGACGCGGAGTTATTGGCCTCGGCGTCGATCATCGGGATCTCCAACTACGCCGTCGGATTCGACAACATCGACATCGCAGCCGCAACCGCCAACGGCATCACGGTTGCCAACACCCCTGGGGTGCTGACGGATTCGACCGCGGACATCGCGATGCTGCTCATCCTGTCCACGGCCCGCCGGGCCGTCGAGGCCGATGCGTTCGTCCGTTCCGGCTCGTTCACCGGCTGGGAGCCGGAACTGCTTCTCGGCAGCGATGTCTCGGGTCGGGTGCTGGGGCTGGCCGGCTTCGGCCGCATTGCCCGCGCCACCGCGCGCCGCGCACTGGGTTTCGGCATGACGGTCAAGTTCTGCCCGCGTCCGCCCGGCGACCGAGAGGTCTCCGATGATGAGCTCGGTGAGTTCGCGGGTCGCGTCGAGCATGCGTCGTGGGACGAGATCGTCACGACCAGCGACTTCCTGTCCCTGCATGTGCCGTTGTCGGATTCCACTCACCATCTGGTGGACGCAGCCGTACTCGGAGCGATGAAGCCGTCGGCGATCGTGATCAACACCGCGCGCGGACCGGTGATCGACGAGGCCGCTCTGGTGACCGCGCTGCGCGAGGGCACCGTTGCTGCAGCAGGTTTGGACGTCTACGAACGCGAGCCGGCCCTCGAACCCGGTCTGGCGGATCTGCCCAACACGGTGTTGCTCCCGCACGTGGGGAGTGCGACGGTATCGGTACGGTCGGAGATGGCGCGGCTGTGTGCAACCAATGCCGCCGCGATGGTCGGTGGTTCGATGCCACCGCATCCGGTCAATCCCGACGCCTGGTCTCACGCGGGGTAGCGGCCGCCGAGGGTCCTCGTGATCCGCTCGGCATGGGAGATCAACAGATCCACCCAGTCCTCGCACTGCGACTGCGGCATCCGCAGTGTCGGTCCACTGATGGTGACGGCACCGACGATGTCCGCGGCCGAGTCGAAGACCGGCGCTGACAGTCCCGACGCGCCGGTCTCGCGCTCGCCGGTGGTGATCGCGTAGCCGTCGGACCTGGTCTGCGCCAACAGGGTCCGCATCGTCTCGGCTTCGGTCACCGTCTGCTCGGTCATCGATTCGAGTTCGCGAGAGAGGACACGCTCGGCGAGCTCGTCGTCCCAGGCCAGCAGGACGCGGCTGGCCGATCCTGCGCTGAGTGGGATGACCTTGCCGACGTACATGTCTCGGCGCAAGGCATGCCGCGTCTCGGCGATGGCGACGCACACGCGGTAGTTCTGTTCGGGCCTGAAGAAGCACGCGGTCTCGGTCGTCAGGTCTCGCATGTCCTTGAGAACAGGGTTGACGACCGACAGCACGTCGAGGTCCTTGGTCGCGGTCGCGGCCCAATAGGCCATGCGGACCCCGATGCGAATGCGATCGCCGCGGCGGTCCAGAAATCCCTGCTGCACAAGGTTGGTGACGAGGCGCTGCACCGTCGAGGTCGGCAGGCCAGTGGTCTGTTGGATCTCACCGAGGGTCATGGACGGGCGGTCGAACGAGAAGGCGTCGAGAATCTCGGTGATCTTGCCCAGCACGAGAAGCGGTTGCTGCTTCGACGCGCTCTCGGTGCTCACACGACCAATCTACTTGGCCACCCGCTCATCGAGACGGTTGATCGGCGCGGTGAGCAACAGAATCAGCAACGACCACAGGCCGAGCGGGGTGAACGACAGCCCGAGAGCGACCAGCATCAGTACCGACGTGATGGCTCCGTTGCGTGTGCTCCCGGACGTCGGGGTGTCGCGCGCGACGATGTTCGGGTGCCGAGACACGATCATGTCGGCCACGAACATCGCGATGACGGACACCGCGATGGTCGCGACGTAGAGCGGAGAGGCACTCGCGTCGTAACCGCTCTTCTCGGCGATCAGCTTGGTGGGGAACGGCAGAAACACTATGGACAACAACCAGACGAAATTCACCCACATCAGACCCCGGGTGTACCCGACCAGGTTCCGGAAGACCCGATGATGGCTCAGCCACTGCGAGAAGATGACCAGAAAGCTGAGGACGAATGCGAACAGCTCGACCCCGTGGTCACGCAGAATATCGACGAATTGTGCACTGTCGTTCGGTTCGGCAAGTTCCACCAACGGAAGAATGAGCAACGTTGCAGCGATCGCGACCACAGCGTCACTGAAGTTGACCAGTCTCTCGAAACCGCGTTCGTATTCCATGTCAGCATTCTGCTCCCTCTGCGAGTAGCGTCCGAACGATGTCCGAGCGACGTACTCTGACCACCGGACGAGTGGTATTTCTTGTGGTGGCTGCCGCGGCACCGATGGCGGCGATGATCGGCAATGTACCGCTGGCCCTGATCCGCGGCAACGGTGCCGGTCTGCCCGCGGCGTACGCGATCAGTGCTGTTGTGCTGCTCTGCTTCTCGGTAGGTTTCGCGGCGATCGGCCAGCAGGTGTACAGCACCGGAGCGTTCTACACCTACATCGGTCTGGCGTTGGGTAAGCCGCCCGGTGTCGCTGCCGCGTATGTCGCAGTTGTCGCGTATACGTCGCTGGCGTGCGGACTTTCCGGCGCATTCGGATATTTCACGCATGTGGTATTCGCCGACTCGGGTATCGATATTCCGTGGTACATCTTCACGGCAGCCGCTGTCGTGATTGTCGCATTCCTGGGTTTCCGAAACGCCGACCTCTCGGCCAAGGTTCTCGGAACTCTGATGGTGCTCGAATTTGCGTTTCTGACGGTGTTCAACGTCCTGGTGGTGGATGACAAGGGGACCGCGGCACTGCCACTGGAGTCGTTCACTCCGACGCAGGTGTTCTCCGGGTCGCTGGGGATAGCGATGATGTTCGCCTTTTCGAGCTTCATCGGTTTCGAGTCCGCAGCTCTGTACGGTGAGGAAACCAAGGACCCCAGACGCAGCATCCCGCGCGCGACATTCATCGCGGTCACGCTCATCGCGGTCTTCTACGTGCTGACGAGTTGGATCATCGTCGGGGCTGCGGGTGGAGTCGACGCACCGGTGCTGGCCCAGACCGAACTGGGCAATCTTCTGTTCACGCTGGCGCAGCAGTACGGAGGAACAGTGCTGTACGACGGTACCGCGGTGCTGCTGTGCACCAGTGTGCTCGCGTCGTATCTCGCCGTGCACAACGCAGCCAGTCGATATCTGTTCGCTCTCGGGCGTGAGCGCGTACTTCCGGTGCGGCTGGGCCGAATTCACCCGAAGCACTCGAGCCCCCACATCGGCAGTATCACCGCCTCGATCGTGGCTGCAGTGGCGCTGGCGGTGTTCGCGGTGACCGGTGCCGACCCGTACCTGATCTACGCTGCCGGTGCCATCGGCCTCGGAACTCTGGGGGTGATCGCCCTGCAGGCTGCGGCAGCGCTGTCGGTGGTGGTGTTCTTCATCGGCCATCCGGATCGCTCACTGTGGCGCACCGGGATTGCCCCCGGCATCGGCTTCGCCGGTTTCATGACCGGATTGGTGCTCGCCGGAACGCATTACAGCATCCTGACCGGTTCCGATTCTGCGGTCGTCAATGCAATCCCTGTGGTGCTGATCCTCGCCGCGATCCTGGGGGTACTGGTGGCGCTGCGCATCAAACGTGCCGACCCGACAACCTACGAGGGCATTGCCGCGGCCTACATGCGTCAGTGATCGGGTGTTCGACGCGCCTCGAGTAGCCGGAGCCAGATCTCGCTGACCGTCGGATACGACGGCACCGCATGCCACAGGTCGTCGAGCGAGACCTTGCCGACCACTGCGACGGTGGCGGCATGAACGAGCTCGGCGACGCCCGGGCCGACGAACGTCGCGCCCACTATCGTGTCCGTGGCGCGGTCGATCACCAGCTGCGCACGGCCCGAGTAGTCGTCCTGCTGCAGAGACGAACCCGCGACGGCGATGTCCTGCGCCACGATCTCGACGTCGATGCCTTCCTTTCGGGCCTTTGCCTCGGTCAGTCCGACGGACGCCACCTCGACCGGAGTGAACACCACCTGGGGGATCTGACCGTGATCCGCTGATGCGCGGAATCGCTTGCTGTCCAGCGGCTTTCCCTCGGCTCTGGCGGCAATGACGTCGCCGGCCACCCGGCCCTGGTACTTGCCCATGTGCGTCAGTGGCGCGCGGCCGTTGACGTCGCCCACCGCGTAGAGCCAGTCGTGACCGGCAACGTTCAGATGATCGTCGACGTCGATGTAGTGGCCCTCGTCGAGTCCGAGGCTCGACAATCCGAGGTCCGCACTCGCCGGGGTGCGGCCTGCCGCAACCAGAATCTCATCGGCGACGATCTCGGTACCGTCGACCACGAGACCGACCGGGCCGCCGTGGATTCGGCCGATGCCGGTGTCGGCAGGGTTCTCTCGTGACACCGACTCGAGGGAGGCGTCGAGCATGATCGCCCCGCCGCGCTTCCTCAGCGCCTCGGCGACCAGTTCACCGGCGAACGGTTCGGAACCGGCCAGCAGCGACGATCCGCGCACGATCATCGTGACCTTCGCTCCGAGCGAGAGCAACCAGGTGGCCGCCTCCGTCGCGACGACGCCACCGCCGATGATGGCGATGTGCCCCGGGGTCTCGTGAATGTTGGTGGCATCGCGGGAGATCCACGGCCGGGCGTCGCGCAGGCCGGGGGTGTTCGGCACCGATGCGGTGGTTCCGGTGGCGAGGACAACAGCGTGACGGGCGGTGAGTGTGCGGCCGTCGACCTCGACGGTCCTGGCCCCAGTGAGTCGCCCGTGGCCACGGACCACCGAGATGCCGGCCGACTCGGCCCACGTCACCTGCGAGGAGTCGTCGAGGCTGTGGGTGAAGGATTCGCGTCGGGCCAGGACGGCGTCGGCGTCGAGGGGTTGATCGCCGACCAACTCTTTGACTCCCGGCATGTTTCGCGCGGTGTCGAGAACCTCGCTCGGACGCAGCAGTGCCTTGCTCGGCATGCAGGCCCAGTACGAGCATTCACCGCCGAGTAGTTCGTGTTCGACGATCACTGCGGTGCGATCGCTGCCCCGTATTGCGTACTGCGCGGCATTTTCGCCGACCGGTCCACCGCCGATGACGATGACATCGAATTCCGAGCTTTCTGAGGCCATTGCTCCACAGTGACATAGGCTCGCCGCTTATGGCGACCACTCGGAACAAGATTCTGATCACCGGAGCGAGCTCGGGGCTCGGTGAGGAAATGGCGCGACGGTTCGCAGGCATGGGCCGGGACCTTGCGCTCTGCGCCCGGCGCGTCGAGCGGTTGGACGATCTTCGCGCCGAGTTGATGCATCACAACCCGAACATCACCGTGGTGGTTCGAGCCCTCGACGTCACCGATCATGACGCGGTCGGTGAGGTGTTCGGAAGATTGCGAGACGAATTGGGCGGCCTCGATCGAGTGATCGTCAATGCCGGGCTCGGCAAGGGCGCGAAGATCGGCACCGGCCGGGCCGAGGCCAATCTGCAGACCGCACGCACCAACTTCGTCGGAGCCCTGTCGCAGGCGGAAGCTGCACTGTCGATCTTCAGAGAGCAGAAGCGCGGGCACCTGGTGTTCGTCTCGTCCATCAGCGCCGACCGGGGACTGCCGGGAGCCAAAGCGGCCTACTCGGCCAGCAAGGCCGCAGTGGCCTCGCTGGGTGAATCGCTGTCCACGGAACTGTCGAGAACGGACATCGCCGTCACCACCCTGCTACCCGGCTTCATCGCCACCGACATGTCCGCCAAAGCGGGCGACAGTGCCGCTCTCACAGCCACTCTCGACCAGGGTGTCACCGCGATGGTCGACGCGATCGAGAGCGAGACCCGCCGCGCCGCGCTACCCGGACTCAAGTGGCGTGGCATCGACGCGGCGCTGCGGTTCCTGCCGAACGTGCTGACGGATCGGATGGTCTAGGAGTCGGGCGGGGGTTACTGCAGGTACCCCTCGACCCGGTCGACGCTGTTGGCCGTTGCGGTGTCGGGGTTCTTGCCCGCATCGATGCGCGCCCGACGCTGGCGGAGCAGGTCCCAGCACTGATCGAGGGCGTGCTCGAGGGACGCCAGTTGGGCCTTCTCGGTGTCCGGGTCGATGTCGCCCGACTGGGCCTCGGTGCGAAGCTTGTGCTCGGTGGCGATGAGCTGCTGGATCTTGGTGTGGATATCGTGCTCGTTCATGGCGACAACGGTAGACCTACCAGGGTTTGGCGGCCAGGTTCCGCGTTGCCAGGGCTCGCTGCACGGCCGCGGTGAGCTCGGCGGTCGATCCGGCCAACGCGTCGTCGGTGCACACGAGCGAGAGTGTGTAGCTGCCGTCCAGGCGGGAGAGATAGGTCGACATTCTGATCGTCGACAGCGCGCCCGACGGATTCGGATGGATCGCGCGGGTTGCGAGTCCGCACGATCGGTGGGTGCCGAGTGCGGTGATGCCGTCGGGAATGTCGCCGATGTTGGAGCACAACACTTCTCCGCGCCCCGGGGTCGACGTCAGCTTGGCGGCGACGCGATGGGGGAGCAGCTGGACGATCTCGGGTGGATAGCCTGCGGGTGCTCCCACCGGCTTGCCGAACGCCTCCTTGCACGCTGCTCGGATGGCCGCGGGCGAGTCGTCTCCGCGGACGGCGACGGTGGCCATGCCGATCGCATTGGCGTCACCGGACCCGGTGCGAAAAGGAATGTCGACGGTCACCGCGGGTGACCCGAGTTCTCTCATCGTGGCGGCGACGACCGAGACGAACAACGAATTGGCCGATCCGCCGACACTTTCTGCCGCCGAATCCCACTCTGCGGCATCGATATCGACGATCACCGACTGCATTGCCCGCGCCCGGTGCGGGGTGACGCCGCCGCTGTCGGCGGTGGTGAATGCTCGCAGTTCGGCTCGGGCCTTCTTACTGACCCACAACCTCGCCGTCGCTGCGATGGATCGTAGGAGAACGGTGAAGATCATCGAGAGCGCGTCCTTCACATCCGATCCCGGGTGCAGCGCCGGTACGGGTGTCGATCCGGAGAATGCTCGGGCCGCAGCGTCGATGAGCTCACGAGCGTCGGCCAGTGCGTGCGAACACACCAGAGACAGCACGGTGCCGCCGTGTGGAATGGGCGCGGCCGTCAACCGCCAGCCGGGTCCGTACTGCGGGTCGAGTCGAACGTCTGCCTGCGCGTCGGCCCATCCGATGATGTCGTCGACCGCGTCGGTGCCGTAGTCGAGTGGGAGCGATTCGGACGAGATGTCCCATCGAAGTCGGGCCCCGGGTGTGCGGGGCTTGCCGACTCGACGGCCGAGCTGTCCGATGGCCAGCTGGTCGTGGACCCGGTGTAGTTCTTCTGCGCTCACCGTCTCGGTGGTGCGCCAGATGCCTTGCAGCGCAATCGGAATTCCATAGCCGCGGTGGGTCCGGAGAAATATCTCGTCGATCACCGACAGACGCGTGGATTTCACGGGCTCGCGGTGCCGTGTCGTCCCGCCCCCGATGCGAACCGGCTCGCGCCACTGAGCGCATCGGCGTTGATCGAGATGGCACCGTGTCGGAATTCGTTCTTCAGGGCGGACTCTTCGTCGAGGCCGTCCTGTTCCAGCAGGGACAACCGATCCTCACGCATGCAGGTCTGCGGTAGCAGCGCGAGTTCGGCGGCCAATGCCTCTGCTTCCGACCGGGCTCGGCCCACCGGAACCACTCTGGTGATCAGTCCCATGTTCAACGCCTCTTCGGCGTCGACGGCGCGACCGGTGAGGATCATGTCCATCGCCCGGCCCGTACCGACGATGCGCGGCAATCGCACTGTGCCGCCGTCTATCAACGGAACTCCCCAGCGCCTGCAGAAGACGCCGAACGTGGCGTCGTCCTCGGCGATGCGGAGGTCGCACCACAGAGCGAGTTCCAGTCCGCCCGCGACGGCGTATCCCGACACGGCCGCGATGACGGGCTTGGACAACCGCATTCGCGTCGGGCCCATCGGTCCGTCCCCGTGTTCGGTCGCGTGATTCGAGCGCGGTGTGCCCAGTGCCTTGAGGTCGGCTCCCGAGCAGAACGTGCCGCCCTCGCCCCACAGGACCGCCACCGAGGCGGATTCGTCGGCGTCGAACTCCTCGAACGCCTGGATCAACTCCTGAGCGGTGGGGCCGTCGACGGCATTGCGGGCCTCCGGACGCGACAGGACGATGGTGGTGACGGGGCCTGATCGTTCGATCCGTACCGGCATGTCTGTGAACCCTACTCGAGTTCTCTTGCGTGAAGCAATGAATCAGTGCTTCAATCCTTGGCATGCCCTATCGACGAACCCCCGCGGTGCAGGCCAGGCTCGACGCCGGCCGCGAGAAGCTGTTCGCTGCCGCCATCGAGGTGCTCTCGACGCACGGTTACGCAGGGCTTTCGATCGCGTCGGTCGCCGCGGCCGCGGGAGTATCCGCAGGCAGCGTCTACACCCACTTCGAGGGCAAGGCGGACCTGGTGGTCGCCATCTTCCGCGAGGTCTGCGGCCGCGAGGTCGCGGCAGTAGTGGCCGTCGCCGGGCATGGAAGCACTGCCGAGCGGGTGACGGCAGTGGTGGAGACCTTCGCCGGACGGGCCTTGAAGAACCGAACGATGGCCTACGCGCTGCTCGCCGAGCCGGTGGATCCGGCCGTCGACGCCGAGCGGTTGGTCTTCCGGCGAAAATTCACCGAGGCATTCGCCGACGCGATCGCGGCAGGCATCGCAGCCGGAGAGATTCCCGAGCAGGACGCAGCGATCTCGGCAGCAGGTCTGGTCGGGGCCGTCGGCGAAGTTCTGGTCGGTCCGTTGTCTTCCCATGAATCCAAGGATCCGGTCCCGGGTCTGGTCGCATTGTCGTTGCGCGCGTTAGGAGTTCGAGATGGACACGCATGAGGTATTCAACCAGGCAATCGACCTGACGCCCTACGACACCTCCGCGGACCCGTCGTTGCTCGACGGCCTTGCGCGGGCCGGTGGCGGCTGGGCGCTCGACGAGGTTCGGCAGTTGGGAGCCCTCGCCGGCGGAGTCGAGGCTCAGGAGTGGGGACGGCTCGCCAACGAGAACCCACCCGTGTTGAAGACTCACGATCGCTACGGTCATCGCATCGACGAGGTCGAATTCCACCCGCACTGGCACGATTTGATGACCGTTGCTGTCGAGCACGGACTGCACGCCAGCCCCTGGACCGACGACCGCGTCGGTGCACACGTCGCCCGCGCTGCGAAGTTCTACGTCTGGGGGCAGGCCGAGGCCGGACACATGTGCCCCATTTCGATGACCTACGCCGTCGTTCCGGCGTTGCGGCACAATCCATCTCTGGCTGCGCAGTACGAGCCACTACTGGCGTCGAGGGAATACGATTTCGGTCTGCGGACCCCGTCGAGCAAACGCGGACTGATCGCAGGCATGTCCATGACCGAGAAGCAGGGCGGCTCCGACGTCCGTGCCAACACCACCACGGCCACTCCGTCGTCGGACGGTACGTACTCGATCGTCGGCCACAAGTGGTTCACGTCTGCGCCGATGTCGGACATGTTCCTCACCTTGGCGCAGGCCCCCGGCGGGCTGTCGTGTTTCATGCTGCCGCGCGTGCTGCCCGACGGTACCCGCAACCGAATGATGCTGCAGCGCTTGAAGGACAAGCTCGGCAACAAGTCGAATGCATCGGGCGAGCTCGAATATCACGGGGCCACCGGCTGGCTCGTGGGTGAAGAGGGACGCGGCGTGCGCACCATCATCGAGATGGTCAACATGACCCGGTTGGACTGCGTCATCGGGTCCGCGGCCGGAATTCGCAACGCCACAGTGCGCGCGGTCCATCATGCGCGTCATCGAGCTGCGTTCGGTGCTGAGCTGATCGATCAGCCTCTGATGCGAAACGTGCTGGCAGACTTGACCATCGAATCCGAGGCCGCCACCGCCGCCATGATCCGCCTGGCGCAGGCCACCGACGGCTCCGCGCGCGGTGACGAACAGGAGAGCGCGCTGCGCCGAATCGCCTTGGCAGTGACCAAGTACTGGGTGTGCAAACGAGCGCCGGCCCACGCCGCCGAGGCGCTCGAATGTCTCGGTGGCAACGGCTATGTCGAGGAATCGGGTATGCCCCGGTTGTTCCGCGAGTCGCCGTTGATGTCGATCTGGGAAGGCTCCGGCAACGTCGCCGCACTCGATTCCCTGCGCGCACTGGCCCGTCAGCCCGACAGTGTCGAGGCCTTCTTCGGTGAGATCGGCCAGGCGTCGGGCGTGGATTCTCGCCTCGACGACGCCATCGCCCGCGTCGGCAAGGAACTCTCCGACACCTCCGACATGGAATACCGGGCCAGGCGAGTCGTCGAACTGATGGCGCTGACCTTCCAGGGCGCACAGTTGGTGATGCACGGGGACGCCGCTGTTGCCGATGCCTTCTGCGCCAGTCGACTCGACCGAGACTGGGGCATCGCCTTCGGCACCCTGCCGACGGGAGTCGATACGGCGGCGGTGTTGGCGCGGGTGTGATGCCCGTCCGCGGATCTACGGAGCGGGGGATCGGCTCCCCATATTTGGATTTGTGACGCCGATCGGAGTCGGTTATCCAAAACTGGGGAGCTGATCCGACGAAATGCGCTGGTCTCCGAACCACCCGGCCGGCGTAGGAAGGCCTGCCGCGCGGGCGAAGGCCTGCTCGAAACGGCGAAGTAGTGCGCGAGGATCGTCCAGGTCCCGCCAATTCCACCGCACGATCACCCATCCCAACTCACGTAGTCGGTCCTCGCGATACTTTTCGTCGAGCAGTACACGCTTGGAGTCGTACTTCGATTCGCCGTCGAACTCGCCGATCACTTCGAACTCCCGGAACAGAAAGTCGACCCGCCCGACGAAGCGGCCCGCGCTGTCGTACACCCATTGATTGAGCAGCGGAGTCGGCAGAGGAAGCGTCTCGAAGAGCACCCGACTCCGAGATTCGCCGACGCTCTCGCTGCGCCCGTTCATCAGCGACACAGATCGCCGGGCGGCGGAGATACCGGTGCGGAACCGCGCCGACTCCACTGCAGTCGACAGAGCGTCGGTGTCGGTGTGACCCGATCTGAGTGCGCTGTCGCCTACGCACACGGACCGCTCGACGGTCGTGGTGCGTGCGATGTCGACGATGGTGCGGGCTGCCGAGGTGACCGCGCACCCGTTGACGGAGGTCCGTTCGGTGGGATCCAGCGTGGTGCCGTGGAGAATTCGCAGCGGACGGCGTTTGCTGGCGTAGTCGAGTCCGTGCGTCATGTGCACCTTGTCCAGCGGTAGCTGCCAGATGTCGAAGCCCCAGGCGATGGCGGCCGAGACGTGGCTGAGCACGTGATCCGGGGGAGCTGACATCAGATAGGACCGCGCGAGCAAAGAATGTCGTTCGATCGGACTCGCGGATTGGATCACCGCATGCGGCACGTAGAACCCTGGCCTCAGAACCGACAGTTCACCGGTGCGGCGCAGTCGTCGCAGGTCGTCGTCAGTCAATCCGAATGCGAGCGCGTCGGCCCGGGTGAACAGATCCGTCTGGGGTAAGTCCATGACTGCTTGGACGCGCCGGGTGCCGAAACGGATCCTTGTGCAGAGAAAAAGCTCCCCAGTTTTGGATTTCCGACGCCGATCGGAGGCAGAAATCCAAAACTGGGGAGCCGATTTGCCTCAGTGGGGACCTCAGGCCGAACGACCCCGCTGCGCCCGGTACCAGCGCACCAGTGCGTCGGTGGATGAATCCGACTGTGCGGCAGGAGCTTCGGAATCGGTGAGCACCGGTGTCAGTTCGAGTGCCTGGGTCTTGCCCAGTTCGACGCCCCACTGGTCGTACGAGTCGACTCCCCAGATGACGCCTTCGACGAAGACCTGGTGCTCGTACAGGGCGATCAATTGTCCGACCACCGACGGCGTGAGCTTGGGGGCGAGGATCGAGGTGGACGGGCGGTTGCCGGGCATCACCTTGTGCGGCACCACATCTGCCGGAGTGTCCTCGGCGGCGATCTCCTCGGCGGTCTTGCCGAAGGCGAGCACCTTGGTCTGCGCGAAGAAGTTGCTCATCAGCAGATCGTGCATCGAGCCGGTGCCGTCGCGGGTCGGTAGGTCGTCGGTCGGTTCGGCGAATCCGATGAAGTCCGCAGGTACCAAACGTGTTCCCTGGTGCAGCAATTGGTAGAAGGCGTGCTGCCCGTTGGTGCCAGGCTCGCCCCAGAAGATCTCACCGGTCGGCGTGGTGACGGGGGAGCCGTCGGCCTTGACGGACTTGCCGTTGGACTCCATCGTCAACTGCTGCAGGTACGCCGCGAAACGGGAGAGATCATTCGAATACGGCAGCACGGCACGGGTTTCCGCGCCGAAGAAGGAGCTGTACCACAGGCCGACGAGGCCGAGCAGAACCGGAGCGTTCTCGGCCAGGGGTGTGGTGCGGAAGTGCTCGTCGATGCGGTGGAAGCCGTCGAGGAATTCGCCGAACGCTTTCTTACCCACAACGGTCATGACCGACAACCCGATTGCCGAATCGACGGAGTAGCGTCCGCCGACCCAATCCCAGAAGCCGAACATGTTGTCGGTGTCGATACCGAAGTCCGCAACCCTCTCGGCGTTGGTGGACACGGCGACGAAGTGCTTGGCGACGGCATCTTCACCGAGCGCGTCGACGAGCCAGCGCCGGGCCGCGGTTGCGTTCGTCAGCGTTTCGAGGGTGGAGAACGTCTTGGACGCGATGATGAACAGCGTCGACGCGGGGTCGAGTCCGTCGAGCGCACCGACCAGATCCGCGGGGTCGACGTTCGAGACGAATTTCGCAGAGATCCCGGCGTCGGCGTAGTGCCGGAGTGCGTTGTAGACCATGACCGGTCCGAGGTCGGATCCGCCGATGCCGATGTTGACGACGGTGGAGATCTTCGCGCCGGTGGCGCCGACCCATTCACCCGACCGCACCCGATCGGTGAATTCGCCCATTGCCGTGAGGACTTCGTGCACATCGGCGACGACGTTCTGGCCGTCGACGGTCAACGAGGCGTCGGCCGGTAGACGCAGCGCGGTGTGCAGAACGGCGCGGTCCTCGGAGGTGTTGATGTGCTCGCCCGCGAACATCGCGTCGCGTTTGCCTTCGACATCGGCGGTACGGGCGAGTTCGACGAGCAACTCGACGGTCTCGCGGGTGATGCGGTGCTTGCTGTAGTCGATGTGCAGATCGGCGGCGTCGAGAGTGAACGTGCGTGTTCGGTCGGCGTCCTCGGCGAACAGTGTCCGAAGATGAGTATCGGCGATCGTGGAGTGGTGATCGGTCAGCTTCTGCCAGGCATCCGTGCCGGTGATATCGACGCTCATACGAACCAACAGTAATCCCGTGCACAGTCACGCGCGCGTCGTTCTCGTTTGCTTCGGGCGCTGCGGAGGCATCATGGACGGTATGGACCAACGTGCATTGATCGATTCGATTCCGGCAAAACTGTGGATCGGCGGTAAGGCCGTCGACGCCGAGGGAGGCAAGACGTTCGCGGTGAACGATCCGGCCACCGGCAAGCCCCTGACCGAGGTGGCCGACGCATCGCCCGCCGACGCGATGAAGGCGCTCGACGCCGCCGCTGCGGCGCAGAAGAGCTGGGCGGCAACACCTGCCCGCGAACGCAGTGAAATCCTTCGAGCGGCATTCGAGAAGGTCACCGAACGCGCCGACGACATCGCGCTGCTGATGACCCTGGAGATGGGCAAGGCGCTCGCCGAATCCAAGGCCGAGGTGAAGTACGGTGCCGAGTTCTTCCGCTGGTTCGCCGAGGAAGCGGTACGCATCGGCGGCCGCTACACCCCGGCCCCGGCGGGCAACGGACGAATCCTCGTCACCAAGGCTCCGGTCGGGCCCGTCCTGGCGATCACCCCGTGGAACTTCCCGTTGGCGATGGGCACCAGAAAGATCGGGCCGGCTCTGGCCGCCGGCTGCACCATCGTCGTCAAGCCCGCTCGCGAGACCCCGCTGACGATGCTGCTGCTCGCTCAGATCTTCGACGAGGTCGGCCTGCCCGAAGGTGTGCTCTCGGTACTGACGACGTCGAAGTCCGGTGACGTCACCGGACCCCTCATCGAGGATCCGCGGATGCGCAAACTCACCTTCACCGGCTCGACGGGCGTCGGCAAGTCGCTCGTCGAGAAGTCCGCGACGAGGTTGCTGCGCACGTCGATGGAGCTCGGCGGCAACGCACCGTTCGTGGTGTTCGACGACGCGAACATCGACGACGCGGTGGACGGCGCGATGCTCGCCAAGATGCGCAACGGCGGCGAGGCCTGCACCGCCGCGAACCGATTGCACGTGCACAACAGCGTGCGCGAGGAGTTCACCACCAAGCTCGTGGCGAAGATGTCCGAGATGAAGCTCGGCCCCGGCGTCGACCCCGATACCAAGCTGGGACCGCTGATCAATGCCGATCAGCTCGAGACCGTGCAGGAACTGGTCGACGACGCGGTGGCCAAGGGCGCGACGGTGGCACTCGGTGGGAAGGCACCGGGCGGGGACGGTTACTTCTACCCGGCAACCGTGCTCACCGACATGCCTGCCGATGCACGGATTCTGAAGGAGGAGGTGTTCGGGCCGGTGGCTCCGGTCGTCGGCTTCGACACCGAGCAGGAGGGAATCGACGCGGCCAACGACACCGAGTACGGCCTGGCGTCGTACATCTACACCGAGAACCTGGACCGCGCGCTACGGGTGGCCGACGCCATCGACAGTGGCATGGTGGGCGTCAACCGCGGAGTCATCTCGGACGCGGCCGCGCCGTTCGGTGGAGTGAAGGAATCCGGATTCGGCCGTGAGGGCGGATCCGAGGGAATCGAGGAATACCTCGAGACCAAGTACATCGCATTGAAGTAGAGCTGACGGTTGGGCGTGCACACTGCGCGCCCAACCGGAGGTCGATCAGTGTCCGAGGCGACCGCGACCGAGGCGGAGCAGGAGCATGGCCAGCGTGTGGCCTTCCTGGCCGAGGCTGCTGAAACGCTCGAGAACCTTCATCTCGCGGCTGTGCACCAGACGCGGACCGCCGGAGGCCATGCGGGTGCGTCCGATGATCTGCGAGACCTCGGAGCGACGCTTGATGGCCGTCAGGATCTCGGCATCGAGGCGGTCGATTTCCTGGCGCAGGTCGTTGATCTCGGCCTCACTGGAAGGCACTGCAATGTCTGAGTCGATCTTCGTCGTCATGGCCATCGTCTCTCCTCGGGTCACATCTTGGATCGTTGCGTCGTCCGTCACCGTTACGCCTTTCGTATTCGGAACTGCATCGCCGGTCGGTTCGGTTCCCGTCCGGAACCAGGGCGTTGCGTCTATCGACAGGCTCCTGCACGCTCGGCCGAACAGCGGCCGATCCGATGCAGGCGATGACGTACGGTTTTTTCGATCACCGATCCAGTGTGCCACGGGTCCCCCCTCCTGAAAAGTCGTCGGTTCGGCCGACGACCACGCGATGTGGGTTTGTCGGTACGCGCCGGTAACCTGACCAGACGATGAACACATTCCTCCAGGGCCTTCAGTCCCGACAGAACACCTCGTCCGACGCACTGCTGGAAGGCCTCAATCCTCAGCAGCGCGAGGCCGTCGTACATACCGGATCTCCGCTGCTCATCGTGGCCGGAGCCGGGTCGGGCAAGACGGCAGTGCTGACGCGCCGCATCGCGTATCTGCTGGCCGAGCGAGGAGTGTCACCCGGCCAGGTTCTGGCCATCACGTTCACCAACAAGGCCGCTGCCGAGATGCGCGAGCGAGTCGCCGGACTCGTCGGACCGCGAGCGAACGCCATGTGGGTGTCCACCTTCCACTCGAGTTGCGTGCGGATTCTGCGCGCGCAGGCTGCGCTGCTGCCCGGTCTGAACTCGAACTTCTCCATCTACGACGCGGACGACTCTCGGCGACTGCTGACGATGATCTCCAAGGATCTGCAGATCGACACCAAGAAGTTCTCGGCGCGGCTGCTCTCGACGGCGATCTCGAACCTGAAGAACGAGCTGATCGGCCCCGACAAGGCGGCGGTGGACGCCGACGGCGATCCCGCCGAGCTGCCGCGACTGGTGGCCAAGGTCTACAGCGTCTACCAGCAGCGGCTGCGCGCGGCCAATGCGATGGACTTCGACGACCTCATCGGCGAGACGGTGGGCATTCTGCAGGCGTTCCCCCAGTTGGCGCAGTACTACCGACGCCGGTTCCGGCACGTTCTGGTCGACGAGTACCAGGACACCAACCACGCCCAGTACATGTTGGTCCGCGAATTGGTCGGTACCCCCGACGCCGACGGTGCACTCGAGGGCACCGTCGCGCCGGGCGAGCTGTGTGTGGTGGGCGACGCGGATCAGTCCATCTACGCCTTCCGCGGCGCGACCATCCGCAACATCGAGGAATTCGAGCGCGACTATCCGGACGCGCGCACCATCCTGCTCGAGCAGAACTACCGATCGACGCAGAACATCCTCTCGGCCGCCAATGCGGTCATCTCTCGCAACATCGGCCGACGCGAGAAGAAGCTGTGGACCGACACCGGCGAGGGCGAGTTGATCGTCGGTTACGTCGCCGACAACGAGCACGACGAGGCATCGTTCGTGGCCTCGGAGATCGACCGACTCGTCGACGGCGGAGACGTGCGCTTCGACGAGGTGGCCGTCTTCTACCGAACCAACAACTCCTCGCGTGCGCTCGAAGAGATCTTCATCCGACTCGGTCTGCCGTACAAGGTCGTCGGCGGTGTCCGCTTCTACGAGCGCAAGGAGGTGCGAGACCTCGTCGCGTACCTACGCGTGTTGTCCAACGAGGACGACACCGTCAGCATGCGACGCATCCTCAACACTCCGCGCCGGGGGATCGGCGATCGTGCCGAGGCCTGTGTCGCCGTCCACGCCGAGCAGCGCGACATCAGCTTCTCGCGCGCACTGCACGACGCGGCCGCGGGCAAGGTGGCGTTGCTCAACTCGCGGCAGCAGAAGTTGATCGCGCAGTTCATGGAGTTGCTCGACGAATTACGTGCAGTGCTCACTGCGACCGACGGGGACGGCAACGACATCGCAGACATCGGCGATGTCGTCGAAGCCGTTCTCGACCGCACCGGCTACCGCGCCGAACTCGAGGCCAGCAGTGATCCGCAGGACGGTGCTCGACTCGACAACCTCAACGAACTCGTCAGCGTCGCACGGGAATTCACCTCCGAGGCGCGCAATCAGGCTGCAGTGGCGGCGGAAGCTCTCGAAACCGGGGACGACGAGAACGGCGAGGAGGACGGTGGCGTCGACGGGTTGGCCGAGCCGGGGTCGCTCGCGGCGTTCCTCGAACGGGTCTCGCTGGTGGCCGACACCGATCAGATCCCGGATTCGGGTACCGGCGTCGTCACCCTGATGACGCTGCACACCGCGAAGGGCCTGGAGTTCCCGGTTGTCTTCGTGACGGGTTGGGAGGACGGCCAATTCCCGCACATGCGGGCGCTCGGCGACCCGAACGAACTGTCCGAGGAGCGACGTCTTGCGTACGTGGGCATCACCCGTGCGCGGCAGCGGCTCTATCTCACGCGCGCGATCATGCGCTCGGCCTGGGGTCAGCCCATCGCCAACCCGGAATCGCGCTTTCTGCAAGAGGTTCCGCAGCACCTGATCGACTGGCGACGCGAGGATCCGGGCACCGGGGGAGGCCGATCCATCGGCGGCGGAAGATCCGGCAGCTACGGATCGGGTGGTGGCGGATACGGCTCGAACAGTTACGGCTCGGGCGGCTACGGCGGGTCCTCGAGTCGCGGCCAGAGTTCGACTCCGAGTTTCGGTGCAGCCAAGGGGCGCAACTCGAACCTCGTTCTCGCCGTGGGTGATCGAGTCAGCCACGACAAGTACGGCCTGGGTACGGTGTTGGAATCGACCGGAGCCGGCGTCAAGGCGATGGTGTTGATCGACTTCGGTTCGGCAGGCCGCGTGAAGATGATGCTCATCGGCGGCGTCCCGATGACCAAGCTGTAAGAGGGCCGAGAACGCGAAAGCCGGACCCTGCGAAAGCGGGGTCCGGCTTCGTGTGGAAAGTCGGTGGATTCAGTCCATCTCTGGTCCGAGGGAGATTCCTCGGGAAGCGAGCCACGGTAGCGGGTCGATCTTGACCTCGCCCGGAAGGTGAACCTCGAAGTGCAGGTGCGGGCCGGTGGAGAAGCCGCGGTTGCCCATCGTTGCGATCTGATCGCCGGCCATGACGTCCTGACCGACGGCGACGAGGGTGGTGTCGATGTGGCCGTAGACGGTGATCGTGCCGTCTGCGTGCTGCACGCGAACCCACATACCGAAGCCGGCAGCCGGACCGGAGTCGATCACCTTGCCGTCGGCGACGGCGTAGATCGGAGTTCCGATGGCATTGGCAACGTCGACGCCGGCGTGGAGAACGCCCCAGCGGGTGCCGAAGTTGGAGGTGTAGGTGCCCTGTGCCGGAAGTGCGAACAGCGGCCTGCGAGCAGCGGCTTCGCGTGCGGCGCGCTCTTCGCTGAAGCGCTGGCCCTTGGCGAGCAGGTCGTTGAACTGGCTCAGATCCACCGGTGCAGCGATGCTGAGGATCTGCGGTGCTTCCGACGGCGTCGCGCTGGACGAGTCGGCGTCGATCTCGGTGGTCTGCGGAGTGGTGGTGGCCGCGACTGCTGCGGCGGCGGGTGCTTCACCTGCGGCGAGCGCGTACTCGGAGGTGGCGACTGCGGCGGGTGAGTCGTCGTTGACGACGGCCTGGCCTGCCGCGACAACCGCGCCTGCGGCGACAGCGAGAACTGCGGCTCGGCCCTTGAGCGCAGTAGGGGGAAGGGGAATGCGGTGTGCGCCGCCGCGACGGGCCACGGGGGTGGCGTCTGCGGTGGTGGCGAACGAGTTGACGACGGTCGGCGACTCGTCGGCTGCGATGTGCGGGGTCTCTGCGAAGTCGGCTTCGACGTATCGGTACGCCGGGTAGGCGTACGCGTCGTAAGCGCTGGTCTCGTAGGCGGGCTCTGCGGCTGCTCCGGCGGCGGGCTCGTAGCTGTAGACCGTGGTCGCGTCTTCGGCCGAAGGTCGAGAGAACCGGCTGGAGGTGAAGGACGCACGGTGTTGCTGCAAGACCTACAACCTCCGTTTTCGTGACCTGGCCGTTACTGAAAGACTCGGCAGACGGTAACGAAATGATTGCGGGGCGCGCAAGTTAACAGCCCAAACCGGCGTCATATGTGAGATGGCTCACAAGGCGACCAGCGGTTATGTCGTGACGAGCCACATTCGTAATCGGACACGCGAACACGTGGACGGCACACGGTGACAGTAACGGTTCTCGCACCGATCGAGCCGATACCGTGATCCGAGTGCCGACTCCCACCTTCGACGACTCGTCCGCCCGCGGCTCCGAGCGAGCGGAACCACAACGGATCCGACCTCAGGACGGAGAGTTCGGTCGAGCGGACGATCCGTCGCCCACCCCCCGCGTCGCACTCGCCGTCGCACTCGCGCTGATCGCTGCGGTTGCCGCAGTGTCGGCCCAGCTGATCGGCGTCGTCCGCAGCGCCGACGGTTCGCCGGTGGGTGACGGGGCCGCGATGGCCGCGATCCTGGCCGGTGCCGTGCCCGTTGTCGTTGTCATCGGAGCCGCGGTGGGTGTGGCCGGTAGACGCGTCGAACTGGCGGCGGCACTGCTGGCCGGGTACGGCGCCGTGGCACTCGGATTCACACTCCTCGACGTCGCCCTGTTGTCCGACCCCATCGATGCCAATCGACTCGAGCTCTTCCGCCCGCTGAGCGCCGCGACGCTCGACGCCACCGCTGGGGCCTACGTTCTGCTCGTCGGTCACGCTGTGTCGGTTCTGGCGGGTGTTGCGGGGTGGTCTGCGGTGCACCGCGCCGGACTCGGTGACGGGTACGGCCAGTCGGTGTATTCCGAGCACGTGGGGCGGGCGGCAGCGGGGCGTGTCGGGCCGTTGCTCGCGTCGCTGCTCGGCGCGTTCGGTGTGCTGGCTGCCGTTGCGGCGTTCGCCTCGCTGTACCGCTCGTCGGATCCGGTGGTGATCGTGACGGCCGTGGTGGAGTCGCCGGTGTTCGTTGCGGTGGGCTCCGGAGTCGTCGGTGTCGCGGCGCTCGTGGTGGCCGCAGCTGCGCTGGCCGCACTCTCGCCGCAGGTGGCATCGGGTGCGTCCGTCGGAGCCGGCCTCGGCGTGCTCGGCTTCGCCGGGGTGGCTCTTCTCGCGGGACTCGGAACCGGCGACCGGGTCGATGCCGGCCTCGGTGCCTACCTGGGAACGGTCGCAGGGCTCGGGCTGCTGATCTGTGGCGCAGTACTCGCACCCGTTGCCGCGGCGCGTGACCGTCGAGCACTGGAGCGGGCGCAGCAGCGCGAGACGGGGGCGCGAGGTGTCCGTGGTGTCGCCGGTCCAGGAACGACGAGGTGGCACGCGGCAGCGGGGAGTGCAGGCGTGCTGTCCGGCGTGCTGTTCGTCGTCGGATCGTTGTTGCCGATTCTGGAGACCGACTCGGGGATCGCCGTGCCGCAGATATTGGCCACCAGGGTGGTGCTGGTTGCCGGGTTCGTGATGATTCTGGGTTCGGTGCCGCTGTTGTTCTCCGAGTTCGCCTCGGCTGCGCGGCCGTTCGTGTCGATGTTCTGGCTCGGCGCGGTGGCGGCTGCAGCCGCGGTACTGCAGTCGGTGGTGCTCGCCGAGGACGTGGAGGGGGTGAGCACCGGCGTCGGCGCTCTGGCGATCATGGCGGGCGTCGTCGCGGCGGTGGCCACCGGACTGCTGGCCCTGTTCGCCGGATCGGCCGAACGCGACGACGTCGACACCTCGGCCGACGCCGGAACCGACGGCCCGCTGCTGGGTACCGCGCTGCTCGGCTCCGGTCTCCTCGCCATCGGGTTGGCACTGCCCTTGTATCGCGGTATCGACCTTACCTCCGCGACAGTCACCGAATTCCCGTGGGGCTGGGACACCTGGGGTCAGATGCTGCTCGCCGCCGGAGTCGTCGTTGCTGCGGTCGTCGCGGCGCGAGCTCGGCCCGCTCGCGGGAGCGTTCTGCTCGGCGCAGCAGCCGTCGCCGGGATCGTTCATCTGTCGTCGTGGCCGCCGACATCTGCACGTGCCACCGATCCGGAGATGGGCCCCGGCGTCGTGCCGTCGGTGATCGGAATCGTCGTTCTCGGTGTCGCCGCGGCACTTTCGGCCCGACGAGTCGGTCGGTGACGGCCGTTTCATCGACCCGGAAGCGGTGAGATAGGCCACATAGCATGCATGCGCCCGATGCGCTGTCGGGCCACCTGGATAAAGTCCATGCTCAGACCCGCTCACACCCCTGGAGCGGGCGTCAACGTAGACGAGACGGTGAGCTGATGGATCTCTTCGAATACCAGGCGAAGGAATTGTTCGCCAAGCATGGCGTACCCACCTCCGCCGGTCGTGTCACCGACACGGTCGCCGGAGCAACACAGATTGCCGAAGAAATCGGCAAGCCAGTAATGGTCAAGGCACAGGTCAAGGTCGGCGGCCGCGGCAAGGCCGGTGGCGTCAAGTACTCCAAGGACGTCGCAGCAGCCACCGAGAACGCAGAAGCGATTCTCGGACTCGACATCAAGGGCCATGTCGTCAAGAAGCTTCTCGTTGCAGAAGCCTCCGACATCGCCGAGGAGTACTACATCTCCTTCCTGCTCGATCGCACCAACCGCACCTACCTCGCGATGTGTTCGGTCGAGGGTGGAGTCGAAATCGAGGTGACGGCGGAGGAGAACCCCGACGCACTCGCACGTATCCCGGTCGACGCCGTCAAGGGTGTCGACCTTGCTTTTGCTCGTGAAATCGCCGAAAAGGGCAAGCTTCCCGCCGAGGTGCTCGACGCCGCTGCGGTGACCATCCAGAAGCTGTGGGAGGTCTTCATCAACGAAGACGCTCTCCTGGTCGAGGTCAACCCGCTGGTTCGCACCCCGGACGATCAGATCCTCGCCCTCGACGGCAAGGTCACGCTCGACGCCAACGCGGACTTCCGCCAGGCCGGCCACGCCGAGTTCGAGGACAAGGACGCAGCCGATCCCCTCGAGGCCAAGGCCAAGGAGAACGACCTCAACTACGTCAAGCTCGACGGACAGGTCGGCATCATCGGAAACGGTGCCGGACTGGTCATGTCGACCCTCGACGTCGTCGCATACGCGGGCGAGGCACACGGCGGCGTCAAGCCCGCCAACTTCCTCGACATCGGCGGCGGCGCCTCGGCCGAGGTCATGGCCGCAGGCCTCGACGTCATCCTCGGTGACGAGCAGGTCAAGAGCGTGTTCGTCAACGTCTTCGGCGGCATCACCGCGTGTGACGCAGTTGCCAACGGCATCGTCGGCGCACTGAAGAAGCTGGGCGACGACGCCAACAAGCCGCTGGTCGTCCGTCTCGACGGCAACAAGGTCGAAGAGGGCCGCAAGATTCTCGCCGACGCCGCGCACCCGCTGGTGACGCTCGCCGGAACCATGGACGAGGGCGCCGACAAGGCCGCCGAGCTGGCAGCGAAGTAGAGGAAACAATGTCTATCTTTCTGAACAAGGACAACAAGGTCATCGTCCAGGGCATCACCGGCGGCGAAGGCACCAAGCACACCGCCCTGATGCTCAAGGCCGGAACCCAGGTCGTCGGTGGCGTCAACGCACGTAAGGCCGGAACCACGGTCAAGCACGTCGACGCTCAGGGCAACGACATCGAATTGCCGGTGTTCGCTTCGGTTTCCGAGGCCATGGAGAAGACCGGAGCCGACGTGTCCATCGCGTTCGTGCCGCCGGCATTCTCCAAGGACGCCATCGTCGAGGCCATCGACGCCGAGATCCCGCTGCTCGTCGTCATCACCGAGGGCATCCCCGTGCAGGACTCCGCGTACGCGTGGGCCTACAACGTGGAGAAGGGCAAGAAGACCCGCATCATCGGCCCGAACTGCCCCGGAATCATCACCCCCGGTGAGGCTCTCGTCGGCATCACGCCCGCGAACATCTCGGGAACCGGCCCCATCGGCCTGGTCTCCAAGAGCGGCACGCTGACCTACCAGATGATGTTCGAGCTCCGTGACTTCGGATTCTCGACGGCCATCGGCATCGGCGGCGACCCCGTCATCGGAACCACCCACATCGACGCCATCGAGGCGTTCGAGGCGGATCCCGACACCAAGATCATCGTCATGATCGGTGAGATCGGTGGCGACGCAGAAGAGCGCGCAGCCGATTACATCAAGGCCAACGTGACCAAGCCGGTCGTCGGCTACGTCGCAGGCTTCACCGCTCCCGAGGGCAAGACCATGGGCCACGCAGGCGCCATCGTCTCCGGCTCGCTGGGAACGGCGCAGGCGAAGAAGGACGCACTCGAGGCCGCAGGCGTCAAGGTCGGCAAGACGCCGTCCGAGACCGCTGCCCTCGCGCGCGAAATCCTGGAATCGCTGTCCGTGAAGTAAGTTTCACATCGTAAGAAGCCCGCCACCGAATCCGGTGGCGGGCTTTTTCGTGCGCCCCGGTCCGCGTGAATGGACCACTGCATGCGTCTGGACGCGGCAATGTCACATTCACGCGAAGGGGTCTAGATTGATGCGCGTGCACAGGATCTTCACCACCGCCTTCAGCTCGGTCTATCCGCACTACGTGAACAAGGCCGAGCGCAAAGGTCGGACGAAAGCTGAGGTCGACGAGATCATCCGGTGGCTCACCGGATTCGATCAGTCGGCCCTCGACCGGCATCTCGAAGCCGAAACGACGTTCGACGAGTTCTTCGCCGCAGCGGACCTCAACGCGAACGCAACCCTGATCACCGGAGTCGTGTGCGGCATACGCGTCGAGAACGTCGAAGACCCCCTGATGCAGAAGATCCGCTATCTGGACAAGCTGATCGACGAACTCGCCAAGGGCAAGAAAATGGAGAAAATCCTGCGCGGATGACCGTTGCTCAGTAGATCGAATGAGTGAGAGTGGCGGTGTAGGTGTCGGCGAGCAGATCGCTGTTCGGTACCAAGATGTTCACCGTGGCCGTCCAACTGGTCAGGCATGCCACGCCCCCACCGGTTTTCGCGTTGACAGCCGTAGCCGAGAGCGGCACGTTGCTGACGCCAGGGGATTTCACCAACAGAAGCAAGCAGTTGGTCTCGGGAGCGGAATAGGACGCGACGGGCGTGACCGTCCTACCGGTGTTCTGGCCTCGGAACGGCGACAGACTCACCGTCGAAGTCCAGTTGCCGAGCACGTTGACCACGCTGAGACTCATGTTCCCGGTCCACGGCACTCCAGGAGTCAACGCACCCTGTCCCGCTTGTGCGACCAGTCCGGTGTTCGCCTGAATGTCCAGCAGGCTCGCGGCGGGTGCGGCCGCCGCGCGAGCGGCAGGCTCAGGCGACGAGACGGCGCTTGTCGAGGTGGTCGCTATCGGATCCGACGTCGGCGTCGCAGTTGTCGATGACGCGCCCGTCGGCTCAGCAGTCACTGTGGTCGTCGGGACTGCCGTGGTCGTGGGAATTGCTGTGGTCTCGGGGACTGCTGTGGTCGTCGGGACTGTGGTGGTGGGGGTCGGTTCCATCGTCGGCAGAGCCGTTGCCGTGACGGTGGGGGAAGTCGTCGTCGGCACGGTCGACACCGTCGGAGCCTCGGTGGATGCCGTCGGTGAGGTTGTGACGATCGGTGCAGAGGGTATGCACTCGGCCGTCGGCATCGGCGTGGTGGTCGGTGCGATCGTGTCCACTGGAACGGGGGTAGTCGTCGGCGTCGAGTCCGCCGCGCACGCCGTTGTGGCGGTGGGTATTTCGGGGAAGGGCTGAGCCGACACCGCCGGATCGACGGTGGCCGCAAGGACCACCGCCAATCCGACTGCCAATGTCAGACGTCGCATGTCAGCTGGTCTTTCGTCGCCGAATCACAATGAGTACCGCCGCCGCGACGGCGATGATTCCCAACGCAACGACCGCCCAGACCCACACCGGAGTACCCGACTCGGACGAAGAGTCTTGTGCGGCGACCGAGCCCTGGTCGGGGAAGGTGAGTTCGACGTTCGACGTCTTGTTCACCAACCCGCTCGTGACGGTGACTGCGGCCTGCCACGGCCCTGCGGGAAGAGCGGGGTCGAGCGTGAACGTGACGCTTCCTGATTGCCCAGGCGCGATGGACCCGCCCGAGCCCTTCACCGGTGTACCGGAAATACCGCCTGGGCCACCGGAGAGTTCGACCGTCCCGCTCGGATCGAGAGCTCGGCCGCCGGTGTTGGTGATGTTCGCGACGACCTGTGGGGCACCGTCGTCGCTGCGAGCAGCGGTGACTCCATCGATGGACAGGTCGGCTGCGGGACCGTTTCCTGGACCGACCGAGAGGTAGGTGCGAATACCGACGCGGCTGACGTTCTGGATGCCGGTTCCTGATGGGGCACCAGCAGTTTGCGCCCAGACGACGGCGTACTGCTCACCCTCGGGGGCGTCGGGTGGAACCGCGATGGTCACCACCGCTTCGGCCGCCGAGTTAGGAGCGAGCGTGAGGTCTGTCGGCGTCACCGACATCCACGTCGTGAGCTCGTTGACGGCACGGTCGTCACCCACCTCGAAGCCGGAGTTGTCGGCTCCGATCGATGCAGCTGCCGGGTACAGCGTGACCGGCTGCTGTTGATCGGTGCTGTTGCTGACCTCGATGCGTCTGGTGATGGTGGTGCCGGGCGGCAGGTTGTCGATGATGTATGCCAGCGCCCGCGGGTCGTCCTGGAGGGATACCGACGCTTCGAGCAGTCGTATACCCACGCTGCCCACCGGTGCCGATTCGGTTGGTTGCTGAGCGGCCGCCGGAGCCTGCGTGACGAACGCCGAAGCGAACATCAGCACGGTCAGGACTCCGGCAGCCAATCCCCGATGAAGTGACATGTACAGATCAGGCGACCGAATGCGTGACGACGCCCGTGTAGGTACCGGCGACGACGTTGCTCGGCAGCGCGACGGAGACAGTACCGGCCCAGGTGGCGGTGTTCGCTCCCACGACAGCCGTCGCGGTTACGACGGTCTTGTTGGTGTCGATGACCTGAGGAACCAGTATTCCGAGCACCGTCGAGATGCCCGTGCGCCCCGGAGCGAGCGGTGCCGAGTAGGACACGGCAGTCGCGGGAATCGATGCGGGATCCGGTGAGGGCTTGTCGAATGCGGTGCTGACAGCCTTCGCAGTCCAGCCGTTGAGTCCGAGTCGTTGATCGGACACGACGACCGGGGTGATGTCTCCGCTGGCAGTATTCCCGGTGACGGTCAGGGGTGAGTCTGTCGGCGCGGTGATGGTCAGTGCACCGCCCGCAACGGTGAAGGTCACGTTGGTGGGGACGGCGTTGGAGACGGCAGGCGAGATGACGGCAGCAACGAGGGCACCGGCGGCGGCGACGGTGGCGAAGAGTGACTTGCGCATGAGGGGCGTCCTAGGGGAGTGCGAGCCCCAGGGACTCGCCGGTTTGTGATGTGCACAACATTAATCGCCCCCGTTAGTGATGCGTTACAAATTGTGGATAACTGTCACGGGGTATTTTTGAGAGGCAGAAACGGACCTGGCACATAATTCTTAAAATCATGCTGAATCGAAGTGTGGTCATCGATTCGTTGCCGGACTTCACTGATCGTCATGACAACCACCGAGAACCGTGCTCTCACCAAGTCCTGGCCCGACGCCCCCACCACTGCTGCCGGATGGATCTCCCGCGCCGGTGAGGTGGCTCAACTTCTCGCAGTCGACGCTGTCGCTCGCGACAAGGGGCGCGAGGCCCCCGCCGCCGAGGTCCAGTTGCTCAAGGACGCCGGCCTCGTCACTCTGCTCGGCCCCGTCGAACACGGCGGCGCGGGCCAGGACTGGCCGACGGCGTATCAGGTGATCCGCACCGTCTCGAAGGCCGACGGCTCGATCGGTCAATTGCTCGGCTACCACCTGCTGTGGTTCTGGGCCGCTCGACTCGTCGGCACCCCCGAACAGATCGAGGCCGTCGAAGCAGACGCTACGAAGAACAAATGGTTCTTCGGCGGTGCCGTCAACCCTCGGGACAACGACGTCGCCGTCACCGACGAGGGCGACACCATCGTCTTCGACGGTTCCAAGACCTTCTCCACCGGCAGCCGCATCTCCGACGTCACCGTGCTCGAAGGAGCACTCGAAGGCAGCACCGATCACGTGTTCGCGATCGTGCCGTCGAACATCGAGGGGCTGTCCTTTCATGACGACTGGGACAACATCGGTCAGCGTCAGACGGAGAGTGGCAGTGTCACCATCGACAAGGTTCGCGTCGATTGGGCCAGCGCAGCAGGGTTCGTGGACAAAGCTTTTCAGCCGCGCGTCTACAACACCCTCAACGTTCCGACCATCCAGCTGGTGTTCGTCAACTTCTACCTCGGAATCGCGAGGGGCGCACTCGAGGAAGCCGCGTCGTACACCAAGGACAAGACCCGGGCGTGGCTGCACAGCACCGTGGACAAGGCCGTCGACGAGCCGTACATCATCGACATCTACGGCGATCTGACGTCCAAGTTGTGGGCCGTCGAAGCGCTCGCCGACGCAGTTGCGTTGGAAGGAAAGAAGATCCACGACAACGCCTGGAGCGTCACCGCGGAGGAGCGCGGTGAGCACGAGGTACGCGTCGCCGCAGTGAAGGCTCGCGCCACGGAGGTGTCGCTCGAGATCACGTCCACGGTGTTCGAGGCCCTCGGCGCGCGGGCGACGGCCAGCAAGTACGGCTTCGACCGTTTCTGGCGCAATGTGCGTACGCACACCCTGCACGATCCGGTCGCATACAAGCGACGCGAGGTCGGGCGCTGGGTTCTCACGGGCGAACTGCCCGAGCCGACCTGGTACTCGTAGAACGCACTGGTAGGAGAACAACGATGAGCACCGAAAAAATCGCCGACGCAATCAAATTCGCGTACTGGGTACCCAACGTCTCGGGTGGTCTGGTCACCAGCACCATCGAGCAACGCACCAGCTGGGATTACGAGTACAACAAGAAGCTGGCGCAGACGGCCGAGAACAACGGATTCGAGTACGCCTTGAGTCAGGTTCGCTACGAAGCCAGCTACGGGGCAGAGTTTCAGCACGAGTCGACCAGCTTCTCGCTCGCGCTGCTGCTGGCCACCGAACGACTCAAAGTCATTGCAGCAGTGCATCCCGGGCTGTGGCAGCCGGCGGTCCTCGCCAAGCTCGGTGCCACTGCCGATCACCTGTCGAACGGCCGATTCGCGGTCAACGTAGTCAGTGGTTGGTTCAAGGACGAGTTCACCCACCTCGGTGAGCCCTGGCTCGAACACGACGAGAGGTACCGTCGCAGTGCAGAATTCCTGCAGGTACTGCGCAAGATCTGGACCGAGGACGACGTGGACTTCCGAGGCGACTTCTATCGGATCCACGACTTCACACTCAAGCCCAAACCGCTGAACAGTCCAGATCGTCCCAACCCCGAACTGTTCCAGGGCGGCAATTCGTCTGCAGCGCAGGAGAATGCCGGTCGGTACTCGGACTGGTACTTCAGCAACGGCAAAGATTTCGACGGCGTCACCGAGCAACTCGACAACCTCCGACGCGTCGCGCGTGATCACCGGCGTGAGGTCAAGTTCGGGCTCAACGGCTTCATCATCGCGCGAGACAGCGAGAAGGAAGCGCGAGACACATTGCGCGAGATCATCGAGAAGGCCAACAAGCCTGCCGTCGAAGGTTTCAAAGGAGCGGTGCAACAGGCAGGCAATTCGACGGGCGACAAGAAGGGAATGTGGGCGGACTCGACGTTCGAGGACCTCGTTCAGTACAACGACGGCTTCAAGACCCAATTGATCGGCACCCCGGAACAGGTGGCCGAGCGCATCGTCGCCTACCGTCGCCGCGGCGTCGACCTGATTCTCGGCGGATTCCTGCACTTCCAGGAGGAGATCGAGTACTTCGGGGCGAAGGTCCTGCCGCTGGTTCGGGAACTCGAGGCCGCTGAGGCGCACGACCAGGAGTTGGTGGCAGCCCGCTGACCTTTCGGTTCCGTGATCGGTCGGGTCCGTGCAGTAGCGTGAGTTCTCGGACCCGACCGACCTGGGGTACGGACAATCTCAGATGAGGAGACGCGATGACCTACTCGCCCGGCGGCCCTGAAACAGGGGGCTCCAACTCTGGTGGCTACGGCGGAGGTGGACCGTCCTACGGCCCGTCGTCCTCGCCGAATCAGCCGTCGTCCAACCCGCAAGGTCATCCAGGCCAGAACCAGCCGTTTCACCAGCCGTCGGTGTCCAATCCCTTCGGCCCTCCGGTACCCGGCACCTCGGCACCGGGCTCGACCGGCCCGGCTTCCGCTGCACCGCAGTCGAAGTCGCCTGGGTCGGCTCTGTCGAGCCTGCCGAGAATTCTCACGTTCGTGATCCTCGGGCTCGGCGTCGTCACTTTCCTGCTCGGACTGCTCGACCTCGTGACCGCCGAGGTCACCTCGTCCCAGGAACTGCCCAGCAGCATCCAGACGTCGTTCAGCACCACGTTCTTCGCGTCCGGCGGTAGCGCGGTGTCGGTTGCTCTGCTGCTGGCAGCGGGCTTGATCGCCGGTGCCTCGCTGCTGCAGAAAGACGCCAGGAATCAAGCCGTGGTGGCCGCCCTGGCGATCGCCGGTTGGCTGGTGCTGGTCTTCCAGTCGTTCAGTCTGCCCAGCGCAGAGGGCAACGAGTTCGCCAGCACCACCAGCTCGCTCGGTATCGGTGCGATCCTGGTGCTCGTCCTCGGCTTCGTCCAGGCTGCCGCCGCGGTGGCTGCACTGCTGTTCGACGCGGGCATCGTCAAGGCTCCGGCTCCCAAGCCTGCGGGCTACGGCAATCAGAACCAGCAGGCCGGATACGGCCAGCAGAACCCGTACAACGCGCCGACCACATCGTTCGGTGGACCGTCGCAGCCGCAGGCCTACGGCAATCCGCCGTCGTACGGTCAGCCTCAGGGAACGTCGTCGAACTTCGGTCAAGCACCGAGCGGGCAGTCGTCGGGGCAGCATTCCTACAACCCGGGCGGACAGCCGTCGTACGGACAGTCCGCTCCCAACACCCCGTCGCCGCAGGGCGGCTACGCACCGCCGCCGTACACCGGTCCGAGTGCTCCGGCCGCCGGGCAGGCCTACCCACCGAATCAGTACCAGTACGGCCAGCCGTCCGGATACGGCCAGCCCCCGGCGAAGTCGGACGAGCCCGAATCGGGCGACCAGTCGACGCCGTACGGCGCGCCGACGCAGTCGTTCGGTGCCACTCCCGCCGAGGACGAGAACAAGCGCGACTGATTCATTGCTTCATCACAGCTCGCTTCGCGGCGCGCCTGACCGGCGCGCCGCGAAGATGATGCGACTCTCGTTGCGATGAGCGATCTATTGAACCGAGAGACGCGACGCGCGGCCGCCCGGGCTCCCCGCGCGAGCACCGGCCCGACGCCCGATCAGTCGCGCATGCTCGCCGCAGTGGCCTTCAAGACCTCCGGTCTGGTCGTGGTGATTGCGACGACCCTTGCTCTGATCACCCTGGTCTCGGTCAACAGCGACCTCACCGGAACCCTCGGGGCGATCGCCGGGTCGTGGTTCGCCGTGCACCTGGTACCCCTGAGCATCGGCGGTACGTCCCTCGGCGTCGCACCGCTTCTGCCGACACTGATCATCGGTTGGTCCGTCGCCCGTACCGTCCACCACGCGGTGGACTCCGGCACCGATCGCCGAGTGGTTCGGTGGGTGTTCGCGGCGTCGATGGCGGGCCCGCTCGCCGTCACCGCCATCGCCCTGGCCGTCGCCAAGGACGCGTCGACCGTCATCGGGCTGTCCAGCCCGAACGCCCTCGTTGCCTTCTCCTGGGTCGCAGGCGTGCATGCGGCCGCGTCCGGAACCGGTCTGCTGCTCGCCCGCTGGGACTCACCCTTGATCCGCGGCGGACTCCCGGACTGGGTGCGCGCGCTCGTTGCGCCCTTCGTACGCACGATATCGATTCTTGCTGCAGGCGGCGCGGCCGTCGTACTGCTCGCCCTGCTCGCCTCCTGGGAGACCGCGGGCGCGCTGCTCGAGAGCGGACGCGATGTCGTCGGCATGCTCGGACTGACCGTGGTGTCGGTGCTCTACCTCCCCAACGTCGTCATCGGTGCTCTCGCGGTGGCCACCGGTTCCACTGCCGGGTTCGGCGACGCGTCGGTCAGTCTGTTCTCCACCACGGGAGGACCGCTCCCGCCGCTGCCGATCCTGGCTGTTCTGCCCGAAGGATCGGCCCAGACGATCTGGGTCGTCATGCTCGCCGTTCCGATCGGTGCCGGGCTGTTGCTCGGCCGCGACTGCGCGATCCGCAGCGCCGACATCCAGGTCGCAGTGTCGTCCGTGTGGGTCGTGGCGGCTGCAACCGGCGTGCTCGCAGCGTTGTTCGGCTACGCCGCAGGCGGAAACCTCGGCACCTTCGGCACCGTCGAAGTCACCGTGTGGAGCTTCGGACTGCTGACATTCGCGTGGCTGGCCGTCGCCGGTTCGATGACCGCGGCCCTCGTCGTGTGGCGTCGAGCAGAACCCGAGCCGACGCTCGACGAGCCCGTTCCGATGCCCGTGCCTGCGGCCGAGTTGGCAATCGAGGCCGCCCCATCCGAGCCGGAGGACAACGAACAGCTCCAGGAGGCCGACAAGGCCGAGGAGGTCGTCGAGGCGGAGGTCGTGGACGACGTCCCGGCCGAGATGCCCCCGGCCGAAGAACCGGATGCGACCGTCGAGGGCGCTACCGACGAACCGTTGGACGCCGAGATCGTCGCTCCTCCCGGAGACCAGGACGGACCTGCCCGGTAGGGCTCGAGGGCGCAGCGACTAGGCTTTCCGCTGGCTCGAACGATCCGCCTCGATGATTCAGGAGTAGTGCGCTGACTGCCTTGCGTGAGACACCCGCGCGGGTCGTCGTCCTCGCGTCGGGGACCGGCTCGCTGCTGCAGTCGCTCATAGCCGCGACTGCCACCGAGAACTATCCCGCCCGCATCGTCGCCGTGGGAGTCGACCGCGACTGCGATGCCGTCCGCCGTGCCGACGATGCCGCTATCCCGCACTTTCGTATCGCCCTGCGGGACTTCACGGATCGATCGGGTTGGGACCAGGCGCTCACCGATGCCACGTCGAGCTTCGAGCCCGATCTGGTCGTCACCGCCGGTTTCATGAAGATCCTCGGCCCGCAGTTCCTGGGTGCCTTCACCGGACGCATCGTCAACACCCACCCCGCGCTCCTGCCGTCGTTCCCCGGTGCACATGCCGTGCGGGACGCACTCGACCACGGCGTCAAACTGACCGGTTCGACGGTTCATCTGGTCGATTCCGGCGTCGACACCGGGCCGATCCTCGCGCAGGAAGCCGTACCGGTTCTCGACGGCGACGACGAATCCGCGTTGCACGAACGCATCAAGACTGTGGAGCGACGGTTGCTGGTCGACGTGATCGCAGCCGTGGCCGCCAAAGGTGTCACCTCCGATGGACGAAAGGCTCAGATAATCCGATGAGTGAACGTAAAGCAGTGCGCCGCGCGCTGGTCAGCGTCTACGACAAGACCGGACTGATCGAACTGGCGACCGGCTTGCACAGCGCAGGCGTCGCTCTGGTGTCCACCGGATCGACGGCGAGCAAGATCGCCGACGCCGGAATCCCGGTCACCAAGGTCGAGGACCTCACCGGATTCCCCGAGACCCTCGAGGGGCGCGTCAAGACGCTGCATCCTCGCGTGCATGCCGGCGTACTCGCCGACACCCGTAAGCCCGAACATCTTTCGCAGCTCGAGGAATTGGGCATCGAGGCGTTCGAGCTCGTCGTGGTCAACCTCTACCCGTTCACCGAGACCGTCGCCAGTGGCGCGACGCCGGACGAATGCGTCGAGCAGATCGACATCGGCGGACCGTCGATGGTGCGCGCCGCGGCCAAGAACCATCCGTCGGTGGCCGTCGTCGTCGACCCGGCCCGCTACGAGGACGTGCTCACCGCCGTCTCCGGTGGCGGATTCACCCTCGCCGAGCGCACGTCGCTCGCCGCGCAGGCCTTCCAGCACACTGCCGCCTACGACGTCGCGGTGGCATCGTGGATGAGCAATGTGCTGACCCCCGACACCGAGACGGTGTTCCCGGAGTGGATCGGCGGCACCTGGGACCGTTCGGCCGTGCTCCGCTACGGCGAGAACCCGCACCAGAAGGCGGCCCTGTACGTCGACTCGTCCGCTGCCGCAGGCATCGCGCAGGCCGAGCAGTTGCACGGTAAAGAGATGTCGTACAACAACTTCACCGATTCCGATGCAGCCTGGCGTGCGGCGTTCGATCACGCCGAGCCCACCGTCGCCATCATCAAGCACGCCAATCCCTGTGGTATCGCGGTAGGCAAGGACATCGCCGAGGCGCACCGCAAGGCTCACGCCTGCGATCCGGTGAGCGCGTACGGCGGCGTCATCGCGGCCAACCGTGAGGTCACCGTCGAGATGGCCGAGCAGGTAGCCGAGATCTTCACCGAGGTCATCATCGCGCCGTCCTACGCGGACGGTGCGCTCGGAGTGTTGCAGCGCAAGAAGAACATTCGCGTGCTGCTCGCGGTCGCACCGCCCACCTCCGGCGTCGAACTCAAGCCGATCTCCGGCGGCGCACTGCTGCAGCAACGGGACGTGCTCGACGCGGACGGAGACAACCCGGCCAACTGGACCCTCGCAGCCGGCGAACCGGCCGACGAACAGACGTTGAAGGACCTCGAATTCGCTTGGCGCGCAGGCCGGGCCGTGAAGTCCAACGCAATCCTGCTGGCCCACGACGGTGCGTCCGTCGGCGTCGGAATGGGCCAGGTCAACCGCGTCGACGCCGCCCACCTCGCCGTGCAGCGGGCCGGGGATCGCGTCGTCGGCTCGGTCGCGTCCTCCGATGCGTTCTTCCCGTTCCCCGACGGTCTGCAGGTTCTCATGAGCGCAGGCGTCAAAGCCGTTGTGCAGCCCGGTGGTTCGGTCCGCGACAACGAGGTGATCGCCGCGGCTCAGGACGCGGGAGTGACGCTGTATCTGACGGGTTCGCGGCACTTCGCTCACTGATGAATGACGCCGAAGTCGCAGTTATGCAGGCCCATACCCCATTTGTGGCCGCATAACTGCGAACTCGGCGATCTGTGGATAGGCAAAAAGTTATCCACAGATCGCTGAGCAGGCCCTTTCCCTGGTGGCGACCCTGCCAAGGTTGAAGCCATGGGGATGCAGATCGGGCCGTTTCGGGGTTCGCAGGCGATACGCTCGGGCGCTCTCAGCAGGTACGAGCTGAGCCGCAACTACGTCAGGGTCTTTCGCGACACGTATGTCTGCGACGGGACCATTGTCGATGCGCGAACGATGGCTATCGCCGCATCGATCTGCGTCGGCGATGGTGCCGTGATTGCAGGGGTCTCCGCGGCGGCAGTCCACGGCGCGAAGTGGATCGACCCGAGCACTCCTCCGAGTGTGTTGGCGACCGGGAGATCGCACCAGTTGCCCGGGCTCCGAATCCACCACGACGCGTTGCATACCGACGACGTCATGATCGCTCAGGGATTCGCGGTGTCCACACCCGTGCGCACCGGATTCGATATCGGTCGCTGGGTGCCGTCGCCGCTGTCGGTGGTCTTTCTCGACTCACTACTCGCCGCAACCTGCGTCGACGGGGAAGCCATACGTGCGTATGCGCTGCAGCGACCGGGCACCCGAGGCATCCGGTGCCTGTTCGGTGCGCTCGATGTCGTCGACTGCGGTGCAGAGTCGCCACAAGAGACGCGCACCAGATTGCTTCTGGTCGAGGCGGGGCTCCCGAAGCCCGAGACTCAAATCGAAATTCGTGACAGTTCGAACAGATTCGTGGCACGCATCGACATGGGGTGGCGTCGTTGGCGGGTGGGGGTGGAATACGAAGGCGTTCACCACTGGCTCGACGAGCGTCAGCGGACCCGTGACATCGAGCGGTTCGAGGATCTCGATCGTGCCGAGTGGCAGATCGTCCGCGTCAATTCCGAGCAGATGCGGCTGCGACCGCACGAGGTGGTGGCACGCGTGCGGGCAAAGCTCCGCGCCGCGGGTGCCCCGGTGTAGCGAGGTCGCACTTACTCGGGCGATTTGTCCTGTTCAAGTGGCGTAGGTGCGAACTCGGCGGCAGCGCTCTTTCCCTCTCGATGGCAGCATCGGCCAAACGCTCGTAGCGTGGAGAAGTGACCTCTACCAAACCTGGCATTTCGACTCTCGGCGAACTCAAGGCATCCGGACATCGGCAGCGGTCGATCAAGGAAGAGTTGCGGGACAATCTTCTGACGGCATTGCGTGACGGCACGGATCCGTGGCCGGGGATCGTCGGATTCGGCTCGACGGTGTTGCCGCAGTTCGAGCGCGCGATTCTGGCCGGTCACGACGTGGTTCTGCTCGGCGAGCGCGGGCAGGGCAAGACGCGGCTGCTGCGCACCCTGAATCTGTTGCTCGACGAGTGGGTGCCGGTGATCGCCGGAGCCGAACTGGGCGAGCACCCGTACGAGCCGATCACCCCGGCCAGCATCCGCAAAGCCCAGGAACTCGGCGACGACCTGCCCGTCGAGTGGCGACATCGCACTGAGCGGTATGCCGAGAAGCTCGCGACCCCGGATACGTCGGTGGCGGACCTCGTCGGCGACGTCGACCCCGTCAAGGTCGCCGAGGGTCGCAGCCTCGGCGACCCGGAGACCATTCACTTCGGACTCGTCCCGCGTAGCCACCGCGGCATCGTGGCGATCAACGAGCTCCCCGACCTTGCCGAGCGGATCCAGGTCTCGCTGCTCAACGTCATGGAGGAGCGTGACATCCAGGTCCGCGGTTACACGCTGCGGCTACCGCTCGACGTCATGCTCGTGGCGAGCGCGAACCCCGAGGACTACACCAATCGCGGGCGCATCATCACTCCGCTCAAGGATCGTTTCGGCGCGGAGATCAGGACGCACTACCCCCTCGAACTCGACGCCGAGGTGGCCGTCATCGATCAGGAGGCGGAACTGCAGGCAACCGTCCCCACCTATCTGCTCGAGGTACTGGCCCGATTCACCCGACTGCTTCGCGAGTCGCCGTCGGTCGATCAGCGTTCCGGTGTTTCTGCTCGATTTGCGATCGCAGCAGCCGAAACCATCGCTGCCGCAGCCGTTCACCGGGCCGCGATACTCGGTGAGGCCGAGCCCGTGGCCCGGCCGGTGGATCTCGGCACCATCATCGAGGTGCTGCGCGGCAAGGTCGAATTCGAGTCGGGTGAGGAGGGACGCGAAATCGAGGTGCTCGAGCACATGTTGCGCCGGGCGACTGCCGATACCGTTCGAGCCCACCTCGGCGGCATCAACCTCGCGGCTCTGGTGACAGCAATCGAGACGGGTGAGCCGATCGTCACCGGCGATCGGATCACCGCCAAGGCGTTGCTCGACGAGCTGCCCGACGTCGAGGTCATCGGCGACATCCACGAGCGTCTGAACGCCACCTCGGACGGCGAGAAAGCGGCCGCCGTCGAACTTGCGCTCGAGGGTCTCTACCTGGCGCGTCGGATCTCCAAGGACCCCGACGACGACGGCCAGACGGTGTACAGCTGATGCGTCGTTCCAGGTACGGGCGGTATCACGACGGGCCGGATCCTCTTGCGCCACCGGTTGATCTGCGCGATGCGCTCGACGCCATCGGCGAGGACGTGCTCGAGGGCGCGTCGCCGCGTCGGGCGTTGCAGGAGATGCTGCGGCGCGGGACGAAGAACATGCGTGGGCTCGACGACCTGGCCGCGCAGGCCGCCAAGCGTCGTCGAGATCTGTTGAAGAAGAACAATCTCGACGGCACGCTGCAGGAAGTGCGCGAGCTGCTGGACAAGGCGGTGCTCGAGGAACGCAAGGCGTTGGCACGTGCCCTCGACGACGATGCGCGGTTCCAGGAGATGCAGATCGGCGATCTCTCACCGTCCACTGCGCAAGCGGTGCAGGAGCTTTCGGACTACGACTGGCGTTCGTCGGAGGCACGCGAGAACTACGAGAAGATCAAGGACCTGCTCGGACGCGAAATGCTCGATCAGCGTTTTACGGGCATGAAGCAGGCCCTCGAAGGTGCCACCGATGAGGACCGTCAGGCCATCAGCGAGATGCTGAAGGACCTCAACGAATTGCTCGACGCCCACAACAAGGGTGAGGACACCGACGAGCAGTTCGAGCAGTTCATGGACAAGCACGGTCAGCACTTCCCGGAGAACCCGAAGAATGTCGACGAGCTGTTGGATTCGCTTGCGCAGCGAGCGGCAGCGGCGCAACGGCTTCGCAATTCGCTGAGTCCCGAACAGCGGGCGGAGCTCGATGCGTTGGCGCAGCAGGCCTTCGGCGATTCGAACCTGCTGAGTCAGCTGGATCAGCTCGATCAGAATCTGCAGCAGGCCCGGCCCGGTGAGGACTGGGACGGCTCGCAGAACTTCCGCGGTGAGAACGGTATGGGACTCGGCGACGGCACCGGTGCGCTCCAGGACATCGCCGACCTCGAGAACCTGGGAAACCAACTCTCACAGCAGTACAACGGAGCTGCGCTGGACGACATCGACGCCGACGCGTTGCTGAAGCAACTCGGGCCCGAGGCCGCGGCCGACGCCAGGATGCTCGCGGAGCTCGAAAAGGCGCTGCAGCAGCAGGGTTTCATGGACAAGGGTGCCGACGGTCAGTGGCGACTGTCGCCGAAGGCGATGCGGCAGCTGGGGCAGTCGGCGCTGAAGGACGTCGCGGGAAAGCTGTCCCGACGCGGCGGGGAGCGAGACACTCGCAAGGCAGGTGCGATGGGGGAGCCCACCGGAGCGTCGCGAGCGTGGGAGTTCGGTGACACCGAGCCGTGGGACGTGACCCGCACGGTCAACAATGCGGTACTGCGTTCAGCGGCAACAGGATCGGGCTTTCCGGTGCAGCTGCAGGTGACCGATGTGGAGATCAGCGAGACCGAGACGCGAACGCAGGCTGCCGTGGCCCTGCTGGTCGACACGTCGTTCTCGATGGTGATGGACGGCCGGTGGGTGCCCATGAAACGCACAGCGCTGGCTCTCAATCACCTGGTGAGCACCCGCTTTCGCGGGGACGACCTGCAACTCATCGGATTCGGTAGGCACGCGCAGACATTGACGGCGTCGGAGCTGGCCGGCTTGGACGGTGCCTACGATCAGGGCACCAATCTGCACCACGCGCTGATGCTTGCGGTGCGGCATCTGCGGCGTCATCCCAATGCGCAGCCGGTGGTGTTGATCGTGACCGACGGTGAGCCGACGGCCCATCTGGAACCGGACGGTCACGCGTATTTCGACTACCCGCCGTCGTCGAAGACGTTGGGGCTGACGGTGCGCGAGCTCGATACCGTCGCGAAACTCGGTGCGCAGGTGACGATCTTCCGGCTCGGCGACGATCCGGGCCTCGCGCGGGTGGTCGACAAGATGGCCGAGCGCGTGGGCGGACGCGTCATCGCGCCCGATCTCGACGGACTCGGTGCCGCGGTGGTGACCGACTACCTGAAGCGTCGGCGATCCTGAATCACTTGTCGGCGGGTTTGATCTCCACCGATACTCCGCCCCAGAAGGCGAAACCGGTGATGATCACGCGGGGCGCGCCGGGGTGCGTCGCGCTGACGTGCTCGAATCCGCCCATGATGCCCATGCCGCGGACTTCGACGCTCACACCGGGCGGCACGGTGACCTCGATGCCGCCCATGATGGCGACGCAGTTGATGGTGGTTTCCTCGGTGGTGAACGTTGCGCGGCGTAGGTCGAGTTCGATGCCACCCCAGAATGCGAACGCGTCGATGCGCGTGGCGGGGGTCCATTCGCCTTTGCGCACGGCACCACTCATGATCGCGATGACGCGGTCGTTCGTGGGGCCACCGGACGGTGCATGTGCAGGGGGAGGGGACAGCACCAGGTCGCCGGTCAACAGGTCGAGTTCGCCGTAGGTCTTCGCCCGGTACACCGCAGCGGTGCGCTCGTCGTATTCATCGACGGTGAGTTGGCCGTTCGCGAAGGCGTCGCTCAGCAGCTGCGCGACGAGGGTCCTGTCCGCGTCGGCGGCGCGAACCTGGCTTCGATCTCGGTCGGGCAGATGATCGCTCACTGCCCGGACACTACCGGTGCCGCGGTCAGGCCGCATTCAGGATGGTGCGGCTCCCCAGTGGTGAAGCGAGAGTCATCTGCATGGTGGCGTAGACGGCAACCATGATGCAGGACTTGTCTGCGGCGTCGGGCCGGGTTCCGGTGCGCAGTTCGATGGTGACCGTGGTGTCGGTCTCGGTGACCGACGCGTCGGCTCCGTAGCACTCGGGAGTGCCGGTGACGAAGTGGACCGCAATGGTGTTGGGGGAGATCTGGCTCCACGACTCGAACGGAGTGGTGGTGGCGCGGAGTAGATCGGCGGTCGGCTCGAACATCGTGCCGACGTCGCCGACGGGCACCTCGTGCGGAACCGGAGGGGCGCTGGGTTGCTGGGCGAGCCCCACAGGGGTGGTGGAACCAACTGTCGGGGTTGTGTCCTCGTCGCCACCGGAGGCGGTGCTGCAGCCGACCAGCAGCAGGCACAACATGACACCTGCAGCGAGAAACCTCATGAATCCAACGTAGCGCTGGGAGCTGAGGAGAACCTTTGTGTTCGGCTCATGCGAGGAAGACCGTCACGAGCGCTATGACGGGGATCGAGACGAGTGTGGTCACGAAGGCGGTGTCTCGGGCGAGTACCACGCCACGCTGGTAACGGCTGGCGAAAACGAACACGTTCTGCGCCGTCGGCAGCGCCGAGATCACGACGATGGCGAACAGATCGTGCCCGTCCAGACCGAAGACGAACCGAGCCATCAGGTAGCCGAGCACCGGCTGAAGCGCCATCTTGAACACCGTTGCCAGGGCTACGTCGCGACGCGGACTGATGCCTTTCTGCAGTACCCGGGCGCCGTAGAGGGACAGGCCGAATGCGAGCAATGCGCCGGGGACCGACGCATTTCCGACCAGCTGGAACGGCTGCATCAACGCCTCGGGCAGTTCGAAGCCCGTGATGGACAGAACGAGCCCTGCCGCTCCGGCCACCACGATCGGGTTGCGGAACGGCGTGGTGACGGTCTTGAAGAGAGAGACCTTCTCGATCTCGGTCGACACGTCGAGGATGGTCACCGCGATCGGGGTGTAGATCATGATCTGGAACAGCAGTAGAGGAGCGACGAAGTTCGCGTCGCCGAGTACGAACACGGCGATCGGGATGCCCAGATTGGCGGCATTGACGTACGAACTCGCGAGTGCGCCGATGGTCGCGTCGGGCACGGTTCGTTTCAGCGCGAGCTTGGCGATGACGAAATAGATGGCACCGACGAGCAAGGCGGTGGCACCGGCCACGGCCAGCGTGGGCGAGAGGATGACCGACAGATCCGAGTTGGCCAACGTGACGAACAGCAAGGCAGGCGTCGCGACGAAGAACACGAGCCTGCTCAGTACGAACTGGCCGTGATCGCCGAGCACCTTCAGATGGGCGAGCAGGTATCCCAGTGCGATGACGACGAAGATGACGGTGAAGCCCTCGAGGACGCCGGACATCTACGGACTGCTCATCTCTGGATCGGGAACGACAGAGAGGCCACGTAGCCGATGGCTACGTGGCCTCTCTGAACGAAAAGTCTGGATCAGCGGCTGGTGAACGGCAGCAACGCCATTTCACGAGCGTTCTTCACTGCGACAGCGACCTGGCGCTGCTGCTGCGGGGTGAGCCCGGTGACCCGACGGCTGCGGATCTTGCCGCGGTCCGAGATGAACTGACGAAGGAGGTTGATGTCCTTGTAGTCCACCGTGGTCACCTTGGCGGCGTTCAACGGGTTCTTCTTCGGTCGACGACCCGCCTCTGCGCGGACCTTCTTCGACGGTGCTCTCTTGACTGCCATCTCTACCTTTTCCCTTACCAGCTCGACTTGTGGACGCCTGGCAGCTCCCCACGGTGTGCCATCTCGCGCATTTTCACGCGGGACAGCCCGAATTTCCGTAGGTAACCGCGCGGACGTCCATCCGCAGCGTCACGATTGCGCAATCGTACCGGACTCGAATCGCGTGGCAGACGCTGCAGTGCTGCTTGGGCCTGTGCGCGCTCGGAATCGCTGCTCGAGGGCCTACGGATTGTCTCTTTGAGCTCTGCTCGACGCGACGACCACCGGGCGACGACGATCTTGCGCTGCTCGTTCTTCGCGATCTTCGATTTCTTCGCCACGGTTATCGCTCCTCTCGGAAATCGACGTGCTTGCGCACGACCGGGTCGTACTTCTTCATCACCAGTCGGTCGGGATCGTTGCGGCGGTTCTTGCGGGTGACGTAGGTGTATCCGGTGCCGGCCGTCGACTTCAGTTTGACGATCGGACGTACGTCGGTGCTCTTGCCCATCAGATCTTCTCCCCACGTGCGCGGATCTTGGCCACCACGGCGTCGATGCCGTCGCGGTCGATGGTCTTGATGCCCTTGGCCGAGAGCGTGAGAGTGACGCGGCGGCCGAGGCTCGGTGCGTAGTACGTCTTGCGCTGGATGTTGGGATCCCATCTTCGGCTGGTGCGCACGTGAGAGTGCGAGACCGATTTTCCGAATCCGGGGGTGCGGCCGGTGACTTGGCAGTGCGCTGACACGATCACTCCTTTTCTTGCCGTTATGACAATCGTTTTCGACAAAGCGTGTCCACGAATGTAGCGTGCATCCACAGGTAATGACAATCGTTGTCGAGAAGAAGGGTGCCCGTGAACTACTCACCGGACGATCGAACCCCGATGGTCCTCGTCTCCGGCTGGACCGGAGCCATGGATGCGGTCGTGACATCTCTGCTCGCGCCGGGGACCGTCGCGGTTCGCCACGACCTGAGTCGCGTCGCCGAAGGAGTCGTGCGTCGCACGCTCTGTGTGCTGGGCGAGAATCCCCGCGAGACCATCCTGGAACTGGCGCACGGCTGTGTCTCCTGCACGCTCCGCGAGGACCTGCTGCCGCTGCTACGTGCGCTGTCCGCCCGCAGCAACGTCGATCGCATCGTGCTCGCCATGGACCCCGCTCTCGAACCCGAGGCGCTGTGCTGGGCCGTCGAGAACGTCGTCGTGGCCGGCATCGTCGGGCAGATCGACGGCCCGGCCTCGCGTGACGTCCGCATCGAGGCAGTGATCGACTGCCTCGACGCCGCAACCTGGTTGGCCGACGCCACCGGCGACGACGCCATGGCCGACCGCGGCATCGTCGCCAGTGGTGACGACGATCGAACCGTCGCGCAATTGGTGGTCGGGCAGGTCGATTACGCGGACGCGCTCGTCGTCACCGCCGGTCCCGAGGTCGACGCGTGGGAGCGGGCAAGGCTCGCAGCGGTGCTGGCGCGTCTGGCGCCGAACGCTCCCGTCGTCTGGGTCTCCCAGGATGCACTGGTCGACGCCCCAGCGCTTCTCGCGTCCGTGCCGACCGATGCGCGACGCGGTGCGATCACCGACGCACACTCGCCGTTGCTGCGAGGCCAGCCGCCGTTGAGCGTCGACTGCGGAGTCACGCTCGTCGAATTCACCGCAACCCGGCCGTTCCATCCCGAGCGGTTGCACGAGGCGATCGACGTGCTGCTCGACGGCGTCGTCACCGCGCGGGGGCGGGCGTGGGTCGCCACGCAGCCCGACGAAGCGCTGTGGATCGAATCGGCCGGCGGCGGCCTTCGTGTTGCCAGCGCCGGAAAGTGGCTTGCCGCAATGACTCCCGTGCAACAGGAGCGTATCGATACCACCCGACGTGCAATGGCGGCACTGCGATGGGACGAGCAGTTCGGTGATCGAGACACCTCCCTGGTGATCCTCGTCCACGAGGCCGACCCCACCGAGATCGACCGAACACTGCAGTGGGCGTTGGTATCCGACGACGAGATGACCGACCCCGCTCTGTGGTCCACCTGGACCGACCCGTTCGGCCAGTGGCACGAAGACCCCTGCGAGAGCAGCGAATCCCCGTACGCAGAACAAGCACGAGAGGCACAAGAATGAAACCAGGCATCCACCCCGACTACCACCCGGTCGTGTTCCAGGACTCGAGTACCGGCAACAAGTTCCTCACCAGATCCACCGTCACATCCGCGCGCGAGACCGAATGGGACGACGGCAACACCTACCCACTGGTCGTCGTCGACGTCTCGTCCGAATCGCACCCCTTCTGGACCGGAGCCGCCCGCGTGATGGACACCCAGGGACGCGTCGAGAAGTTCGAGAAGCGATACGGCCGCCGAAGCCGAAAGGACTCCTGAACCATGGCTGTTCCGAAGAGAAAGATGTCGCGCTCCAACACTCGGAGCCGTCGTGCGCAATGGAAAGCCGTTGCTCCTGATCTGGTGACCGTGCGTTTCCAGGGGCGAGAGTTCCGAGTGCCACGGAGATTGGTCAAAGCAGTGCAGACCGGGGTGTACGACCCGAGCTGACCGCCGACGGGTCTATCTTCACTTCATGAACGATGGGCCCAGTGCGCGAGATGTGAAGCGGTGGCGGCAGTACCTCGCCGACGAGCGAGCCGAGGCCGCCGTCTATCGCGATCTGGCAGGCCGACGCAGCGGCGAGGAGCGCGAGATTCTGCTCGCCCTCGCCGATGCGGAGGGCCGACACGAGCAGCATTGGCGAAATCTGCTGGGTGACCGCGTCGGGATGCCGCTCAAGGGTGACATCCGCACCCGCATCCTCGGGGTGTTGGCACGTCGCTTCGGTTCGGTGTTCGTACTCGCGTTGGCCCAACGAGCCGAGACCCGCTCGCCGTACGCCACCGACGACGATGCCACCGAAGCGATGACGGCCGACGAACAGATCCACGCCGAGGTCATCAGGGCGCTGGCGGCTCGCGGTCGCAATCGACTGTCCGGAACGTTCCGGGCCGCGGTGTTCGGTGCCAACGACGGACTGGTGAGCAACCTGGCGCTCGTACTCGGCATCAGCGGCTCCGGGGTGTCCAATCAGATCGTCCTGGTCACCGGACTCGCGGGCCTGCTCGCCGGCGCGCTGTCCATGGGTGCGGGCGAATACGTCTCGGTCCGTTCGCAACGCGAGTTGCTCGAGGCGTCGTCCCCGGACAGCGCGGCAAGCGATGCCGTCCAGCACCTGGACGTCGACGCCAACGAACTGGCGCTGGTGTACCGGGCCCGGGGAATGACACACGAGGAGGCCGACGCCAAAGCGTCGGAAGTGTTGCGGCTGTTGCCCACCGACGACGAGATGGCACCCGACGTGGACGAGCACGAGTCCATCGGAACCGGACTGGGCGCGGCCGGTGCCAGCTTCTGCTTCTTCGCCTCCGGTGCCGTCATCCCGGTGTTGCCCTATCTCTTCGGCCTCGAAGGCTTCGTTGCGCTCATCGTTGCGGCAGTCCTCGTCGGAATCGCCTTGATCTGCACCGGACTGGTGGTGGGACTGCTCAGCGGTGGACCGCCGGTCAAACGTGCTCTGCGACAACTGGCCATCGGCTACGGCGCGGCCGGGGCGACGTATCTACTCGGACTCGCATTCGGTGGGGGAGTCTAGGTTCCGGCTGGTGGGCGAGATTGCACACTATCGGGCCTCATTGCCGGAATCCCGTCCGAACATCCCATTTCCGTGCATTCGGTCCCATCCCCGACGTTCCGCGAAATTCGCTCGCGTGGGCGATGCATCGATCGATAGGGTTCTCATCATGCGTGCAACCGTTCTGTCTGGTGCCGCTCTCGACACGAGAGCCGGTACGAGCCTTGTGCTGCGCGCGTATTCACCGGAGCGATGCGCCGCTCTCTGCGGCAAACAAGCTCCGCTCGTGAATCGACCCATCGAATAGCGCCCTCTTGTGCAAGGGGGCAGGAAGGAACATCATGCCCCCGAACAAGGTGGGCTTGCGTTTGCTCAATTGGGCGTCACAGCTCGAGGACAAGACTCTCGAGCAGGCCCGTGAAACAGCGTCGATGCCGTTCGTGCATCCGCACGTCGCCCTGATGCCCGACGCTCACAGCGGTATGGGAAGCGCAGTAGGAACAGTGATTCCCACACTGGGCGCTGTCATCCCGGCCGCCGTCGGAGTCGATATCGGTTGCGGAATGATCGGCGTCCGAACGGAATTCACCCTCGACGACGTCGACGGCCGTAATCTGACGAACCTGCGACTCGCCATCGAGGCAAGCATCCCTCTCTCGCCCGGCAACTACAACGTCGGCGTCGACCGGTGGGATTTCACTGCGCCCAAGTTGCTCGAACTCGAGGAGTTGGCGGCCAAGGACGGTGTCGAGCTGAACCACTCACCACAGTGGCGTGAGCAGCTCGGTTCGTTGGGCGGCGGCAACCACTTCATCGAGCTGTGCCTCGACGAAACCGATCGGGTGTGGCTGTTTCTGCACAGTGGGTCGAGGGGCGTCGGCAACAAGATCGCCAAGAAGCACATCGCGGTCGCACAGCGTCTGTGTGCGCAGTGGTGGATCGCGTTGCCCAACAAGGACTTGGCGTACCTGCCCGAGAGCTCACCCGAATTCGGGAAGTACATCCGAGACCTGAAGTGGGCACAGCGGTTCGCGTACCTGAACCGTGCCGAGATGATGGACCGGTTCGGTGCGGTGTTCGCCGAGTGGATGGGAACCGACGACCATCGCGAGGTCGAGCGGATCAATTGCCATCACAACTACACGGTGAAGGAAACGCACGCGCACAAGGACGTGTGGCTTACCCGTAAAGGTGCAGTGGACGCACACGAGGGTGTCAAGGCGATCATTCCGGGCTCGATGGGAACGCGCTCGTACGTGGTCGTCGGCAAGGGTTCCAAGGCCGGCCTGTGCTCGGCTCCTCACGGTGCCGGTCGGCAGTTCTCTCGGACCGAGGCCAGGAAGCGGTTCACCCACGAGAACCTGCAGGAGCGGATGAAGGGGATCGAGTTTCGCGACAGTGCAGACTTCATCGACGAGATTCCCGACGCCTACAAGCCGATCGATGTCGTGATGGAGGACGCACGAGACCTGGTGAGCATCGAGCACGAGTTGCGGCAGATCCTCAACGTCAAGGGGACCTGAGTTCACCTCCCGTCGTGCGTGGAATTTCGTAGTGGGCGACGAAATTCCGTGCACGACGGGATTGTCCGCGTTCGTCCCGTTGTGCATCGGTGTTCTCGTGCTGTTCACTCAACTGCTTCGCTTGGTTAACGGATAGAGCGGGCGTCACCGCCACGATCGACTGATGACGCTCAATCCCGCAGGCGAGACCGTCGCGACCGGAATCCCGGGCACGCTCGCCGAGAACATGACAATGGCCGAGCAGCATGATTGGCATCGTTCGTTTCTGCGGCGGCACCCGGTCAGTCGTCGAAACTTCCTGGTGGGAGCCGCCGCGACGGCAGCCGCGGTAGGCGTCGGGAATTCGGTGTTCGCGCGCACCGCCTATGCGCAGGACGCTCCGCTGGCGGTGGCCGGTAGGCATATGGGGTTCGGAAACGATCCGGCGACGCAGCTGCGGTTCTCGGCTCAGCTCTCTCGGAACCCCGGGCTGACCGGCGTCTTTCTCGACCACGGCCCCACGCCCGCCCTCGGTGCGACGACGTCGGCCGAGGTACGCAATCTGATCAGTCAGGTACCGCAGACCGACGGCGGGATTCTGTCGGCGGAGCAGTACTACGTGCATGTGCCCGTCGACAATCTGACGCCGAAGTTGCCGCACTACTACCGCTGGCGCACCGCCGACGGCTTCGTGAGCGATATCCGCAGCGCGTCTCCGGCGCTACCGTCCGGCCGCATCGCACCGTTTCGGTTCACGATGATGGGCGATCAGGGTGTCGACGAAACCCCCTCGCAGCCAGCGGGTCTGGTCGCCGGCGACTACGACGACCAGTACTACAAGGCGGACAACGAACCGTCGGTCAAGCATGCGCGCAACATCAATCGGCAGATCGAGGCCTCGCACCCGGACTTCCACATCCTCGCCGGTGATATCGCGTACGCCGACCCGTCCGGTGCCGGTCTGCCGCCGCAGTTCGCCAAGCACGGCCAGACGCCGCCGAAGGGGTTCGACAAGTTCAACCCGTTCGTCTGGGACGGCTATTTTCAGGCGATCGAAGCCAGCGCATCGACCGCGCCGTGGTTGTTCGCCACCGGCAACCACGACATGGAAGCGCTGTACAGCCCCAACGGATACGGTGGCCACGCGGCGCGTCTCGATCAGCCGAGCAACGGGCCGAAGGGCTGCCCGTCGGCGTATTCGTTCGTGTACGGCAACACGGCCGTTCTCTCGCTCGACGCGAACGACGTCAGCTACGAGATCAAGGCCAATACCGGGTACAGCGGTGGAGCCCAGAACACCTGGGTGGAGCAGACATTGGCGAGGTACCGTGCCGATCCGAACATCGACTTCATCGTCTGCTTCTTCCATCACTGCGCGTACTCGACGACGTCCACGCATGCGAGCGACGGGGGCGTGCGCGACGCCTGGGTTGCGCTGTTCGACAAGTACGAGGTGGATGTAGTGCTCCAGGCCCACAATCACGTCTTCGAGCGCACCGATCCGATCCGTGGCAATCGCGCGACGCGGGTCGCCGGTGACAACGCCACGGTCGACGGAAAGACCGACGGCACCGTGTATTACACCGTCGGCGGTGGTGGTCGTCCGCGATACACGTTCCAGGACGGCGAGGGCGTGAGCTACCGCGGCAACGAGTTGCCCGACACGGCAGTTCCCAACAGCTACGTGTGGGCACCGGACGGCACCAAGTCGGCCGAGTCCATCGCCTGGTCGAGAGTGCGATTCTTGAACTACTCGTTCGTCAGAGTCGATGTGGTGCCGGGCATTCCGGGCATCACCGCCAGTCGAATGACGATCGGCGCCATCGACGAATACGGCAACGAGTTCGACAGGTTGACCTTCACCCGCGACATCCCGATCGGTCCGAGGTTCGGTTCGTCCTAGTCACTGCGCGGAGCGCACTACAACCACTTCTGACGCTTGAACACCACGAACAGTGCGGTCGAGCAGATCAACATGGCGATCAGTGCCATCGGATAGCCGAGTTGCCACTTCAATTCCGGCATGTCGTCGAAGTTCATGCCGTAGATGGCGGCGATCAGGGAGGGTGCGAAAAGAATTGCACCCCATGACGAGATGCGCTTGACCTGTTCGTTCTGCTCCAGGCTGGCCTCGGTCATGTTGCGCATTTCCTCGTTCTGCTGCTGCGCGACGATTGTCGAGTGCACGGTCAACGCATTCTGCAGGTTGGCCCGGAAGGACTCGATGCGGTCGGAGACGCGGATCGCGTGATCGTGCACGTCGCGCAGGTATCGCTGCAATTCCACGTCGACGTTGTACTTGTCCGACCCTCGCTTGAGCGATTCGATCATCTCGACGAGTGGCTTTGCAGCACGATCGAATTCGGACACTTCACGCAGAAGTGAATAGATACGACGCGAGACCGACGGATCGCCGGTGAACAGCTGATCCTCGATCTCGTCGATGTCGTTCTGCAGTCCGGTCACCACCGGGACGTACTCGTCGACCACTTGATCGAGGATGCCGTAGAGAATCGCCTCGGGACCGAGTTCGATCAGTTCGGGAGATCCTTCTAGGCGCTTTCGCACCATCGCCAGGTCGGGTGATTCGGCATGGCGGATGGTGACGACGAAATCCGGACCGAGAAAGATGTGCAGCTCGCCGAATTCGACCTTTTCGGTCTCGTCGACGTATCGAGCGGGTCGGAGAACGACGAACAACTGCTCGGAATACCGTTCCAGTTTCGGCCGCTGGTGGGCTGCGATGGCATCCTCGACGGCGAGGCGGTGTAGACCGAACTCGTCTGCCACAGCCATGATTTCGGCGACCTCAGGTCGGTACAGCCCGATCCACGCCATTCCGTGCCGCTCACGCATGACCTCGAAGGTGATATCGAGACTCTCGGGATTGGCAGTACGTTTCCCGTCGACGTAGACGGCATTGTCGATGATCGGCACTTGTTCGTTCACCTCGGTTCTGCGAAATTCTGCTGCGCACCGAGACTATCGCCTGTGACGACAACGCCGACAGCCCAGCCGCCGTCGACGACGACGGGGCCGTGGGGCCGAGCTAACGAACGGTCCCGGTGATCACGAGAATTGCGGCGTTCTTGTCGACCTCGACGCCCTTCTGGTAATTGGTTCCGATTGCGGTTCCGTCGGTGTCGGATCCCTTGATGTTGACGGTCGTGAATCCCAGATCCTCCAGGGTCTGTTCGGCAGCGGTCGCTGTCATGTCGTACACGTCCGGGATCTTGATCAGGTTGTCGGTGGTCGACGCGTTGGCGACGGCTCCACCGCCCAGCGTGAGTGCGGCGGCAGCTGCGACGGCTGCGATCGACTTCTTGAATCCACTGCGCATGATGTGCTCCTCGGTGTCGTGATCGGTGATGTCTCGAGGTTGCTCGCCGATGCTGTGGCAGCGGTCGGATGTTGCTGTCAAACCCCTGTCAGCCCCGTGACATGCTGTTCCGATGCTTCTCGACGTGCTCGGACTCATCGGTATCGCGGTCTTCGCGGCCTCGGGCGCGTTGGTCGGAGTGCACCGCCGGCTGGATCTGTTCGGGGTGTGCGTCGTCGGAATCACGACGGGCATCGGCGGCGGCATCATTCGTGATCTGCTGCTCGGCATCCACCCGCCGACGTCTCTGGACACGTGGCCGAATCTCACCGTCGGCTTTCTCGCCTCGCTGGTGGTGTTCGTTGCGCACCGACAGATGGGCAAGGTGCGACGCGGAGTGCTGGTGCTCGACGCGTTCGGGATGGGACTGTTCGCCTCGACCGGTGCGACGATCGCTCTGGCTTCCGGTGGTAGCGCGTTGGCGGGAGCTCTGATCGGAACGACGACGGCGGTGGCCGGCGGTGTTATTCGGGACGTGCTGGTCAATGAGGTCCCTCTGCTGCTGCACCGGGACCTGTATGCCCTCCCCGCGTTGCTCGGTGCGACGGCCGTCGTGTTGGCCGATTCTCTGATGCTGCCGGAGAACGTGGGTCTGGTGGTCGGAACAGTGCTCGCGACGGGGTTGCGTCTGCTCGCGCTGTGGCGGAAATGGAATCTGCCGCTGGCCCGCAATCTGCCGACGCATTAGCCCGCCGCAGGTGGAGTAGGTACCCCTCTCAGACATATCTCAGTCGACCAGGACAAACTGTACGGATGCGGATATTGGTGGTCGACGACGATCGAGCGGTGCGTGAGTCGCTGCGCAGGTCGCTGACGTTCAACGGGTACACCGTGGACCTGGCGGTCGACGGGCTCGACGCGCTCGAGCAGGTGGCTGCGGCGCGTCCCGACGCCCTGGTTCTCGACGTGATGATGCCTCGCCTCGACGGCCTCGAAGTGTGTCGTCGATTGCGCAGTGTCGGTGACGACCTGCCGATTCTGGTGTTGACGGCACGGGACTCGGTGTCCGAGCGCGTCGCCGGCCTCGATGCCGGTGCCGACGATTATCTGCCCAAGCCGTTCGCGCTCGAGGAGCTGCTGGCTCGCTTGCGCGCGTTGCTTCGTCGTACCGCGATGGAAGCGGGCATCGACTCGGAGACCATGACGTTCGCGGACCTCTCGTTGGACCCGGTCACCCGTGAGGTCTCGCGCGCCGAACGCTCGATCAGCCTCACCCGGACCGAATTCTCGTTGCTCGAGATGCTGATGACCAATCCGCGCCGAGTGCTCACCAGAAGTCGCATCCTCGAGGAGGTCTGGGGTTACGACTTCCCGACGTCGGGCAACGCGCTCGAGGTGTACGTCGGGTACCTGCGGCGCAAGACCGAGGCGGAGGGGGAGTCGCGGCTGATCCACACCGTTCGCGGTGTGGGGTACGTCCTGCGCGAGACGCCCCCGTGATGGTCGCGTCGTTCGGGCGCAAGTCGGCCGACGGTGTCGGCTCCTCGCCGACGGCGATGCGACCACCGATGCCCCTGACCCGGTCGGTGTCGCTGCGGTGGCGGGTGACGTTGCTCGCGGCCTCCGTGGTCGCAATTGCGGTGGCGGTCATGGCCATTGCCGCGTACACGGTGGTCTCGCGAGCACTGTACGGCGATGTGGACACTCAATTGCGTTCTCGTGCCTCGGCTTTGGCTGAGTCCAGTCTGGTGTCCTATGACCCACGCTTCGTGGCCGGAGCCACGCTGTACAGCACCGATGTGAGCGTGGCGCTGATCTATCCGGACATGTCCAGCTACAACCCTCCCGGGCCCAAGGTGCCGATCGGCGATGCCGAACTCGCTGTCGTGAGAGGGGAACAGGAATCGTCGCTGCGCACGCTCGACGATCAGCGGGTGCTCGCACTGCGCACCGAGGACGGCAGCACCCTCGTCGTCGCACAGAGACTGCTGCCGACCGGGGAAGTGCTCGACCGTCTGGCGTGGGTGCTGTTGATCGTCGGTGCCTGCGGAGTGCTACTGGCGGCCGGAGCAGGTATGGCCGTGGGACGCACCGGTTTACGCCCGATCGCCCGACTGACGGCAGCAGCGGAACGGGTGGCACGCACCGATGACCTGACGCCGATCCCGGTGACCGGTGACGACGAATTGGCACGTCTGACCGAGAGTTTCAACACCATGCTCCGCGCACTGGCCGAATCTCGTGGCAGGCAGAGCAGATTGGTCGCCGATGCGGGCCACGAGCTTCGGACCCCGTTGACCTCGCTGCGGACCAACATGGAGTTGCTGATCGCGGCGGGACGCCCCGGAGCGCCGTCCATCCCGGACGAGGACATGGCCGAGCTGCGGACCGACGTGGTGGCGCAGATTCAGGAATTGTCCACTCTGGTGGGCGATTTGGTCGATCTCGCGCGAGAGGATGCACCGGAGACGGTGTTCGAGCGAGTCGACCTGGCCGACGCAGTCGAACGCAGTCTCGAGCGAGCACGCCGCCGTCGCAACGAAATCGACTTCGATGCGACGTTGATGCCGTGGTTCGTCTACGGCGATCAAGCGGGACTCTCGCGGGCCGTGCTGAATGTGCTCGACAACGCGGCCAAATGGAGTCCGAGCGGTGGTGAGGTTCGAATCGCGATGCGGCAGATCGGCGATGGTCTGCTGGAGCTGACGGTGGACGACGCTGGGCCCGGTATTCCCGAGGAGGATCGCGAGCTGGTGTTCGAGCGCTTCTATCGCTCGACGGCGTCGCGTTCGATGCCCGGATCCGGTCTGGGACTTGCCATCGTGCGACAGGTGGTCGTCAAGCACGGCGGGACCATCGGGGTCGAGGTGTCCGAGCGGGGCGGCGCGCTGATACGAATCGTGTTGCCCGGCGAAGGTGCTCCCGATCCCGGGACACTCTCGGCAAACTGATAGCCGGATCTCAGCGCTCTCTCAGTACCGCCCTGCACAGTGAGTAGCAAGAAGGCGGGCGGACCTCTACGACGAGGTCTCTACTGAAGGAAGCAGCAACGATGAGCGACGACCGTAACGAATCCGAACAGACCGGACAGGGTGCCGGCGGCGAGCAGCATCCGTCGGACCGGGCTTCGCGCGGCGACGAACAGAACTACTCGGCCCAGCAGCATTCGCCTCAGCAGGATTCCACTCACCAGCACCCGACGCAGCAGTTCCTGTCCCAGCAGACTCCACCCCACAACGCAGGGGCGCAGCCCCCGCAGCAGGGGTACCCGCAGCAGTACGCCGGCTACGGGCAGGGGCCGTATCAGCCCGGCTACGGGCCGTACGGTCAGCAGGGCGACCCGCAGACCGCCCAGCACACCCACGCCCAGCCGCAACACGTTGCGCCGCAATCGAACTCTGCTCCGGGTGCGGTCAAGACCCGCCCGGGTCGTTCGGCGCTGGTGGCCGGTGCCATCGCACTCGTTCTGGTCGGTGGCGGAATCGGCGGCGCAGTCGGTGCCATCGCCACCAACAACGCCAACGGCAACGGTGGAGGAGTGACCAACTCGTTGAACTCCACGGTCACCGCTGCTCAGCCTGCCGCCAACTTCCCCGACGGCTCGGTTCAGGCGGTGGCGAACAAGGTGCTGCCGAGCGTCGTGCAGATTCAGGTGAAGGGTTCGCAGGAGGAAGGTGAGGGCTCGGGCGTCATTCTCAGCAGCGACGGCTTGATCCTCACCAACAACCACGTCGCGACGGGCGCGGGTGCCAACGGCAAACTCACCGTCGCATTCGCCGACGGCTCGGTCGCCGACGCGACGATCGTCGGTGCCGACTCGGTCTCGGACATGGCCGTCATCAAGGCCGAGGGCAAGACGAACCTCACGCCGATCGAACTCGGATCGTCGTCGAACCTCGAAGTGGGTCAGCAGGTTGTCGCGATCGGCTCCCCGCTCGGCTTGGCGGGCACCGTCACCACCGGCATCGTGTCCTCGCTCAACCGGCCGGTCTCCACGTCGGGTGAGTCCGGCAATCAGAACTCGGTGATCGACGCCATCCAGACCGACGCTGCGATCAACCCGGGCAACTCCGGAGGTGCGCTCGTCAACACCGACGGACAGCTGATCGGAATCAACACCGCGATCGCCACTCTCGGCGGCAGCGAGGGATCCGGAGCCCAGAGCGGATCGATCGGGCTCGGGTTCGCCATCCCGGTGGATCAGGCGAAACGCATCGCCGACGAGCTGACCACCACCGGCAAGGCCACCCAGGCCATGATCGGGGTGCAGGTGCCGTCGCAGGACGACGCCAACGGCGCAACCGTCGTCGAGGTCACCGAGGGAGGCCCGGCGGCATCGGCAGGCATCCCCAAAGGCGCGGTGATCACCAAGCTCGACGATCGCATCGTCGCGAGCGGCGACGCGTTGATCGCGGCAGTGCGCTCGCACGCTCCGGGTGATTCCGTCACCGTCACCTACACCGACGGCGGCAGCGAGAAGACGGCGACTGTGACGCTCGGTACCGCCGAGCCTGCTGCGGCCCAGCAGCAGACTCAGACGCAACAGCAGGAACAGCAACTGCCGTTCCAGGTCCCGTCGTTCCCGGGCGGTCGCTGATGTTGCGGGAAGCGGGCAGGCACGGGACGGTTGCAACGATTTATGCACAGCGTGAGCCGGGTGGAGGCCTTACTACTACGGTGAGCGGTATGGAACTCGACGCACCACTGGCAGGGCGCGCGTTGGTCGTCATCGTGGACGACCGAACAGCGCACAGTACCGAGAAGGACTCGAAGGGCCCGCTCGTCACGGAACTGCTGACCGAGGCAGGTTTCCTCGTCGATGGCGTCGTCGCCGTGACGGCGGACGAAGTGGACGTGCGGAACGCACTCAACACTGCGGTGATCGGCGGTGTCGATCTGGTGGTCTCCATCGGTGGCACCGGCGTCTCGCCGCGCGACGTCACCCCGGACGTCACCGCGGAGGTGCTCGACCGCGAGATTCCGGGTATCAGCGAGGCTCTGCGATCGTCGGGACTCGCGGCCGGTTCGCTGGACGCAGGTCTGTCCCGTGGGCTGGTCGGGGTGTCCGGAAGCACCCTGGTGGTGAATCTGGCCTCGTCGCGGGCTGCGATTCGCGACGGGATGGCAACGCTGACGCCACTGGCGAGTCAGGTCATCGCCGAGCTGTCCGGATTGGACGCATAGCGATACCGATGAGCAACGAGCCGAACGACGATCGATCGGCCGAAGACGATGCGAGCCGGGCCCGAGCAGAACGGGCCCGGCTCGCTCGCATCTTCGGCGAGGTTCTGCCGGAGACGACCGGAGACGAGCGAGGAGACGGTGCAGGCACCGAATCCGGCGGCCCATCCTCGGACGAATGGTTGAAGCAACAGCGACCACCTCATTACTTCTGATGTGATCCACGACACATTTATCGGGCCGGAATGACAGGTCTGTTAGTTACTCGTTTACCTGCCGTTAGCGAGCTACTCGGCAGTAGACCCACCCGTGACGCCCGAAACGGGCCGAGTCGAGTGTGGTGCAGAACGGGCGAACCGGTCGATCGGGGCATGCCCGGCGCGGAGTTGTCCCACATCAAGGGCGGTGTACGCGTGTGCGGCATCTGTAACGGTTCGGCCCTCGCGAGAGATGCTGTGACGCGGGTTATCGCTAACATCGATGTGAAACTTGTTCACGCGGCGGAAACACATCACGCCGCGGCAACATTCCGGTCGCAAACGTAGGGATTGTCACGATCCGGCATCTCCTCTAATGTTCCCCTCAGCTTCCAAGGGAGGGCGTGGGACCAACCGGTACCGCGCCCTTCATCTCGGAACTGAACAACAGGATGAGGCCGAAACGGTCGCATCCGGCTCGGGCCCGTCTGCACTGATGCAGGCGATCCAGTTCGAGGGTGAAAGCCACAAGCTTCCCTGTGCGACACCGTGCTGGGACTGAACATGATGAGGAATAAATGACGGAGATCCAGAAGTCGCGGCGTAGCCGGGGACTCAAGTCCATGAGCGCTGCGGTTGTCGCCGGCGCGTCGGTCGTCGGTCTGGTACTCGGTACCGGAACCGCGTCCGCTGCAGTGGACAGCACCAACACGGTCGTCGATGCCAACGGCAACGTCATCACCGTCTCGCTGTCCGACACCTTCATCAACAGCGTCTCGCCGCTCGACGGCAACCCGCTCACCCGTGAGTGGTTCGCCAACGGTGTCGCAGGCTGGACCGTCACCGGTCCCGACGCCGACGACTTCGAGGGCACCGTCGCCATCGGCTACCAGGTCGGCTACCCGGCCAGCCTCGGTGGCAAGATCACGTTCTCGTACTCCACACCTACCATCGAGCCGAGCATCAGCTCGGATGGCTCGGTCAGTGCCGACATCGGAAGCATCGTTCCGTCGCTCGGCTTCGAGACCGAGATCGCTCCCGGACCCGGCATCGTCGACGCGACTGCTGCTTCGGGCAACGTCCAGGGCACCGAGGGCGACGCCGAAGGTGCTTCGGGCACCATCCAGATCGCGAACGCTCACGGCACCGCTACCGGCATCCTCGGTAACGTCCGCGTTCGTCCGTACGTCTCCGTCACCAGCTCCACCGGTGACGTTGCTGTCACGTACGGCGTCCCGTGGACCTTCAACTGATCTCGATCGGTTGATCAACAGCAGCACCTTCGGCTGACCTAGCCGAAATCGATTGGGCCCGCCCGGGTATCCCGGGCGGGCCTGATTGCTGTGTACCAGCAGAACCGAACGAATCGACACCGCAGGACAGTGCCTCGGTACTGCCTGCGAGAAGGGGTCCGGGGGACCGACAATGAAAACGAAAGCCCTCTCTGCCGCCGCCTGCGCGGCATTTCTACTTCTGGCCGGCTGCAGTAGCGAATCCTCGGATGCAGCATCGGGGGAGAATGCCGATACCTGCACGGCCTTTGCGACGTCGCACAATGCCTTTGTCGCCACCGTCGAAGCCGTTCCCACCGATCAAGCCGGTGTCGAGAAGTGGACCGCGGACAAGGCCGCGTCGCTGAGTGAATTCGCCACTCAGTCGGAGCAGGCGACAGGCGAGGTCAAGAATGCTCTGACGACCCTGGTGGCCGATCTGCCCAGCGATTCGCTCGAGCTGTCCGAGCCGGACAGTGAATCCGGCCAGAAATTCGTCGACAATTCGAATGCCGTTGCCTCGGCGTGTGAAGCGGATGGCACCGTCGTCACGCTCGACGAGTTTCCGCTGTTGAAGTTCTAGTTCGAGGAAAATAGTCGACGATGCCCTGCAATCCACGGATTGCAGGGCATCGTCGTGTCGGTCGAACGAATGGTGTGTGGAAAAGATCGTCGGATCATGCCGACGTCGGTACTCGATTCGTTTTGTTGCATGCATTGTGCATTTCGGGTGTCTTTTCCTTGCTTTGTGTCAGCACAATTCGAGCGATCGATTCGAGTACGGACGCCAGGTTGCGAGCGCAGGCGCTGTTTGGGTAGCGCAAGCAGGGAAAGTATCTGTGAGCTGCCGAAACATGCATCGGTATTGCGTCCGTTGTGGATGCTTCGTGCCGATTTGTACAGTATTCTTCTGCGAGAAAAGATGTCTCCCGATCGGTCCGGCCGTCGGACGGGGCATCGGCCGGTCATATGAGGGGAATCATGAACAATATTCGTCACTCCGTGCTGCGCAAGGTAAGTCGAATCGCAGCAGTGAGCGCGGCGTCGGCCGTTGCCATCGGAATGCTCTCGGTCGGCGCAGCCAACGCCGATACGTTCGTTCCATTGCCGAACGGTGAGAAGGTTGCGGGGCCGTACAAGATCTCGCACGTCGACGAATCGGCTGTCATCTCGCCCGCGATCGCGAACAATCCTCTCAACCGAAACGGCTGGGTCACCGGCACCGCTACCGCCGACGTTCCCGAGGGCGTGACCGGAACTCTGAAGACCGGCTACCTCGTCGGTTGCCAGCTCGACATGGACGATCTGAGCCTGGACATGAACGCGGGCTTCGGTATCGAAGGTGGCAACACCAACATCATCACGCTGTTCCCCATCCCGTTCCTCATCGGCGGAGAAGGCGAGACCACCAACAAGTTCGAGGGCGGCGTCGGAGTCAACGTCCCCATCAAGGACAAGGAAGTGGCGCAGGTCGAGCTCGGCAGCAAGGACGTCAAGGGCCCGTTCACCGCAATCCAGTACCAGGACGTCGGAATCTCCGTCGAGAACTGCGGCGGCTACGCGCAGGCTCGCTCGTACACCACACTCGAACTCACCGGCAACTACCGCTACAAGGGCACGCTCTACGGCCAGCCGTTCAGCCTCGGCTGAACATCCCACCACTTCACTCACCCTCGCCTAGAGCGCGTTTCACTTTCCCAAAAGGGGTATCTATGCAGAACACCACCACCATGCGGCGTGGATTCCAGATCGCTGCAGCGGGAGCCGTCGGCGCCGTCGCCATCGGGTTCCTGTCCGCCGGAGCGGCCAACGCCGACACCTTCGTTCCACTGCAGGACAACGAGATCAGCAAGACGTTGATCGACGGAACCACCGTCACCGTCAAGGGATTCGGCCAGAGTGCGCTGATCTCGCCGTCGATGGGTGCCACGCCCACCCAGCGCAACGTGTGGGTCACCGGTAACTACACCGTCGAGACGTCCAATGCCAGTGGCGGATCCATCGAGCCGGGCTTCCTGGTCGGCTGCCAGGTGGATTTCAGCGCCGCGATCGGTGCCGACGGAAACGCGTCCTTCGGCCAGGGCAACACCATCGGCCTGGAGCCGGGCGACCTGAGCTCACTGACGATCAACCGCACTCAGCCGAACACCTACGACATCGGTGCAGGCGTCGAGCTGAATCTCGCCCCCGGCCAGTTCAACGACGTCAAGCTCGTGGCCGACGAGAAGTCCGCCGAGATCGACGGCGTCACGGTCGCGACCGAGGTATCGAACGACTTCTCGTTCGACGGTAACGGCGGCGGCTACACCTACGCCGACGAAACCCTGAGCGTCGCTGGATGCGCCGGTTACGCAGAGGCCCGTTCGTACGTGAAGGTCACCATCGAGAACGATGCCGTCACGGCGTCCACCACCCTGTGGGGACAGCCGTTCAGCATCGGTTGATGCCACCGCCGAAATTCGGCACCCCGTAACGAATGAATGCGCCATTCACGCTGTCAGACAGCGTGAATGGCGCATTCATTCGTCGAAGGCAGGCCGGTGTCAGTCCTTGGAATGCTTACCGAGATCCGGGGCTGCGTCCATTGCCTCGCCGCTACCGCCCGTGGTGTCGGCTGCGGTCGAAAGCTTCTGTCCGGCCGCGGTTCCCCCTGCGAGGATGTCGCGAATCTGTACCAGCACGTCGACGTCGCTCAGTTCCTTCTCCGGCTGGCTGACGAAGCGCTTCTTCGCGGTGTTCACCGGGAGAATGAGTACGAAGTAGACGACCGCCGCGATGATGACGAAATTGATGATCGCGGTGATGACTGCGCCGACGTTGACGAACGATTCCGGCGACGACGTGATCTGAAACCCGAATCCGTATTCGTTGCTGCCACCGAGGGCAGCGACGAGGGGATTGATGACGTTCGTCGTGAATGCGGTGACGATCGCCGTGAATGCCGCGCCGACGACCACGGCAACTGCGAGGTCCACGACATTGCCGCGCAGTAGAAAGTCCTTGAAGCCCTTCAGCATGAGCCCTTCTCCCAACGTTCGGTTTGTTCTGTCTCGAGAAACGTTAGTGCAGGGTGACCGTGAGCGCGCTGACCAACGAGGCAGCTGCCACTGTCGTCGCGTCGTTCGTCGGTAGAGCCAGTAGTACGACGCGGTCGCGCTGCCGATTGCGACCGGCGTCGGCGGACACGAGCACGACCATCGCTCCCGACGCCAGCACCCGCGCTGCGGGCACCGCGTTCGGGTCCTCCTGGGACTCGACCGTCAACACGTCGACGCGGTCGCCTTCCCGCAGCAGGTCGGTCACCGCGGCGTCGGCGAGATGCACCGGTACGACGCGGGCCTCGGTCCCCAGAGCCGTCGTGGCGGTCCGAGATCCGAGTAGCCGTACGTCGGTGAGCAATTCGCCCGCTCGGACGGGTCCGGTGAGTGTCTGGCCCTCCACGGCTTCGGATTCGGTGAGTGCGCCCTCGGGGACGTTCGCCCGGTCCCACTCGGCAACCACGACGTCGGCCGGCGTCAGTACGGTGCCGGGTGTCAGGTCGCGTCCGGCGGTGATCACCCGGACTCGGTCGTCGCCGGCAGCGTCGTCGAGGAACAGCACCAGTGCGACCGCGACCAGCACGCCGGCCGCGATCCGTCTGAATGTGGTGGATCCGACCCACGCCGGACGCAGGGTGATGCGATCGAGCAGCGTCGAGTCGAGTCGATTCTTGCCGGCAGCCATGGCGAAAACGCTATCGGCGGCCGTGCCGGTTCGGGCACCGAAAAGGCCGGGCTGTGGATAACGGCCCGGCCTGTGGATGAAGCTGAAAGCTACTGGCTGGCAGCAGCTTTCGTGGTCGACGACGACGAGGTGCTGCTCGACGACGACGAATCCGAGGATTTCTTCTCGGCGGGCTTCGAGTCGGTCTTGCTGTCCGATTTCGCGGCCGCAGCATCGGACTTCTTCTCGCTCGCGCCTTCGCTGGCGGTACCCGAGCCACCCCGGCTGTCGGTGCGGTAGAAGCCACTGCCCTTGAAGACGATGCCGACGGAGTTGAACAGCTTGCGAAGCTTGCCCGAGCACGCGGGGCACACCGTCAGTGTGTCGTCGGTGAAGGACTGAACGATGTCGAAGCGGTTGTCGCACTCGGTGCATGCGTATGAGTAAGTGGGCATCGTGTTTCCTCCGCGCTGGTCACCGAGGAAATTCGCCACTCTGCTGGCCGAGGCCGAACACCGCCGGTGTCTTGTCTGTTCGTCGAAACTGTCGAAACTGGGGAGAGCATTAGCACTCTACAGTCAGGAGTGCCAACGAATCGAATCCTAGCGTTATTCCGTACCCAAGCGTACGAGCCCGCCGCCCGCGGTGAGCACGTGCGTCACCCGTCGGTCGTGCGGCTCGGCGGGTAGACGATCGACCACTTCGCTCTCGCGCACCACCGCGACCAGCACGGCGTCGGGTCTGCACAGGTCGAGGGTGCGGTCGTAGAAGCCCGCGCCTCGGCCCAACCTGGTTCCGCTCCGGTCCACGGCCAGCGCCGGGATCAGCACCAGAGTGCACGCCGACACTGCCTCGGGATCGAGCGTCGGTCCCGATGGTTCCAACAAACCGAACGGGGCCGTCACCAACGATTCGCGTCCGTCGTACCGAGCCCAGCGCAACGGCCCGGGCTCGTGCGCACTCGGAAGCAGCACGGTCGACCCGGCCGCGGCCATCGCGTCGAGCATCTCGATGGAACCGGGCTCCCGGCCGACGGGAACGTATGCCGCCACGACCGGGTGTTCGGCCGCCAATTCGCCGAGGACGTGACAGAGTGCAGAGGATTCCATTGCGCGTTGCGCACCGTCGAGCAGTCGGCGTTCGGCGAGAACATGCTTCCGCCATCGATCCTTGGACGTGTTCTCCGTGAATTCGGGAACGCTCACAACGATTCGTCCTCCCTTCCTGTGCCGTCGTTCAACGATATGCACTCGGGGGTAAAACGCAGCACACGGCGAGCAGATCACCAGAAACCATGGATAGGGTGAGCACCATGACAGAAGCCGTTACAGCGACGACCGCCGCCACGCCCGTGCACTTCCGCACGGCCATCGTTCCCGCAGCGGGCATGGGTACCCGGTTCCTGCCGGCCACGAAAACCGTTCCGAAAGAACTGCTTCCGGTGGTCGACACTCCCGGTATCGAGCTCGTCGCAGGCGAAGCCGCAGATTCCGGCGCGCAGCGACTCGTGATCGTCACGTCCCCGGGCAAGGACGGCGTCGTCGCCCACTTCGTCGAGGACCTCGTCCTCGAGAACAAGCTCGAAGCCAGCGGCAAGCTGGAGATGCTCGAGAAGGTTCGGGTCGCCCCCGGTCTGCTCGACGTCCAGTCGGTCATTCAGCACGAGCCGCTCGGACTCGGGCATGCCGTCGCCTGCGCCGAGGAAGTCCTCGACGACGACGAGGATTCCGTTGCCGTTCTGCTTCCCGACGATCTGGTGATGCCCCGCGGTGTGCTCGACGTCATGGCCCGCGTGCGCGCCAAGCGCGGTGGCTCGGTGCTGTGCGCCATCGAGGTCCCCGACGACAAAGTCTCCTCCTACGGCGTCTTCTCCGTCGAGATCGTGCCCGACGCGGTCAACCCGAACGTCCTCAAGGTCACCGGTATGGTCGAAAAGCCCAAGCAGGAGGACGCCCCGTCCAACCTTGCTGCGGCGGGCCGCTACCTGCTCGACCGCGCGATATTCGACGCTCTGCGACGGATCGAGCCCGGTGCGGGCGGTGAGCTTCAGCTCACCGACGCCATTGCGTTGCTCATCGAAGAAGGCCATCCCGTGCACGTGGTGGTGCACCGCGGATCGAGACACGACCTCGGAAATCCCGGGGGATACCTGCGCGCTGCGGTTGACTTTGCTCTACAACGTGACGACTACGGCCCAGCGCTGCGCGAATGGCTGAACGAACGCTTGAGCGACAGCTGGGCGCCGGAACTGACCACGTACGAATAGCATCGCGGGTCGATGCCATAGAGGAAGGGCCAGATGCGCTCGGTCGAAGATCAGCAGACCAGGGTGACCGCCGCGGCGGTGGCTCCACGGCCTGTTCGGGTCGCCATCTCGGAAGCACAGGGCCTGCTGTGTGCAGAGGAAGTGGTCACCGAGCGTCCCCTTCCCGGTTTCGACCAGGCAGCGATCGACGGCTACGCGGTACGGAGCGTCGATGTGGCGGCCGCGGGCACCGACCTGCGCAACGAGGACGACGAACGCATCGATCTGACGCTTCCCGTCGTCGGCGAGGTGTCCGCCGGGTCGCGTCAACCCATCCGGCTGCAACCGCGTCAGGCAGTGCGAGTCGACACCGGCGCGCCGCTGCCCACGCTGGCCGACGCGGTGTTGCCGCTGGATCGAACGGACAGCGGTCGCGCCCGCGTCAAGGTGTTCCGTCCGGTGCGCTCGGGCGACTACGTCCGAAAGATCGGCGACGACGTGCAGCCCGGTGACGTGGCGGTTCGCGCAGGCACGATCATCGGCGCAGCTCAGGTCGGACTGCTCGCAGCCGTCGGGCGCGACAAGGTGCTGGTGCATCCGCGGCCGCGGCTGTCGGTGATCTCCGTGGGCGGCGAATTGGTCGACACCGACCGGACCCCGGGGCCCGGTCAGGTGTACGACGTCAACTCCTATGCGCTGGCCGCCGCAGCACGCGACGCCGGAGCCGACGTCAACCGCGTCGGGATCGTCAGCACCGATCCCAAGCGACTGCGCGAGGTGGTCGAGGGTCAGCTGATTCGATCCGAGATCGTGGTCATCGCCGGAGCAGTGGGCGGCGGCGCATCGGACGGTGTGCGTGAGGCGCTCGGCGAGCTCGGTGACATGGAAGTGGAGCGAGTTGCCATGCACCCCGGATCCGTCCAGGGCTTCGGTCAACTCGGACGCGACGAAGTACCCACCTTTCTGTTGCCGGCCAACCCCGTCAGCGCGCTCGTGGTGTTCGAGGTCATGGTGCGTCCGCTGATTCGTATCGCTCTGGGCCGACGGCAGCCGATGCGTCGGACCGTCACCGCACGAACCGTCGCGCCGATCACCTCGATCGAGGACCGTAAGGGATTCCTTCGCGGCCAGCTCATGCGCGACGAGGGAACCGGCGAATACCTGGTTCAGGCACTGGGCGGCGCACCCGGATCGTCCTCGCATCTGCTCGCGACACTCGCCGAGGCGAACTGCCTGGTCGTCATCGATCCCGAGGTCACCGAAATCCGAACCGGCGAAGAAGTGAAGGTCTCGTTCCTCGCTCAACGAGGCTGACACCAGTGGCATGTTCGAGTGCCGCGGAGGGCGCATAAACACGCCACTGCGCGTAGCGCATAACATCGACGGATGCCGCGAACGTGGTCGAGCCACCCAGGTTGGCCGGCGAAATTGGGTCCAGTGAGAGTGGCCGGCGGAACCGTCACCGTGCGGCCGGTACGGATGCGCGACGCGGCCGCCTGGAGTCGGATCCGCACAGCGGATCGCGCCCACCTCGAACCGTGGGAACCCAGCGGGGAAGGCAGCTGGAACTCACGCCATCACATCTCCTCGTGGCCCAGCCTGTGTTCGGGACTCAAGTCCGAGGCCCGCAAGGGACACATGCTGCCGTTGGTGATCGAGGTCGACGGCGAATTCTGTGGTCAGATCACCACCGGCAACATCGTGCGGGGAGCACTCCGATCGGCGTGGATCGGGTACTGGGTGTCCAAGGAGGTCAACGGCAAGGGTGTGGCGACCGCGGCTCTGGCACTCGGGCTCGATCACTGCTTCGGTCCCGTCGGACTCCATCGTGTCGAAGCGACGGTGCGACCGGAGAACCTTGCCAGTCAGGCAGTTCTGCGCAACGTCGGTTTTCGCGAAGAAGGACTGCTCTACAAGTACCTCGACGTCGACGGCGAATGGCGTGATCACAAGCTCGTCGCGATCACCTCGGGTGAGGTGCAGGGAACCGTCGTCGATCGGTTGGTTCGCGCGGGTCGGGCTGCGTGGGCGTGATTTCCGCTGCTGCGGCACGGGCACTCGTGTTGTCAAAGTGACAGGAGTGTAATTCAGGTCGGCGCGTCTGCATGGTTCTCGTTCGTCTTCCGCATAGCCTGAGAACGTCTTTCACTGTCGCCGTCGCCGAAAGGGAGGAGAACAACGCCGATGCCGAACTCGATCATCTGGATCGGTCTCGTGGCCGTCTGGCTCTTCGTTCTTCTGCCCATGCTGATGACCAAGCGTCCGCAGATCATGCAGACGACGGACGCTGCGCTCGCCACACGCGTGCTGCATCGGGGTGGCACGAAGCGAAAGCAGCGCGGCCCCGCGACCGGCCACCGCAGTGATCCCGACTGGCGACCGGAGGACGACCTGCGAGTCTCCGCGCCGGCCCGCGAGATCTTCGGCCCCACGATTGCGACTGTTCGTCCAGACTCACCCGATCTACCCGGTACCGCGGAGGACCCGATGGACACTCACGCAGCAGACAGCGACCTCGATCGCGAGGCACCGGACACGGATGCACCGCGTGGAAGTTCGCCCGCGCACGAACCCGGTGTCGTCGACGACGATTTCGTTCCTCGCCGACGCGGTCGCGGCGGCTTCGATCCCGAGGCCGACGCAATTGCCCGGGCCGCGCGCTACGCATTTCGGCAGCGCGCAGTTCTCGGGCTCGTGTTCGCGGCGATCACCACCGCGGCCCTGGCCTTCATCGTCTCCCCGACGATCTGGTGGCTGTGTGGACTGTCCGTCGCCGTCCTGGCCGGTTACCTGTACTACCTGCGTCGTCAGGTGCAGATCGAGGAAGAGGTGCGCAGGCGTCGGCTCACCCGGATGGGTCGATCCCGTCTCGGCGTGGAGTCGGAAACCGACGACGAGCTCGAGCTCGTCCCGCAACGTCTGCGTCGCCCCGGCGCGGTGGTACTCGAGATCGACGACGAGGATCCCGAATTCGAGCATCTCGATCACTACGAGGAGCCGTTCCAGGCTCGTCGTGACGAGGACCGGGACATGCGCAGAGCCCAGGGCGCGTAGGCAACGCCGGAAACGGCTTTGCTAGAGTTACCCAGCCGGTCGGCACGACGGCAAAGGGGCTGTGGCGCAGTTGGTAGCGCGTCTCGTTCGCATCGAGAAGGTCAGGGGTTCGATTCCCCTCAGCTCCACCCACACGAAGACCGTCACTCACCCGAGTGGCGGTTTTTTCGTTGTCCGGCAACGGCGGGACGAGTGTGACCGCGAAGTGAATTCTGAATGCATTTGTATCGACCGAACTAGGTGGTCGGTTCGGGATTCGATTCCAGAAGATGCGACTCGATAAACCCCGATTGCAGAATTGCCGCGCGAAACCTTCGATTCGATTGCTTGGGGCGGCGCGACCCGACTTGCAGAATCTTTCAGGGCGGTGAGCTGCGGATATGCAATGGGGACATCTTTAGGCAATTACCGGAACATGTCGTAGGTTCGAAGCCGTTGCTGTGCAGAATTGAAATGTCGAAATTTGTCAGGGGATCGAAATGAACACTCTCAGTGTGGTAATTCCGGTACTCGATGAGGTCGACCATCTGGGCGAATGCTTGACGCTGCTGCTCGATCAGGGCGACGCTATCGACAGCATCGTCGTCGTGGACAACGGGTCGACCGACGGCACGCTCGAGCTGGTGAACAACATTCGCGCGGTGACGAACAAGGTCGTGTTGGTGCACGAGCCCAATCGCGGCGTGGTCCATGCTCGCAACACCGGATTCGACCTGGTGGACTCGTCGATCATCGGTCGAATCGACGCCGATACCCGTGTTCGACCCGGGTGGGCGCGCTCGATCGTCGATTTCTTCGACGAGCATTCCTCCGTCGCCGCTACCGGCGGCCGAACGTTTCTGTACGAATCTCCCTGGGCTCGACCGCTGGCGTGGATGCACTCGCGCGCCGAACGACGTGAGCCGTCGGTGCGCTCGGCCCTCGCGGTATCGGGCAACAACTTCGCGATCCGCGCATCCGCCTGGCGTGCGGTTCGCGGTGCGGTCAGTGAGCGAACCTGCGTGCACGAAGACATCGACCTGTGCCTGTGCCTGGCCGCCGAGCGTCTGCCTGTTGCTCAGAACGGGTGGATGAAGGCCGCGGTGTCCGGTCGGCGCGCGACGACATCGCCGGCGAAGTACGTCCACTATGCGTTGGCGGGCTACCGCTCGTACCAGGCGCACGGTCTCGCGTCGCGCAAGCTCGGTCGCATCGTGGCCATGGACTGGCTGATGCACACACTGCGGTGGCCGATCTCACGACTGTTCGCAGCCGTACCGTGCCGGGCATTGCCGGTCGACGATCGTGCCGAGTCCGACGAACGGATGCGAGCCGCCGCGTGACGGCCGGCGCGCGTGTCCGCGACTGGATGCGTAGCCCGTCGGACGTCCGCTGGGCCCTGGCTCAGATGCGTCAGGCGACCTTCGTCTCGTTGGCGAATGTGCCGTTCCTGCCTGCTGTGCTGCGCGCATCGGTCATGCGGCCCGCGGGGCTGCGGACAACCGGTCCGTGCCTGATGTACGGCGGTTCGATGATTCAAGGACAGGCATCGGTTCGGTTGGGCACCGGCGTGTTCGTGAACTTCGGCTGCTACTTCGACACCGTTGCCGACATCGTGATCGGGGATCATGTCTTCATCGCGGATCACGTTCGCATTCTCACCAGTACTCACGAGACCGGCCCGTCGGGTCACCGCGCAGGCGCATTGCGGGGAGAGTCGGTGGTGATCGGTCCGGGGGCGTGGATCGGGTCCGGCGTCGTCGTGATGCCGGGCGTACACATCGGTGCCGGATGCATCATCGGAGCGAACTCGCTGGTGACGCGAGATTGTGAACCGGACGGTGTGTACGTCGGCTCTCCGGCGCGTCGTCGCCGAGAGTTGAACGACCTTCCCGCAGCGGAGCAATGGATCGGGGACAACGCCGATTTTCGTGACCGGGAGGCAATGCAAAGATTGATACTTCCGCCGAATTCTGAATTCTGATCCATAAAGTCCGAATAATTCGACGGGTTCTTTTCTTGAAGTAATGATGTAGCATCGTCAACGTCAGCGGCTCGAAATCAAATGCGTTCACCGTGTGAGGAAATCGAGCTACACGATTGCCAAAAATGTGTCAGGGGTTGGCGTTGTGAATACTCTTTCCATTGTTGTGCCTGCGTTCGACGAGTCGGCTCATATGCGCGAATGCCTGGATGCATTGCTCGTTCAGCGCGAACGCATTCGCGAAATCATTGTCGTCGACAACAATTCGACCGACGACACCGCGGCCATCGTCGCAGAATACGCGCGGCGACTTCCGCAGTTGGTTCTGCTGCGGGAGTCCGAGCGCGGCGTCGTACATGCACGCAACACCGGTTTCGATCACGCTTCCGGGTCGATCATCGGCCGCATCGACGCCGATACCCGGGTCGAGGCCGGCTGGGTCGACTCGGTACTCGACTTCTTCGATCGCCGACTCGACTACGTCGCAGTCACCGGGCCGATCTATCTCTACGACTCCCCGTGGGCACGACCGTACCGGGCGTTCGTCGACCGTTCCGTCCGTAACAGGCCTTCCGAGCAGTGGGTTTCTGCCGCATCGGGCAACAATTTCGCGATCCGCCGATCTGCGTGGGAAGCCGTTCGTGGTCGTACGAGTCTGCGTACCGACCTGCACGAGGACATCGATCTGTCGCTGTGCCTGAACAAGGTAGATCTGCGGATCGCGCAGATCGAGCCGATGCGCGTGAAGGTGTCCGGACGCCGGCTGCTGACGCCACCGCTCGAGTACCGGCACTACGTCCAGAGCTCGTATCGCACGTGGGCCCATCATGGGCTGGCCAATGGTTGGTTGCGCAGATTGCTCATTTCGGACCTGATTCTGCACACGGCGCATTGGCCATTGACACGAATTCTGTCCTCGTGCGAATCTCGAATTCTCCCGGTCTCGCATTCCGAAGTCGGCGCTACACCTGTAGGCGATCTGTCAAGCATTCGCGACGAGAGTTATGCTGCCGCGGCGCGCGGAAAATAAATTCATCGACAATTCTCCGGTTCGTCCCTCGGGGAATACGGGGTCACGGAAACTGGTCGTTCGCGGGATCGATGGTCGGTACCGGTTTTCGGGTGTCGGGTATTCGACAACTGCAGGCACGGGACGAGTTATCTGTGCTGAAATCGAACGTGCACGGTAGGACGTACGACGCGGTAGGCCGGTCGAGGGGCTCCGACGCCACCTCGTGATCTCGGGAGGAGGAACCGTCGGCGGCGGCTGTTGCGGGGATCGAAACGGGTGCGAAGTATGGTTGACCGATTGACGGTCCACCCACCAGTCGCGCCGGTAGATTGACGGGCGATATTGTGAACGGGCCGGTTCCGAACACAGGATCTGCCCCTGCAACTTCTCTACGGAGTGTGAATGTCGTTCGAGATCGTCGACCTCGCTGAAACGTGGGTCGCGGGTCTTCCCGTTCGCAGCCCCAAACGGGCGCTGGGACGCCTCAACGACCCGGCACTCGATCAAGCGTGGTCCGCGGTTCTCAATCAGGAGACCTCCGGTCCGCTCGCTTCCATTTACACCGACTTCGCCCCCGGTATCGGCTCGTACAATACGCAGGTAGTCGGTTATCTGTGTACTTCGCTCGGTCAAGTTGCGCGCGGACATCTGGTTGCGAAAGTGCCCGCGGCGAAATATGCGCGTTTTTCTGCGGTGGGCTATTTCCCCGAGGTTCTCACCCGATTGTGGACTCAGATCGATCATGCCGAAGAGCAGGGCGATATCGTGCGATCGTTCACCGGCGATTACGAGTGCTATCCGCACGCGTACAAGATCGACCTCTATCTGGCGATCACAGCGCCCGGCGGTTCGTGATGACCTTCCGCGTCACGGCACGCAGCGCAGAGCTGTTCAGTGGGTTGGTGGCTCCGCGCGTGGAGCCCGGCGCGGAATCGAGCGGCAGCGAATGGATGCGTTTTCTGCGAGACCGGGTGCGCGAGAAGCATACCGACGCAACCCAGGTGAGCACGGTGTACGTCCCGGATCCGCACGGCACGGTCAATGCGGTTGTCGCGGTCTCGGTGGACTCGCCCGGTGACGTCGCCGTCGGGGATGTGTTCGTCTCGGTACCGACCGGCGTGTTCGCAGTGTTCGTGCCCAGCGGCGCTCTGGCGGATCCGATCGAGGACGTGTGGGCTCAGGTCGACGAGTGCGTCATGTCCGGATCGATATTTCGCGCCTACAAAGAGGAAGTCGAAGTCGTTACGAATACTGGAGAAGTGGAACTTTTCATTTCAATCGTTTTGTAATCGAGCCCTTCTTCATGTAATTGTCACTTTCGAATCACAAAGTCGCCACCGAACCGGTTACTATAGGCGAGCGCTGACAGTCCGATATGGCGAAGTGAATTCGATGTTCACCTCGATCGGCCGACGGATGGCCAGCGCGTACAGAGCGTCGATGTCATGGCAAGGTCGACAGAGCAGGGGTGTTCCAACATGGTGAGACAACTCAGGGCAGAAGCCACACGAGCGGCCGCACTGCGCGCTGCAGCAGATCTCTTTCTCGAGGTGGGGCACGCAAATGCCACGCTGAGTCAGGTGTCAGCGCAGTCCGGTGTGACCAAGGGTGCGCTGTACTTCCATTTCGCGTCCAAGGAAGAGCTGGCCCGTGCGATCGTCGACGAGGGTCACGAGCGCGTGTCCACTGCATGCGCCGGCTTGGTCGACAGTCGCAGCCCGGCCCTCGAGTCCGTCATCGGAATCTCGTATTCGGTACTCGAACTGGCGGCATCGGACCCCTTGGTTCGCGTCATGTACCGGTTGCAGATGGAGATCGACGGATCCGACACCGCCCGCGGCAGTGTGTTCGGCACCTGGGGAAACATCTTCGAGCATCTCTTCGAGCGGGCAATCGAGCACGGTGACGTCGCAGACCATCTGGACGCGGGCAATGCGGCATTGCTGGTGTGCGAGATGCTCGCCGGAGTCCTGATGGTGTCCGAGGCGCAGTCGCGCCTCGAGGATGCCCCCTCACGCATGGAGAGGGTCTGGAACACGGTCCTACCCTCGCTGGTGCCCACCGACAAACTCGCTTACTTCCGTGAATTCGCGGCGCGGAGTCTGTCCAGTTTCGTACGCGAGAACATCACGTCGGGATCCGTCACCGTCTGAGGATGTCGTGATCTCGGTGTGCTTGCCGCACCCGAGTTTGCCGGGCACACTGTGTGACATGGAACACGCAGTGCAGCAACCGCGGATGTCGGACAACGAGCTCCGGAAGGCGATCGGCACCCTGCAGCAGCGCGCGGACGACGCACGCAAACATGGAGCCGACGACGATGCTGCGCGCATCGAGCGCACCATCGCCGACTACCGAGACGAGATGTCGCAAAGATTGTGACGACCCTCCCGGTCGTCACCGCGTAGGGTCGAAATCGAACTGACACGTGGCAACCGCTGGGGGATACAAGCTTCGATGGCTACATACGATCTGCGCGGCAAGAAGACGTTGATCACTGGAGCAGGTAGCGGAATCGGCCGGGCAACGGCCATCGCTGCTGCGGGAGTGGGAGCCGAGCTCTTCCTCACCGATATCAACGGCACCGGTTTGGCCGAGACGGTGGACCTGGTCGGTCGCGCGGGCGGTACCGTCAGTCACTCGTTGGCCTTCGACGTGTCCGATTTCGAGGCCGTCACCGCTTTCGCGGACGACATTCATGCCGAGTTCGGCAGCCTGGACGTCGTGATGAACGTCGCCGGTATCTCGGCGTGGGGAACCGTCGAGAATCTCGAGCACCGGCACTGGAAGTCGATGGTCGACGTCAACCTGATGGGGCCGATTCACATCATCGAGAAGTTCCTACCTCCGATGATCGAGGCCGGACGCGGTGGCCATCTGGTCAACGTCTCGTCGGCCGCCGGATTGATTCCCCTGCCGTGGCACGCTGCCTACAGCGCCAGCAAGTACGGCCTGCGTGGAGTGTCCGAGGTGCTCAAGTACGACCTCAAGCGTCACGGAATCGGCGTCAGCCTGGTGGTGCCCGGTGGCGTCAAGACCGGACTGGTGCAGACACTGCAGATCGCCGGCGTCGATCGTGACGATCCGCGCGTGCAGAAGTTGCAACACCGTTTCGAGAAGCGTGCCGTGGAACCGTCGGTTGTCGCCGATGCCATTCTCGCCGGAATAGCCAAGCGCAAGTACCTCGTCTACTCCTCCAACGACATCAGATTCGGATACTGGGTCGCGAGAAAGTTCGCCCCGCCCTACGAGTTCGTACTGCAGAAGGCAAACGATCAGTTCTCCAAACTGCTCGAACCGCGTCGAGTCGAGGGTTCGTCGAAATCGACGTCCAACGTGCGCGCACCCGGCCCCGAGTAGGACAGCTCGTCGTGCGGATTGGCCAGCGCACAGCCTGCCAACGACAGGCAACCGCAGCCGATGCACCCGGTCAAGTTGTCCCGAAGCCGAGTCAATTGCTCTATCCGAGAGTCGAGTTCGCGATGCCACTGCGTCGAGAGCCTGGCCCAGTCCTCGCGTGTCGGCGTCCGCTCGTCCGGTAGTTCGCTCAACGCCTGCCGGATGTTCGCCAGTGGGATCCCGACCTTCTGCGAGATCCGGATGAAGGCGACCCGTCGCAGAGTTTCGCGATGGAATCTGCGCTGGTTACCCGAGGTTCGGCGGCTGCTGATCAGTCCCTGTTTCTCGTAGAAGTGCAGCGCCGAGACCGCAACTCCGCTGCGCTCGGACAGCTGGCCGGGGGTCAATTCGCGGACGTTCCACTCGGGCATCGGCACGACCTCGACCATACTTCAGGTCCTGATCCCAGCGGCGGCACACGAATGGGTTTACCGTTCGTTCATGAGTGTCGATGCGGCTGCGGGCCCATTGGGTGCCAACTCCGAGGTCGGGGTGCTGCGCACCGTCATGCTGCACCGGCCGGGAGACGAGCTTCGGCGCCTCACGCCGCGAAACAACGACCAGCTGCTGTTCGACGGTCTGCCGTGGGTCGATCGGGCACAGGACGAGCACGACGCGTTCGCCGATCTCCTGCGTGGTCGTGGGGTCACGGTACTGCTCCTCGGTGATCTCCTCACCGAGGCCATGACCGTCAGCGGCGCAGCGCGAATGCAGGGTATCTCCGCCGCCGTCGATGCCCGACGGCTCGGCCGGTCGCTCGCCGAGGACCTGGCCCAACATCTGCGGGGTGTGCCCGCGGCCGAGTTGGCGCAGATCCTGATGGCAGGCATGACATTCGACGAATTGCTCGAGGCGGAGACGGGGGAGCCGCAACCGATCGGGGCATCGCTGGTTCGGCGAATGCATCACGGTGGGGACTTCGTCATCGATCCGCTGCCGAACCTGTTGTTCACCCGCGACTCGTCGTTCTGGATAGACGATCGAGTGGCGATCACCTCGCTGGCTCTGCCTGCCCGAGTACGCGAGACATCGCTGACCGATCTGATCTACGCATTCCATCCGATGTTCCGGGGCGTGCGGCGCGCCTACGAGTCGCGGACGGCTCCGGTCGAGGGTGGGGACGTGTTGCTGCTCGCCCCGGGTGTGGTGGCCGTAGGAGTGGGGGAGCGCACCACGCCCGCCGGTGCAGAAGCGTTGGCGCGCAGCCTGTTCGAGGACAACCTGGCGCACAGCGTGCTGGTGGTGCCGATCGCGCAGGAGCGCGCGTCGATGCACCTGGACACGGTGTGCACCATGGTGGACACCGACGCGGTGGTGATGTACCCGGCAATTCAGGACACGTTGTCCGCCTTCACCATTCACCGCGAGGACACAGGCGTGAGTATTCGCGGGGCCGACCCGTTTCTCGAGGCCGCCGCCGATGCGATGGGCATCGGCAAGCTGCGGTTGATCGATACCGGACTCGACCACGTCACCGCCGAGCGCGAACAATGGGACGACGGAAACAACACGCTGGCCATTGCCCCGGGAGTCGTCGTGGCATACGAGCGCAACGTCGAAACGAATGCACGGCTCGAGGCGTCGGGCATCGAGGTGCTGCGGATCTCCGGATCGGAACTGGGCTCGGGGCGAGGCGGTCCCCGATGCATGTCGTGCCCGGTGTCGCGCGAGAGGTTGTAGCGCTCTAGAGGACCGTCTGCACCTTGTCGGCGGGGCGAGCGAGCACAGTGCCCTTGTCGGTCACCACGATCGGGCGCTCGATGAGAATCGGATGCTGGGCCATTGCCGCGATCAGCGTGTCGGCGTCCGCGCCTGCGAGCCCCAGTTCCTTGTAGATGCTCTCGCGAGTTCGAATGGCCTGACGGGGTTCGAGTCCGGCGTCGGTGAGAAGCGTGCGGAGTTCGTCCTCGGTGGGTGGCGTCTCCAGGTATCGGATAACCCGCGGCACCACCCCGGCTTCTTCGATCATTTTCAGCGCTGTGCGAGAGGTGTTGCATCGCGGATTGTGGTAGACGGTTGCCGAGCGGGTCATGTTTGCAATCCTGCCACGCGGGTAGCCACCCCGACAGATTCACGCCAGGAACGGAGTAGTCGATATGACCGACAAGCGCATTGTCATTGCAGGTGGCCACGGCCAGATCGCCCAACATCTGACTCAGGTGCTCACAGCGCACGGAGATCGTGCGGTGTCGCTGATTCGTAACAGCGATCACGTCGATGCCGTCACCGCGCTGGGCGCGCTGCCGCAGGTGATCGATCTCGAATCGGCTTCGGTCGAGGAGGTGGCCGCAGTGCTGGCAGGTGCCGACGCGGTCGTGTTCGCGGCAGGTGCAGGGCCCAACAGTGGCCCCGAGCGAAAGGACACGGTCGATCGTGCAGGTGCCGTGCTGCTGGCCGATGCCGCCGAGAAAGCCGGTGTTCGCCGCTATGTCCTGATCAGCTCGTTCGGTGCCGGAGAGCCGGTCGCCGAGGACTTGGACGCCGGTTGGAAGGCCTACATCAAGGCCAAAACCGCTGCGGAAGAGGATGTTTCGGCTCGAAGCGGTCTGGACTGGACAATTCTGCGACCGGGCAAGCTGACGGATGACGATTCCACCGACTCGGTGTCCCTGACCGAGCCGCCGCTGGACTCGGGCGAGGTCACTCGCGCCGACGTGGCCGCCGTGATCGCTCGGTTGCTGGAAACCGATGCAGCAGTGGGCAAGACGCTGATGTTGACGTCCGGTCCGACGTCGATCGTCGACGCAGTCGACGCGCTCGGATAGGGCATCGACCGTGCGCGTACACATCGATTCGTCGAACACCACCCCGGTGTTCGAGCAACTGCGAATGCAGATTCTGGGGTTGGTGAGATCCGGCGATCTCATTGCCGGTACCAAGATTCCGACGGTCAGGGGTCTGGCCGAGGAACTCAAGATCGCGCCGAACACGGTGGCGAAGACCTACCGCGAACTCGAGCAGCAGGGGATCATCGAGACGAGGGGCCGATCCGGTTCGTTCGTCGCGTCGGGCGGCGATCCGTCACGCGACATCGCGGCTCGGGCGGCGACGGAGTTCGTCAGGACGGTCCGGTCCATCGGCCTGGACGACGACCAGGCTCGTTCGTTCCTCGAATCTGCCCTCAAAGGTGCGAGCGGCAGTTGAGTTGACGCTTCAACTTACTTCTGTCAGGGTTGGGCTGCCCGTATAGCCCTGTCAGAAGGATGTGTCATGAATTCCACCGTCGTCCGCGACGCCGTTGCCCTCGTAGCTCGGATCGGCCTGGGTATCGTTTTCATCGCCCACGGCTGGCAGAAGCTCAACACCTACGGACTCGACGGCACCGCCGCGAGCTTCGAGATGATGAACATCCCGCTGCCCACAGCGTCCGCCTACTTCGCCACGTTCGTCGAACTCGTCGGCGGCGGTGCGCTCGTACTGGGTATCTTCACTCCCATCGCCGGCCTGCTGTTGTTCCTGAACATGCTCGGTGCTGCCGTCTTCGTCCACTTCGAGAACGGCGTCTTCGCCACGGAGAACGGATACGAACTGGTCGTCGCTCTCGGCGTCGGCGCGCTGCTGCTCGCCGCATTCGGTGCCGGACGCGTCAGCATCGACGGACTCACCAAGGGCAAGACCGCGCTGCTTGCTTAGGTCGTTCCGCAGGCTCCACTCCCGCTGTCGTGATCGCTCAGCGCCAGCTCGGCAGCCACAACTGTTGCTGCCACATCTGCGGCGTGATCGGCATAGCGGTCAGAATCGGCCACAGCCAGACGAAGTTGGCTATCACCACGGCGAGGTACAAGGACACCAGTAGTAGTCCGGTACCTCGCCGTTCGGCCGATGCGGTGGCTTTGCCGATGATGTCGCCCAGCACCAATGCGAAGCCCATCACCATGAACGGCGCGAGCGCCACTGCGTAGAAGTAGTACATCTGTCGGTCGAGTGTGGTGAACCAGGGCAGTAGCGCTGCGGAGTACGCGACGAGCACTGTTGCGTAACGCCAGTCGCGTCGGACGAACACCGACCAGATCACCCAGGCCAGCATCGGCAGGGCCAGCCACCACATCGCTGGCGTGCCGATCAGCATGATCGCCTTCACGCACGAGGACGCCGAGCACCCGGACACACTCTCGCCGTCGGCGAAGTAGTACAGCATCGGGCGCAGGCCCATCGGCCAGGTCCACGGCTTCGATTCCCAGGGGTGGCGGTTGCCGGCCGAATTGGTCAAGCCCTCATGGAATTGCAGCACGCTGCTGCTGTAGAACCACAGGGACCGCAGCGCGTCGGGCACGAACGAGAACGGACCGCCTGCGCCGACGCCACTGCCGACCTCGTGTCGATACACGCCGGTCTCGGAGGTGAACCACGCCCACCAGGTCATCAGATACACCGCGATCGGAACGATCACCAGCGCGTACAGCGCAGGCCCGATGTCGCGCAACGCTGTTCCGCGCCACGGGCGTGCGACGCCGTAGGACCGCCGCGCCGCCACATCGAATGCCACACTGAGCAATCCGAAGAACGCGATGAAGTACAGCCCCGACCACTTGGTGCCGCAGGCGAGACCCAGCATGACGCCGGCCCCGAATCTCCACCAGCGCACGCCCATTCGCGGCCCCAGCACACTGGCATCGATTCGACCTTCGGCCCGCACCCTCGACAGACGCCGTCGCATGTCGTCGCGGTCGACCACCAAGCAGCCCAGTGCAGCAGTGACGAAGAGAGCGAGAAAGATGTCCAGCATGCCTATTCGGCTGCTGACGAACGTCACGCCGTCGACGGTCAGCAGAATCCCTGCGATCGCACCGACGAGAGTCGATCGGGCGAGCCGTCGCACGATCCGAATGACCAGCAGTACCAACAAGGTTCCGGCGACGGCCGACGAGAAACGCCAACCCCACCCGTTGTAGCCGAACAACGCTTCCCCGACGGCGATCAACTGTTTGCCGACCGGCGGATGTACCACGAGGCCGTATGCCGGGTTGTCCTCGAGGCCGCCGCCGGTCAGTACCTGATACCCCTGCGGCGCGTAGTGCTTCTCGTCGAAGACCGGGGTTCCCGCGTCGGTGGGGTAACGCAGCATCGTGAATCGAGTGATCGCGCAGATGACGGTGATGACGACGGTGACGATCCAACCGCGTCGGGCATCGGTGTCGTGGAACCAGTCGCGCGCGGCAACGGTGGGCCCGGGACTGACCATCGACCGGTCGCCGGAGCGCTCAGAGGTCGTCAAGGTCACGTACCGATCGTAGGCGTTGATCGGCAGTGCCCGACACGCCGCTGTATCGCATGCGGGACACTGGAGGCATGCTCATCCTTGCCGCCACCCCGATGGGCGACGTCGGTGATGCCTCGCAGCGCCTGCGTGATGCCCTCGGCAGTGCCGAGATCGTCGCTGCCGAGGACACCCGGCGCACCAAACAACTCGCCTCGTCTCTCGGCGTGGCGATCACGGGCAGGGTCGTCAGTTTCTACGACCAGGTCGAGACGGCCCGCCTTCCAGCTCTCGTGGAGGCCGTGGCCGAGGGCAGGACGGTGCTGTTGGTCACCGACGCCGGGATGCCGTCGGTGAGCGATCCCGGATATCGCCTCGTGGCGGCATGCGTCGAGGCCGATCTGCCGGTGACGTGTCTGCCCGGTCCGTCGGCGGTGACGACCGCGCTCGCGTTGTCCGGCCTGCCCGTCGAACGGTTCTGCTTCGACGGGTTCGCGCCACGCAAGCAGGGCCAGCGTCGTACCTATTTCCGATCGGTGCTCGCCGAACCCCGCGCCATCGTCTTCTTCGAGGCACCGCATCGTCTCGTCGCCTGCCTCGAGGACGCTGTTCACGTACTCGGTGCCGACCGGCGGGCGGCGGTGTGCCGAGAGCTCACCAAGACCTACGAGGAGGTCCGACGCGGCGGCCTCGGCGAGCTGCTCGAATGGTCGCGAGACGGAGTGCGCGGCGAGATCACCGTTGTGCTCGAAGGTGCCGTCGCCGTCGCCGAGGAGCCGGAGGACCTCGTTGCCGACGTCGAGACGTTGGTGGCGTCGGGCATGCGGTTGAAGGACGCCTGCGCTCAGGTTGCCGTCGACGGCGTCTCCAAGCGTGAGGTCTACGAGGCCGTTCTCGCCGCTCGAAAAGAGCAGTAGGGGGTCAGCCCACCACTTGCTGTCGCAGGCCCTCGGTGGCCGCTTCGATGATCGTCTTGGTTCCCTTCTTCACGAGGAAGCCGGGTAGCGGGATCTTCGGGTCGACCGTCAGCTCGAACTCGACGTGGGTGCTGTTGCCCTTGGGCGTCAACGTGTATCGGCCGTCCTGGGCCTTCTGCTGAGTGCTCTCGACGAGAGTCCACGACACCTCGTTCTCGGACCAGGTGTACTCGACGAGCTGCTCGTCGTTGACGCCGATGATCGAGACGTGCATCTTGACGTGGTGCGGCTTGCCGTCGTCGAAACGATCGACCACCTCGCACTTCTTGTGGACCGGGGACCACGAGGGCAGGCCCTCGACGTCGGCGAGAACTTCGAGGATTGCCGATGCATCTGCGTCGATGTCGACTGACTTGTTCGCTGTGACTGCCATGGGGAGAAGGTATCTCAGCTTTCTCTGCTGGGGCTGACGTTCCGCGCGAACTCGCCGATCGCTCTCAGCGCACGACGGGCCTCGGGAACGAAATCGGCTGCCTGGAACACGTGCACCTGATCCTCGTACACCTGGAGTTCGCACTCGACTCCGGCGACAGCGAGGCGCTCGGCCATGAGTTCTGCGTCGGCATAGACCATTTCGGTGGAACCGACCTGAATCAGCACCGGCGGCATCCCGGTGAGATCACCGTCGACGGGCGAGACTCGCGGGCCCCGTCGGCCGTCGACGACGATGCGCGCATCGACGCGATCGGCCAGTGCGGTCAGCGCCGGAACTGCGTCGGCCGGAAAGACCGAACACTTCGATGCGTTCTCGTGATCGAGCTTGCCGGAAGGGTCCATATCGGTGAGCGGAGACATGGTGAAGATCCCTGCGGGGGCGGGCAAACCGACGGTGCGCAGCGCCAGGGTGACCATGAACGCGAGGTATCCGCCTGCCGAGTCGCCGCCCAGGACGATCTGCTCCGGTCGGTAGCCGGAATCGAGCAGGAAGCGGTACGCGTCGACGCCGTCCTCGACGGCATGGCTGATCGGGTTGCGCGGCATCATCCGGTAGTTCACCGACAGCACCGAGCCGTCGACGCTCTTCGACACGCGCGAGGTCATCCGGCGATGGGTGCGCAGACCGCAGCAGACGAATGCGCCGCCGTGCATGTAGAGGACCACGCGATCGGTGCCGGTGCCCTCTGCGCGAATCCATTCGGCCTCGCATTCGGCCAGCATGACGCGGCTGCGGGTGGTGCCGCTGATCTGGGGGACGAGCAGTCCGGCGTAGTCGACCAACCCCATCGGCCATGGAAGCGACGGTGCCTGAGCCCAGACCGTCAGGAACGGACGCACGGTGAACTGCAGGTACTTGGACAGAATCTGCGACTGCAGGCTCGCGCCGCGGATGTCGCGTCGGCGTGCGGTGGCTGCCGGGTCGGTCGATTTCACTACGGTGAGCGCCGGATTCATAGCCGTCGCCTCCATCCCCGTCGTCGGTGCGCGGCGCGTGTGCGCCGTGCGTCGGAACCCCGCTCTATTTGGAACCCCTGGTAACGGACAATAGCGGGTACCTTTTCGTGACCGGACGTAAGGTCGTGTTCTGAGTCACATTCGGTGCAGTACCGTGACCGAAAACGAATGGAAAAGGGACAGCTCATGGCACTCATGCCCATCACGGAATCGATGTTTCTGATCGCCGAGTCACGGGAACACCCGATGCACGTGGGCGGTCTGGAGTTGTTCGTACCGCCCGGTGATCCGCACGACTTCGCCGAGGAAGTGCACCGCAAGTTCACCACCGGGGAGGTGCACGAACTATTCCGCAAGCGGCCGTCGCGTCCGGTACAGATCATGGGCAATCTGGCCTGGGCCTTCGACCCGGATGTGGACTTCGAGTACCACGTTCGGCGCACGGTGCTGCCTGCTCCCGGTCGCATTCGTGAGCTGTTCCAATTCCTGTCGCTCAATCACAGCGCACCGCTCGATCGCTACCGTCCGATGTGGGAGCTGCACATCATCGAGGGACTGGCCGACGGCCGAATTGCGTTGTACACCAAGGTGCATCACTCACTGGTCGACGGCGTCAGCGCACTGAAGCTGATGCAGCGCACGCTCACCACCGATCCCGACGATCGAAACGGCGTCGCAACGTGGGACCCGTCGCTGTTCGGTCGACGCAAGAAGCAGGCCGCCGTCGAGCAGCCAGGACGGCTTGCTCAGCTGGGCACCGGGCTCTCGATGGGACGCAAGATCGTCGGGGACTTGGTCGACTTCGCACCCGCGTCGGCGCGAATCGGGTTGCGCGCGTTGAAGAAAGAAGGAGCGCAGCTGCCGTTGCGAGCGCCGCGCACCATGTTCAACGTGCCCATCGGCGGTGCGCGCCGCTTCGCCGCCGAGAGCTGGTCGATCGAGCGCATCCGCACGGTCGGTACGGCACTGGATGCGACGCTCAACGACATGGTGCTCGCGATGTGCGCCGGGGCGCTGCGGGCGTACCTCATCGATCAGAACGCGTTGCCCGAGGAACCGCTGATCGCGATGGTGCCGGTCTCGCTCCGCAAGGAGGGCGACGACAGGGAGGCCGGTAACTCGGTGACGGTCATCCTGTGCAATCTGGGTACCGACGAATCCGATCCGATCCTGCGGCTGGAGCGAATCAAGGATTCGACCGTCAAGGGCAAGCAGATGATGAGCGAACTCAACACTCTCGAAGCGCTCACCGTCGGCGCAATCACCATGGCTCCGTTGCTGTTCGGCCCGGTGCCGGGATTCGTCGACTACACCCCGCCGCCGTTCAACGTCATCATCTCCAACGTGCCCGGATCCAAGGAAGATCTGTACTGGAACGGTGCGAAACTCGACGGCATCTACCCGGCATCGATCGTGGCCGACGGGCAGGCGCTCAACATCACCGTCGCCAGCAACGGCGATTCGTTGAACTTCGGGCTCATCGGATGTCGACGCAGTGTGCCGCACCTGCAGCGCATGCTGACGCATCTGGAGAACACGTTGGAGGAGCTCGAAAAGACCTTGTGAGAGCGGCGGAGTGCTCTACTCGTACTTGGGGAACACCGGCGTCGGGGTCGGCAGTGCAGTACCGGGCACCGAACGTGTTGCGATGTCGGTGAATTCGCGATTCGACGCACCGAGCAGGTCGAGGATGCGCGACGCGGAATCGGGCATGACGGGCTGGGTCAGGATGCTCACGATGCGCAGCACCTCGATCGTCACGTACAGCACGGTGGCCATACGATCGGGGTCGGTCTTGCGCAGTACCCACGGTTGCTGCAGCGAGAAGTAGCGGTTGGTCTCACCGAGCACCGACCAGATCGCTTCGAGCGCGGAATGGATTGCCTGCACGTCGAATTCGCGTCGGCAGATTTCGAGGAGTGCATCCGCGCGAGCCAGCATCGCCTCGTCCTCGGCAGTGAATTCTCCCGGGGTCGGGAGCGCTCCGTCGAGGTTCTTGGCGACCATCGTCAGCGAACGCTGCGCGAGGTTGCCGAGTTCGTTGGACAGGTCGGCGTTGACGCGGGCGACGATGGCCTCGTGGCTGTAGCTGCCGTCCTGACCGAACGAGACCTCACGCAGGAAGAAGAATCGCACCGGATCGAGACCGTAGTTCTCCACCAACGACTTCGGGTCGAGAACGTTGCCGAGAGACTTGGACATCTTCTCGCCCTTGACGTTCAGGAACCCGTGCACGAACACCCGCTTGGGAAGCTCGATGCCCGCGGACATCAGGAACGCAGGCCAGTAGACGGTGTGGAAGCGGGTGATGTCCTTGCCGATGATGTGCAGATCGGCCGGCCAGAACTTCCGGTACGACTCCGACTCGATGTCGGGATAGCCGGCACCGGTGAGGTAGTTGGTGAGTGCGTCGACCCACACGTACATCACGTGCGCGGGATCGCCGGGTACCGGCACACCCCAGTCGAACGTGGTTCGGGAGATCGACAGGTCGCGCAGGCCGCTCTTGACGAAGTTCACGATCTCGTTGCGGCGCGTGTTCGGTGCGATGAAGTCCGGCGACGCGTCGTACAGCTCGAGCAGTTTGTCCTGGTACTGCGACAGCTTGAAGAAGTACGACGACTCCTCGGTCCACTCGACCGGAGTGTTCGTCTCCGTCGCGACGCGCGAGCCGTCCTCGCCGAGAGTGGTCTCGGCCTCGGTGTAGAACGCCTCGTCTCGCACCGAGTACCAGCCGGAGTAGGAGTCGAGGTAGATGTCGCCGTTCGCTTCCATCCGCTTCCACAGTTCCTGGCTGGCGGCGTGGTGATCGGCGTCGGTGGTGCGGATGAAGCGTCCGTACGAGATTTTCAGCAGGTCCTGCGCAGTCTGGAATGCGTCGGAGTTGCGCGCCGCGAGCTCGCGCACGTCCACGCCCTCGGTCTGCGCGGTCTGCTGCATCTTCAGGCCGTGCTCATCGGTTCCCGTCAGGAATCGCACGTCGTAGCCGTCGAGGCGCTTGAAGCGCGCGATGGTGTCGGTGGCGATGTACTCGTAGGCGTGTCCGATGTGGGGAGCGCCGTTGGGGTAGGCGATCGCCGTGGTGACGTAGAAGGGTGGCCGAGAGGCATCAGCTGGCGCAGTCATGGTGCGCCTACTCTAACGATCGTGAGTAGAGACCGTCCCGCACCACCGTTGCCCGAGCCCGTCGGCACCCTCGTCGACGCCCACACCCACCTCGATGCGTGCGGCGCGACCGACGCGGCGAGTGTGGCCGCCATCGTGGACAAGGCCGAGTCCGTCGGTGTCACGCGCGTGGTCACGATCGCCGACGATCTCGAGGCCGCGCGCTTCGCCGTCGACGCGGCGTCCTGGGATCCGCGGGTCTGGGCCGCGGTCGCGATTCATCCCACCCGCGCGAACGTGCTCGACGACGCAGCCAAGGCCGAGATCGAGCGGTTGGCGTCCGACCCTCGTGTGGTCGCCGTGGGGGAGACCGGGCTGGACTACTACTGGCCCGGCAAGCTCGACGGGTGCGCGACGGTGGCCGAGCAGCACGAGGGATTTCGCTGGCACATCGACCTGGCGAAGCGGCTGGGCAAGCCGCTGATGATCCACAACCGCGAGGCCGACGAGGACCTACTGGCCGCTCTGACGGCGGAGGGCGCCCCCGAGACGGTGATCTTCCACTGCTTCTCCGGCGGTCCCGAGACCGCGAAAGCGTGCGTCGACGCCGGCTACGTTCTCAGCTTCTCCGGGACGGTCAGTTTCAAGAACGCGCACGCGCTTCGGGAGGCCGCGGTGCTGGTACCGAACGAGCTGGTGTTGGTGGAGACCGACGCACCCTTCCTCACTCCGCATCCGTTCCGTGGTGCCCCCAACGAGTCGTACTGCCTGCCGTACACGGCGCGGGCGTTGGCCGAGATTCGCGGCCAGGATCCGGCAGAGCTCGCTGCGCACGCCACGGCAAATGCCGAGAGGGTGTACGGCCTCTAGCTGCTGAAGTTGCGGCGTGGGTACTAATTCGTTACCGTACCGTGACCGAACTCGGGCGTTTCCACGCCGAAGTCACGCTCGCAACCGCCAGGAATACGAAACTTGTCGACTATCAGACGCCTCAACTCCGCCCGTTCGACCACTCTCTACCTGGTCATCGCGGCCCTGTTGATGACGCTCGTCGCCGGCGGCGTGATGGCCGTGAGCCGTCACAAGACCGTGACCATCGACGTCGACGGCGACATGATTTCGCTGAGCACGATGAAAACCGACGTCAACAGCGCCCTCGTCGACGCGGGCTATGCCCCGTCGGACAAGGATCTGGTGGTTCCCGCTCCCGATTCCGGTCTGAGCGACGGCGACACCGTGGTCCTGCGCCGCGCCCGCGAGATCACGCTGAACGTCGACGGCAAGCCCGAGGACATCTGGACCACCGCGTTGACCGTCGAGGAAGCACTGCAGCAGACCGGCCTGGCCGAGGACGTGCACGTGTCCGCCTCGCGCTCGGAGCGGCTGCCTCTCGACGGCACCGAGTTGGACGTGGCGCTGCCCAAGCAGGTCTCGCTGGTCGACGGCGGAGCCCCCGCCGCGCCGGTCACCCTGGCCGCACCGACCGTGCGTGAATTTCTCGAAGCAGCCGGAGCGCCGCTCGAGGAAGCCGACACCGTCAGCCCCGATCCCGACGCCACCGTCACCGACGGCGCAGAGATCGTCGTCACCCGTGACCGCACGGTCACCAAGACCGAGACCACCGATACCGATGCTCCCGAGCAGCGCATCGAAGATCCGACGATGAACATGAGCCGTACCGTCGTCGAGAACCCGGGTGCGCCTGGCGTCTCCGACATCACCTGGAAGATCAACATGGTGAACGGCGTCGAGGTCGGTCGCGAGAAGGTCGACGAGACGGTTCAGGTACCCGCGCAGCCGAAGACCGTTCGCGTCGGAGCCAAGCCGGGCACCGAGGTGCCACCGGTGGAGAACGGTGCGATCTGGGACGCGCTCGCGCAGTGCGAAGCGACCGGCAACTGGGCGATCAACACCGGTAACGGCTTCTACGGTGGCGTGCAGTTCGACCAGAACACCTGGGAACGTCAGGGCGGCCTCAAATACGCCCCGCGGGCCGACCTCGCCACCCGCGAAGAGCAGATCGCCATCGCGTCGGTGACGCAGAAGTCGCAGGGCTGGGGCGCATGGCCCGCTTGCACCTCGCGCTTGGGTTATCGCTAGTCACGTAGAGTTTCCGCCGTGTCAGAACATGTGAGGGGAGCTGCGGCTCTGCTCGGCCCCGCCGAGGTGCGCTCCCTCGCCGCCGAGCTCGATGTGCGTCCCACCAAGCAGCTCGGCCAGAACTTCGTACACGACGCCAATACCGTTCGACGCATCGTCGCCTCCGCGGGCGTGGGCCCGCAGGACACGGTCCTCGAGGTCGGCCCCGGCCTCGGATCGCTGACACTCGCGCTGCTCGATGTCGCCGAGGCCGTCATCGCCGTCGAGATCGACCCCAAGCTCGCGACCCGTCTGCCGACCACGGTGGCCGACCGGGCCCCCACTCTGGCCGAGCGCCTGACGGTGATCGAGGCCGACGCCCTTCGCATTCGTGCCGCGGACATCGCCGGGGAGCCGACGGCCTTGGTGGCGAACCTGCCCTACAACGTCGCGGTTCCCGTGCTGATTCATCTGTTCTCGGAACTGCCGAGTCTTCGTGTCGCCGTGGTGATGGTCCAGGCCGAGGTGGCCGATCGACTCGCCGCGGTGCCGGGAAGCAAGATCTACGGCATCCCCAGCGTCAAGGCCCGATTCTTCGGGGACGTCAAAAGGGCAGGCGCAGTGGGTCGTTCGGTGTTCTGGCCGGTGCCCAAGGTCGAATCGGGACTGGTGCGCATCGATCGGTACGCCGAGCCGCCGTGGCCCACCGACACCGCGCATCGCAAGGCCGTGTTCGCGGTGATCGACGCCGCATTCGCGCAGCGACGCAAGACTCTTCGGGCAGCTCTCGCCGGTTGGGCAGGCTCACCGGTGGCAGCCGAACGCCGGTTGCGTGAGGCCGGAATCGACCCCACGGCGCGAGGCGAAACCATCGACGCCGCAGCGTTCGTCCGCTTGGCCGCCACCGAAGCCTGAGGGCCTCTCTACAGGTGGATGTCCGACAGTCGCGTCAGCTCGGTCCACCTCGACGCTTCGGCACGGGCTGCGGCCACCGGTGCGTAGCGATCGGCCTCGATCAGGACATCCAGCTCGAGACCGGTCATCGACGCGATGTCGGCCACCGGAACCTGGTAGGTCCGGTACGGGCCGAGCGGCGGGGGATCGGTCTCGAGCCGCAGCGGCTTGTCGAGGATCGGGTCGAGCGACGGCGACTGATCGAGCACGTATCCGGTGCATGCGGGAGTCGAATCCTGCGACCACGCCGCGATCTTGAAGAACTGCCGTGGAATGGCGACGCCTCGGTAGATCGGATCGTTTTCGGCGAAGATGCAGCCGCTGAAGACCGAGAGCTTTCGGCCGTACTGCTCGGCGTTTTCGAGGACGTAGTCCTCGAGCCCGAGCCACAGTGTCTTCGACTGGTTCAGCGTGGCCGTCTGCGGCGCGCACACGGTGTAGTGGAACGTGTCCTCGTTGGCGCGCTCGGCCACCGCACGCTCACCCCACACCGGATCTCGACGGCGAACCAGATGCCCGCGATCGAGATCGTTGTTCTTGTACAACTCGTTGCCGGCCTGCTGCGCAGCCGGTAGCCGATCGTCGAGTCGCCAATTGTCTCCCCGATCGACGTCCTTCAGGCTCGCGCCGTCGATGTTGACGCCGGTGACCGCGGCGAGGCGTCGGGCAGGGTCGATGGACACCGAGAAGTGGGTGTACGGCAGTACCACCACGTCAGCGCGGTCGGGCAACGGAACGTCGATGTCGGCCAGGAACTTCGGGTCGAAACCGAGTGGTGTCGTCATCTGCCCATTGACTCACGTACCGGTTACCGGAGGGTGAACCGCCGCGAGGTATCGCTCGTTCAGCCTCGCGTGCCGCTCGGCCACGACGCGGCATTCCTCGCGCAGTTCCGGCGGATCGAGCACCGTGAAATCGGTGTCGAACGCCGCCAGCCACCGCGCGATCGACGGCAGTGAATCTCCGGCCAACACCACCGCGCAGGTGTTCTCGTCGATGGATTCGAGTGTGCCCCATTGCTCGTCGATCATCGGAGCGATCGTCTCGAGGGGCGCGTGCAACGCGATCCGGGCCTGAACTCGGGCGAACGCACTATCGATTCCCTTCGAGACGAACGCCGCCGCACCGCCCGGCGGCAGCTGCCGGGGTGTGAACCGCGGACCCGTCGGAATCTTCGGAATCAGGCGATCCACCCGATACGACCGCCAATCCTCCCGCAGCACATCCCAACCCAGTAGATACCAGCGCGCCCCCGCCCGTACCAGGCTGTACGGCTCCACCTCGCGCCTGGACTCGGAACCGTCGTGCTTGCGGTAGTCGAACCGCAACCGCTCGTGTGCGTGGCATACCGCCGCCACCGTGGACAGCACCGACGCATCCACCGCCGAACGCGGCGTCTGTTCCACCACGTCGATGCGCAACGCGTCGAGCCGATGCTGGAGGCGTGAGGGCATCACCTGCCGCAGCTTCGTCAACGCCCGCAACGACGCCTCCCCGATACCCGCCACCGAGCCACCCGCCGCGGACTGCAACCCGAACGCCACCGCCAGTGCTTCGTCGTCGTCGAGCAGTAGTGGGGGCATTTCGGCACCGGGACCGAGTTGATAGCCGCCTCCGACTCCCGGCGTCGCATTGACCGGGTAACCGATGTCGCGCAGCTTGTCCACATCGCGCCGCAGCGTGCGAGGAGTGACGTCGAGCCGCTCGGCCAGTTCCGCGCCCGCCCAGTCACGACGCGTTTGCAACAGGGACAACAGTCGCAACAACCGAGCCGATGTTTCCTTCATGACGTCACGATGCCACGCAATGCGGACAACTACAGTCCGCATTGGCCCGTCGTCCCCGCCCTGGTGGTGAACTCGGCCGCTGTTTCTCCACTACTGTGGTTACTCGTGCTGTCTGTCGTTCCCACACCCGTCGTCGTTCGGGCCCCGTCGAAGGTGAATCTGCATCTGTCGGTCGGTGACCTGCGTCCCGACGGCTTCCACGAGCTGACGACGGTGTTCCAGGCGCTCTCGCTCTCGGACGAACTGTCGGTGGTTCCGGCCAAGACGCTCTCGGTTCGGGTGCGCGGCGACGACGCGAGGGTGGTTCCCACCGATTCGCGGAATCTGGTGTGGAAGGCCGCCGAGTTGCTGGGGCATCGGGTGGGGCGAGAGCCGTCGGTGGAGATCACCATCGACAAGGGAATCCCGGTGGCCGGTGGCATGGCAGGCGGAAGTGCCGATGCCGCCGCGACTCTGGTGGCACTGAACGCGATGTGGCATCTCGATCTCTCGCGTGACGAGCTCGACGAGGTAGCGGCCCAACTCGGCAGCGACGTGCCGTTCTCGTTGCACGGCGGAACCGCGGTCGGAACCGGTCGCGGGGAGAAGCTGCTTCCGGTGCTCTCGCGCAACAGTTTTCACTGGGTGTTGGCGTTGGCGAAGGGCGGTCTGCAGACGCCCGCCGTCTACAACGAACTCGACGAACTGCGTGCCAAGGGTGATCCGCCTCGCCTCGGCGGCACCGAGGATCTGATGCATGCGCTGGCGTCCGGCGATGCGCGTGCGCTCGCACCGTTGCTCGGCAACGACCTGCAGGCCGCTGCGGTGTCGCTGATGCCGCAGTTGCGTCGCACGCTGCGTGCGGGAGTCACCGCCGGGGCGTTGGCGGGCATCGTGTCCGGCTCGGGCCCCACCTGCGCGTTCCTGTGCGCCGACGCCGACGCGGCGGTGTCGGTGAGCGCTGAATTGTCCGGTGCCGGTGTGTGCCGCACCGTCCGTGTTGCGAGTGGGCCGGTTCCCGGTGCTCGTGTTGTCACTAGTGAATCGATTGGTTTTTCCTGATGGTCAATCTCGTCAATCTCGAAAACGTCAGCAAGTCCTTCGGCGTCAAGCCGCTGCTCGACGGCGTCTCCCTCGGCGTGCAGGAGGGCGAACGGATCGGCATGGTCGGCCTCAACGGCGGCGGTAAGACCACGACACTCGAGGTGCTCGCCGGCATCGAGCCGCCCGATTCGGGACGCGTCAGCCGCGTCAACGGTCTGCGGATGGCCGTCGTGACGCAGCGCGGCGTGTTGCCTCCCGGTTCGACGGTCGGCCAGGTTGTTCTCGACCCACTCGGAATGGCCGAGCACGAGTGGGCGGGTGACTCTCGGGTGCGAAACATCCTGACGGGCATCGGTATTGCCGATCTCGGGCCTGCAGGAAGTTCGGGACTCGACGCGCCGATCGACAACCTCTCGGGCGGTGAGCGTCGACGAGTGGCGTTGGCAGCGGCCCTGGTTCAGGATCTCGACCTGCTGGTGCTCGACGAGCCGACCAACCACCTCGACGTCGAGGGTGTGCAGTGGTTGGCTGCGCACCTGGTCAGCCGTCGCAGTGCGCTGGTGGTCGTCACCCACGATCGCTGGTTCCTCGACACCGTCGCCAATCGCACGTGGGAAGTGGTCGGCGGTGGCGTCGAGGCCTACGAGGGTGGCTACAACGACTGGGTGTTCGCGCGTGCCGAGCGGTCCCGCCAGGCGGACGCGTCCGAGGAGCGTCGACGCAACCTCGCGCGCAAGGAGTTGGCGTGGCTGCGCCGCGGTGCCCCGGCCCGCACATCCAAGCCGAAGTACCGCATCGAGGCGGCCGAGGCTCTGATCGCCGACGTTCCCGCCCCACGTGACTCCGTCGCGTTGTCCTCGTTCGCTCAGCGCCGTCTCGGCAAGGTCGTCATCGAGCTCGAGGACGCGCGCCTCGAGACCCCCGACGGCCGCGAATTGGTGAAGGACTTCACCTGGCGTCTGGCTCCCGGTGAGCGCGTCGGTCTCGTCGGCGTCAACGGTTCGGGTAAGACGACGATGCTCCGCACGCTCGCCGGTGAACTGCAGCCTGCCGCAGGTAAGCGCATCCAGGGCCAGACCGTCAAGATCGGTTGGCTGAAGCAGGAATTGGACGACCTGCCCAAGAAGCTGCGTGTTCTCGACGCGGTCAAGGAAGTGGCCGAGCGGATCACCCTGGGCGACAGAGAGATCTCTGCCGGCCAGCTCGCGGAGCGGCTCGGCTTCACCCCGGCGCGTCAGCGCACCCCCGTCGGAGATCTCTCCGGTGGCGAGCGTCGTCGGCTCCAGCTCACTCGCGTGTTGATGGCCGAGCCGAACGTGCTGCTGCTCGACGAGCCGACCAACGATCTGGACATCGACACCCTGCAGCAGCTCGAGGACATCCTCGACGGCTGGGCGGGCACCCTCGTCGTCATCAGTCACGATCGATACCTGATCGAGCGCATCTGTGATTCGACGTGGGCATTGTTCGGCGACGGCAAGCTCACCAACCTTCCCGGCGGCATCGAGGAGTACCTGCGCAGGCGGGCCATCCTCGCCGCCGACGCGACGCCGGACTCGTTGACCACCGGCGGGGCACCGCGCAAGGCCACCCGTGATGCGGCCTCCGAGCGCGCGGCCCGCAAGGAACTCAGCAAGCTCGAGAAGCTCGTCCTTCGGCTCTCCAAGCGTGAGGTCGAGTTGCACGCCGAACTCGTCGACGCGTCCACCGAGCAGGGCAAGCTCGTCGCCCTCGACACCGAGCTCAAGCAGGTCCTCGCCGACAAGGATGTCGCCGAGGAACGATGGATGGAACTGGCCGCAGAGCTGGAGTAGAGCCTGCGGCATGTGACTGGCTGAGTAATGAGTCGTTCCGCAGGCTCCACTCTGAGTAATGGGTCGTTCCGCAGGCTCCACTCCTGGCTTCGTAGCCCACTACGACGTTTCGCTCACGTGCCCGATGCGCATACTGGAGACATGGCATCGGTGGTCGCGGAAGTACTCGGTTCGGATTTTGCCCGTCTGCATCCCAAGGTTCAGTGGCGCTTCGGATTGCAGTCCTCGGACGATCTCGCTCAGTTCGGGGTGGGCGTGATGGAGGAGATGACGCATTCTCGGCTCGTGCCGCCGCCGCTGCTGTGGGCCGGACGCAAGCGCGGTCTCTTTCCCGCCGGTGTCGGCAAGGACGTGCCGTTCACCATTGCCAACTATGCGTATGTCGACGAACTGGGCCGCGAGACACTGTCTTTCGTGCGTCGCTTCGCTTTCGCGGGCCGCCCGCAGGGGATGAATTCGGTGATGGTGTCCTCCGCGGAGTCCAACAACTATGCCCTCGACTACCTGGGTTTCTCCTCGGACATGGTGGTGCACACCAGGTGTGAGGTCGATGCCGACGGTGGCCTGGTGCTCGAGAGCGAGGTGCCGCGATTCCTGCTCGGCCCACTTGCGCCGAAGTTGCCCAAGGTGGCGTCGGCAGTGACGATCGGTCGGGAGTGGTGGGACGCGGCCGAGGAGCGGCATCGCATCGAGATCGAGGTGAAGAGCCCGGTGCTCGGACAGCTCTTTCTCTATCGCGGTTGGTTCACTGCGGAAGAGCGGCCCTGCCTGTCCGCCGACATTCCCGGTGACGCGCGTCCGCGGTCGGTCGAGTCTCGCGAATAGCGCTACTCTTACGCGTCGAACGATCCGCGTGTGAAGGAGTCAACAGTGGCCGTTGTCGAAGCCGAGATCGTCGGTGCCGTAGGGCATATCGTCCTGAACCGGCCGGAGGCTCTGAACTCGTTGAACGGTGCGATGATCGAGGGCATCCGCGCCGCACTCGATGCGTGGCGCGACGACGACGCGGTCACTTCCGTTCTGGTGACGAGCAGTTCACCTCGGGCCTTCTGCGCGGGCGGCGACATCAAGGCGATTCGGCAGGCCGTCGTCGACGGTGACCACGAGGCCGGTCCGGCGTACTTCGCGGCGGAGTACGACCTCGATGAGCTGATCGCGAATTACCCCAAGCCCTACATCGCCGTCATCGAAGCGGCGGCCTTCGGCGGTGGCCTGGGTATCTCGATTCACGGCAGCATCCGCATCGTCACCGAGAACGCCGTGTTGGCCATGCCGGAGACGGCGATCGGTTTTGTGCCGGACGTGGGATCGAGCTACTTTCTCTCGCGCCTGCCGGGCCATGTCGGACGGTACCTGGCGCTGACGGGAACTCGAATCACCGGATCCGATGCGCTTGCACTGGGATTGGCGACGCATTTCTGCCCGAGTGACGCGGTGGACGGTCTGAAAGCCGACATCCTCGGCGGCATTGCCATCGACGAGGTGTTGGACCGACATACCACTGCGCCGGCGACGACCGAGCTGTCGTTCGACGCGGAGGCGGTGGCAGCAGTGTTCGAGAGGAACTCACTCGTCGACATCATCGACGCGCTGGTGTGCGACACCCCGTGGTCGCGGACGACGAAGACTCAGTTGGCGACGCTGTCGCCGACATCCCTGATGGCCACCGACGCACTGATCACACGGGGAGCGGACAGTACGTTGCGTGAATGTCTCGATCGGGAGTTGCGGATGGCGACGTGGATCATCACCGAACCGGACTTCGCCGAGGGTGTTCGCGCAGTGTTGGTCGACAAGGACCGAGCGCCGCAATGGAAGCCTCTGGTACTCGAGATGGTGCGACCAGAGGCATTCCAGCAGCTGTTGTGACCGATAGGGGTCAGCGGTAGCCCTTGGCGGGGTTCTGCAGGTCCAGCACGATGGTCTGGCCGTTGGAGCGCACGTGGATCTCGGGGTTCTGCAGGCCACCCGAGACGAGGTACTCGCCGAGGAGCTGGAGCAGCTCGTCGGGGCCCACGGAGGTGTCGGGGGTGCGGATGTCGCCGGTGCGGCTGCCGAGCTCGTTCTGGGTCAAGCGTCCTGCGATGCGTACCGAAGCGACACCCATGGCGGTGCGACGGTCGGGTCCCTGGCCGCGGCCGAGCGACGGCGAGGAGCCGGCGGTGGAGCCGTGAGACGTGGAGCGGCCGTTGGTGGGCAGGCCGTGTTCTGAGATCTGATCGCTTGTAGTCACTTCAACCTCGTTCGATTCCGTGGCGGGCTTCTCTGGACGACGTCGATCCGCGTGGGGGGTCGTTGAATCCGTGGCGGACGACGTTGCTGGTGCAGGCGTTGTTGCGGACGCCTTCTCGGTGGACGTGACCACTGCCTCCGACTTCTCGGTGGTAGCAGTCTCGACTGCCTTCTCGGCGGGCGCTGCCGCCGAAGAATCGGTGCGGACACCGGCGGGTGAAGCGGAGTCGGACTTCGGCGGCGTCGCCAAACGATGCGCGGGAGCGCCACCGACCTTGATCCCGGCCAATGGGTAGTTCGATCCCTTAGTCATGTCGTTTTCCACTTCATCGTGATTCCCAGGTGATTCCGCGCCGAGATGTCACGATCGGGTATCGATCAGGACGGTCTGGTCGGCGTCGAGCACGCAAAACGTACTCGAAGTTTGTTCGGACTCGCTGAGAGTAGCATCACGATTGTTTACGACGCCATTTTTTGACCGAAGCTCTTGTTCTGGATCCTGAACCACACGGCGAATCCCCAGGCCACGAACGCGGCATACACGAGGTAGAGAACCGCGGACGGATAGAACCCGGCGACGATCAGCAGTGGTACGCCCACGATGTCCACCGCAATCCAGATCAGCCAGAACTCGGTGAGGCCACGCGCCATTCCGAAGGTCGCCAGCATGGATCCGGTGAAGATCCATGCGTCGGCCCACTTGCCGAACGAGCCGAGGTAGCCGAACAGTTGCGCGAACACCACCGTGCCCACGATCGCGACGACGATCATCGCCGTCCGCTCCCGCGCCGTGCCCCACCTCGGCACGACTGCGGCCCCTGAACGCTTCGAATCGCGCAGCCAGCGCATCAACCCGTAGACGCTCACGGCGATGAACATCAGCTGTCGCCCGGCCTGGCCGTACAGATCGAGCGCCTGCGGAGTATGGAACACGCCGCCGAGAAAGACGGTGAACAGCAACGCATTTCCGATGATGCCCACCGGCCACGCCCACACGACGCGTCGCATCCCACCGATCGCCGAGAGCAGGCCGAAACCGTTGCCGACCACCTCACGCCACAGAATCGGGTGCCCGAGAACGGAGAATTCCGCGTCGAGCAGGTCGATCAGCACGAGCCCGCAACGAGCGAGTGCAAGCTACTGATCACCGGCGGCGACGAGTGGTTCGAGGGTCAGTTCGGGCATTTCCTTCTGGATGTACTGCAGCCGCCACTTGTCGCTCACCAGCGCCAACAGCGCGCCGTCGGTGCGGGTGAAGACCTCGACACCGCGTTGGCGACCCAACTCGACGGCCGAGGCCGCGTCGGTGCGTCGAGCAAGGGAGTATCCGAGTGGTTCCATGCGAGCATCGACGCCGAACTCGGTCTTCATCCGTGCGGTGACGACCTCGAACTGCATGGGTCCGACGGCGGCGAGCACGGGGGACGCGTCGCCGCGAATGTCGTTGCGCAGCACCTGAACGACGCCCTCGGAGTCGAGTTGCTCGACGGCCCGGCGGAACTTCTTGTACTTGTCGGCGCTGTCGACGCGCAGTGCCGAGAAGTGCTCGGGTGCGAACGACGGGATGGGCGGGAACTCGACCTTCTTGTCGGTGTAGAGCGTGTGACCGGGGGCCAGTGCGGTCGCGTTGACGAGGCCGACGATGTCTCCCGGGTAGGCGTTCTCGACGGTCGTACGGTCGCGACCGAACACCGTCAACGCGTACTTGGTGGTGAACGGCTTCTTGGTCTGCGAGTGGGTGACGACCATGCCGCGCTCGAACACTCCGGAGACGACGCGCATGAATGCCAGCCGGTCGCGGTGCGCGGTGTCCATGCCCGCCTGCACCTTGAACACGACCGCGCTGAACGGATCGGTGACCTCGCGTACGCCGCCGGAGACGTCGTCACGCGGGCCGGGTGACGGAGCGAGTGCCACGAGTGTGTCGAGAATCTGCCGGACGCCGAAGTTGAGCATCGCGGAGCCGAAGATCACCGGCGACGTCTGACCGGCCAGGAACATCTCCTGATCGTGCTGCTGACCGCTCGAGATCAGTAGATCGCTCTCCTCGACGGCGGTGTCCCAGTCGACGCCCTCACGCTCGGCCGCGGCCTCGGCCGTCATGAATTCCTCGGGCGCGATGGTCGCACCACCGGCGGTACGGGTGAAACGGATGTAGCTGCCGTCCTGTACGTCGAGCAGGCCGCGGAAGTCACCGGCGATCCCGACGGGCCAGTAGAGAGGCGTCGGCGTGAGGCCGATCCGCGACTCGATCTCGTCGAGGAGCTCGAGCGGCGACTGGCCCGGGCGGTCCCACTTGTTGATGACGGTGATGACCGGGATGCCGAACTGGCGGCACACCTGGAACAGTTTGAGGGTCTGCGGCTCGAGGCCTTTGGCGGCGTCGATCAGCATCACTGCCGCGTCGACGGCGGTCAGCACGCGGTAGGTGTCCTCGGAGAAGTCGGCGTGGCCGGGGGTGTCGACGAGGTTGATGACGTTGGTGATCTCGGCGTCGGGGGAGGTCTGGTAATTGAACTGCAGCGCAGTCGAACTCACCGAGATGCCGCGGGCCTTCTCCATCTCCATCCAGTCGGAGACGGTGGAGCGACGGCCGGCTTTGCCGTGGATGGCACCGGCCTCGGAGATGACACGTGCATGCAGGGCGAGGGCCTCGGTGAGCGTCGACTTACCGGCGTCGGGGTGCGAGATCACCGCGAATGTCCGACGCCTCGCGACCTCGGTCTCGAGCTCTTTGGCCTGGCCTCGGGTGGTCCCGGACTCGTCGAGCGCTGCCGGTCCGGACCCTTCGAGCGTTGCGTCGACGTCGGGGGTGCTGGACGGGGTACTCACGAAGACCTCATTCTCGTAGCAAGGGCGGCACCGAAAGAGTGGCCGGGGCAAAATCAAAGGATACGCGGCCCGTTGTTCCCCTCGGTCGGGGCGGGAGTGCCTACTGTGAACGGTGGGCCGGGAGATCCCTCACGAGGAGATGCGCGTTGAGCAAGTTCACCGAAGAGATGTTCGAGACCGCGAGCACCAGCAAGCACGGTCTGGTCACCGGCGAGCCCGACGAGGCGCTTCGGCAGTCCTGGGGTGAGATCCACGAGCAGGCGCGGCGCATGGCCGGGGCCCTGGCCGACGCAGGCGTCGAACACGGGGACGCGATCGGGATCCTGGCCGGTCAGCCGGTCGACATCGCGCCCGCGTGCCAGGCGACGTGGATGCGCGGGGGATCGGTGACGATGCTGCACCAGCCCACTCCTCGGACCGACCTCGCCGTCTGGGGTGAGGACACCGAGACCGTCGTGCGGATGATCGAGGCCAAGGCCGTGATTCTCGGGGCTCCGTTCGACATCGCCGCACCGGTGCTCGAGGAGCGCGGCATCACCGTGCTGAAGATCGAGGACATGAAGACCGGTCGCGACATCGATCCGGTGCCGACGGCCGAGTCCGATATCGCGCTGCAGCAACTCACGTCCGGCTCGACCGGTTCGCCGAAGGCCGTGCGGATCACGCACGAGAACTTCTACGTCAATGCCTACGCCATGATCGATCGCATCGAATTCGATGTCGATTCCGATGTGATGGTCAGCTGGTTGCCACTGTTCCACGACATGGGGATGGTGGGCTTTCTGTCGGTGCCGATGCAGGTCGGTGCCGAGGTCGTCAGCATCACGCCACTGGACTTCCTGCGCTCGCCGCTGCTGTGGGCCAAGCTGATTCACAAGTACCGCGGAACCGTCACCGCAGCACCCAACTTCGCGTACTCGCTGCTGGCGCGGCGGTTGAGTCAGGCCGAGGACGATCTGGATCTCGATCTGTCGACTCTGCGCTACGCCTGGAACGGAGCCGAGCCGGTCGATCCGGACACCATGACCGCGCTCGCCGAGGCCGGGGCCCGGTACAAGCTGAACCCGCTGGCCCTGGCTCCGGTCTACGGAATGGCGGAAACGACTCTCGCAGTGTCGATTCCGGATCCCGCTCAGGGGCAGGTGATCGACGTGGTCGACGCGGACCTGCTCGAGACCCTCGGTCGCGCGGTCCCGTCCACCCGTGGCAACACCCGTTCCCTCGCGACGCTCGGCAAGTTCGTTCCCGGGTTGGAGGGACGCGTCGTCGACAAGGAGGGGCAGGTGCTCACCGCGCGCGGCGTCGGCATCATCGAGGTGCGAGGCAAGGCCGTCACGCCCGGATACATCACCGTGGAGGGTCCGGTGTCGACGCTCGACGAGGACGGCTGGCTCGATACCGGTGACGTCGGCTACATCACCGAGGACGAACTGGTGGTCGTCTGCGGACGTATCAAGGACGTCATCATCATGGGTGGTCGCAACATCTATCCCACCGACATCGAACGGGCCGCGGGCACCGTTGCGGGTGTGCGGCCGGGCAATGCCGTCGCCATTCGGCTCGATGCCGGTGACAAGCGCGAAAGTTTCGCGGTGGCAGTGGAAACCAACGACATCGACAACCCTGACGAGGTCAAGCGCATCGAACGCGAAGTGATCCACGCGGTGCACTCGGAGGTGGGTGTACGGCCCCGAACCGTTGCGGTATTGGGGCCGGGCAGTATTCCGAAGACGTCGAGCGGCAAACTGCGTCGAGCGAATTCGGCGTCGCTGCTGAACTGAAACGGGCTGCAGACCTCACACCCTTTCTGCGGGGTGCGCGCCCACGCTCGGACGCGAGAGGCGGCGCGCGCCTCACAACAGGGGTGTGAGGTTCGCTCTCGATCAGCGCGGGTGCACCCTGTTCTGGGCGGCTTCGAGGCCGGCCGAGAGCAGGAGCTCCGCAGCATCGGCGGCTTCCTCGACGACGACGCCGAGGTCCTTGCGCTCGGGTGCGGAGAATGGCTTGAGCACGAACGACGCCGGATCCATTCGCCCCGGTGGCCGCCCGACGCCGACGCGCACCCGCAGGTAGTCCTTGGTGCTCAGGTGCTGCGAGATCGAGCGGAGGCCGTTGTGGCCGCCTTCGCCGCCGCCGAGTTTGAGTCGCAGAGCACCGAAGTCGATGTCCAACTCGTCGTGCACCACCACGATGTTCGCAGGCTCGATCGAGAAGAAACGCGCCAACGCAGCCACCGGCTGGCCCGAGAGATTCATGAAGGTACGCGGCTTGGCGATGATCACCGAGCGACTGCCGAGACGGGCCTGCACGATGTCGGAGTTGGACTTCTTGTGCGAGGAGAACGACCCGCCGATGCGTCCGGCAAGGGCGTCGGCCACCATGAATCCCACGTTGTGACGGGTCTTTTCGTACTGTGGTCCGGGATTGCCGAGGCCTACGATCAGGGCCGGCGCTTCGGGGTCAACACTCACGGTCGTCATTCTCTCATCGGTGATTCGAAACGAACGGCGCGCCGGTCCCGTGGGGGGAGCGACGCGCCGTTCGACAAGCGGGGTGAGTATCAGCTCTCGTCGGAGCTTTCCTCGTCCTTGGACTCGGCTTCTTCCTGAGTCTCGGCCTCGCCCTCTTCGGAGATGGGCTCGGTGCCTTCGCCGTCGGCCTCGAGGTCTTCTTCGGACGGAGCCTCGACGACGTTGACGAGGAGCGTCTCGCCATCGGAGACCAGCGTGACGCCGGACGGAAGGTCCAGGTCGGCTGCGGTGATCTGGGTACCGATCTGAGCCTCTTCGACGGAGACGACGAAGTTCTCGGGGATCTCCAGTGCGTCGGCCTCGATCTCGACCGAGGTCGAATCGGTGGTGACCAGGGTGCCCGGTGCGGCGTCGCCCTCGACGATGATGTTGACCTCGACGGTGACGCGCTCGCCCTTCTTCAGGACGAGGAGGTCGGCGTGCTCGATGCTGCGACGGATCGGGTGCACGACGATCGACTTGGTCAGAGCCAGCTGGGACTTGCCGTCGATGTCGAGGGTCAGCACGGCGTTGGTGCCGTCGTTACGCAGCACCGCTGCGAACGCGCGTGCGTCCAGCGCGAGGTGCTGGGGGTCGGTGGCGTGTCCGTACAGAACGGCGGGCACGAGGCCGTCGCGACGGGTGCGGCGAGCAGCGCCCTTGCCGAATTCGGTGCGGACCAGCGCGGTGAGATTATTTACCTTCGATGCCATGGTGCTAGATGCTCCTGATAAAAGTGGTTCTTGCGGCGTACTTCGTCGGGCGGTCAAGCTCGTCGGGGCGGACACGAACGAGCGCGGCCAACGGGGCCGAGCCGCGTCGATAACGGTGGATCCGAACATTTCCGGATCTACCCTCGCCGAGACAACCTGGGAAACAATACACGACCACGTCAGGTGCGTGGAAGCTCGACCCCTGCTACGAACGTGCGTGCACCTGCGAGTGCAGCGAGAAGGTCGGACGCGATGCCCCGCGCGACCACTATCGCGTCGTCGCGAGCTCCCGCCGTCCCCATCACCACCGCGCCCTCGTGCAACACCGACAGTCGGGTTCCCAGCTGTTCGGCGTCGGGGTATCCGGCTTCGTCGGCCAGTCGCGCGAAAAGCGATCTCGTCCAGTTCTTCTCGGACTCGATGATCGCGAGCACCGGGCTGTCGGTGCCGCCGAACTCCGCGAAGGCGTTGACGAATCCGCAGCCGCGGTGGTTGTTGCGCATCCAGGCGTCCAGGGCGTCGTACACCCCAAGGATGCGTGCGTCGCCGGGGTCGAGGGATTCGACGTACTGCGTCACGTGGTCGCACCACAGTCCGTACCGGCGGGTGAGATATCGCTGCACCAGGCCGTCCTTGGAGCCGAATCGGTCGTACAGGGTCTTCTTCGTGGTGCCGGCCTCCTCCGCGATGAGGTCGACTCCGACGGCGCGGATGCCGCGAGCGTAGAACAGTTCGCTGGCGACGGTCAGGATGCGTTCTCCGGCGGGGGTGAGTGGCTTGTCGAGCATGGTTGCCTTCCGAAAGCGCTGGTGAGCGACAGGTGCACTGCAAGTATACAGACCTGTATGTTTACATCGGTTCATGAGATCACGCGTCGACGCCATCGCAGGTACGGCACTGGTGGTGCTGTGGAGTTCGGGCTTCATCGGAGCCGAGCTCGGAACCGCCGAGGCACCGGCCCACACCCTTCTGGCCTGGCGCTACCTCGCCGCCGTTGTGCTGCTGATCGCGTGGTGCCGGTATCGAGGGCTGACCCCCACCTGGCATGCCATCCGAATCCACGCAGTCCTCGGCCTGTTCTGTCAGTTCCTCTACCTCGGAGCCACCATCACCGGAATCGGGATGGGCGTGCCACCCGGTGTCGCCGCGTTGATCGCCGCACTGCAGCCGCTGGTGGTCGCGATGGCGTCGAGCAGGGTCTTCGGCGAACGCGTCGGAGGACGGCAGACCCTGGGACTGGTCGTCGGGATCGTCGGGGTATCGCTGGTGGTGGTGGGGGACATGTCCGGTGCCGACCTCGCCTGGCCCGTCTATCTACTACCGGCTGCGGGCATGCTGGCACTGTCGGTGGGCACGATCGGTCAACGGCTACTGGACCCCACAGAGCCGATCCCCCTCGCGATGGCGATCCAATGTTCCATCAGTGCAGTCGGATTCATGACGTGGAGTGCGCTGGCCGGCGATGTCGCACCGCCGATGACGACGGGCTTCCTCGCGGCTGTCGCCTGGACGGTCGTGCTCTCCACCTTCGGGGCGTACGGCGCGTACCTGTTCGTGGTGCGTCGCAACGGACCCACTCGCGCCGGCGTGCTGCTCTACCTGACACCGCCGACGACGATGTTGTGGGCATTCGTGATGTTCGGCGACGCGATCACCTGGCTCGGAGTGGGTGGACTCGTGGTCTCGGCGATCGGGGTTGCTGCCTATGTGAGCGACAGTTCAACGGGTCGTTCCGCCGGCTCCACTCCTGCCGGCTCTGCTACGAAGTGTCACTCACCTGCGAGCGCAGCGAGCATCGTGTCCAGTTCCGCAAACGTGACGAAATAGTGGGGAGATGCACGAACGACGGCGTCGAGTCCCCGGCTCGTCATGTCCAGTTGCGTCGAGCTGCGGTAGCTGACTCGCACCGTCACTTCCCGGCCCCAGAGCCGGTCACGGACAGCCTCGGGCTCTTCGCCGTCCACTGTGAACGAGACGATGCCGCTCTTGCGGTCGCCCAGGTCGTGCACGGTCACCCCGGGGATCGTCCGGAGCCCGGCCCGAAGGTATTCGGCACGTTCGACAACGGCCTCTTCCACCTGGTCGATACCGAGCTCGAGGAGATAGTCCACGGCCGCTCCGAGGGCGAGCCTGGCCGCGACGTCGCACTCCCAGAACTCGAATCGCGTGGCGTCGTCGGCCATTCGATACGTCTGCCGGTCGACCCATTGGGCGCTGTGCAAGTCGAGGGCAGGCGGATGCAGCGTCGACGCCAATCCCGGCCGCAGGTAGAGGAAGCCGGTTCCGCGGGGACCGCGCAGCCATTTGCGGCCGGTGGCCGAGAGCGCATCGACTCCCAATTCCTCGACGTCGACGCGCATCTGCCCGATGGACTGGCAGGCGTCGAGCAGGACCAGTGCACCGTGGCGGTGCGCGAGATCGGCGACGGCACGGGCGGGATTGATCAGACCGCCGTTGGTGGGGGCGTGTACCACCGAGATCAGTTTCACTCGGTCGTCGAGCATCGATTCCAGTGCGTGCACGTCGATGCGTCCCGATTCGTCACTCGGGACGATCTCCACCGTTGCACCGGTGACCTCGGCGCGGTGGAGGGCGGAGATCGCATTGCTGGCGTATTCGGCCTCGCACAGCAGGATTCGGTCGCCGGGGGACAGCGGTACCGAGTAGAAGAAGTCGGTCCAGGCCCGCGTTGCCGAATCGCTCAGTGCGATGCTCGACGCCGGGGCTCCGATCAAGGTTCCGATCGAGGTCTTGACTGCGTCGAGGTCGTTCCGGCGTTCGGCCGCAGCCTGGTAGCCACCGATTTCTGCTTCCCGGCGCAGGTGCGCGATCGCGGTATCGAGGACAACGGTCGGAGGTAACGAGGATCCGGCGCTGTCGAGAAACACCCGGCCCGACGCACTCGGGGTGTCGCGTCGAATGCGGTCGTGATCGAGCATCGGTCGTCCTTTCGGTAGCGAACTCTCGGGCACCAGAGTTCCACAATCGGTAGCCTCGACGAGACGAGGGATCGCAGCGTTTTCGATCCCCGCAGCTGGGTACGTTCGGTAGCGGAGAACGTGTTGAGTGCGGAAAGAAGGAATGAGTGTCGTCCAACGAGAAGTCTCTCGGGCTGAGCTCGCGCCCGGCAGCAGAGGCATATGTGTCGAAGGTGTGTTTCAAGCTGGGGCCACCGGCTCTCGTCGGTGCCGAACTCGAGTGGCTCACCGCCCTCGATGACGGAACGCGTCCGACCCTCTCGGCTCTGGCCGCTGCGCTCGGTGATCATTCCCCGCGCAGTATCGATCCCGAGTCACCCGCCCTGTCGTTGCCGGGCGGAAGCATCGTCACCGTCGAACCCGGCGGTCAGGTCGAATTGTCCAGTTCGCCTTATACATCCGTTTCTCAACTCGCACCGATGCTCGACGCCGATGCGCGGCTGTTGCGGGACATTCTCGGTGATGCAGGCATCGACATCGCATCTGTTCCGGCAGATACCGCTCGGGCACCCGAACGCCTTCTGGTTCTACCTCGGTACTGCGCGATGGAGAATCGGTTCACCACCATCGGCCCCTTCGGGAAGTTGATGATGTGCAACACCGCTGCGGCTCAGGTGAGCGTCGACGCCGGCCGTGATCGCGCCGAGGTCGCCGCGCGCTGGCACATGCTCCACGTCATCGGTCCCGCCTTCGTGGCTGCGTTCGCGCGCTCTCCCGAACTCGCGGGTGCACCCGCGGGGCGGTGGGCATCCCAGCGGATGCGGACCTGGCTCGAACTCGATTCCAGCAGAACCGATTCCAGTAGGACTGCGGTTCCGAACACCGGAGACCCGATTGCCGACTACGCACGCTGGGCACTCGACGTTCCGCTGCTCTGCATCCAAGGAGTCGACCAGAACTGGGAAGCGCCTGCGGGTACGACGTTCGCACAGTGGTTGGACGATCCGGGCGTTGTAGGTCGCGCCCCCACGCACGGGGATCTCGACTATCACCTGACCACTCTGTTCCCCCAAGTGCGCGCCTGCGGGCACCTCGAGATTCGTTATCTCGACGCGCAGCCGGACGGCCAGTGGGTGGTTCCGGCGGCGGCGTTCGAGGCACTGCTGTCCACACCCGAACTGGTCGCACGCGCTACCGAGATCGGCGGCGGTACGGCCGGACGGTGGCTCGACGCAGCCCGCGTCGGGTTGGCAGATGACGACCTACGCAGGGCCGCAACCGAATTGCTCGACCTCGCAGCGGAGTTCGGCGGGGAGTTCACCGAACAGCTGTGGGCAGCATCTCGGCGGTGCCGAGCCGGGCTGCCGCCCGACGAGTTCGACGCCCTGTCGCCGACGAGTCACAGTCGAAAGGAATCGGTGTGAGCGCCGAACAACTCAGGAGCAGGATCGAAACGGTCCTCACTCGCAGCCGAGCCCGTAGTGCATCGCTGACCGATTGCGTCGACGAGACCGAACTGATGGCGCAGCACTCGCCGTTGATGAGTCCGCTGGTCTGGGATCTCGCCCACATCGGTAGCCAGGAAGAACTCTGGCTCGTACGCGATGTCGGTGGTCGAGATCCGGTGCGCCCCGACATCGACGAACTGTACGACGCGTTCAAGCACTCGCGTTCCTCACGCACGTCGCTTCCGCTGCTCACGCCGGACGAGGCGCGCGTCTACGTGCAGACCGTCCGCGACAAGGCCTGGGATGTGCTGGACCGCAGCACGTTCGAGGGTAGGCCGGTCGAGAAGCACGGTTTTGCGTTCGGCATGATCGCCCAGCACGAGCAGCAGCACGACGAGACCATGCTCGCGACCCATCAATTGCGTTCGGGACCCGCGGTTCTGACGGCTCCCGCTCCACCGGCCTCGGTGGTGCCGGTGTCGGGTGAGGCCGTCATCGCCGGTGGCACGTTCTCGATGGGGACCTCGCTCGACCCGTGGGCACTGGACAACGAGCGACCGGCTCATGCCGTGCACGTGCCGACCTTCGCCATCGACCGAGCCCCGATCACCAACGCGCAGTTCGAGGACTTCATCGCCGACGGTGGTTACGAACGCCGTGAACTGTGGACCGAGAAGGGTTGGCTGCATCGCGTCGATGCCGATCTGACCGCGCCGCAGTTCTGGGAGGCCGACTCCGATGGCACGTGGTGGCGTCGCAACTTCGGCGTGCGAAAGCCGGTGCGCCCGCATCAGCCCGTGGTGCACGTCAGCTGGTTCGAGGCCGACGCCTACGCGCGCTGGGCAGGCAAGCGTCTGCCGACGGAGGCGGAGTGGGAGAAAGCCGCGCGTTTCGACGCCAACACTCGCACCAGCAACGCCTACCCTTGGGGCGACGCGGAACCCACTGCCGTACATGCCAATCTGAACCAGCGGCATCTGGAACCGGCAGACGTCGGGGCGTATCCCGACGGTGCCTCCTCGGCCGGTGTGCATCACCTGATCGGTGACGTGTGGGAGTGGACCTCCTCGGATTTCGAGCCGTACCCAGGGTTCGAGGCGTTCCCGTACGCGGAGTACTCCGAGGTGTTTCTCCGCGGCGACTACAAGGTGTTGCGCGGCGGTTCGTTCGGCACCGACGAGGTGGCGTGTCGAGGGACGTTCCGCAACTGGGACCATCCGATCCGCCGCCAGATCTTCAGCGGATTCAGGTTGGCCCGCGACGTCGAGCCCAGCTGAATGTGCCGTCATCTCGGGTATCTGGGCGCTGCAACCTCTGTCGGATCGCTGCTGAGACAGGGTGATCACTCACTGCGCACCCAATCCTTCGCACCGAACGACATGCGCAGCGGCGGTACCGTCAACGCCGACGGATTCGGTGTCGCGTGGTGGGACGGCGACGCAGGGTTGCACAGCTACCGCAACCCGATGCCGATCTGGACCGACCCGGCAGTGGACGATGTTCTGCCGCAGATCGATTCGACGTCGGTGATCGCGGCGGTGCGATCGGCGACCGTCGGGATGCCGGTCGAACGCAGCGCCTGCGCCCCGTTCACCGACGGCCACTGGGCCTTCAGCCACAACGGTGTGGTGTTCGGCTGGCCGCAGTCGATGGCCGACCTGTGGTCGGAGGTACCGCCCATCGACGCGCTCGCGTTGCCCGCGCCCACCGATGCCGCCGCCCTGTGGGTCGTGCTGCGGAACCTGCTGCGCACCCACGATCCCGAGTCGGCCCTGCGCGTGCTGGTCCGCAGGGTCCTCGCGACGTCGCCCAAGGCTCGCCTGAATTTTCTGCTGTCGGACGGCGAGAGCATGTACGCCACGGCGGTGCATCATTCGTTGTCGGTTCTGCGGACCGAGGATTCGGTGACGATCGCCTCCGAACCCCTCGACGATCGACCCGACTGGATTTTCGTCGACGACCGACGCATGGTCGTCGCCACCACAGCCGATCTCACCATTTCCAGCCTGGAATCGTAAAGGAGCGTCATGAGCACGGTGGATGTACATCTGGCCGACACAGCATTGCTCGACGAGTTGCGCAAGGACGTGCGGGACGGTCTCACTGCCGATCCGAAGTGGCTCTCGCCCAAGTACTTCTACGACGCTCTGGGCAGCGAGCTCTTCGAGCAGATCACGGTGCTGCCGGAGTACTACCCGACGCGCACCGAGCGCGCCCTCCTCGAAGAGCATGCTCTGGATGTCGCCGAGGCAACCGAATCCACGATGTTGATCGAGCTCGGTTCCGGCTCCTCGGAGAAGACGAAGTTGCTGCTCTCCGCCGGAGTCAAGCACGGATCACTGAAAACGTATGTGCCACAGGATGTATCCATCTCGGCGCTCGAGGGTGCCATCGAGCAGATCGCGCAGGAGTTCCCGGCGCTCGAGGTGCACGGCATCGTCAGCGATTTCACCGATACTCTGCACAACCTGCCGGGCGGCGATCGCCGCACGATCGCATTTCTGGGCGGAACGCTCGGCAACCTGATCCCCGAGGAACGCCGGGAGTTTCTCGGAGCCATCGCCGACGCCCTGGATCCGGGCGAGTATCTGTTGCTCGGTGTCGGTCTGGTGATCGATCCGAAGGTTCTCGTTCCGGCGTACGACGACGCCGCCGGAGTGACCGCGAAGTTCAATCGAAACGTGTTGTCGGTGATCAACTCTCGCCTGGGCGGCAACTTCGATCCCGACGCCTTCGAGCACGTAGCGCTGTGGAATGCCGAGCAGGAGTGGATCGAGATGCGACTGCGGGCGACGTCGTCGCAGGATGTCTATCTCGCCGATCTCGATCTGCACGTGCACTTCGAGGCAGGTGAGGACCTACGCACCGAGATCTCGGCGAAATTCCGGCCCGAGGGCATCACCGCAGAACTCGCTGCAGCAGGATTCGACGTCGACCATCTGTGGTCCGACGCCGAATCCCGCTTCGCGCTCATCCTCGCTCGCAAGGGCTAGGCATGCGCTGACGCGACCACCGGAGTGGGCACCAGTGCACGCTACGACTGCCGATCGACGGGATACCGTCGATCGGCGTCGGTAGTGTGCAATCCGGCCCGGTGCCGGCCACTGTTTCACGGGAGTCGACGGTCCGTTGCTGCGATCGACTTCCGGCGACGCCGCACCACGGTGATGATTTCGTCCACGACGCGATCGAGGTCGGCAAGCGCCGTGGCCGCCGAGTATCGCAGCACCAACCATCCATCGAGCACCAACTCGTTCTGCCGTCGACGATCGTTGTTGAACGTTGCGGAATCCGTATGGAACTCTCGGCCATCGATTTCGACGATGACTCGTGCTCGATAATCGACCAGGTCACCGTAGAACTTCCCCACACGCGCATTGATCTCCATCGTGAAGTTGCGAGCGGTCAACGCCCGCGCTACCACGCGCTCCGGCTCGGATCGTGTTCTCGGGCAGCACGTTCGAAGCTGCTTCCGGACGGCAGCCATCCCGTGCATTCGCTGTGCCGTGTCACACAGTGTGGCGACCCGTCGCCACGGCAGATGATGGTCGATGGCGTTGTCGAAGAACTTCTCGAGATCGGGCGTCGACAGCGAGGTCGCGACGTCGACGAATGTCTGCTCCAGTGACACCACTCGCAGGCCTCGGTGGAGCTGGACCTCGACGAGGCGTCGGCGATGTATTCGAACCCACGGCACCGACCTCGACTGGACGTTCGGGGCCACCGTGACGTCGACCAGACGCGGTTCGTACTCGATCAGTCCCCACAACCAGGCCGCACTTTCGTGGCTCAACACGGCGTCCGGTTTCCACAGAGTCACACCGGTGCACAGTCCGAAGTAGTCCGGTTTCTCCGTCGCGTAGACCTTCGGCAGCAGGCGCACGAGCTCTCCCGACTGCGATCGTCTCGAAATACCGCTCGTACTGAGCCCTTGCGCCATCAACTGCTGCACCGTGTAAACCCCCATTGGTACACCGTTGCGGCTGGGGAGCCCGTGCAACAGTGGCAATCTCGCAATTGTGGATAACTCGATGACGTTATCCACAGGCAGGCCAGGCAGAGTGGGCACCAGTGCACGCTACGGACGCCGATCGACGGAATCCCGTCGATCGGCGTCGGTAGTGTGCAACCCTGCCCGGCCGTCGTCGCCCAGCACGGTCGACCTCGAGTTCAGGCATCCGCCAACGCGACCACCGGCGAAATTTGATTCGCACGTCGTGCCGGAGTCAGTGAGGCCCCGAGCGCGAGGAGTCCACCGCACAGCACGGTTCCGGCGATCACGGCCCACGGCAGAGTGGGAGCAGTGAGTCCGCGTGAATCCAGTGAGCCGAGCAGCGATTGCGCTGCGGCCCAGCCGTATCCGATGCCGAGAATCAAACCCAAGCCCATCGAGGCGATCACCATCTGACTGCTCTCCGAGACGATCATCGCCCGAATCTGAGTGCGGGTGAATCCGAGTGCACGCAACAGACCGATCTCTCGGGTGCGCTGCAGAATGCTCAGCAGCAGGTTGTTCACCATCCCGACCGCCGCGATGACGGCCGAGAACCCGATCAGCCCGGTCATGATTCCCACTGTCACGGTGAGGACCTGGTCGACGGACGCTTCGTCGTACTCGTTGACGAGCTTCGCCCGGTAGCTGAACATCGCGACGGCGAACGTGGTCACCAGCGTCACCCCGATGAGCAGTCCCACCGCGGTGCGGGTGCTGCGATCCGGATAGCGAACTGCGTTGGCCGAGGCCAATCTCGCCGCAGGTCCACGGCCGAACAGTTTCCCGACCAGCCTCAGCGTCGCGGGCAGAATTCGGTAAGCACCGACCATGATGCCGGTGAACGACGCGACACCGCCGAGGAAGGCGACCAGAACGCCGGTCGGGTTCACCATCCCGATCAGGATCCCGAGTCCGAGCAGCGCCACTCCGCCTGCGATCAGCACGATCGACAGCGCTGTACGCACCCGCCGCGATCGGGGCGTCTCCACTCCCGTGTCCACGGCACCTCCGGTTGCCTGAACAGGAGTCACGTCCAGCACTTTTCGAGACCCGACGTAGGACGCGAGCGTCGTAGTCAGCACCACGATCACTACCGGAAGGATCACCAGCGGCTGGACGGACGTGTATGCCACATCGGGCAACTGACCCGCCGAGACCGCAACGGCACGCGCGAGATGACTGGCACCGACACCGAGAACCAAACCGACTGCACCACCGAACAATCCGACGACGAAGCCTTCCTTCGCCACAGATCGACGCAGGTCACGCGCCCGGGCACCCAACAGTCGAAGGAGGGCGATGGTCCGGGTGCGGCCCGCGACGATCGTCGCGAACGTGTTCGACGTGACCACCGCCGCGACATACAGAGCAAGACCGATGAACACCAGCGCCACGCTGTACAGCGCGGTGATGGCTGCGCCGCCTTCCCCGCCGCCGAAGATGTCGACCAGGAACGCCGTCGCCTGAATCAACACCACACCGAAGAACGACGCCAGCGACGTCACCAGAAGACTGGCTCCGTGCTCTTTCGACGCCTGAGCCGACGTCAACCCACTCATCGGACGCTCTCCATTCCCAGCATGTAGCTCGAGATCTGTTCTGCACTCGAACGCCTGAGTTCGTTGACGATTCGCCCGTCGGCGAGGAAGACGATGCGATCGGCGTAACTTGCTGCGATGGGGTCGTGCGTGACCATCACGATCGACTGGCCGTACTCGCGTACCGCTGCGGCCAGGAGACCGAGAACCTCACGGCCGGTGCGGGAATCGAGGTTTCCGGTGGGTTCGTCGGCAAAGATGAGATGCGGCCGCGTACCGAGCGCGCGGGCGATCGCGACGCGCTGCTGCTGCCCACCCGAGAGCTGATGCGGGCGGTGGCTCACCCTTGTCTGCAAGCCCAGAGTGTCGATGAGCTGCTCGATCCATGCCGCCTCCTCGGCGGTGGGCACGCGGCCGTCGAGCTCGAACGGCAGCAGTATGTTGCCCCGAACATCGAGGGTGGGAACGAGATTGAACGACTGGAAGATGAAGCCGACCTGCGTGCGGCGCAGCGTGGTCAGTGCGTCGTCGTTGGCCGCGGTGATGTCGGCACCGGCCAGCATCAGATGTCCGGAGCTGGCGTTGTCCAGTCCTGCCATCACATGCATCAGGGTCGACTTGCCGGAACCGGACGGTCCCATGATGGCGGTGAACTGGCCACCGTGAATGTCGAGGGACACGTTGTCGAGGGCGCTCACCGGATTGGACGAGTCACCGAAATACTTGCTTACCTGGAATGCCCGGGCGACCGGGGGGAGCGTTGTTGTCATGCCCACAACGCTATGAATCGAACGGTCGCGAGTAATCAGGCTCGAGTAGTCGACCACTACATCTGCAGGATGACTTCGGCGTCAGTCTCCAGTGAGTCCGTGCTCGAAGGCGTAGACCACCAATTGCACTCGGTCACGCAATCGAAGCTTGGCGAAGATGCGACTGATGTGTGTTTTCACCGTCGCCTCGCTCAAGAACTCCATCGCGGCGATCTCGGAGTTGCTCAGCCCGCGCGCGGTGAGTCGGAAGAGCTCTTTCTCCCGTGCGGTGAGGGTGGCGAACTCGGCAGGGACCTTCGGCACCACCGGTGTGGGGGTGAAGTGCGCCAGCAGCCCCGTCGTCGCCGACGCGGCGATCACCGAGTTTCCCGCATGCACCGTGCGTATCGCCGCGAGCAGAAATTCCGGGTCCGCGTCCTTGAGCACGAATCCACTTGCCCCCGACCGAATCGCTCGCGCCGCACTCTCGTCGAGATCGAAGGTCGTGAGCACCAGAATGCGCGGTGGAGTATCGGACGCGGCCACGATCTGCTCGGTGGCGGCGATACCGTCGAGCACCGGCATCCGGACGTCCATGAGCATCACGTCCGGCCGCGCCGACGCGGCGAGCTGGACGGCTTCTTTCCCATTGCCCGCCTCACCGACGAACTCCAGATCTGGCTGCGAGGAGATGAGCATGCGAATGCCGGCCCTGAACAGCTGCTGATCGTCGACCAGAGCCACCTTGATTCGATCGGACATCAGTTGATTCCCTTCGTCGACGAGCCGGCCGCGGGAAGCCAGGCAGTCACGGTCCACGACGAGCCGTCACCGGACGCGGTGCACATGCCACCGGCGAGGCTGGCGCGTTCCTTCATGCCGGCGATTCCGTGGCCGCCCGATTCCGACGCCGACCGCACCGAGGACACACTGTTGCGCACCGCCAGTTCTGTGCCGGCGGAGTCGGATTCGATGGTGACCGTCACCGGCTTGTCGGGGTCGCCGTGACGTAGGGCATTGGTCAGCGATTCCTGCGCGATCCGGTAGAGCGCCAGGTGCGCACCGGCTCCCAACGACACCGACGTGGTGTCGATCGAGGAGTCGATGGTCAGTCCGGTCGCACGCACTTGGTCGAACAGGCGCTCGAGATCGTCGGGTGTCGGGTTCGGTAGATCGCCCTGACTGTGCCGAAGCTGTCCGAGCAACACTCGAACGTCGGACAGTGCCTCGCGCGCGGTGTCGGAGATGGTCGTCAGTGCAGTGTCGACGGCAGCGGGATCGACGGCGCGCACATACCGCGCACCGTCGGCCTGCGCGATCACGACGGCGAGCGAATGCGCCACGATGTCGTGCATGTCGCGGGCAATTCTGTTGCGCTCCTGCTCGATTGCCACTTCGTGTTCGGCGCGGGCCTGATGCACCTCGGCAAGCTCGCGCGCGTGTGCGGATTCGATGGCGGTACGCCTGGCGTAGGCGAGCCGGCCCAGAGCCCAGGACAACCCGAGCATGGCCCACAGGCCGGCGAGGAGGAGCGCGAACTGCGCGATTCGAGGTTCCTGGTAGCCCTCTTCCGTCGCCGGGCCGAACGGATTGCCGTCCACGTACGCCAGATACAGCGCCGCGATCACTCCGCCGCCGACGGCCGACGCGAGCCCGACGCGTCGAACGACGCTGTCGCCGTACGCGGCAGAGCAGTACAGAATCGCGAAGATCGCGGTGTCTGCCGCGAGGGGGAGTACCCCGCCGACCATCTGTACGACGGCCACTACCCAGGCGAGAGCCAACGACAGCCGTGGTGACCGGCGACGAACTGCCAGTGCGACGCCGAATCCGGCCAGGACGCCCACACCGGGAGAACCGTAGGAACCGCTCAGAGTGGACGGCAGCAGGAGCAGAACGAAGACGACGGCGTAGGTGACATCGAGCACCTGCCGTGAGATCGAACGCTTGCGTAGCACTCGATCAGACTACGTGGATCAGTTGGTGCGGCGACGAGCCTTCTCGAGCGCGGCCAGAGTGGACAGCACGGTTGTCCGCTGCCGTTCGAGATCCTTCATGCGCGCACGGGCAGGGAGGCCTTGCACGCCGTCGAGAGCGCTGATCTGCTCATCGACGGAGGTGAGCTGACCGAGCAGCTTCTGCACACGGGACTGCAGTTCGATCGCATCGATCCCGGTGACACCGGCCTGCGACTTCTTCGTCGGTGCCTTCGCCGGTGCTCCGGATGTCGGCGAGGCCGGTGCGTTGCCCGCAGCAGCGGCCCTGGGACGCAACGCTTTGCGGACGGCGGCCGGATCGGGCAGCTTCTCGAGCCGAATACGGTTGAGCACCTCACGCGCATCCCGAGCGGTGACGCGGTACTCGCGCTCCTCCTCGTCCTCGGACGCCAGCGTGCCGCCCAGGGGCCGCAGGCCGTACATCCCGATGAAGTGCTTGGCCTCGTCGATGACGGCTTCCTTCTCGCGGCACAGGCCGCAGCGCGGCTCGTTTCGGAATTCCTCGACGCTGTCGGTACTGCCGCACCAGACGCACCCGCCCGGCGTCCATCGGGCAATTCTGACCGTAGTAGTTCCAGCCGGGCCGTGGGGAGAGTCTGCGTCGATCACGACGAGTCATCTTAGGTGACAACAAAACCCGCCCCGCACACCCCCGTCTCGCGAGCTGCATGTTCCGGTCACGGACGTGACGTAGTTCATGCGGCGCGGACGGAAGGTGGGCGGGGCGGGTTCCGGTCGAGCGAAACAGACCTATTGTTATGCGCTGCCGTTGAAAAGGCTGGTGACGGAACCGTTTTCGAAGACCTCGCGGATGGTGCGGGCCAGCAGCGGTGCGATCGAGAGCTCGGTCAGCGTTGCGAAGCGCTTCTCGTCGCTGATCGGCAGGGTGTTGGTGACGACGACTTCCTTGGCGCCGCAGTTCGCGAGACGCTCGGCGGCCGGGTTGGACAGAACGCCGTGGGTGGCGGCGATGACGACGTCACCGGCTCCGGCCTCCTTGAGCACCTTCACAGCTCCGGCGATGGTGCCGCCGGTGTCGATCATGTCGTCGATGAGAATGCAGGTGCGGCCTTCGACGTCACCGACGACGCGATTGGACTTGACCTGGTTGGGCACCAACGGGTCACGCGTCTTGTGGATGAACGCCAGCGGTGCGCCGTCGAACGAGTCGGCCCACTTCTCGGCGACGCGCACGCGGCCGGAGTCGGGGGAGACCACGGTGATGTGCTCGAGGCTGTAGGTCGCCCGGATGTGATCGGCGAGCTGGCTGTGTGCGTGCATGTGATCGACGGGGCCGTCGAAGAAGCCCTGGATCTGATCGGTGTGCAGGTCGACGGTGATGATGCGGTCGGCACCGGCGGTCTTGAGCAGATCCGCGACCAGGCGAGCGGAGATGGGCTCGCGTCCCCGGTGCTTCTTGTCCTGACGGGCGTAGGGGTAGAACGGCAGGATCGCGGTGATGCGCTTGGCCGATCCGCGCTTGAGCGCGTCGATCATGATGAGCTGTTCCATCAGCCACGTGTTGAGCGGGAACGGATGCGACTGAAGCACGAAGGCGTCCGATCCGCGGACCGACTCCTCGAAGCGAACGAAGATCTCGCCGTTGGCGAAGTCACGCGCGGTCTGCGGGGTGACGTCGATCCCGAGTTCCTTGGCGACCTGCTCGGCCAACTCCGGATGTGCTCGACCAGAAAACAACATCAGGTTCTTCTGGTTGTCGATCCAATTAGGGGTGGTCACTGCTGTTCGCCGTCCTTTTGTTCTTGCCGATCACGATCTGCGAGCGCCGCTGCTTTCGCAGCTTCGGTTCCGGGCCTGTTGTCCATGACCCAGCCTTCGATATTGCGTTGCTTGCCACCGGAGACGGCCAGTGCGCCGGGAGGAACATCGTCCCGAACCACTGTTCCTGCACCGGTGTAAGCGCCGTCGCCCACATGTACGGGAGCGACGAACGTCGAGTCGGAACCGGTCCGTACGTGGGATCCGATTTCCGTGCGGCTCTTGTTGACGCCGTCGTAGTTGGCGAAGACGTTGGAGCAACCGATGTTGCTGTGGTCGCCGATCGTGGCATCGCCGACATAGGTGAGGTGCGGGACCTTGGTGTGGCGCCCGATCGTCGCGTTCTTGGTCTCGACGTAGGCACCGAGTTTGCCGCCTTCGCCCAGCACCGTGCCTGGACGCAGGTAGGTGAACGGTCCGACGGTGGCGTCCGGTCCGATCACGGCCTGCTCGGCGTGGGTCCGTACGACCGACGCGCGCTCGCCGATCTCGACGTCACGCAGCGTCGAGTCCGGTCCGACGATCGCATCGTCGGCGATGTGGGTCTTGCCGTGGAGTTGGACGCCGGGTTCGAGGCGGACGTCCGCGCCGAGGGTGACGTCGATGTCGATCCAGGTGGTCGACGGATCCACGACGGTGACTCCGGCGCGCATGTGTCGTTCGACGATGTGACGGTTCAACACGGAGGTGACGTGCGCCAGCTGGACGCGGTCGTTGACGCCCACCACCAGATCGGGATCGGCGAGCTGGGTGCCGTAGACGGCTTTGCCGTCGGCTTTGCTGATCTTGACGACATCGGTCAGATACAGCTCGTGCTGAGCGTTGGCGGTGCTGAGCTTGCCGAGGGCGGTGCGCAACGCCACGGCATCGAACGCGTACACGCCGGAGTTGACCTCACCGATCAGCACCTGAGCGGGGGTGGCGTCGGCGTGCTCGACGATCTCGGCCACCTCGCCGTCGTCGGTGCGGACGATACGGCCGTAGCCGTTGGCATCGTCGGGAAGAAAGGTCAGAACCGTGGCCGCCGCGGGCCGGGGGGCGCTCAGATGCTCGTCGAGCAGAGCCTTGAGCGTGTGGCCGTCGAGCAGGGGAACGTCGGCTGCGGTGACGAGGATCGTGCCCTCGAAATCGTCGGGCAGGGCAGCAAGACCGCACTGGACTGCGTGTCCGGTGCCGAGCTGGCGATCCTGGACGGCGGTGTGAATCGTGCGACCGAACGTGGCTGCGAGGTCCTGGACGGCCTCGGTCACTCGTTCGCGATCGTGTCCGACGACGGTCACGAGATGGTCGGGACCCAGGTCGGCGGCCGCGTGGAGGGCGTGCGCGAGCATGGTGCGTCCGGCGAGGGGATGCAGAACTTTCGGAGTCTTCGACCGCATTCGGGTACCTGCACCCGCAGCGAGAACGACCACGGCGGTCTGCACAGGCATTGAGCTCCTCAGGCGGTGACGCGAAGACGGTATGCACGAATGATGTTGCTCGCTCCGCCGCCAGGACTCGAACCTGAACTATCTGAACCAAAATCAGAGGTGCTGCCATTACACCACGGCGGATAGACGGCCAGCGGTTTCACCAGTGGCCGACGAATCGAACGACTCATTCGTTTGCCGCTGCGCTCCCACTGAGCGCAACGATCCTCGCACGCGAGGTGGTGGTGAGTCGAACCGCGATGCAGATACCGCCCTCCGGGTCGTTCCTGCAGGCTCCACTCCCGCAGGGACAAACGGATGGATCGGACATCGCTAGTGTGGGGGAGGCGTCGATTCCGGCGTCGGGAAATGCAGGGTAGGTAACGGGAGCGGTTTTCCATGACAGGCGCAGCCTCCGAGCAGGAACGCGCACCTCGGGTCCGAATGACCGGGACGCAACGGCGTGAGCAGTTGATCGAGGTGGGCCGCACTCTGTTCGCCGAACGCGGATACGAGGCCTCGTCGGTCGAGGAGATCGCCGGCCGCGCGAATGTGTCCAAGCCGGTCGTCTACGAGCACTTCGGCGGTAAGGAAGGTCTCTACGCCGTCATCGTCGACCGTGAGATGTCGACTCTGCTCGGCATGATCACCAAATCACTCGACCTCAACCGCTCACGGATTCGCGTCGAACGCGTCGCACTTGCACTGCTGACCTACATCGAGGACCGAACCGACGGATTCCGCATTCTCGTGCGCGATTCCCCTGCGGCTGCCGAGGACGGCAAGTACTCGTCGTTGCTCAACGAGGCCATCGGTCGCGTCGGGCACATGCTGGCCGGAGACTTCTCGCGCCGGGGACTCGATCCCGAGTTCGCCCCGATGTACGCCCAGGCGCTGGTCGGAATGGTGTCGATGACGGCGCAATGGTGGCTCGACGTGCGAACACCGTCGAAAGAAGTGGTTGCCGCGCACGTCGTCAACCTGTGCTGGAACGGACTGACGAATCTGGAGGCCGACCCTCGATTGACCGAGGAATGAGACTCGGTTTCGACTCTCGCCTGGGAAAGGAGGGGTATCGTCCCCTTTGTCGGCCATGAGAGCTACGTCACCCACGGTGGGGTTATCAATCGGACCGATGCATGTTGGCACCAGACGTAAAGCCACTCAGTGGTACCGTTCGGGCGTAATTTGCGCAGTGGCAGTTCTTATTGCGAAGGCGGATCCCATGGTCAGGCAGGCCCGCGCCGAGATCACTCGCGACACCGTGCTTGCTGGCGCAGCGAATGTGTTTCTGCGCCTCGGGTACGCGAACGCGAGCCTCAGCGAAATCATTTCCCAGTCCCAGGTCACCAAGGGCGCTCTGTACTTCCATTTCGGTTCCAAGGAAGAACTCGCACGTGCGGTCATCGACGAGGGCAACACTCGGCTGACCACTGCATGCCAGCAGTTCAACGACGGACGCATCCCCGCACTCGAAGCGGCGATCGGCATCTCCTACATCGTCGTCGACCTCTCGGTCAGCGACCCCATGGTCTCGGCCATGCTCCGGCTGAGCCATCAGATCGGTGACTACCGCGGCACCGAGGGCAATGTCATGGCCGGGTGGAGCGAGTCGTTCGACAGGCTCGCCGCCAAGGCCATCGCGCAGGGCGACATCGATCCCAACTCGGATTCGCGCACCATCGGATCGCTCGTGCTCGAGATCCTCACCGGCGTGCACATGGTCGCTGTTGCCACCTCCACCACCGAGGAACTGCCCTCGCGCATGGAGCGCCTCTGGTACTACCTGCTGCCGGCGTTGGTTCCCGCCAACAAGCTCGACTACTTCCGCGAGTTCGCGGCGCGTCGAGTCATCCGCTTCGGACCGTAACTACCGGTACCGCATCACGAAGTCTGCAATGTCGTCGCGCAATCGGTCCGGATACTCGCCGTTGACGGCATGTGAGGCGTCGGGATAGAGCCGGACGGTTCCGTCGGACAGTGTTCTCTCGGCCGTGTCGGTGGCTTGCTGAGCGTCGTGCATCACCGACCTGCCCGCGATGATTGCCAGCACGGGCACGTCGAGCATCGCCAGTCGCTCATCGGTGATGCGCGTGGGCTGCGGCAGCTTCAGTGAGTAGCCCTGCATCCCGGCTTCGATCATGTCCGCGATGGGAACGTCCTCGACTTCCGCGCCGCCTGCTGTGTAGGAGTTGAAGCCGTCCCGCCAGGATTTCGGGAGCCAGGGCACGGCGGCAGGGAGGGCACGAATCGCGGTGCCCCACGGAATGTCGGCGAAGGTCTGAGCGGGGTCGATCAGCGTGAGCGTGGCGAGGTGCGTGCTGTCGTGCAGCGCCAGGTTCGCTGCGGTCCACCCGCCGATCGAGAGTCCGACGAGATGCACCTGGTCGGTGGGTAGAGCATCGAGCGTCTGATCTAGCCACGCAGCCTGGTCCTCGTCGCTGGTGATCGGCCGTTCCTGGATGCTGCGTCCCGGCTCGCCGAGCAGGTCGACGGTATAAACGTCGCCGATCGTCAGCAAGCCGGGCAGGTTTGCCGCCCACACCGGCGTGGCAGAGGAACGTCCGGGAAGCAGGAGCAGAGGGTGCGTGGAGGTCCCGGCGCCCTCGAACCGATACACGCGGACGACGCCGTAGTCGGTTCTGATGTCGAGTGTCTCCGCAGGATCGGGCAGATCCTCGAACGCGCGGTCGTAGGTGGCGAGAAATCGGTCCTCGCTCGCTGCACTGTTCCAGTGCCCGACCGGTGAGGGAGACCGGAGCGCGAACGCGAGGGCGAGCGCGCCCACGGTCAACGCCCCAGCGGCGATCTTCAGGTATCGACGCCGCGTGTTCGGTGCTCGGACGTTCATGTCGAATCCCCTAACCGATCGGTAAGTAATTCAACCGTACGGTAAGCTGGCGATCGTGGCAACGAGAGAACCGAGCTTCGTCGAGCGCGCTCGGCGCGCGCAGCTGATCGACGTCACGATCGACTCGGTTGCCCAGCACGGGTACGCGAAGGTCTCGCTTGCGCGCATTGCTGACAGTGCCGGGATCACCAAAGCGGCTGTGCTGTACCACTTCCGAACCAAGGACGCGGTGATCGACGCCGCGTATCGGTTCGTTCTCGCAGCGCTCGTGGAGGACGTGGCAGCCGCAGTCGAGGCCGTCGACGCCCGGGAGGGTCCCCAGGCGTACGTGCGTGCGATGGTCGGCCACCTACGCGATCACCCGACACACACCCGGATGTTGGTCGAGGCGCTCGGCAACTCGGCTCTGGGGCACACCCCGGAGGACCGATGGCGACCGCTGGCCGACATCATCGACGCATCCGTCGAGGCTCGCGGGACCGCCGGTGTCGATTCACGCACCCTGGCGATCATCGTCGGTGGTGGGATCGACGCGATCGTCACCGAGCGCCTGCACGACCCGGAGTACGACTCGGCCGCTGCTGCCGAGGCTCTCGCAGCGATGCTGGATGCAGCTCTGATGTAGCCCGTCGGCGTCTCCCGCCTTCCGGGCTGTCGGTGTGCTCCCATAGACTCGCCGAGGACTGTGCGTAAGCAGCCGTCGTCTCGACACGCTTGTAGGAGCATTGCTGTTGTCTTCCGATTCCCTGCCCGCCGTTTCTCCATCCGGGCCGGCCCCGATCGTTCCCGACGCGGCGCTGCAACTCTCGGGTCTGGCCAGCGTCGCGCTGACGGATTCGTCCATGGTGGCCGTCGCCGATGCGATCGGAACCGCCGAGCACACGCTCATCGGGCCGCACTCGGTTCGCCCGTTCGTCGCCGCCGCGATCGCCCAGCACACTCAGCTGTTGATCGTCACCGCCACCGGGCGTGAAGCGGACGATCTCACCGACGAACTCCGCCAGATCCTCGGCGGCGGAGTGGTGATGTTCCCGTCGTGGGAGACGCTTCCGCACGAGCGACTCTCACCGAGCGCAGACACCGTCGGCAAGCGACTGGACGTACTCCGCCGGCTGGCTCGTCCCGGCGACAGGGATTACGGCGATCCTCTGCGCGTCATCGTCACCACCGTCCGCTCGCTGGTGCAGCCGATGGCACCCGGTCTCGGCGAGATCGAACCCGTGACCCTCAAGGTCGGTCTGGACATCGACTTCGACGGCCTGATCCACCGACTCGTCGAGTTCGGCTACCTGCGCGTGGACATGGTCGGCAAGCGCGGTGAGTTCGCCGTCCGCGGCGGCATCCTCGACCTCTTCTCGCCGACGGCGGATCACCCGGTGCGTGTGGAATTCTGGGGCGACGAGATCACCGAGCTCCGCGCGTTCGCGGTCTCCGATCAGCGTTCGCTGCCCGATCACGAGGTCGATCTCGTCATCGCGCCGCCGTGCCGCGAACTGCTTCTCACGCAGGAAGTTCGCGACCGCGCCGCTGTTCTCGCAGCCGACAACGCCGGCGACACCGCGTTGGTCGAGATGCTCGACAAGCTGTCCGCCGGTGTCCCGGTGGAGGGCATGGAGGCGTTGCTGCCGCTGCTGCAGCCCGGCGAATTGCAGTTGCTCGCCGATACTCTCCCCGCGGGAACGCACGTATTGCTCTGCGACCCCGAGCGGATCCGCACGCGCGCAACAGATCTGGTGCGCACGGGCCAGGAGTTCCTCGAAGCATCCTGGACGGCAGCATCGATCGGCGGAGCTGCGCCCCTCGATACCTCCACCCTCGACACCTCCAGTCTCGAAGGTGCGTCACTGGATCTCGGTGCCTCGGCCTACCGTTCGCTTCGACAGGTTCGCGAGTCCGCGCAGGTTCACGGCCGTCCGTGGTGGACCATCAGCCCGCTCGCCTCCGGCAACGGCGAAGAGGTCGAACTCGCTGTCGATTCGGTCCCTGAGGTCCGTGGGTCCGAGGAAGCACTGACGGCGCTGTTCGCCACCCTGCGAGCCCATATCGCCACCGGTGGTCGTGCGGTCATCTCCGTCGCGGGCGCAGGTACCGCCACCCGTATCATCGAACGCCTCGCCGAGGCCGAAGTGCCTGCGGCACATCTCGACTCCGGTGCGGTCCCGGTCGCCGACGTCGTGAACGTCCTGTGCGGATCGTTGCACGACGGTCTGGTGTTTCCCGACGCGAAACTTGTGGTCGTCACCGAGAGCGATCTGACCGGCAACCGCGTGGCCGCAGCGGGCGAGGGGCGCAAGCTCCCGGCGAAGCGTCGTAACCAGGTCGATCCGCTCGCCCTCGTCGCCGGCGACAGCGTCGTCCACGATCAGCACGGCATCGGTCGATTCGTCGAGATGGTCGAGCGCACCATCGGCGGCGCCCGACGCGAATATCTCGTCGTCGAGTACGCACCCAGCAAGCGGGGCCATCCCGGAGACCGACTCTTCGTCCCGATGGACTCGCTCGATCAGCTCTCGCGTTACGTCGGTGGTGAGCTGCCGTCTCTGAGCAAGCTCGGCGGATCCGACTGGGCCAACACCAAACGCAAGGCGCGCAAGGCAGTTCGCGAGATCGCCGGCGAGCTGGTGCAGCTGTACGCCGCTCGCCAGGCCGCTCCCGGGCACGCCTTCGGGCCCGACACCCCGTGGCAGCTCGAGATGGAGGATGCGTTCGGCTTCACCGAGACGGTCGACCAGATGACGGCCATCACCGACGTCAAGGCCGATATGGAGAAGGCGGTTCCGATGGACCGCGTCATTCTCGGTGACGTCGGCTACGGCAAGACCGAGATCGCGGTTCGCGCCGCGTTCAAGGCGGTGCAGGACGGCAAGCAGGTCGCCGTGCTGGTGCCGACAACGCTTCTTGCGCAACAGCATCTGCAGACCTTCACCGCGCGGATGGCGTCGTTCCCGGTGACCGTCAAGGGGCTCTCCCGCTTCACCCATGGCTCCGAATCCAAGGAGGTCATGGCCGGGCTGGCCGACGGCACGGTCGACATCGTCGTCGGCACGCACCGGTTGCTGCAGACCGGTGTCGCCTGGAAGGACCTCGGGTTGGTCATCGTCGACGAGGAGCAGCGCTTCGGCGTCGAGCACAAGGAGCACATCAAGTCGCTCCGCACCCACGTCGACGTCCTGACGATGTCGGCGACTCCGATTCCGAGAACGCTCGAGATGAGCCTCGCCGGAATCCGTGAGATGTCGACCATCCTCACCCCGCCCGAGGAGCGGCACCCGGTGCTCACCTACGTGGGTGCGTACAACGACAAGCAGGTCGCCGCGGCCGTCCGGCGTGAGCTACTGCGCGACGGCCAGGTGTTCTTCGTGCACAACCGAGTCAGCTCGATCGACAAGGCTGCCAAGAAGATTCGCGATCTGGTGCCCGAGGCCAGGGTGGCGACGGCGCACGGGCAGATGAACGAGGAGACACTCGAGCGCACCGTGCAGGGATTCTGGCAGCGCGAGACCGACGTGCTGGTGTGCACCACCATCATCGAGACCGGCCTCGACATCTCCAACGCCAACACGCTGATCGTCGAGCGGTCCGATTCGCTCGGCCTGTCGCAGCTACACCAGCTCCGTGGTCGCGTCGGCCGTAGCCGTGAACGTGGCTACGCATACTTCCTGTACCCGCCGGAGAAGCCGCTCACCGAGACCGCCTACGACCGTTTGGCGACCATCTCGCAGAACTCCGACCTCGGTGCCGGTATGGCCGTGGCGATGAAGGACCTCGAAATCCGTGGTGCCGGAAACGTTCTGGGTGCGGAGCAGTCCGGCCACGTCGCAGGCGTCGGATTCGACCTGTACGTGCGGCTCGTCGGTGAAGCGGTCGAGGCGTACCGCGCGGCCGCCGACGGAAAGCCCATCACCACCGACGAGGCTCCCAAGGAAGTGCGCATCGACCTCCCCGTCGACGCCAACATTCCACCCGACTACGTCACCAGCGATCGGTTGCGCCTCGAGGGCTATCGAAAGCTCGCTGCCGCAGCCGATTCCGAGGGCATCGACGCGGTCATCGAAGAACTCGTCGACCGATACGGCCCGCTGCCCGAGGAGGTCGGTCGACTGGTCTCCATCGCCAAGCTGCGTCTGATCGCCAAGGAATACGGCCTGACCGACGTCAATGTTGCCGGAACACAGGTGAAGCTGGCTCCGATGGACCTACCCGATTCCAAGCAGATCCGCCTCAAGCGGCTCTACCCGAGCGCTGCGTACCGGGCCACCACCGGAGTGGTGCAGTTGCCGCTGCCGCGTGTCGAAGGCGGCGGTGTGGGGGCGGCGCGCGTGCGCGACGTCGAATTGGTGCAGTTCATCGCCGATCTCATCCTATCCTTGGACGGGAAGCCATCTCGGTCGGTGTTGTTGGAGCAAACAGTGGGGGTGTAGCGGTGACGGTAGTTCTGCTCGACCCTGTTCGACCCACACAAGTGCCGGTGGATGCTGTCGAATTTCTCGGCGGGGCAGTGCAATTCACCGAAGAAGTGCCGGTGCGAGTGCGATGGCTGTTCTCGGGAACCGCTGCGCCCGACGCCGTCGACGCAGTGCTGGTGAGCACCGATCCCGCCAACCCCGACGTCCAGGAACGGACCGCACGCGGAGAACGGGTCATCGCCGCCGAGAAGCTTCCCGGTGACGACCTCATCGCGGCAGTCCGGCTGATGGATCGGCTGCGCACCCTCGGCGGATGGGAAGCGCAGCAGACCCACGAGTCGTTGCGCGGTTACCTCCTCGAAGAAACGTACGAGCTGCTCGACGCCATCGCCGCGGGCAACCTGGTGGATCTGCGCGAAGAACTCGGAGACCTGTTGCTGCAGGTGCTCTTCCATTCCAGAATCGCTGAGGACGCAGCCGAGAACGCGTTCGATGTCGACGACGTCGCCGCAGGACTCGTCGCCAAGCTCACCCACCGCAGCCCGCACCTCGGTCGAACGGGCAACGGCCCCATCGACATCGCCGAACAAGAGCGAGCCTGGGAAGAGAAGAAGGCAGCGGAGAAGGCACGCGGATCGTGTGTCGACGGAATCGCCCTGTCTCAGCCGTCACTCGCCCTGGCGCAGAAAGTGATCGGACGAGCCACCAAGGCCGGCCTGCCCGACGAGCTGATTCCCGACGGCCTACGCGTCGTACACATCGGGGTCGATCACTCGCACGGTGGAGACAGTGCCGAGGACCTGCTGAGGCGTCGGGTATTGGATTTTTCGTCCCTGATCCGCAACGCCGAGGCGTCGGCACGCAACGCCGGCATCGCGCCGGGGGAGATGTCCGCACTCGACTGGATCGAGCACTGGGGTCTGCGGGGCTGACACTCCGCCCACCCACCCCGCCCCCCGAACGCGTCAATGGACCATTGCACCGCTCAGACGTATGCAGTGCGCCATTCACCGGATC